>NZ_JBHSNY010000003.1:163849-752862 GCF_042657145.1 Streptomyces bullii
CACCTCAGGGGGCTCCCGTTCCCGCTCAAGGGGTTGCTCAGGGCGCTTCGGGGCCCGCTCAGGGTGGCCCGGTGCCCGCCCAGGGCGTCCCCGCCCTGCCACACGGCAACACCGTTCCCCCGCAGGGTGCGCCCGTCCCACCTCAGGGGGCTCCCGTTCCCGCTCAAGGGGTTGCTCAGGGCGCTTCGGGGCCCGCTCAGGGTGGCCCGGTGCCCGCCCAGGGCGTCCCCGCCCTGCCACACGGCAACACCGTTCCCCCGCAGGGTGCGGCCGTCCCGCCGCAGGGGGTCGCTGTCCCGCCGCAGGGGGTCGCGGTGCCCCCGCATGGGGTGACCGTGCCGCCGCCCGGTGTGGGCCTGCCGGTTCAGGGGGCCTCCGTGCCGCCGCAGGGCGCCGCCGTGCCCGTTCAGGGCGTTGCCGCCGGTCAGGGCGTGCAGGCCGCCGGGGTCGGGCCGGCCCTCCAGCCGCAGGTGCCGCAGGTCCACCAGCCGGGGCCGGCGCAGGATCCGTCCGGGTACGCCGGGCTGCCCGCCCAGCAGGCCGTCGCCGCCGGTCAGCCGCTGCCGCAGCAAGCCGTGCCGGGACAGGCACCGGCGGGTCAGGGCGCCGTCGCGCCGGAACCCGTTCCCGCGCACCCGGGCACGGCAGCCGCGGCGGAACAGGCCGCTGCCGACCAGGCGCTCCCCGCGGAGGCGGCCCCGGGTCAGGGCACCCCGGCCCAGGGCACTCCCGCCCCGCAGCAGTGGCCCGCGGCCGCCGACACCTCCGGCGCGGGCACGCCCATGCCGCCCAACCCGGCCCCGGCCGGGAACCCCGTACCGCCCCACGGGAGCACGCCGACCCCCGTACCACCACCGAACGCGACCCCGCCGAGCGCCGTGTCCGCGAACGGCGCCGCCGCCCCGGCCCAGGTGCAGGCCCCGGTTCCGGCCCCGGCTCAGCAGCAGGGCGCGCCCGCGCCCGGCGCCCCCCTGCCGCCCGAAGGTGCCGCTCAGGCGCAGCGGGTGGCTCAGCCGTTGCCCGCGGAGGCCGCGGCGCCGGGTGATCCGAACTCGACGCAGGGCCGGGCGATCAGCGTGCGGACGCTGGGGCAGGGCGTACCGTTCAACCGGCAGGCGGCCCAGGTGCAGCAGCCCTCGGCCACGCCTCCGCCGCACCAGCCGGGTGGCTCGGGTCGTCGTCGCAAGCTCGGTACGCCTCCCGACCCGGCCACGCGGCCGGAGCAGGCCGCCCGCCCGCACCCGCCGGCCGAGCAGCCCGCGCAGGCGCCCGCCCAGCCGCAGCCGCAGCACTCGATGGCGGGGCAGTCCCGGCTCGCGCCGGGGACCGAGGGCGCCGGACGGTCGTACGCGATCGGCGCGCCGGACGAGAACGCCGCTGAGGGGCCCGAGCCGCTGGACGGTCCCGGCGGGGCCGTCGAGGTGGCCGATCCGCCGCGGCCGCAGCCGATGGACGACGAACTGCCGCCGGAGCCGCTGGACAACCCTCGTCGGCTGCTGGTGTGGCCCGCGCCGGACGTCAGCACGCAGCAGGCGCTGAGCGACCGTGGTTACCGGCCCGTCATCGTGCACTCCCGCGAGGAGGTCGACGCGCAGATCGCGGCCTTCCCCGCCGCGCTCTTCGTCGACCCGCTGACCGGGCCGATCACGCGGACCGCGCTTCAGTCGCTGCGCCAGGCGGCGGTGGCGGCCGAGGTGCCGGTGCTGGTCACGGCCGGTCTGGGGCAGGCCTCACGGGATGCGGCGTACGGCGCCGATCCCGCCGTCCTGCTGAAGGCGCTGGCGCCGCGGGACAGTGAGCAGCACCCGCCGCGCGTGCTGCTGATCGAGGAACACGCGGAGATAGCGCTGGCGCTGACCGCGACGCTGGAGCGGCGCGGGATGCAGGTGGCGCGGGCCGCGAGCGACGCGGACGCGGTGACGCTGGCAGGGCAGTTCCGGCCGAACCTCGTGGTGATGGACCTGATGCAGGTGCATCGGCGCAGGGCAGGGATCGTCGACTGGCTGCGCGCGAACGGGCAGCTCAACCGCACCCCGCTCGTCGTCTACACCGCCGCCGTCGACCAGGCCGACCTGCCGCGGCTGGCCTCGGGCGAGACGGTGCTGTTCCTCGCGGAGCGGTCCACCAGCAGCGAGGTGCAGGTACGGATCGTCGACCTGCTGGCCCGGATCGGGATCAACTGACCGACCGTCGTGCGTCGTGACTGGTCAACCGACGACCGTCGTGCGTCAGCCGGTCAGCTGATGCACCGTCGTGCGTCGACTGACCGACCGATCTACCGTCCTGCGTCAACTGATCAACTGACCGACCGCCGTACGCAGCCGAGCACCTCGTCTCGACTCGTCGGCGCCGGTCCGGCAGGGTGAGCGATCAACAGACCGGTCGGCGTGCCGCGCCGCTCAGCGGGCGACCAGTCGGCGGGCCGCCTCCCTGACCGAGGCGCGCAGGCGGTCGCGGTCGGTGTCGTCGGTGCCCGCGACGATGCGGCGCATCTGCGGGACCACGGCGGCCCAGTTGGCCAGTGCGATGAGCAGGAAGAGCAGATCGCGGGCCGGGATCGCGTCGGTGATCACGCCCCGGTCCTGGCCGTCGCGGAGGGCTGCGATCTTGCTGCGGTAGTGCTCCTGGCGTTCGGCCTCGTCGGGCAGCTCGTGTGCGCTGCCGTACTCCAGGCCCTCCCAGATGAGCAGGCGCAGCACCTCGGGGTGGGCGGCGTGGTAGTCCATGACCCGGTCGATCCAGTTCTCGATGTCGTCCGGGTCGACGGGCACGGCGACGGCCAGGTCGAGCATGGACTTCTCCAGGACCCGGGCGAACAGCTCCGCCTTGTTGCCGAAGTAGGCGTAGATCAGCTGCTTGTTGGCCTTCGCCTCGGTCGCGATGCGGTCGATGCGGGCGCCGGCGATGCCGTGGCGGGCGAACTCGGCGGTCGCCGCCTCGAAGATCCGGGCCCTGGTGGCCTCGGGGTCCCTTGCTGCCATGGGGCCAGGGTAGCGCGGCAGGTAACCAACCATTTGGTTGACAGGGAATGCCCGGGGCGCCGGGACTGTTCAACCCTTCAGCCAACCAACTGGTTGGTTGTTGGAGTTGGCTCCAACCGTCCCCGAGCAAGGCTCGAAGGAGTCCCCCGCTCATGTCCTCAGCAACGACCGTCCGCCCGGCCTCCGCCCCCACGCCGCGCCGCACCCCGCCCCCGGCCGTCTTCCTCACCCTCCTCGCGGTGTGCAGCGCGGTCACGGCGGCCAACATCTACCTCGCCGCCCCGCTGCTCTCCCTGATGGCCCGCGACTTCGGTTCCACGCCCTCGGCCGTGGCCTGGATCGCCTCGATCGCGCAGCTCGGCTACGCCGTCGGCCTGCTCCTCTTCGCCCCGCTCGGCGACAGCGCCAACCGCCGTCGCCTCGTCGGCGCCCTCACCCTGGTCACCGCGGCCGGTCTGGTCGCCAGCGCGGCGGCACCCGGGGCGACCGCGCTGGCCGCCGCCGTGTTCGTCGCCTCGGCCGCGACCGTCGTCCCGCAGCTGCTCGTCCCGCTCGTCGCCGAATGCGCCCCCGCCGACCGGCGCGCCCGCCATGTCGCGACCGTGATCGCCGGGCTGTTCACGGGCATCGTCGCGGCCCGTGTGCTCGGCGGACTGGCCGGTCAGGCCTTCGGCTGGCGGTGGGTGTTCGCGGGCGCGGCCGTGCTGACCGCCGTACTGGGACTGGCGACCGCGTACGTCCTGCCCTCAGAGCGGCGGCGGGACGGCTCCCTGCTCTCGGCCCTGGCCACCCTGCCCGGTCTCGTCCGCCGCTCGCCCGACCTGTGGCGCGCGTGCGTGCGGCAGGCCGGGATGTTCGGGGCGTGGAGCGCGCTGTGGACCTCGCTCGCGCTGCTGCTGACGGGACCCGCCTACGGCCTGTCCACCGCCACCGCCGGGCTCTTCGGCCTGTTCGGGCTGACGGCCAGCGCGGTGGCACCGCTGGCGGGCGGCCTGGTCGACCGGTTCGGCGCCGCCGAGGTCGTTCGGTCGGCGTATCTGCTCGCGGCCGTGTCCGTGCCGCTGTTCTGGCTGGGCGGGCAGGTGATCGCGGCCCTGTTCGTCGCCGCCATCGCGATCCACGCGGCCCTCGTCGCCTCGCATGTCGCCAACCAGACGCTGGCCCTGACCACGACGTCCACCCCGGCCACCGCCAACACCGCGTACGTCGTCGCGGGCTTCGCCGGCGGCGCCGCCGCCTCGGCCCTCGCGGGGTACGCCTTCAGCCACGCCGGCTGGGGCGGGGTGTGCGCGGTGGCCGGGGTGTGGCTGGTGCTGGGGTGGGGGGCGACGGCTGGGCGGCGGTGAGGGCACGGGCCGGGACGCCCTGGCGGGGCGGCTGGTGACGCCCGGCCGTTGGAGGGTGACGGCACGGGCCGGGGGTGACACCCCGGCCCGTTCAAGGGTGATCGCACGGGCCGGGCGATGGTGATGCCCCGGCCGCACGGCGGCGAGGCCTTCAGCCGTAGCGGGTTCAGGCACGGGCCCGGCACTGTGATGCCCCGGCCGCACGGCGGCGAGGCCTTCAGCCGTACGGCGGTGACGGCACGGCCTACCGGGTCTGCCCCCGGGCTGTACGGCGGTGAGGCCCCGGGCCGCACGGCGCGAAACCCCCCGGCCGATGAGTGGGACGCCCTCGGCCGGACTGCGCGCGTAGGGGCGACGCCCCAGCCCGGCCTCGAAGGCCCGACTCGCGACGCCCCGCCGGTTTCAGAGCTTGGTGACGTCCAGCTCGCCCTGTGCGTACTGCCTGCGCAGCACCTTCTTGTCGAACTTGCCGACGCTCGTCTTCGGCACCGACTCGATGATCGTCCAGCGCTCCGGGAGCTGCCACTTGGCGATCTTCCCCTCGTCGGCGAGGAAGGCGCGCAGCGTCTCGAAGTCGGCGGTCGCGCCCTCCTTGAGGACGACCGTGGCCAGCGGGCGCTCGCCCCACTTGTCGTCGGGGACGGCGACGACCGCCGCCTCGGCGACGTCCGGGTGGGACATCAGGGCGTTCTCCAGCTCCACCGAGGAGATCCACTCGCCGCCCGACTTGATGACGTCCTTGGCGCGGTCGGTGAGGGTGAGGAAGCCGTCGGCGGAGATCGTGCCGACGTCGCCGGTCTTCAGCCAGCCGTCCTCGCTGAACTTGTCGGCCGGGCGCAGGGGTTCGCCGTCGGGGCCGTTGTAGTAGGCGCCGGCGATCCACGGGCCGCGGACCTCCAGCTCGCCGGCGGACTCGCCGTCCCAGGGGAGGCGCTCGCCGCCCGGGCCGGTCAGGCGGGCCTCGACGCCGGCCGGGAAACGGCCCTGGGTGAGGCGGTAGGCGAACTCCTTCTCGGTGCCGACCGCCTGGGCCGGGGGACGGGCGACCGTGCCCAGCGGGGAGGTCTCCGTCATGCCCCAGGCGTGGCAGACGCGCATGCCCAGCTTGTCGAACGCCTCCATCAGGGCGGGCGGACAGGCGGAGCCGCCGATGGTGACCTGGGTGAGGGAGGAGACGTCCCTGGGCTTGGCGGTCAGCTCGGCGAGCAGACCCTGCCAGATGGTGGGGACGGCCGCCGCGTGCGTCGGCTTCTCGGTCTCGATCATCTCGGCGAGGGGCGCCGGCTGGAGGAAGCGGTCCGGCATCAGCAGGTTCACGCCGGTCATGAAGGTCGCGTGCGGCAGCCCCCAGGCGTTGACGTGGAACTGCGGGACCACGACCAGCGAGGTGTCCTGGTCCGTCAGCCCCATGGACTGGGCCATGTTGACCTGCATGGAGTGCAGGTAGATGGACCGGTGGCTGTAGACGACGCCCTTCGGGTCACCGGTGGTGCCGGAGGTGTAGCACATGGCGGCCGCCTGGCGCTCGTCCAGCTGCGGCCAGTCGTACGTGGTCGGCTTCCCCGCGACGAGGTCCTCGTATTCGTGCACCCGCGCGGTCGCGTCCGCGAGCAGGGAACGGTCGCCCGGCCCGGAGACCACCACGTGCTCCACCGTCCTCAGGTGCGGCAGCAGCGGGGCGAGCAGGGGCAGCAGCGAACCGTTGGCGATGATCACCCGGTCGGCCGCGTGGTTGACGATCCAGGCCAGCTGCTCGGCCGGCAGGCGCAGGTTGAGGGTGTGCAGGACCGCGCCCATGGAGGGGATCGCGAAGTAGGCCTCCACGTGCTCGGCGTTGTTCCACATGAGCGTGGCCACACGGTCGTCGTCGGCCACCCCGAGGTCCTCGCGCAGCGCGTGCGCCAGCTGGGCCGCGCGGGAGCCGATCTCGGCGTAGGAGCGGCGGTGCGGCTCGCCCTCACCGGTCCAGGTGGTCACCCGCGATGACCCGTGGATCGTCGACCCGTGGGTCAGAATCCTCGAGATCAGCAGCGGTACGTCCTGCATGGTGCTCAGCACGGCGTCCTCCCGGATGGCGACATCGCCTACGCGGCGGTAAGGGTTGCGCTGATTCTGCGCACATACCGCGCGGTATGTCACTACTCCCGGGTGATCGATCAGGTGACGTTACGCCACGCTCCGGCGCACCGTCGCCCGACGTTTCGGCGCACTACCGAACAAGCCCCAGCTCAGGATCGTCCCGCAGCTTGCCCAGCGCCCGCGACACGGCCGACTTCACCGTGCCGACGGAGACGCCGAGCACCTCGGCGGTCTGGGCCTCGCTGAGGTCCTCGTAGTACCTCAGGACGACCATCGCCCGCTGCCGCGCCGGCAGCCGCATGATCGCCCGCCACATCGCGTCGCGGAGCGCCTGCCGCTCCGCCGGGTCGTCGTCGTGTCCGGGCAGGGGCTCCGGTTCGGGCAGCTCGTCGGTCGCGAACTCGTCGACCTTGCGCTTGCGCCACTGCGACGTCCGCGTGTTCAGCAGCGCGCGGCGCACGTAGCCGTCGAGCGCGCGGTGGTCCTCGATGCGCTCCCAGGCGACGTACGTCTTGGTGAGCGCGGTCTGCAGCAGGTCCTCCGCGTCGCACGGGTTCCCGGTCAGCGACCTGGCGGTACGCAGCAACACCGGCTGCCGGGCCCTCACGTACGACGTGAACGACGGGTAGGGGAGGGTGTGCGTCACTGGTGCCGCGGCCGTCGCCGGTGCCGGGGCCGTCGCCGGTGCGGCGGCCTTCGAAGCGCTGGTGCAGACGGGTGTGGTCATGGCTCAACGCTATGAGCGGGAGGGTCTCCGGCGGATCGGCCGCAGGTGCCGAAGACGAGTCCCCCTCAGGTTGTAGGGGCAGGGCCGGCCGCACCTCCTGAAGGTGGACGGGAGGGGGATGCCTACTGCGGGTTCACCCCTGGGGGTTCGGCCCCTGGGGGTTCGCGCCGTGGGTTTCGCTCGGTGATTCGCCTCGGGAGGTGAGGGAGGAAGCGCGCAGGAGGACTGGCACGGGAGCGACCGCTCGGGAGGTCGTGGCGGGTGCGCGGCCGCCGAGGTCCCTGCCTGGCCTCAGTCGTCCGCCGTGAGCACCACACCAGATGTCGGTACGCCCGTGCCCGCAGTCACCAGGACGCGCCGGGCCTCCGGTATCCGGTTCACCGCGGTCCCCCTGATCTGCCGGACCGCCTCCGCGATGCCGTTCATTCCGTGCAGGTAGGCCTCCCCGAGCTGTCCCCCGTGCGTGTTGAGCGGAAGCCGCCCCTCGGCCACGAAGTCCGCCGCCTCGCCGGGCGCGCAGAAGCCGAACTCCTCCAGCTGCATCAGCACGAACGGGGTGAAGTGGTCGTACAGGATCCCCACGTCGATGTCCTGCGGCCCCAGCCCCGCCGTCCGCCACAGCTGCCGGGCCACCACGCGGCTCTCGGGCAGGCCTGTCAGGTCGTCGCGGTAGAAGCTCGTCATCTGCTCCTGCGCGCGTCCCGCGCCCTGGGCGGCCGCCGCGACCACGGCGGGCGGATGCGGCAGGTCACAGGCCCGCTCCAGGGACGTGACGACGAGCGCCTGTCCGCCGTCCGTCTCCTGGCAGCAGTCCAGCAGCCGCAGCGGCTCGACGATCCACCGGGAGGCGGCGTGGTCGGCGAGGGTGATGGGTCTGCCGTGGAAGTACGCCGCCGGGTTGGTCGCCGCGTACGCGCGGTTCACCACGGCCACCTGCCCGAACGCCTCCGGCGTCAGCCCGTGCGCGTGCAGGTACCGCTGGGCCGCCATCGCCACCCACGAGGCCGGGGTGAGCAGACCGAACGGCAGCGACCAGCCGAGCGCCGCGCCCTCCGCCGACGGTTCCCGCTGCCGGACCCCGGAGCCGAAGCGCCGACCCGACCGCTCGTTGAACGCGCGGTAGCAGACGACCACCTCCGCGATGCCCGCGGCTATCGCGAGCGCGGCCTGCTGGACGGTCGCGCAGGCCGCACCGCCGCCGTAGTGGACGCGGGAGAAGAAGGACAGCTCGCCGATCCCCGCCGCCTGAGCCACGGTGATCTCCGGGCTGGTGTCCATGGTGAACGTGACCATCCCGTCCACGTCGGCCGGTGCCAGACCGGCGTCGTCCAGCGCGGCACGCACCGCCTCCACGGCCAGCCGCAGCTCGCTGCGCCCCGAGTTCCTGGAGAACTCCGTGGCCCCGATCCCGACGATCGCCGCACGGCCGCCGAGCCTGTCACGGGTGTGCAGGGTCATGGCGGGCTCCTGTGGGGGTGCCTGGTTGTGTGGTGGAGCGGCTGTGCGGTGGAGTGGCGGTCGTCGGCGGGACGGTGGCTCTCGGCGGGAGGGCGGCCTTCCGTCGGTGCGGCAGCCGTCGGGGCGGCACAGGTCGGTGGGGCAGCGGCCGTCGGCGCGGCGGCGGTTGTCGGGGCAGCGGCGGTTGTCGGGGCAGCGGCCGTCGGCGGGAGGGTCACCGTCACCGTCCCGGTGACGTGGCGGCCGATGCCGTTCGACCCGAGGACCCGCACCGTCGCCGTGTCTCCGGCGATGTCCTCGACCGTCCCCGTCAGCACCAGGGTGTCGCCGGGGTAGTTGGGGGCGCCCAGCCGTATGGCCACCCGTCGCAGCACGGCCCGGGGGCCGAGGTGGTCCGTGATGTAGCGGCCGACCAAGCCGTTCGTCGTCAGGATGTTCATGAAGATGTCGGGGGAGCCCTTCTGCCGGGCCAGCTCGGCGTCGTGGTGCACGTCCTGGAAGTCCCGGGAGGCGATCGCCCCCGCCACGATCAGCGTGCGGGTGATCGGGATCTCCAGGGGCGGGAGGTGGTCGCCGACGCGCAGCCCGGCCGGTGCCGAAGAGGCCGGCTCGCCGCCGGCGGTCATGGGCTCACCCCCTGGAACACCGGCAGCACCGACTCGTCGTCGTACCGGCGGAATCGGAGCCGTACCGGCATGCCGATGCGCACCTTGTCGTACGGCACCCCCACGACGTTGCTGATGATCCGCACCCCCTCCGCGAGTTCGATCAGGGCCACGGAGTAGGGAGGGGCGAAAGCCGGGAAGGGCGGATGGTGCACCACCACGTAGGAGAAGACCCTGCCCTCGCCGCTCGCCTCGACCGTGTCCCACTCCGGGCAGCCGCAGGCGCTGCAGCCCGGCAGCCAGGGGAAGCGCAGCGAGCCGCAGCCGGTGCACCGCTGGATCAGCAGCTCGTGCCGGTCCACGCCCTCCCAGAAGCCGGCGTTGTCCCGGTTGACGACGGGGCGGGGCCGTCGTTCCTCCGGTGCTTCCCGACGGCGGTCGGAAGTGGGGACAGTCGCGAGGGCTGGGGCGCGGGCGGAGGCGCGAGCAGGCGCCCGGGCAGGGGCGTACTTGAGGATGCGGAAGCGGTGGGTGCCCGCGAGTTCGCCTCCGGCCCGGATGTCGGTGCGGGTGGTGACGAAGTATCCCGTCCCCAGCTTGGTGCTCTTGCGGTCCGACACCGACTCGACGACCGCGTCGAAGGTGATCTCGTCGCCGGGTCGCAGGGGCCGCACGTACTCCTGCTCGCAGTCGGTGGCGACGACCGCCGTGCACCCCGCCTCGTCGAGGAGGCCGAGCAGCTCGTCGTACGCGTCCGTCCGGCCCGTGTGGCCGGAGAGGCCGCCCATCGTCCACACCTGGAGCATGGTCGGCGGAGCGACGGCTCGTGGCCCCTGGTACGCGGGATTGCTGTCATCCATCGCCTCGCACCAGTGCCGGATCATGGGCTCGTTGACGGGATCCCTGCCCACCGCGGCGACCGTCGCCGCCCGCCCCTCGTAGGCCTTCAGCCGCCTGGTGAGCTCCTCGCTCACCTCCGGCTCACCGTTCACGCTTCCCCCTCGTCGTCCCGTCCGCATCGCGTTGACACTTCTGGTACACCGCGACCCCCGATCCGGTTCCCACGACCTCGACGAGAGTTTCTGACTATGCGTCAGATTTCTGACTCTCCGCCAGACGGCTTGAGCTGTCAAGGTGCGAGCAGGGCGCCCGCAGGGAACACACGCACGGGAGAACCCCCTCACCGCACACACGAAGAACGCCTGCGCGGCGGCACCGAAGTACCGCCGCGCAGGCGATCTCACCCTTGAAAGCACATCCACAGAAGTCGGGAGCCGGCGCCGCCGCACCGGCCCCGTCAGCTCGTCACCACAGCGGTGTGAAGCTGACGGCCACGTTGTCGTGGCCCTGGTTGACGGCCGTGAACGTGGAGCCGTTTACCTGGGTGGTCTTGCTTTCGTTCGAGGCGCCGGAACCGACGGCCTGCTGCTGGGTCGTGGCGGAGGTGCCGAAGTTGTCACCGCCGACGCCACTGCCGGCGACGCCCGCCACGGCGTTCGTGACGGCCGCGCCGGCTCCGTCGTCCGCGATCGCGCCGTTGTCCGCCGCCGCGGCACCGGCGAACAGGGCGGCCGCGAGTGGAAGGGCGCAGACCGCGGCGATGAGACGGGCGGTATGGATGTCTGTCAATGTCTGTCCTCCAGAACCAGGTTCCCTATGGGCATGTGTGGCCGTGAGTGCGTGGAGTACGGCTTCCACCAGGGCAGTTGGCCGACCGCCCCGGTGCTGTGCACGATGTCGCGAGATCAGACTTGCCCACCGAATTCCGGCGAACCACCTTGGAAGCCTCGATTCGCACGCAAGCGTGAGGACATGTCGATAAACCCCTTTGCACCCCTTGTGCCCCAACAGGGAGCCCCAGGGATGGTTCGATCCCAGGCGCCGCAACAGACGAAGCGTTCCGGCACACTTCCCGCCCGACCTCTCACGCGGACGCGCCGCACCCCACCCCCTTCCCTTTTTCGAACGTACGTACGAAAATGAAGTCATGGCCACCACCAACCGGCAGGCCACGACGCTGGCCCTCGCGCACGCCCTGTCAGCCGCCGAACGCGGACTGGCCGTCCTCCCCCTGTCCCGGACGAAGCTCCCGGCCCTGCGCTCCCCGCACCGCGATGACGCGGACCCGGTGGGCCGGCCCTGCCACGGCGAGTGCGGCCGCTTCGGCCACGGCGTCTACGACGCCTCCACCGACCCCGCCCGCATCCGCGAACTGTTCGCCGCCGCCCCGTGGGCGACCGGCTACGGCATCGCCTGCGGACTGCCCCCGCACCACCTGATCGGCATCGACCTGGACGTGAAGACGGGCACGGACTCCTCGGCGGCGCTGCGCGAACTGGCCCTGCGGCACCTGTTCACGATCCCGCCCACCGTGGTCGTGGTGACCCCCTCCGGCGGCCGTCACCTGTGGCTGAGCGGTCCGCCCGACGTCGTCGTCCCCAACTCCGCGGGCCGCCTCGCCCCCGGCATCGACATCCGTGGCGCCGGCGGCTACCTCGTCGGCCCGGGGTCCCGTACGGACCACGGCGCGTACGCCGCCGCCCCCGGCACCGCGCATCTGCCCCCCGCCGCCTGCCCGTCGGCCCTCCTGCGCCTGCTCCTCCCGCCGCCCCGCGCGCCCCACCCCGAGCACCACTCCGCGCCCCCGTCGATGAACGGCCACGGCCAGGGCCTGGTCCAGTTCGTCCTCGCGGCGCACGAGGGCCAGCGCAACACCCGCCTGTTCTGGGCGGCCTGCCGCGCCTACGAGGACGGCATCGGCCCCGCCCTCGTCGAACCGCTGGTCGACGCGGCCCTCAACACCGGCCTCTCCGAACGCGAGGCGCGCGCGACGATCACGTCGGCAGCGCGGATGACGGGCCATCGGCCCTGAGGGAGGAAGCGGCCAGGGCGACCCCCCAAGCAGTGGCGTGCGCGGGGAGCTCCCATCCCGCCTGCCATCGCCCAGGCAGAGCGGTGTGTAGGTCGACGGCAGACGGGATGGGAGCTGGGGAGAGTGGTGGGTCGAGGTGGCTTGGCAGACGCACGCTATCCACGGGCGGCGAAGCATGCGAGCAGCCCTGCTCCGACTCCCAGGACAATCAGTTGCACGACGCCCGGAATCCGCCATCCCAGGACAAGAAGACCACCGCCTGTGACGACTGCGCCGCCGACCAGGAGCCACATTCCCCGCAACGCCTCCCTGGGCGCATCGGGCGGATTGTCGCTGTCATAGGCGTCAGCCCAGCCAGTCATCCCGTAGCGGATGAACAGCAAATAAGCGATGACCATCAGGTCGATGACGAGAAGCGCCACGCTGACACCGATCTGCTCACCGGTCGACGGCGCACCTCCGGGCCTCATACCCACCACCGTTCCGGCTGCTGGTGACATCCCGTTGACCGCATGCCGCCCAGCATGCTGGTGTGGCAGGCATTGCACATGAGCACAGCTACTCAGACGCGCCGCTCCCATCGGAACCGTCCGGTGATCGGGCGACCGCCCCAGCCGTACCCGATCGAGCGGGAGACCACGGGGAACAGCGGGCAGTGATGGTAGCCGAGCAAGAGAACGGCCCCTGACCTAACACCCAGGTCAGGGGCCGTTCTCACTGCTCTCAGCGCGGAGGCGGTGGGATTTGAACCCACGGTGACATCGCTGCCACGACGGTTTTCAAGACCGTTCCCTTCGGCCGCTCGGGCACGCCTCCCCGCGCCTGCCGTGATCGGCGGCGCGGGGACAAGGGTAACGGGTCCACACGCGCGTGCGTGGGTCAGTTGTCGCCCACGCGGGAGCCCAGGGTCAGTTCGACCGTGTGCTCCTTGCCGCCGCGCTCGTAGGTGATCGTGACCTTGTCGCCGGGCTTGTGGGTCCAGATCTCGCCGATCAGGGTCGGGCCGGAGTCGATCACCCGGTCGTCGAGCTTGGTGATGACGTCGCCGGGCCTGAGGCCGGCCTTGTCGGCGGGGCCACCCGGCTCCACCGCCTCGGAGCCGCCGGCGCCCTGGTCGGTGATCTGCGCGCCCTGGGAGCCCTCCTCCAGGGAGACGGACGCGCCGATCTTCGCGTACACCGGCTTGCCCGTCTTGATCAGCTGCTGGGCGACGTACTTCGCCTGGTTGATCGGGATGGCGAAGCCCAGGCCGATCGAACCGGACTGGCCGGTCCCGAAGCCGCCGTTGCCGGTGGACTGGATCGCGGAGTTGATACCGATGACGTTGCCCTGCGCGTCCAGCAGCGGCCCGCCGGAGTTGCCCGGGTTGATCGACGCGTCGGTCTGCAGGGCGCTCATGTACGAGGCCTGGCTGCCGGTGCCGTCGCTGGAGGCCACCGGACGGTTCTTGGCGCTGATGATGCCCGTGGTGACCGTGTTGGACAGGCCGAAGGGGGCGCCGATCGCGATCGTCGAGTCGCCGACGGCCACCTTGTCGGAGTCGCCCAGGGTGAGCGGCTGGAGGTCGGACGGGGCGTTCTTGAGCTTGATGACCGCGACGTCGTAACCCTGCGCGTTGCCGACCACCTCGGCGTCGTACTTCTTGCCGTTGGGGAAGGTCGCGGTGAGCTTGCCGCCGTCGACGGCGCCCGCCACCACATGGTTGTTGGTGACGATGTGGCCCTGCTTGTCGAAGACGAAGCCGGTGCCGGTGCCGCCCTCGCCGCTGTCGCTCTCGGCCTCGATGGTGACCGTGCTGGGCAGCGCCCTGGCGGCCACGGCGGCGACCGTGCCCGGGTCGCGCTTGACGTCGCCGCCGCTGGTGGAGGCGGACACGGTCGTCGAGCCGGACGTGTCGTCGTTGTTCCTGGCCAGCGTGTAGCCGAGGCCGCCGCCCAGGCCGCCCGCGACCAGCGCGGCCACCAAGGTCGCGGCCACGAGGCCACCGCGCCGGCGACCGGGCTTCGGCTCCGGCGGCTGGTACGAGGATCCCCAGCCGCCCGCGCCGCCACCGGCGCCGCCGTCGCCGTACGACGGGGTGGCCGGCGGCGGGGGCGGCGGCCAGGAGGGGTCGGGGGCCGAACCGGAACCGCCGGGCATCGGCCCGGGCGCCGAGCCGTGGCCCGCCTGGTCCGGGGTGCCCTGCGCCTGTGCGCCGGGTGCGCTCGCCGGAGCCGGGGGGACCGGAGGCGTGCTGCCGGTGCCTGCGGCCGGAGCCGTGCCCTCCTGGGACGGCTGAGCAGCGGGAGCATCCACCGGCACGGGGGGTGCGGACGGGGCCGGGGGTACCGCGGTGCCCTCGTTCTCGGTGCTCACAGCTTCTCTCCTCGATCCACGGCTGTTGTCCTCAATCGCACTCGGTCGCACTCACTCACGCTCGTTCACGCTGGTCGACGGTCCGGCGCGATGCAGCTGCGCATGTCCTTTTGTATGCCGTCAGCTTTTCCCATGGGCCGTCAGGGCACCATAAGCGGTGGCTGTGGGTCCGAGGCCATTCTTTATATAGGGCATTCTTCACGGAAAGGACGCAATCACAGTGCCTCCGTCCGGACCGCCGCATCCGCCGAATCCGTCCGACCGGACGTCTACCCGCACGTGGTGGCACCATGACGCGGTGACCCACGCACGGCAGCACCCGATTCAAGTCGTCGCCCACCGCGGGGCCTCCGAGGACGCCCCGGAGCACACCCTGGCCGCGTACCGGAAGGCCATCGAGGACGGCGCCGACGCCCTCGAGTGCGATGTGCGCCTGACGGCCGACGGGCACCTCGTGTGCGTCCACGACCGACGTGTCAACCGTACGTCCAACGGCCGCGGAGCGGTCTCGGCGCTGGAGCTCTCGGACCTCGCCGCCCTGGACTTCGGTTCCTGGAAGACGCGGGACGGCTTCCGGGGCCGTGACGAGGAGCCCGACTGGGAGCACCGCCCGGAGGACCGCGAGGCGACCTCCGTCCTCACCCTGGAGCGGCTCCTCGAACTCGTCGCCGACGCCGGGCGCCGGGTGGAGCTGGCCATCGAGACCAAGCACCCCACGCGCTGGGCGGGCCAGGTCGAGGAACGGCTGCTGGTGCTGCTGAAGAGGTTCGGCCTCGACGCCCCGGCCTCGCCTGAGGAGTCCCCGGTGCGCGTGATGAGCTTCTCGGCGCGCTCGCTGCACCGCGTGCGTGCCGCCTCGCCGACGCTGCCGACGGTCTACCTGATGCAGTTCGTCTCCCCCCGGCTGCGCGACGGACGGCTGCCCCTGGGCGTCGGGATCGCGGGCCCCTCGATCCGCATCGTGCGCAGCCACCCGGTGTTCGTCGAGCGCCTGAAGCGGGCCGGTCACCAGGTGCACGTGTGGACGGTGAACGAACCGGAGGACGTGCGGCTGTGCGTCGGCCTCGGCGTCGACGCCATCATCACCAACCGCCCGCGCGCGGTCCTCGACCAGCTCGGCCGGTGATCGCCACAGAGATCACACGTGCCCCACATTTACCGCAAGCCTCTTGACCCCCACCCCAAGCGGCCAGCATCCTCACGTCTCGGCCACACCGACGAAATTCAGCCACACGATTACAGGGTGTGCTCCGGCGCGTTCGTTCCGTGTTCGATCGTCGCGAATGCGTCTCCGGACGGCGATTGGCCGGTTTCCGGTACAGGCCAATGGGGCATCCACACCGTGGCGTGGGGCAAAGGAGGTCTCGGGGGTGGCGTTGGTGGTGGCACAGGAGGTGCCCACGTCGTCGAGCATGGCCGTACCCCATGGCCCTGCGGGCGTGGGGGAAGCCAGGCACCGTATGCGTGATCAATTGCGCAGAGGTGGCGTGGCGGATTCGGTCATCGACGATGCCGTACTGATCCTTTCCGAACTGCTCAGCAACGCCTGCAAGCACGGCAGGCCGCTGGGGGACGCCCTGGCCGGGGACGGCGACGTGCGCGCCGCGTGGCGCGTGGACCCGACCGGTCGGCTCATCGTCGAGGTCACGGACGGCGGCGGCCCGACCCGCCCGGCGCCGGCCACCCCGTCGGTCACCGCGCACGGCGGCCGCGGGCTGAACATCATCACCGCGCTGGCCGACGACTGGGGCGTACGGGACGACGTGCGGGGCGAGGTCACGGTGTGGGTGGTCGTCCACGACGACGTGTACGACCCGGACGCCGGCCACCGCCGCGACGACTTCGCGACTCGGGTCACGGCCCCGGCGGTGTCCGACATACCCGGGCTCGACTTCGCGGACGCGTTCGAGGACGTGGACTGAGACGCGTACCCAGCGGACCAAGACATGTGTTGGCTCGAGGACATGGACTGAGACGCGTACCGAGCGGACCGAGACACGTACCGAGCGGACCGAGACACGTACCGAGCGGACCGAGACACGTACCGAGACGTGTCCTGGCCTCAGGGCGTGGACTGAGACGCAGCCTCCTTCCAGGGGGCCTCGCCGCGGATTCCCCACCGACGACGACCGGTGAGGCCGCCCGCCGGACGCGTTGTCCACAGACTCCCCGTTGTCCACAGGACCCCGTCGCTGCGGGCGCGAACGGCTAGGCTCCCGCCCGTACGAGACGAGCCGTAACCGGGAGACACCCACGATGGCCAAGAAGCGACCTCAGACGAAGGCCAAGCGCCCGCAGCTCACGGACGGAGAGATCCCGGTCGTCGGCGCCCGCGAGCCCTGCCCCTGCGGCAGCGGCCGCCGTTACAAGGCCTGCCACGGCCGGGCCGCCGCGCAGGCCGTGACCGAGCTGGTGCACCGGCCCTTCGAGGGCCTGCCGGGCGAGTGCGACTGGGTGGCGCTGCGCGAACTGGTGCCCGCGGCCACCGTCGAGCTGACGCTAAAGGACGGTCTGCCCGAGGGCGTCCCGTCGGTCACGCTGGCCACGGTTCTGCCGATGGCCTGGCCCGCCCTGCGCCGCGAGGACGGCTCGGTGCTGCTGGGCCTGCAGAACGACACCGCCTCCGGCGACATCAGCCGCGACCTCGCCGACACGCTGCTGCGTGCCCTGGAGGCGCAGCCCGGCACGCCGGTGCAGGGCCGCCGCGCCCCGGCCGACGGTCCACGGCTGCAGGACCTGCTCGACCCGGAAGGCGCGTTCGAGCCAGTTGTGCACAGCGGCTTCGAGTTCTGGGTCCCGGACCCGGAGAACGCCACCGCGGAGGTCACCGCGTCCCTGGAGCGGGCCAACGCGGCGGCGATCCCGACCGCCCGGCTGCACGGCGTGGACGCCGCGTACTGGTGCGAGACGCCGGAGAAGAACCACCTGCGCTGGGTCATGCCGCACCCCGAGGAGCAACTTCTGGACGCCCTCGCGCGGCTGCACGCGGCGGGCCGCTCCAGCCTCGGCGACGGCACCCGCCTGGTGGGCTCCTTCCGCGCTCACGGGCTTACCGTGCCCGTGTGGGACCTGCCGAGCGGGGTCGGCGCGCAGGACGTGGAGAAGCCGGCCGCCGAGTTCGCCGAGCGCCTCGCCGAGGCCCTGGCCGAGGACGCGCCGCTCACCGCCGACGAACGCCGGGCCCGCGGTGGCCTGACCAACCGCCAGGTCACACTGAGCTGAGAGACGGCCGCACCCCCGGTCCGGCTGACCGACCGGTCAGCCGGACCAGCGTGGCTCCACGCGGGTGACTGCCCTCACAACTCCCCCCGGACACAAGCCAGTCCGTGACCGGAAAGGTCGAGATCGAATTTGCGAACCGCCGATCTCTTGTTACCGTTCCAGTAGCCCGGTTGCTGGTGCATCCCCCGTCGCCAGCAACCGGGCCCTTCTGTTGGCGGCGTCGCTCACCCACCGCAGCCGCGCGTCAACTACCCGGCCGCGCCGCCGAGTTGGTCGCGTCGCTCCCGTCGTCGCCGTCGTTCCGGTCGCCGCCGTCGCTTCCGGACCGCAGCCGCAGCGGGCCCCGTCCGGCCCGGTCCGCGAACTCCGCGACAGCGGTGTAGGCCGCCGGCTCACCCCGGGTGCGCTCCCGGGGCGTCTCGCACATCCCCGGCTCGTCCCCGGCTCCCACGGCGCAGTGCATCCGCAGACTGCGCCCGCCCGGTCCCATGAGACTGAGGGCGGCCTCCAGCGCGTCGCCGGTGAGGTTGCGGTAGTAGGTGCGCGCCCAGACGTCCTGGGCCTGCGCCATCACACAGGTCTGCGCCTCGATGCCGTCGGGGGAGGTGAGGGCGGGCCCGCAGCGCACGGCGGTGGCCAGGTCGGCATCGAACGGCAGCGGGGACCCGGCGGGTGCGGCGGAGGGCGCCTTGCCGTCGTCGTACGGGGAGGTGCGTACGGGCTCACCTACCGCGGCCCCGCGTTCCGCGGCCTGACGTACCGCCGCGCCGTTCCCCTGGCGCACGGAACCCTCGGACGCCACTGCCAGGGGCAGGGCGACCGCGCACGCCGTCACGGCGCCCGCGAGGGCGAGCAGACGGACTCTTCGGGGGTCCCGGGATCGTCCCCCGGCATGACGCGGCATGGACCCGGAAGATAACGCCCCGGGGCGGGCGCCGGGCTCGGGCGCGCCCGACACCCTCAGAGCTCGGGCGCGCTCACACCCGTACGAGTGAGGGCCTCGACCACGGCGTCCACCACGGCCTCGACATCGGGCACCCACGGTGAGGCGGAGCCGGGCAGCGGCGCGCGCTCCCAGCGGACCTCGCCGTGGCAGGTCTCGGACGGGGGCAGCGCCAGGTAGCCGCCCTCGCCGTGGAAGCGCAGGGAGCCGGGCACGAAGTCCTTGGCGTACAGCAGCTCGCCCAGCTGTTCCATCGAGTACGGCTTCACCAGGATCGACCAGCGGGTCGGCGAGGCCACGACCGGGCCGAGCCGCATGCCGAGCCGGTCGAGCGCGTCCAGGGCGCGGGCGGCCGGCAGCGCGGGCAGCGACACCGCGCAGGGGGCCTTGCCACCGGTGGCCAGGATGATCGGCGCGCCCGGCCGGTTGGCCCACCACCAGCGCACCATGCGCGCGTCGGTCGTGGCCGCGAGGAGCCCGGGGTCGAAGGGATGCGCGCCGGGCACCGTGCAGTCCGGGTCGGGGCAGCCGCAGCGGGAGCCGTCCTGCGGGTCCGCCGCCACGCCCGGGAGTACGGGCCACTGCCATTCCGTCGCGAAGGTCAGGGCCGCGCTGATCACATCAGGCCTCCCGTCCTTCCGCTGGGACAGGAGCCTGCGTCGCCTTCCGAGGATCTCGCGCATGAGCGCTCGTTCCTTTCCGTTGCACGCATGGCAACACCGTGGTCCACATCACATCATGTGTCGATCACTTCACTGTGCGTACCTGTTGGCGCATCACACCCCAGCCGGAGGCAAGGGAAACCCCTATGGGTCGAGCACTGGCTGCATCCGCGGCCGCTGCGCCCATACCGCGTCTGTCACAAGCATGGGCCTGGCGTGGGGTGGCGAAGTCTGGCGTTTTGCCGTCGCGCGTATTTCTCTCCGCCTCCACCACGGGAGGATGGGGCACGGTCGTCGGTGGTTAAGACGCCCGGGTCCGTCACCAGGTTCCGGGTGGTTCCCGACCACCCCTGGCCTTCACCGAGTACGTACCCATCACGACCGCTGTGACGCTCCGTCGAGCAAGCCCAGTCGACCGCAATATGCCGTTGGCTGCGGCTGTTTTAAGCCAACTTTGCCCTTCTGTAAGGAGTTGACGACGAGGCCCCTCGAGCCTCATGGACACCAGGAATACCAGCAGGACAATGCTGGACATCTCCTCACGAGTGCGTGTACATGTGGAGACACTGCTGGCGACGCAGAATGACATGGGGGTTTGCGATGCTTTGGAGCAGTACGCACCGGCCGGAAAGCCGGACGCCATGAACGCCCCGCACCCTCCGAAAGTGGCTGGAATCGATTCAACGGTTCCGGCCCCCGCACACACTGTCGCGTCCGCCGCGGCGGGTTCCTCCCCGACCACCCCGCCGAACCCCCTGAGCGCACCCGGTGCGGTCCTGCAGGACCGCCTCGCCGGCTGGGTCTCCGACCTGACCACCCTCCACGAACTCACCGAACGCCTGGCCCGCACGGGCGCGCTCGGCGAGGCGCTCGAGGAACTCCTGCGCGCCGGAGCCGCCCTGGTGGGCGCCCGGCGCGGTCTCGTCGTGCTGGAGCCCGCCGACGGCGTCGGCCCGGACACCACCATCGGCCTCGGCCTGAGCCGTTCCGATCTCGGCCACATCGAGACCGTGCCGCGCGGTTCCCTGTCGTACGGCAGGATCCTCGACGGCCTGCCGGGCGGCGACCGCGAGATCGCCGAGCCCGACCTGCTCGCCGCGGAGGGGCTCGACCCCCGCCACCGCGAGGTCGCCGCCCGCCTCGGCTACGCGGCGAGCTACGCCCTTCCCCTGACCACCGAGGCCGCCGGCCGCCTGGGCGCCGCAGTGTGGCTCTACGACGAGCCCGCCGAGCCGTCCGAGCGCCGGCGTCACCTCGTCGGCCTGTACGCCCGCTACGCCACCGAGCACCTCGCCCGGCTCGTGGAAGTCGAGCGCACGCGCGCGTGCATGGCGACGATCTCGGAGGAACTGCTCCCCTCGCGCCTGCCGCGCGTCCCCGGTATGCAGCTGGCCGCCCGGCACCGCACCGGCCCGCGCGGCGGCGGCGACTGGTACGACGCGCTGCCGCTGCCCGAGGCCGCGCTCGGCCTCGCCGTCGGGTCCGTCACCGGGTCGGGGCCCAGCGCGGTCGCCGCGATGGGGCGGCTGCGGGCGTCCCTGCGGGCGTACGCGGTGATGGAGGGCGAGGACCCGGTCGCCGTCCTGTCCGACCTGGAGCTGCTGCTCAGGCTGACCGAGCCCGCCCGCTCGGCCACCGCGCTGTTCGGCTACTGCGAGCCGGCGGCCCGCAAGATCACACTGGCCGGCGCCGGGCACAGTCCGCCGCTGCTGATCGGCGCGCGGCGCACCGAGTTCGTGGAGACCTCGGTCTCGGCTCCCCTGGGCATGCTCGCCTGCTGGGAGGCGCCCAGCGTGGAGATCCACGCGGAGCCCGGAGAGACGATTCTGCTGTACACCGACGGGCTGCTGCACCGCACCGGCGACCCCACCGACCGCGCCTTCGCCCGACTGCACGCGGCGGCGGCCGGGGTGCCCAGGGCACTGCGCGGCGACCCGGGCGCGATCGCCGACCACGTCCTGCGGTCCGCGCTCCCCGAGGGCCGGTCCGCCGACAGCGAGGAGGACGTCGTCCTGCTGGCGGCGAGGTTCGAGTAACGCGCCTCGTCACCGGCCCCTGGGCCCCCTTACGTACGGCCGTACAGTGGAGGGGGTCCAGCGCCGTATCGAGGAGGATGACCGTGGCGGAGGAGCTCACCCCGGCAGCAGCTGATCCTGCTGCCGACGCAGCGGGCCCGGACGAGAGCGAAGAGCCGATCAAACAGCGGAAGAACGGACTGTACCCGGGCGTGTCCGACGAGCTCGCGGAGAACATGAGGACCGGCTGGGCCGACACCGAGCTGCGCGATCTGCGGCCGATCCCCCAGGCCGCCGAGACCGCCGCCCGCCGCGCCAGGCTCTCCGCCCGCTTCCCGGGCGAGCGCCTGGTCGTCCCCGCGGGCAACCTGAAGACCCGCTCGAACGACACCGACTACCCCTTCCGGGCGTCGGTCGAGTACGCGTACCTCACCGGCAACCAGACCGAGGACGGCGTCCTGGTGCTGGAGCCCACGGCCGACGGCCACCGGGCGACGCTCTACCTGCTGCCCCGCTCCGACCGTGACAACGGCGAGTTCTGGCTGGACGGCCAGGGCGAGCTGTGGGTGGGCCGCCGCCATTCCCTCACCGAGGCCGAGCAGTTGTACGGCATCCCGGCCTCCGACGTGCGCGAGCTGGCCGGCAAGCTGCGCGAGGCGACCGGTCCGGTGCGGGTCGTGCGTGGCTACGACGCCGGCGTCGAAGCCGCGCTGAACGACAAGGTCACCGCCGAGCGCGACGAGGAACTGCGCGTCTTCCTCTCCGAGATGCGGCTGGTCAAGGACGACTTCGAGATCGGCGAGCTGCAGAAGGCGGTCGACTCGACGGTCCGCGGCTTCGAGGACGTCGTCCGTGTGCTGGACAAGGCGGAGTCGACGTCCGAGCGCTACATCGAGGGCACGTTCTTCCTCCGCGCGCGCGTGGAGGGCAACGACGTCGGCTACGGCACCATCGCCGCCGCCGGTCCGCACGCCTGCACACTGCACTGGGTGCGCAACGACGGCCCGGTCCGCTCCGGCGACCTGCTCCTGCTGGACGCGGGCGTGGAGACGCACACGTACTACACCGCCGACGTCACGCGCACGCTGCCGATCAACGGCCGCTTCAGCGCGCTGCAGAAGAAGATCTACGACGCCGTGTACGAGGCCCAGGAGGCCGGGATCGCGGCCGTGAAGCCGGGCGCCAAGTACCGCGACTTCCACGACGCAGCGCAGCGGGTGCTGGCCGCGAAGCTGGTCGAGTGGGGCCTGATCGAGGGGCCGGTGGAGCGGGTGCTGGAACTGGGTCTGCAGCGCCGCTGGACGCTGCACGGCACCGGCCACATGCTCGGCATGGACGTGCACGACTGCGCGGCCGCGCGGACGGAGACGTACGTGGACGGTGTCCTGGAGCCGGGCATGGTGCTGACGGTCGAGCCGGGGCTGTACTTCCAGGCCGACGACCTGACCGTGCCGGAGGAGTACCGGGGCATCGGGGTGCGCATCGAGGACGACATCCTGGTCACCGAGGACGGCAACCGGAACCTGAGCGCCGCGCTGCCCCGGCGGTCGGGCGAGGTCGAGGACTGGATGGCCTCGTTGAAGGGCTGACGTTGGTCTTCACGGCCGGGCACCCAGGGGGTGCCCGGCCTTTTGTCGCGGTGTGCGGGTAGGAGAGGGCTGGTCGCGCCCACACGGCGGAGTCGCTTGCGGCACCGCTTCGGGCGCCCTTTCAGGCATGCCGCACTGAACGGGGGTTCTCAGTGAACGACTTCTGGTCCGGTGTCGGGGTGGACCTGCACCTGGAGCCGGACTCGGGGGACGGTCGAAGAGCGGGGCTGGAGCGGGCGCTGCGGGACGCCGTGCGGGACGGACGGCTGGCGCCCGGGACCCGGCTGCCGGCGACCCGGCGGCTCACGGCCGAGCTCGGCATCTCGCGGGGCACGGCGAAGGCGGCGTACGACCAGCTGGTCGCCGAGGGGTACCTGACGGCTCGGCAGGGGTCGGGCACCCGGGTCGCCGAGCTGCCGTCCGTCCGCGACGAGCAGCCGAACGTTCCGGCACGCGCGCGTGTGCCGCGCTTCGACCTGCGGCCCGGCAGCCCGGACGTCGGGACGTTCCCGGCGGCGGCCTGGCTGCGGGCGCTGCGCCGGGCGATCGCGACGGCGCCCTCCCTGGCGTACGACTACGGCGATCCGCGCGGCAGGATCGAGCTGCGGACCGCGCTGTCGGGTTCTCTGGGGCGGGCACGCGGGGTGATCGCGCCGCCCGAGCGGATCGTGATCACCTCCGGGTACGTGCAGGGGCTGGCGCTGCTGACGCGGGTGCTGGACGGCGGGGAGATCGCCATGGAGGACCCCGGGCTGCCGTTCCACCGGGAGGTCGTGCGGCACAACGGCGGGACCGTGGTGCCGGTGCCGGTCGACGCACGGGGCGCGCGTCCCGAGCGGCTGGGCGACTCCCGGGCCGTCGTCGTCACCCCCGCCCACCAGTACCCGACGGGTGTCACCCTGCACCCGGAGCGGCGGCGGGCGCTCACCGACTGGGCACGCGCGCGTGGCGGGCTGATCGTCGAGGACGACTACGACGGGGAGTTCCGCTACGACCGGCAGCCCGTCGGCGCGCTCCAGGGGATGGCGCCGGGGCAGGTCGTCTACCTGGGCACCGCCTCCAAGACCCTGGGGCCGGCGCTGCGGCTCGGCTGGATGGTGCTGCCGCCGCACCTCGTCGACGCGGTCGCCGACGCCAAGCTGCACAGCGACCACCACACCGAGTCCATCGGGCAGTTGGCGCTCGCCGAGCTGATCGACAGTCACGCCTACGACCGCCACGTGCGCGCGTGCCGCCTGCGGTACCGGCGCCGCCGGGACCAGTTGCTGGACCAGCTCGGAACGCAGCGCGGCGTCCGCGGCATCGCGGCCGGGCTGCACGCGCTGGTGGAGGTCGACGACGAGGCGGAGGTGCTGGCACGGGCACAGGCGGAGGGCCTCGCGGTCGGCTGCCTGGGCGAGCACTGGCACGCGCCGGGCGACGGGCGCCCGCAGGGGCTGGTGGTGGGGTACGGGACGCCCCGCGAGCGGGTGTATCCGGAGGCACTGGAGGTGCTGGGCAAGGTGCTGCGGGGGGCGGGCGGCCAGGGGCCTCGCTGCGCAGGCCGTGTCGGGCCGTCGGAGGGACCGTCGCAGGACCCGTGAGGGCGTTGCCGCCGTGGGCTACACCGCCATCAGCGGCGCGTCCTTCTTCCACTTCAGGATCTTGTCGAAGCTGACCACCGCCCCGCCCCGCCCCGGCTTGTTGCCGATGTGGACGTGGTCGGCGAGCTCCTGGATCAGGCACAGGCCGCGGCCGTTCTCCGCGTCGGACGGCGCGGGCCGGGCAGGCGGGCGCGAGCGGCCGGAGGCCGCGCCGGGAAACCCGGGGCCCGCGTCGGCGACCTCGATACGGCACTTCTCGCCGTCGAGGTACGCGGTCACCCGGTAGGCCTCCGAGGAGCCGCCCTGGGCGGTTCCCCCGCCGTGCTCCACGGCGTTCGCGCAGGCCTCGCTGAGGGCGACGGAGAGGTCGTAGGAGATGTCGGGATCGACGCCCGCGGTCTCCATCGTGCCGAGCAGCAGGCGCCGGGCGAGCGGCACGCTCGCAGCTTCACGCCGCAGATGGAGTGACCACCAGATGCTCATGCTCCAGCCTCCCGGCCGCGGCTCGACATACCGTTACGTATTGCCCTCAGTTGCCGGGCGTAAGCGCGAAGTTGACGTGATGCCGCCCATACGGCGGATGCGCGTCCGGCTCGATCGGTGTATGTGGGGCGGCCCGGCCGGTGGGTGCGGGGCCTTTGGGGCGGCCCGGGCGGATTCGGGGCGGCCCGATCCGAGTCGGGGCGGCCCGGTCGGAATCGGGGGCGGCCCGATCCGACTCGGGGGCAGATCGGTCGGAATCGGGGGCGGCCCGATCCGACTCGGGGTGGCCGGTGAGTCGGGGCGGCTCGGTCAGACGGTGACCTTCCGGTCGTACGGCATCTTGCGGACCTGCCGTACGGCGCCGGCGCGGCCAGTGCGATGATGAGGCCGCCATGTCTGCCCCCCACCCGCGCACGGCGCGCTCCGGAGGAGAGCTCCGGATCCTGCGGGCCGCGGTGTTCGCCGCGGTCTGTGTCGTGCTGGCCGGGGCCGGTCACGCGCTCGCCTCGTGCGCCGCGATTCCGCCGTGGGCGCTGGGGGCCGGATTCCTCGGGACGGTCGCGGTCGCCGTGCCGTTCACCGGGCGCGATCGCTCCCTGACGGGGATCGCGGCGCTGCTGGCGATCGGCCAGACCGTGCTGCACACGCTGTTCGGGCTGGGTCAGCACGGGGCGTCGACGGGCCCGGCGGGGGCCGCGGGCTCTGCCGGGTCGCTGTCCGACGCCACGCTGGTCGAGCAGGCCGCGCGGCTGGTGTGCGGGACGACGGCGGCGGCGATCAGCCCCGCCCAGGCCCAGCGCATCCTCACCGAGGCGCGGCTCTACCCGGCTCCGGGCGTACACACCCACGACCCGGCGGACGCCATGTCCACCGCCGCGGGTTCCACCGCGTCGCTGCTGCCGTCCCTGCCGATGCTGCTCGGCCACGTCCTCGCGGCGCTGGTCGCGGGCTGGCTGCTGCGCCGGGGTGATCTGGCCCTGCTGCGGCTGATGGACCTGTCCGCCCAGTCGGCGCACGGAGTCGCCGAAGGGGCGCTCGTACGCTCCCTGCGCGCGGCGCTCGCGCTGGTACGCGCCCTGCGTGCCGGGCTGCCCGGGGCGCCGGACGTACGCCCGTGCCTGCCGGGTACCGCCCTGTTCGAACTGCCGAAGCTCCGTTCCACCGCACTCCAGCACACGGTGATCAGGCGCGGCCCGCCGGCTGCCGCCGCACCCGCCCCGGCCGCCTGACACGACGCGACCACCGCTCCGCTCGACCCGGGGCAGGACGCGTCGTCGTGCGCCACGCGCGTGTGCGTCCGTGTTCCGCGCGCCCCGGGAGCCGTCCGGCCGACGGCACCTGCACGCGCGCGTACGCCTCTTCCTCATCGACATCTCACTCAAGCGGAGTGCTCCTGCCATGAAGGCTTCCCGTATCGCCGCCGCCGGTGCCGTCGCCGGCGCCGCCGTTCTCGCCCTGTCCGTCCCCGCCGTCGCGCACGTCTCCGTGCAGCCCGAGGGCACGGCTGCCAAGGGCGGCTACGCGGTCGTCGACTTCAAGGTCCCCAACGAACGCGACAACGCCTCGACCACCAAGCTGGAGGTGGCCTTCCCCACCGACCACCCGCTGGCCTCGGTGATGCCGGAGCCGATGCCCGGCTGGAAGATCGAGGTCACCAAGTCCAAGCTGGACAAGCCGATCGAGATGCACGGCGAGAAGATCTCCGAGGCCGTCACCAAGGTCACCTGGACCGCCGACGGCAAGGGAATCGAGCCCGGCTACTTCGAGAAGTTCCCGCTCTCCATCGGCCAGCTGCCCGAGGACACCGACCAGCTCGTCTTCAAGGCCCTGCAGACGTACTCCAACAAGGAGGTCGTCCGCTGGATCGAGGTGCCGCAGAAGGGCCAGGCCGAGCCGGACAACCCGGCGCCGGTCCTCGAACTGTCCGCCGCCGAGGACGGCCACCACGGCCTCCCGAGCGACGAGCCCTCCGACGGCGCCGCGTCGGCCGAGAAGGCCTCGGCCAGCGCCCCCGCCGCCTCCTCCGGCTCCGACGACACCGACACCACCGCCCGCGTCCTGGGCGTCGTCGGCATCGTGATCGGCGCGGCGGGCGTGGCGTACGGCGTGCTCGCCGGCCGCCGGCGCGGCAACGCCTGAGCCGTCGTTGTTCGCGGCGCGCACCGGGCCGTCCGTCCGGGCCTCGAATCCGGGCGACCCCGGTGCGCGCCGGAGTACTCACATCTGGGACATATTTCTATGCGCTACAAGACCTTCGCCGCGGCCGCCCTGCTCGCCGCCGCCTCCCTGACCCTGACCGCCTGCGGCAGCGGCGACCCCGGTGACAAGCCCGTCGCCGTGGTGTCCGAGGAGGCCGCCTCCGACAAGGCCGCCACCGTCCTCGACAAGCCGTTCGTGAAGCCGGACCTGGTCCTCACCGACACGCAGGGCAAGAAGTACGACCTCCGCAAGGAGACCGCGGGCAAACCCACGCTGATCTACTTCGGCTACACCCACTGCCCCGACATCTGCCCGCTGACGATGAACAACATCGCCGTGGCCAAGAAGCAGCTGCCCAAGGCCGAGCAGGACCAGCTGCGCGTGGTGTTCGTCACCACCGACCCAGAGCGGGACACCCCGGCCGAGCTCGGCAAGTGGATCAACGGCATCGACCCGCAGTTCATCGGGCTGACCGGTGACTTCGCGACCATCCAGGCCGGTGCCCGCACGCTCGGCATCTCCATCGACCCGCCGCGCAAGGACAAGAACGGCAAGGTCGTCTCCGAGCACGGCACCCAGGTCATCGCCTTCTCGCCGAAGACAAACGGCGGTTACGTGCTCTACGGCGAGGACGCCAAGGTAGAGGACTACACCAAGGACCTCCCCGAGATCATCAAGGGGGAGAACCCGTGAGGCGGTCCGCCCCGGCGGCCGCCGTCCTGGCCGGGGCGCTGGCCCTCGCGGGCTGCGGTACCTACTCCGGCCCGGGCTCCGGCGGCGGGAAGGCTGAGCTGTCCGTCGGCTCCGCCTACATGCCGCAGCCGGTCTCCGACGAGATGGCCGCCGGTTTCCTCACCATCAGCAACAAGGGCGGTGCAGCGGACGAGCTGACCTCGGTGACGAGCGATGTCGCCGGGCAGGTCACCGTGCACGAGACGGTCGGCTCGGCGATGCAGGAGGTCACCCGCCTGGAGATCCCCGCACACGGCCGGCTCGTGCTGAAGAGCGGCGGCAACCATCTGATGTTCGAGAAGCTGAAGCGGAAGCCGAAGGAAGGCCAGACGGTCTCCGTGGAACTGCGCTTCGCCCACTCCGGCCCCGTCACGGTGGAGATGCCGGTGAAGCCGCCCACGTACACCCCGGCGACCGGACACTGAGGGAGGGACCCCTGTGACGCAGACCATCGCCCCCCGCGTCCGGACCCTGGTGCTGCTGCTCCTGGCGGCGGCCTGCGCGCTGCTCGCCGGTGCCGGTCCGGCCTCCGCGCACGCCGCGCTGACCGGCAGCGACCCCCGGCAGGGGGCGGTGGTCGACAAGGCCCCGGACCGCATCTCGCTCACCTTCTCCGAGCAGGTCGCCATGTCCGACGACGCCCTGCGGGTGCTCGACCCCAAGGGCAAGCGGGTCGACACCGGCAAGCCGTTCGACGTCAGCGGCACCACGTACGCCGTGGACCTCCACAGCGGACTGCCCGACGGCACGTACACCGTCAGCTACCAGGTGGTGTCGGCGGACAGCCACCCTGTCGCCGGGGCCTACACCTTCTCCATCGGCGCCCCGTCCAAGACCTCCGTCGCGGTCGCCGGGCAGGAGGCGGGCGGCGGGATCGTCGGCTGGCTGTACGGCCTCGGGCGGTACGTGTCGTACGCCGGGTTCATCGTGATGGCCGGCGGCGCCGCGTTCGTGCTGGCCTGCTGGCCGCGCGGCTCCGGCGTACGGGCGGTGCAGCGGCTCGTGGTCTCGGGATGGGTGGCGCTCACCGCGGCCACCCTCGCCCTGCTGCTCCTGCGCGGCTCCTACACCGGCTCCGGGAAGATCGGCGACGTCTTCGACCTGGCCCTGGTCGGGCAGGTGCTGCAGACCAAGACCGGCGCGGCGCTGGTGTCCCGGCTGCTGCTGCTGGCGGCGGCGGCGCTGTTCGTCGCCGTGCTGTTCGGCACCTATGACAAGCGCGAGGACGAGGAGAAGCAGGATCTGACCTTCGGGCTCGCGGTCGGCGGCAGTGTCGTGGCGGCCGGTATCGCCGCGAGCTGGGCGATGTCCGAGCACGCCTCGACGGGGCTCCAGACGGGCATCGCCATGCCGGTCGACGTCGTCCACCTGCTGGCCGTCGCCGCCTGGCTCGGCGGGCTGACCGCCCTGCTCGTGGCGCTGTACCGCGCGCCCGCCGACACACCGGTCGACACCGCCGCCGTACGCCGCTTCTCCCGCGTCGCCTTCGGCAGCGTGCTCGCCCTGGTCGCCACCGGGGCCTACCAGTCCTGGCGGCAGCTCGGCTCCTGGTCGGCGTTCACCGACACCCGGTACGGGCAGTTGCTGCTCGTCAAGATCGGTCTGGTGGCGGTGCTGGTCGGAACCGCCTGGATCTCGCGGCGCTGGACCGGACGGTTGGCGGAGACGGTGCCGGTGCCCGCCGAACGGGCGAAGGAGCGCGTCTCGGCCGGGACGGCTGCCGGCGAGGCCCCGCGTACCGGCGACGACCGAGCCGACAGCGGGCAGGCGAAGGCCGGGCGGGACGACGCCGGACCGGCCGACGCCGAACAGCGCGGCTCGGAGCCGGCCGACGCCGAACGGGCCGCGCAACTCGCCCGGCAGCGGGCCGCGCGCGAGGCCGCCCGGCAGAAGCGGGCGCGGGACGCCGATCCCCACCGGTTCGGCCTGCGCCGCTCGGTGCTCGCCGAGGCGGGGGTCGCCGTCGTCCTGCTCGCCGTCACGACCGTGCTGACGCAGACCGAGCCCGGGCGTACGGAGGAGGAGGCCAGAGCGGCCACCTCGGCGTCGTCGTCCGGGCAGACCTCAACCTCGGGCGCGGTGACCCTGAACATGCCGTTCGACACCGGCGGCCAGGACGGCAAGGGCGTCGTCACGGTCGACCTCGACCCCGCACGGGTGGGCGGCAACGAGATGCACCTGTACGTGGAGCGGCCCAACGGCCGCGCCTTCGACGTCCCCGAGGTGAAGGTGGCCTTCACGCTCGCCGCCAAGGACATCGGGCCGCTGCCCGTCGTCCCCGACCACATCACCACCGGACACTGGGCGGCGAACGGAGTGCAGATCCCCATGGCGGGCGACTGGCAGGTCGCCGTGACCGTGCGGACTTCCGACATCGACCAGGTGACCGTCTCCAAGAACGCGCAGATCGGCTGAACGCACCATGGCTGACCAGTCCATTCCGCAAGCCCGTAGCCCCCTCGACGAGGGGGCCCTCTCCCACGGCACCGCCCCCGAGGCGGGCATCTCCCGGCGGCTGCTGCTCGGCACCGCCGGCGCGACCGGGCTCGTGCTCGGTGCCGCGGGCGGGGCCGTGGGGTACGCCGCCCGGCCCGCCGAGGCCGTGCCGCTCACCTCGCTGGGCGCCGGAGAGGTGATGTTTCACGGGAAACATCAGCCCGGCATCCTCCAGGGCCTCCAGGCCCGTGGCCATCTCGTCGCCTTCGACCTGGCCGCGGGCGCGGGCCGCAAGGAGGCGGCGGCCCTGATGCGCCGCTGGTCGGGCACGGCCCGGCGGCTGATGGCGGGCGAGCCGAGCGCACACGGCGACACCGACGTGGCACGGGACGCCGGACCGTCGTCGCTGACGATCACCTTCGGGTTCGGCCACAGCTTCTTCGGCAGGACCGGTCTGGAGAAGCAGCGCCCGGTCGCCCTGGACCCGCTGCCCGACTTCTCCTCCGACCACCTCGACAAGGCACGCAGCAACGGCGACCTGTGGGTGCAGATCGGCGCCAACGACGCCCTCGTCGCCTTCCACGCCCTGCGCGCCATCCAGAAGGAGGCGGGCTCGGCCGCCCGGGTCCGCTGGCAGATGAACGGCTTCAACCGCTCGCCGGGTGCCACCGCCCATCCCATGACGGCCCGCAACCTGATGGGCCAGATCGACGGCACCCGCAACCCGAAGCCGAGCGAGCCCGACTTCGACGCGCGCGTCTTCGTGCCGGAGAACGGTGAGCCGGCATGGATGGCGAACGGCTCCTACGCCGTCGTCCGCCGTATCCGCATGCTGCTCGACGACTGGGAGAAGCTCTCGGTCAAGCAGCAGGAGGACGTCATCGGGCGCCGCAAGTCCGACGGGGCGCCGCTGTCCGGAGGCACCGAGACGACCGCGATGGACCTGGAGAAGACGGACTCCGAGGGCAACCTGCTCGTCCCCGTCAACGCCCACGCGCGCATCACCCGGCCCGACCAGAACGGCGGCGCGGCGATGCTGCGGCGCCCGTTCTCGTACCACGACGGCATCGACGCGGACGGGGTGCCCGACGCGGGCCTGCTGTTCATCTGCTGGCAGGCCGACCCGCTGCGCGGCTTCGTGCCGGTGCAGCGCAAGCTGGACCGTGGCGACGCGCTGTCGTCGTTCATCCGGCACGAGGCGAGCGGGCTGTTCGCGGTGCCGGGCGGGGCGGCGGAGGGGGAGTACGTGGGGCAGAAGTTGCTGGAGGGATGAGAGTCACCCGTGAGTGGGCTTTGGAGGATGCCGTTTCCGCGGGCCCATTAGGGTGAGGTCATGCCAGCGAGCTATGCGTATCTCGGTCCCGAGGGCACCTTCACCGAAGTCGCCCTGCGCACCCTCCCCGAGGCGGCGACCCGGGAGCTGATCCCGTACGTGTCCGTGCAGTCCGCGCTCGACGCCGTGCGGACCGGTGAGGCCGAGGCCGCGTTCGTGCCGATCGAGAACTCCGTCGAGGGCGGCATCACCGCCACCCTGGACGAGCTGGTCGCGGGCGAGCCGTTGATGATCTACCGCGAGGTGCTGCTGTCGATCACCTTCGCGCTGCTGGTGCGCCCCGGCACCGCACTGTCGGACATCAAGACGGTCACCGCCCACCCGGCCGCCCAGCCGCAGGTGCGCAACTGGCTCAGGGCGAACCTCCCGGACGCGACCTGGGAGTCGGCCGCCTCGAACGCGGACGGCGCTCGTCTGGTGCAGGAGGGCCGCTACGACGCCGCCTTCGCCGGCGAGTTCGCGGCCGCCCGGTACGGGCTCGAGCCCCTGGAGATCGGGATCCACGACGCGGAGAACGCGCAGACCCGGTTCGTGCTGGTCGGCCGGCCCGCCCGGCCCGCCGCCCCGACGGGCGCGGACAAGACCTCCGTGGTGCTGTGGCAGCGCGACGACCACCCGGGCGGGCTGCGCGATCTGCTGGGCGAGTTCGCCACCCGGGGCATCAACCTGATGCTGCTGCAGTCCCGGCCGACCGGCGCGGGCATCGGCAACTACTGCTTCTGCATCGACGCCGAGGGCCATATCTCGGACCGTCGGGTGGCCGAGGCCCTGACGGGGCTCAAGCGGATCTGCCTCCAGGTGCGGTTCCTCGGCTCGTACCCGCGTGCGGATGTGAAGCCGGGGGATGTGGAGCCTTTGCTGCCCGGTACCTCGGACGACGAGTTCGCGGCGGCGGCGGACTGGGTGGCGCGCTGCCAGGACGGCCGGTTCTGACCCGACCGGAGCGGGCGGAGCGCCGGATTTCAACCAGTGCTACCTGCGTATCTTCGTTATCCACAGGAGTTATCCACAGGTGGGCTTCTCGACCTGGGGACAAGTCGACAACGAAGCACGACTCGGTCGACAAATCGCCCTGCAGATCCCGTTCCGTCCACCGATGCGCAGGTCACCCTTCGTCCACCGTTTTCCCTTGCGCAACTCTTTGGGGTGACCTCTTTCCACTCGAAAGTGAGGATAGGGCGGGTTTACACCGGGAATCGATAGGGCCGGTCGTCCGTTTCGGAGTGATCAATTCCGTAGTCCACAGATCTTCCACACAGGCTGTGGATAACTCTTCCGGGGGTGTGGATTCCTGTGGACAACCAAACGCCAAGTCCCGTTCCCCGCAAGGGAATCGAGTCAAAGGTGTGCCGCCCGGCTGACCCGTTCCAGGGAGTGAGACGCCTTTTGTTGACAGGTGGGAACACAACGGGCAATTCACCCATAACTGAGCGTAAGCCGCCACCGGAAATGTGTGTCGTGGGTCCTCACCCCGCACCGGTAGCCTTGACCGCGTGATTGACCTTCGCCTGCTCCGTGAGGACCCCGACCGTGTGCGTGCGTCGCAGCGCGCCCGTGGAGAGGACGTCGCGCTCGTCGACGCCCTCCTGTCTGCCGACGAGCGGCGCAGGTCGTCCGGCGTCCGCTTCGACGAGCTGCGCGCCGAGCAGAAGGCCCTCGGCAAGCTCATCCCCAAGGCGAGCGGGGACGAGAAGGCCGAGCTGCTGAAGAAGGCGAGCCAGCTCGCCGCCGACGTCAAGGCGGCCGACGCGGACCGTGACGCCGCCGCCGCCGAGACGCAGGAGCTGCTGCTCCAGCTCGGCAACCTCGTCCACCCGGACGTGCCCGTGGGCGGCGAGGAGGACTTCGTCACCCTGGAGACCCACGGCGAGATCCGCGACTTCGCCGCCGAGGGCTTCACGCCCCGGGACCACCTGGAGCTCGGCCAGCTGCTCGGCGCGATCGACGTCGAGCGCGGCGCCAAGGTCTCGGGTTCGCGCTTCTACTTCCTGACGGGCGTCGGCGCGCTCCTGGAGCTCGCGCTCGTCAACGCGGCGATCGCCCAGGCCACCGCGGCCGGCTTCACGCCGATGCTCACGCCGGCGCTGGTCCGCCCCCAGTCCATGGCGGGCACCGGCTTCCTCGGCCAGGCGGCCCAGGACGTCTACCACCTCGACAAGGACGACCTGTACCTGGTCGGCACGTCCGAGGTGCCGCTCGCCGCGTACCACATGGACGAGATCATCGACGCCGACCGGCTGCCGCTGCGCTACGCGGGCTTCTCGCCCTGCTTCCGCCGCGAGGCCGGCTCGCACGGCAAGGACACGCGGGGCATCTTCCGCGTGCACCAGTTCGACAAGGTGGAGATGTTCTCCTACGTCGCTCCCGAGGACTCGCAGGCGGAGCACCAGCGTCTGCTGGAGTGGGAGAAGCAGTGGCTGACCTCGCTTGAACTGCCGTTCCGTGTGATCGACGTCGCCTCGGCCGACCTGGGTTCCTCGGCCTCCCGCAAGTTCGACTGCGAGGCGTGGATCCCGACCCAGGGCAAGTACCGCGAGCTGACCTCGACCTCGGACTGCACCGAGTTCCAGTCCCGCCGCCTGCAGATCCGCGTCCGCGACGGCAAGACCGTACGGCCGCTGGCCACGCTCAACGGCACGCTGTGCGCCGTGCCGCGCACGATCGTGGCGATTCTGGAGAACCACCAGCAGGCCGACGGCTCCGTGCGCGTGCCCGAGGTGCTGCGTCCGTACCTGGGCGGCCGGGAGATCCTGGAACCGGTCGCCAAGTGAGCGAGGCGGCCACCCCCGGGGGTTTTCCGTACCGGCTGATCGCGACCGACCTCGACGGGACGCTGCTGCGCTCCGACGAGTCGGTCACGCGGCGCACCCGTGACGCGCTCGCCGCCGCCACGGCGGCGGGCGCCGCGCACATCGTCGTCACCGGCCGCGCGGTCCCCTGGACCCGGCACATCCTCGACGACCTCGGCTACGACGGTCTCGCCGTTTGCGGGCAGGGCGCCCAGGTGTACGACGCCGGAGCCCACCGCCTGCTGACGACGGTGACGCTGGACCGGCAGCTGGCCGGTCTGGCGCTGGCCAAGATCGAGGCGGAGACCGGTCCGCTGTACCTGGCGGCCAGCCGCGACGGCCTGGACGGCGAGGTGCTGGTCGGGCCGGGCTACGAGGTGCAGGGCCGGTTGCCGGCGACGCCCTTCACCGACGCCTCAAACCTGTGGACCGCGCCCCTGAACAAGCTGTACATCCAGCATCCGACGCTCACGGACGACGAGCTGTGCGAGGTCGCCACGCGCACCGCCGGCGGTTTCGTCACCGTCACGATGGCGGGCGAGGGCATCGTCGAACTCCTCCCCCTCGGTCTGTCCAAGGCCACGGGGCTGTCGCTGGCGGCCCGCCGTCTCGGTGCGAAGGCCGCCGACACGATCGCCTTCGGCGACATGCCGAACGACGTGCCGATGTTCGCCTGGGCGTCCTACGGAGTGGCCATGGCCAACGCCCATGAGGAGCTGAAGGCGGTGGCGGACGAGGTGACGTCCTCCAACGAGGAGGACGGGATCGCGGTGGTGCTGGAGCGGTTGCTGGGCTGAGCGTTTCGGTTGGTGCGGTGCGGTGCCGGGCGGTGCGGTGCGTGGCGGAGGATGCACGGATCGAACGTGCGCGGGCTTTTCCAGGCCCGACCACGGTTTAGCAAACCGGTGCCTTACCACTCGGCCAATCCTCCGGGTGGGCGGCCCACGCGAAGTGGGATTCGCGTGCTCGAAGCGGCCGCCCCGGGCAGCTCCCCGTGCGGGGCGGGCTCGACGGAGCGGGTAGCGACTACTCCGGAGCCCGCCGCGGGCTGCCCTGCCGGGAGCTGGACGTACTGCCGTGCATGGACATCGTCCGGCTCCTCTCCCAGAACGTGGCACCGGACGCCTGGTCCGGCGGCGTGAACACAACCACTCTGACTGGTGGACGCGTTGGGCGCCACCGAATAAATCGGTGCGTGGGTCGGCGCAGGTGTTGGGGGCCCGGGCCGACGGTCGGCCGGGGGCTGGGGCCCGGACCAACTGTCGGAGCCCGGGCCGCACCCTCGACCGCCACCGCCGTCCCCGACGCTCCCGACGCCTCGGCCAGCCAGCAGCCCCCGACCAGCAACCCGCGCTCCGGCCAGCCTGCGCCCCCGGCCGTCCAGCGGCGCCGCCATCTGCGGTCGCCCCCGGCCGTCTAGCGGCGCCGCCATCTGCGGCGGCGTGCCTTGCTGAAGAACCAGCCCGCTGGCGGTTCGTCGGAGCGCCACGGTTGCGGTTCGGGCTCCTCGCGGCGCCAGCGCGCTGCCAGCATCCGGGCGCGGGCGGAGGGTTCGGAGGTGCCGGCTGCGCGGACGAAGTCCTCGTCCAGGACGAGGTCGTCCCAGACGTCCCCGGTCTGCCCGGGCTGCCCCGGGCGGCCCGGCTGTCCGCGCCCCTCGTGCTGAGGCGTCTCCTCTGCCATCCCCACCCTCCCCTTCGTACGGTGCTTCCCCTTTGCCGAGTGTGCACGGACGGAGGTGAAACCCCCGTCAAGAGCGGGACACGTCACTCCTCGCCGGCGAGCGTCAGGGACCGCAGCTTCTGCCCGGCGTACCAGGTGGCGAGCACGGTGACCGCCGCCAGCAGCACCGTCGCGGTCGGCAGACCGACGTCCGAGGTCACCAGGCTCCCGCCGTCGGCGACCTTGTGGGCCACGGCCAGCGACCACTGCTGGACGCTGAGCGTGCGGGCACCGGGCACCAGGGAGCCGAACAGGGCCTCCCACACCAGGGCGTAGACGAGTCCGAAGACCACAGCGTGCCGGGACACCGTGCCGAGCAGCAGGAACAGCGCCGCGTACGCGATGGAGGCGACCAGCGCGGCCACCGTGTAGGCGACGGCGATCTGCTGGCCGTTGCCGTTCAGGATCAGGCCCGCGATCAGCGTCGGCACGGCGGAGAAGACCATCGTCACGGCGATGGCGACGATCAGCTTGGTGTAGATGATGGTCGGCCGCTTGATCGGCTTGGACAGCAGGTACACCACCGAACCGTCGTCGATCTCCGGCCCGATCGCACCCGTGCCGGCGATGACGCCGATGATCGGCACCATGGTGGCGAGCGCGAACCCGCCGAGGACGTCCGCCGCCACCTGGTCGTCGGCCCCGGTGAGGCCGCGCACGGCCACGGAGATCACGATGAGCAGCAGGGGCAGCGCGCCGAGGATGAGGGCCCGGCGGCGGCCGAGCAGGGCCCGGTAGGTGAGCCGGGCGACTGTGGGGTCGTACATCTTTCGGCCTCCTACGCCGCGACCAGATACGAGAAGACGGACTCGAGGGACTCGTCGGACGGCGAGACCGTGAGCAGCCGGATGCCGCGGTCGCGGGCGACCCTCGGCAGCAGGGCCGTGAAGCGGCCGAAGTCGACGGCCTGGATGCGCAGCGCGCCCTCGGTGAGGTCGACCTCGATGCCGGACGTCGACGGGTCGGCGATCAGCGCGGCCGCGAGGGCGCGGTCGTCGCTGGAGCGCACCAGATAGCGGTGCGGCCGGTCGGTCATGAGGCGGCGGATCTTGCGGAAGTCGCCGCTGGCCGCGTGCCGTCCCGCGACGACGACCTCGATGTGCCAGGCGAGTTGCTCGACCTCTTCGAGGATGTGGGACGAGAACAGCACGGTGCGGCCCTCGTCGCCCATGCGCCGCAGCAGGTCCATCAACTGCATGCGCTGGCGCGGGTCCATGCCGTTGAAGGGCTCGTCCAGCAGGAGCAGGGAAGGGTCGTGGACCAGCGCGGAGGCCATCTTCACGCGCTGCCGCATGCCCTTGGAGTACGTGGCGATCTTCCGGTCCTGCGCGTACTCCATCTCGACGGTGGCGAGCGCCTTCTGGGCCGCCTTGGCTCCCAGGCCGTGCAGTTCGGCGTTGGCGACGACGAACTCGCGGCCGGTGAGGAAGTCGTACATCGCCTCCCGCTCGGGGACGATGCCGATGTGCCGGTAGATCGCCTCGTTGCGCCAGACGGGCTGTCCGTCGAGGGTGACGGTGCCGGTGGAGGGGGCCAGGAAGCCGCCCATCATGTTGATGAGGGTGGACTTCCCGGCGCCGTTGGGACCGAGGAGGCCGGTGACGCCCGGGCCGATGGTCATGGTGATGTCGTTGACGGCGACCACGTTGCCGAACCAGCGGGATACGTGGTCGAGGGAGAGCGTGGTCACAGTCCCACCTTCTTGTAGCGGCGCATCAGGAGGCCGTAGGTCGCGGCGATCAGACCGAGGGTGACGAGGACGTAGACGGCGCCCTCGGCGTTGCTCGGGCCGACCCCGCCGGGGAAGGCGGAGGTCGCGCCCAGGAAGGCGGACTGCACGCCGTCGATGAGGGTGATCGGCGAGAACATTCCGATCCACGGCACGACGTCGGCGTTGCCCTGTGCGTCGGCGATGGCCTGGAGGGTGGAGACCGCCCCGTAGGTGATGGTCAGCACGGCGATCACGGCCGCGATGCCGAAGCCGCGGCGCGGGGTGACCGACGCGATGACCAGGCCGAGGCCGGCGAACAGCAGCGAGAGCAGAGCCACGGAGACCAGTCCCTGTGCGAATCCCTTGGTCTGGTCGGCGAAGTCCAGCTTGGCCAGCAGGGCGCCCACGTACAGCACCAGCAGCGGGGCGGCGGTGAGGATGAACAGTGCCGAGGCCAGCGCCGCGTACTTGGCGCGGACGTAGTCGGCCGTCTCGATGGGCCGTGAGAAGTACAGCGGCACGGTCTTGAAGCGCAGGTCGCGCGAGACGGACTGGGGTGCCTGCGAGGCGATGTACAGGCTGATGACGGCCTGCATGACGATCGCGTAGCGCGTGTAGTCCAGCGGCAGGTCGTTCGCCTTGGTGGCGACGGCGACGGCGACCATGATGGCCGCGGGCACGCACATCACCACGAACAAAAGCATCGGCAGCACCTTGGACTTCACCGAGCGGCCGAGGCCGTAGGCGCCGCGCAGGGACTGCGAGTAGAGGGAGCGGCGGGCGTAGGCGCGGCCGAGGCGGGGGCCGTCGTAGGTGCGGTAGCCGATGTTGTGGATGCGGGTCTGGTCACCCGGCTGTGCCGCCACGGGCTGCTCAACGGACATGGCCGACCGCCTCCTTCCGCTGCTCGTCGCTGCTGTGTTCCCCGGCCGTGAAGACCTCGGAGATGTGGTGCCGGCGCTGCTCCATGCGCACCAGGCCCAGGCCCAGGTCCGCGATCACGTCCCGGACCAGGTCGTACGTCCCCTCGCCCTGCGCGGTGAGCAGCAGGACGTGGCCGGAGCCCGGCAGGCCGCTGCCGTCCTCGGTGGTCACCCCGCGCGCGTGCAGCGCCTCGCGGACCGCGCGGGTGCCGTCGGGGTGCTCGTCGGTGTCGGTGACCTCGATGGCGAGCGTGGTCGTGGTCTGCGTGAAGTCGGTGGTGGAGCTGGACCGCAGGAGCTTGCCGCCGTCGATGACGACGACGTGGTCGCAGGTGCGTTCCAGTTCGCCCAGCAGGTGGGAGGTGACCAGGACCGAGATGCCGAAGTCGGTGTGGATGCGGCGGATCAGGCCGAGCATCTCGTCGCGGCCGACCGGGTCGAGTCCGTTGGTCGGCTCGTCCAGGAAGACCAGCTGCGGGTCGTGGACGAGGGCCTGGGCGAGCTTCACCCGCTGCTTCATGCCGGTCGAGTAGCCGCCGATGGGGCGGTAGCGCTCCTCGTACAGGCCGACGTGGCGCAGGGTGTCCGCAGTGCGCTCGCGCGCGGCGGTGGGCGGCAGGCCGGACATGCGCGCCATGTGGACGACGAACTCGGTGGCCGAGACGTCCGGGGGCAGGCAGTCGTGCTCCGGCATGTAGCCGACCCGCTCACGGATGGCGGCGCCCTTGGTGGCGACATCGAGTCCGAGCACTTCGGCGCGGCCCTCGGTGGCCGGGGACAGGCCCAGCAGGATCTTGATCAGTGTCGACTTGCCGGCACCGTTGGCTCCGACGAGTCCGGTCACACCGGGCCCGACGTCCACGGAGAGCCGGTCAAGCGCGGTCACCCTGGGGAACCGCTTGCTCAGGCTTTCGGTCGCGATCACAGTCACGTCGTCGACAGTAGTGACGCAGACCACGCACGTCGTCAGACCGCAGAGCTGTCTCGGCGTCCCCCTCCAGTCGTACGGGCCCGTAGGGGATGTGCTGCTTGAGAGTTACCACGGTCGGTCGACCGCGGAGCTCCCCGGCCGGGCACCACCCTATTGACGCGAGCTCTAACAAGGTGCCACATTCGCCGGTGTCACGGGACGGGCACGTACCGCAGTCGGCGGGAACGCGCGGCGCTGGGCGGAGGAGGAGTGACGGTGCTCAAGGAGGCGCGCGAGCGCTGGGTGCGCACGGGCGGGGTCGAACTGTGCGTAGCGGAGCTGGGGGACCCTGAGCAGCCGACGGTCGTGCTCGTGCACGGCTATCCGGACAGCAAGGAGGTGTGGTCCGAGGTCGCGGCGCGACTGGCCGACCGCTTTCACGTGGTGGCGTACGACGTGCGGGGCCACGGCCGCTCCACGGCCCCGCAGCCGCTGCGGGGCGGCTTCACGCTGGAGAAGCTGACGGACGACTTCCTGGCCGTCGCGGACGCCGTCAGCCCGGACGGGCCGGTGCACCTGGTGGGGCACGACTGGGGCTCGGTGCAGTCCTGGGAGTTCGTCACCACGGCCCGCACCGAGGGCCGCATCGCCTCCTTCACGTCCCTGTCCGGGCCGTCCCTGGACCACTTCGGCCACTGGATCGACCGGCGTCTGAGGCGCCCCACCCCGCGCCGGGTCGGCCAGCTCCTCGGCCAGGGCGCCAGGTCCTGGTACGTCTGTCTGCTGCACACCCCCGTGCTGCCCGAACTGGCCTGGCGCGGGCCCCTCGGCAGGCGCTGGCCGAGGATCCTGGAGCGCGCCGAGAAGGTGCCGGGCGGCGGCTATCCGAGCTCGTCGCTGCCGAGGGACGCGGCGCACGGCGCCTGGCTGTACCGGGACAACGTCCGGGCCAGGCTGCGCCGCCCGCGCACGGACGCGTACGCGCACGCGCCCGTGCAGCTCATCACCCCCCTGGGGGACCGCTTTCTGTCGGAGCGGCTCTACGACCAGTTGGAGGAGTGGGTTCCGCGGCTCACCCGCCGGACGCTGCCGACCGGGCACTGGGCCCCCCGCACCCGGCCCGACCAGCTGGCGGCCTGGATCACGCAGTTCGTGACGTCCGTCGAGGGCGGCGGCTCGCCGGCGCCGGCCTCCGGCGCGTACGCCGACCGGTTCGGCGGGCAGCTCGTCCTGGTCACCGGCGCGGGCAGCGGTATCGGGCGGGCGACGGCGTTCGCCTTCGCCGAGTCCGGCGCGCGTGTGGTGGCCGTCGACCGGGACGCCGAGGCCGCGGTCCGCACCGCCGAACGGTGCCGACTGAGCGGGGCGCCCGAGGCCTGGGCGGAGACGGTGGACGTATCCGACGAGCAGGCCATGGAGAAGCTCGCCGAGAAGGTCGCCACCGAGTACGGCGTGGTGGACGTGCTGGTGAACAACGCGGGGATCGGCCTGTCCGGCTCCTTCTTCGACACCACCGCCGAGGACTGGAAGAAGGTCCTCGACGTCAATCTGTGGGGCGTCGTCCACGGCTGCCGGCTCTTCGGACGGCGGATGTCCGAACGCGGGCAGGGCGGCCACATCGTCAACGTGGCATCGGCGGCGGCGTACCAGCCCTCCAGGGCGCTGCCGGCCTACTGCACCAGCAAGGCGGCCGTGCTCATGCTGAGCGAGTGCCTGCGCGCCGAGCTGGCCGGGCAGGGGATCGGCGTGACGGCGGTCTGCCCCGGCTTCGTCAACACCGGCATCACCTCCACGGCACGCTTCGCGGGCGTGGACCCGGCGGAGGAGCGCCGCCGCCAGCAGCGCGCGGCCCGCCTGTACGGCCTGCGCAGCTACCCGCCGGAGAAGGTCGCGGACGCCGTCCTGCGGGCGGTGGTGCGCGACGAGGCGGTGGTCGCGGTGACGCCGGAGGCCCGTGTCGCGCGGGTGCTGTCGCGCCTGACGCCCGGGGCGTTGCGGGCGATCGCCCGCATGAGGCCGCCGCTGTGACGTCAACGGCAGTGCGGTCAAGGCCAGTTGTCCACAGCGACGGTTCCCCGTCCTGTGGATAACTGCCGAGAGGTGTGGATCAAACCTCCTGGGCGAAATCGATCGCGTGATTCCTGTCTCTCCCGGCAGGCTGGTGGCATGGACGAAAGACGCACCGTGAAGGTGTCGAAGTACCTCTCGAAACATCTGCGCCACCAGCCGGAGAGGATCGGCCTCACGCTCGACGAGAGCGGCTGGGTGGAGATCGACGTACTGATGGCGGCCGCGGTCGCCCACGGCTTCCCCTTCACGCGCGAGGAACTCAACCGTGTCGTGGCCACGAACGACAAGCGGCGCTTCGCGGTGGAAGGCAGCAGGATCCGGGCCAGCCAGGGCCACAGCATCGAGGTCGATCTCGGCCTGCCGCCCGCCCCCCCCCCCGCCGCCGTACCTCTACCACGGCACCGTGGCCCGCTTCCTGGACGCGATCCGCACGGAGGGCCTCCGGCCCATGAACAGGCACGACGTGCACCTCTCGGCCGACCGTGAGACGGCGACCCGCGTCGGCGCCCGCCGGGGCCGCGCGGTCGTTCTGACGGTGGACGCGAGCGCCATGCACCGCGACGGCCACGTCTTTCATGTGAGCGCGAACGGGGTGTGGCTGACCCGGGCGGTACCGGCGCGGTACCTGCGCTTTCCCCAGAGCCATTGACCGTTTCACGTGAAACATGCCCGCCGCTTAGGCTCGTCGGCATGAGTCTGCGTCTGAGCACCGTGATCCTGCCCTACCGCCGCTGGCACGAAGGTGGCCGTTCGGCCTGGACGCGTGCCGAGCAGCTCGGCTTCCACGCCGCGTACACCTACGACCACCTGTCCTGGCGCAGCTTCCGCGACGGGCCGTGGTTCGGTGCCGTGCCCACGCTGACGGCGGCGGCCGCCGTCACCGACCGGCTACGCCTGGGCACGCTCGTGACCTCGCCGAACTTCCGGCACCCGGTGACCCTGGCCAAGGAGCTGATCTCCCTCGACGACATCTCCGGCGGGCGCGTCACGCTGGGCATCGGCGCCGGGGGCACCGGCTTCGACGCCACCGCCCTCGGCCAGGAACCGTGGACGCCGCGCGAGCGGGCCGACCGCTTCGCCGAGTTCGTGCCGCTGCTCCACCGGCTGCTCACCGAGGACTCCGTCTCCTACGAGGGCGACTTCTACTCGGCGCACGAGGCGCGCAACATCCCCGGCTGTGTGCAGCGTCCCCGGCTGCCGTTCGCGGTGGCCGCGACCGGGCCGCGCGGGCTCAGGCTCGCCGCGCGGTACGGGCAGGCGTGGGTGACCACCGGCGACCCCAAACTGTTCGAGAACGGCACGCCCGAGCAGTCGGTGCAGGCCCTTCGCGGACAGGCCGAGAAACTGGCCGACGCGTGCGCCGCGGCGGGCCGGGACGTGACCGAGCTCGACCGGGTCCTGCTCACCGGGTTCACCCCGGACCGTGGCCGTCCGCTACGGTCACTGGACGCGTTCGTCGACTTCGCGGGCCGCCACCAGGAGCTGGGCTTCACCGAAATCGTGATCCACTGGCCGATCCCCGACTCGGACTTCGCGGCGGACGAGAAGGTCTTCGAGCAGATCGCCATGGAGGCTCCGGCCCAGCTGGCCTGAGCGCCCCTGCTGCGTCGGCGCGGCTGTGAGCCGCCAGTGCACGGCCGTGCATGCGGATACGGCTGTGCATGTCTATACGGATGCCGGTACTCAGTTGTGCGGACCCCCGCACGCCCGTGCAGGCATATGCGGGACAATGGCCGGGTGACCTCAGCGACCCGACAGCCCGAGATACCGGCCGCCGCCCTTCCGCCGCGGCTGATCGCCACCGACCTCGACGGCACCCTGCTGCGCGACGACAAGTCGGTGTCCCCACGCACGGTCGCCGCGCTGGCCGCCGCCGAGGAGGCGGGCATCGAGGTCTTCTTCGTCACCGGCCGCCCGGCCCGCTGGATGGACGTCGTCAGCGACCACGTCCACGGCCACGGCCTGGCGATCTGCGGCAACGGCGCCGCCGTGGTCGACCTGCACGGCGGCCCCGGCGCCCACCGGTTCGTGAAGGTGCGCGAGCTCGCACGGGACAACGCCCTGGACGCCGTACGGCTGCTGCGTGAGGCGGCGCCGGGCACGGTGTACGCGGTCGAGCAGACGTACGGCTTCTACCAGGAGCCGGCGTACCCGAAGCTGCACATGGAGATCCCCGACAGCCTCGCGCCCGCCGAGGAACTGCTGGCCGAGGACGGAGCAGCCGCCGCCGAGCCGGTGCTGAAGATCCTCGCCTACCACCCCGAGATCGATCCCGACGCCTTCCTCACCCTGGCCCGGCTCGCCATCGGCGACCGGGCCAACGTCACGCGGTCGAGCCCCAGCGCCCTGCTGGAGATCAGCGGGCCCGATGTGTCCAAGGCGAGCACACTCGCTCTGTGCTGCGCCGAGCGGGGCATCTCGCACGAGGAGGTCGTCGCCTTCGGAGACATGCCGAACGACGTCGAGATGCTGACGTGGGCGGGCCGGTCGTTCGCGATGGGCAACGCGCACCCGGACGTGGTCGCCGCGGCCTCGGGGCGGACGGTGGCCAACAACGACGACGGGGTCGCGGTCGTGATCGAGCAGCTGCTGGCGGAGCGGGCGTAGCGCTGCCGCGCTCCCTGATCGTTCTCTGATCGGCTCCCCGGCCCGCTCGGCGACCGGCTCTTTCGCCTGATCGGCTCCCCGATCGCTGCCCGACCGGCTCCCTCGCCGACCCTCGTCGTGCGCTCGCCGTGGCCGGGCCGGGGCCCAGTGCGCCCTCGTCCTAGCCGAGCGGCACTCCGCGTGCCGCCAGCCACGGCACCGGGTCAACCGCCGAGCCCGTCTGAGGAGTGACCCGTACCTCGAAGTGCAGGTGCGGTCCGGTGGAGTTGCCGGTCGTGCCCGACTGGCCGATCCACTGCCCGGTGACGACGTGCTCGCCCTGGTCGACGGCGACAGCGGCGAGGTGCGCGTACTGCGTGTGGTAACCGCCCGCGTGCTCCAGGACGATCTCGATGCCGAAGGGGCCACCGCACGACACCTTCACCACCCGCCCCTGGCCGACCGCCCGCACCGGCGTGCCGATCGGCACCGCGAAGTCCTGCCCGGTGTGCCGGTTCACCCAGCGTGCGCCGCCGCTGCCGAAGGACGCGGACAGCTGGTAGGTCTCCACCGGCGCGACCCAGGGCTTGGAGAAGCGCATGGCCGGCTGGTCGAGGCGGACGGCCCCCCGGCAGGCGCCCGCCGCGACCGAGGCGTCCGCCTGCCCCTGGAGCTGCTGCCGTGCCTGTTCCAGTTTCGCCTCGATGCCCCGCTTCACCTCGGCGAGCTCGGCGTTGCGCTCCTCCAGCGCCCGCCACGCCGCCGATGCCCTGGCCTCGTCCGCGGCGAGCCGGGCCTCGGCGCGGCGGCTCTTGACGATCGTGTTGTTCAGGGCGAGATGCGCCTGGGAGAAGACGTGGTGACTGCGCATCAGGTCGTCGGGGTTTTTCGCCAGGATCATCTGGGCGGCGATCGGTAGCCCGCCACCGCTGCGGTACTGGGCGCTGGCGATACGGCCCATGTCCGCGCGCAGCGCCGCGATCTCGCGCCGCCGGCGGTCGAGGAGGTCCTCCAGCCGCTGCGCCCGCGCCCGCTGCGCCTCGGCCTCCCGCCGCCCCTCCTCGTACCGCCGCGTCGCCACAGCCGCGTCCTCGTACAGCCGGGCCACCTCGGCGCTGATGCCGGAGCCGGTGTCCGAGCCGTGCGGGTCGTCCCCCTCGGCGGGCCGGGCCGCGAGCACGGCGAGCGCGCACAGCAGCACGGCGACGAGCACGGGGCGGCGACGGGAGAGGCGCATGCCAGCGATCGTGGCCCGCGCTCCGGTACACGGGCCTGCTCACGTCGTACGGCTGGGGGAACGCACGCCACGAACGGATCAGCTGTACGGCCGAACGGGCGTCTGGCCGAGCCACGGTGACATGGCATCACCGGGCGTCCGCCCGTCGCCCGGTCAGGCCGCTCCCACCAACTCCTCCGACTCCGCCTCCCGCTCCACCATCTCCCGCAGCGGCCCGTCCACCACGGCCAGTTCGGCGTACGGCCCGCGCTGCACCACACGGCCCTCGTCCAGCACGACCACCTCGTCCACCGCCTCGAGCCCGGTCAGGCGGTGGGTGATGAGCAGCGTCGTACGGCCCTCGGTGGCGGCGAGCAGGTCGGCGGTGAGCGCGTCGGCGGTCGGCAGGTCGAGGTGCTCGGCGGGCTCGTCGAGGACCAGGACGGGGAAGTCGGCGAGCAGTGCGCGCGCGAGCGCCAGCCGTTGCCGCTGTCCGCCGGACAGCCGCGCCCCGTGTTCACCGACCAGCGTGTCGAGCCCGTCGGGCAAACTGTCGGCCCACTCCAGCAGCCGGGCCCGCGCGAGGGCGTCACGCAGCTCTTGGTCGGTGGCGTCCCGCCTGGCCAGCAACAGGTTCTCGCGCACCGAACTGTCGAAGAGGTGCGCGTCCTGCGCGCACAGCCCGACGAGCCGTCGTACGTCGTCGCCGTCCAGGGCGTTGGCGTCCACACCGGCGAGCGTGTACGAGCCCGCCTCCGCGTCGAGAAACCGCAGCAGCACCTGCGTCAGGGTCGTCTTGCCGGACCCGGACGGGCCGACCACGGCGATCCGGCGGCCCCGCTCCAGGGTCAGGTCGAGCGCGGTGAGCGCCTCGCGGTCCTGTCCGGCGTGGCGGGCGGCCAGGCCCTGGACGACGAGCGGGAACGGAGACCCGGGCGCCTGGCGGGCCTGCTCCGGTTCCCGCACCGGCTCGGGCGCGTCCAGCACCTCGTACACGCGCTCGGCGCTCCTGCGGGCCCGCTGCCGGTACCGCACGGCCAGTGGCAGTGCGAGGACGGCTTCGAAGGCGGCCAACGGGGTGAGGACGACGACGGCCATCAGGACGCCGTCCAGCCTTCCGGCGGCGACCGCCTGCGCGCCGGCCAGGGCGGCGGCCGTGACGGTCAGGCCGGAGATCAGCGCGGTGAGGCCGTCGCCGAGCGCGGTGGCGGTGGCGGCGCGCGAGGCGATCCGGGTGAGGGTGCCGTCGGCCCGCCGTGCCGCGTCGGCTCGGGCGGGCAGGGCACCGGCGACGGTCAGCTCGGCGGTGCCCGTGAGCAGGTCGGTCACGCGCGTCGCCAACTGCCCGCGAGCGGGGGCCAGTCGGCGCTCCGCGCGCCGCGCCACGGCACCGGTGACCAGCGGCACACCGGCCCCCGCGACCAGCAGCCCGACCGCCAGCACCGCTCCGGCCTCGGGGAGCAGCCATGCCGTGAAACCGACGGAAACGGCGGAGACCACGACGGCCGCACCGGCCGGCAGCAGCCACCGCAGCCAGTAGTCCTGCAGCGCGTCCACGTCGGCGACCAGCCGGGAGAGCAGGTCGCCCCGGCGGGCGTGACGCAGACCGGCGGGCGCGAGCCGCTCCAGCCGCCGGTACACGGCGACCCTCGTGTCGGCCAGCATCCGCAGCACCGCGTCGTGCGATACGAGCCGCTCGGCGTACCGGAAGACGGCCCGCCCGATCCCGAAGGCACGTGTCGCCGTCACGGCCACCATCAGGTACAGCACGGGCGGCTGCTGCGAGGCCCGCGAGATGAGCCACCCCGAGGTGGCCATGAGCCCGACGGCGCTTCCCAGCGCCAGGCTTCCGAGCAGCAGCGCGAGACCGAGCCGGCCGCGCCGGGCACCGGCCAGAAGGCGGACCCGGGCCAGGACGCCGCCCGACACGGGCTCCGGGACGGGTTCGGCGGGAGTCCCCACCGGCACGGGCTCCGCCTCGACCGCACGCGCGGCGGAGCCCGCGGCTGCGCCACGAACGGGACGGCTGGGCTCTTCGGCCCGCTCGGGGTGCTCGGCCATCTCCAACCGCACCACTCGGTCCGCGACCGCCAGCAGCGCCGGCCGGTGCACCACCAGCAGCACGGTCCGCCCGGCCGCCAGCCGGCGCACCGCCGCCACGACCTCGGCCTCGGTTGCCCCGTCCAGAGCGGCCGTCGGCTCGTCCAGCAGCAGCACAGGCCGGTCCGCGAGGAACGCCCGGGCCAGCGCGAGCCGCTGCCGCTGCCCGGCGGACAGCCCGGCCCCGTCCTCACCCAGCACGGTGTCGACGCCGTGGGGGAGTGCCGCGACGAACTCCAGCGCCCCGGCGTCGGCCAGCGCCCGCCGTACTGCGTCGTCGTCCGCCTCCGGACGCGCCAGCCGTACGTTCTCGGCGACACTCCCTGCGTACAGGTGGGGGCGCTGCGGCACCCACCCGATCCGCGACCGCCACTGCGCCAGATCGACGTCGGCGAGATCGACTCCCCCCACGCTCACCCGCCCGTCAGTCGGCCGGACGAACCCCAGCAGCACGTCGAGCAGCGTGGACTTGCCCGCCCCGCTCGGCCCGATGAGGGCGACCGTCTCCCCCGGCTCGACGGTGAAGGACACGTCCGACACGGCGTCCGCCGACCGCCCCGGGTAGCGGACCGTGACGCCCTCGAAGGCAACCGCACCCGTCGGGACGGCGCCGGTGCCGGTCGTCGGCACCGGCGTCTCCAGGACCTCGAAGATCTCCTCGGCCGCCGCGAGCCCCTCGGCCGCCGCGTGGTACTGCGCCCCGACCTGCCGCAGCGGCAGATATGCCTCGGGCGCGAGGATCAGAATGACCAGACCGATGTACAGGTCCATCTCGCCGTGCACGAGCCGCATCCCGATCGTCACGGCGACCAGCGCCACCGAGATCGTCGCGAGCAGTTCCAGCGCGAACGACGACAGGAAGGCGATCCGCAGCGTGCGCATGGTCGCCCGCCGGTACTCACCGGTGATCCGCTTGATCGACTCGGCCTGCGCCTTGGCGCGTCCGAACACCTTCAGCGTCGGCAGTCCCGCGACGACGTCCAGGAAGTGCCCGGACAGCCGGGACAGCAGCCGCCACTGGCGGTCCATCCGGGACTGGGTGGCCCAGCCGATCAGGACCATGAAGAGGGGAATGAGCGGCAGTGTGCCGACGATGATGGCCGCCGATACCCAGTCCTCGGTGACGATCCGTGCCAGCACCGCGAACGGCACGACCACCGCGAGTCCCAACTGCGGCAGATAACGCGAGAAGTAGTCGTCGAGGGCGTCGACGCCCCGAGTGGCCAGGGCGACCAGCGATCCGGTCCGCTGCCCGCTCAGCCACCCGGGACCGAGCGCCGTCGCCCGCTCCAGCAACCGCCCGCGCAACTCGGACTTCACCGCCGCGCTCGCCCGGTGGGCGGCCAGCTCGGTGAGCCAGCCGACCACCGCACGTCCGCCCGCCACCGCGGCCAACAGCAGCAGGGGTGTCCGCAGTTCGGTGACCGGCATCCTGTGCTGGAAGGCACCGACCACCACCTCGGCGATGAGCATGGCCTGCGCGATGACCAGTCCCGCGCCCACGGCCCCCAGGCCGACGATCGCCACCAGGAAGAGCCGGGTGGCACGGGCGTACCGCAGGAGCCGTGGATCGATTGGTTTCACGTGAAACACACCTCAGTGGACGGTTTCGGCGATGTGCTGCGTACCGATCCGCTTGCGGAACACCCAGTAGGTCCAGCCCTGGTAGAGCACGACCACCGGTGTGGCGATCGCCGCGAGCCAGGTCATGATCTTCAGGGTGTACGGGCTGGAGGAGGCGTTGGTGACGGTCAGGCTCCAGCCCGGGTCGAGCGTGGACGGCATGACGTTCGGGAACAGCGTCAGGAAGAGCATCGCCACCGCGGCCACGATGGTCAGGCCGGACAGCGCGAACGACCACCCCTCACGCCCGGCCTGATTGGCGGCCAGGGCGGCGACGAGCGCGGCGACGGCCACGACGAGCGCGACCAGGCTCTTGCCGTCCCCGTGGTCGGCCTGGGTCCACAGCAGGAACAGCAGCGCCAGCGCGGCCGTGACGAGACCCACACGCCCCGCCAGCTTCCGTGCCCGCTCCCGGATGTCACCGACGGTCTTGAGCGCCGTGAACACCGCGCCGTGGAAGGTGAACAGCGAGAGCGTGACCAGGCCACCGAGCAGCGCGTACGGGTTGAACAGGTCCGTGACACCGCCCACGTACTCCAGATCGGCGTTGATCTTCACGCCCCGGGCGATGTTGGCGAAGGCCACGCCCCACAGGAACGCGGGGATGAGGGAGGTCCAGAAGATCGCGGTCTCCCAGTTGCGCTGCCAGTTCTCCTCGGACCGCTTCACCCGGTACTCGAAGGCGACGCCCCGGACGATCAGGCAGACCAGGATGACCAGCAGGGGCAGGTAGAAGCCGGAGAAGAGCGTGGCGTACCACTCGGGGAAGGCGGCGAAGGTCGCGCCTCCCGCTGTGAGCAGCCACACCTCGTTGCCGTCCCAGACGGGCCCGATCGTGTTGATCAGCACCCGCCGTTCAGGACGGTTCCGGGCGAGCAGCTTGGTGAGGACGCCGACCCCGAAGTCAAAGCCCTCCAAGAAGAAGTAGCCGATCCACAGGACGGCGATCAGGACGAACCAGACGTCGTGCAGTTCCATGACGGTGCAGCTCCCTCGGCCTAGTACGAGAAGGCCATCGGCTTGTCGGCGTCACGGGTGTCGCCGCCGATCTTCGTGGGCGGGTTGAGGTCGGCCTCGGTGAGCTCGGGCGGCCCGGCCTTGACGTACTTGACCAGCAGCTTCACCTCGATGACGGCAAGGATCGCGTACAGCGTGGTGAAGACGATCATCGAGGTGAGGACCTCGGCCTGGGAGACGCCGGGGGAGACCGCGTCCCGGGTCTGGAACAGGCCGTAGACGACCCACGGCTGGCGTCCCATCTCGGTGAAGATCCAGCCCCACGAGTTGGCGATCAGGGGGAAGCCCAGGGTGAGGACCGCGATGCGCCAGTACCAGGTGGTGAGCTTCGGGCCGAGGGCCTTGGTGGGCAGCGGCACGAGGCGCGGGACCTCGTCCTCGCCGACCCTCAGGTGCTGCGGCAGCAGGAACTTCTTCCGGGTCATCCACAGTCCGGCGAGGCCGATCGCGAAGGACGTCATGCCGAAGCCGATCATCCAGCGGAAGCCCCAGTAGGCGACGGGGATGTTGGGCCGGTAGTCCCCTGGACCGTACTTCTCCTGCTCGGCCTTGTTGACGTCGTTGATGCCGGGCACGTACGAGCTGAAGTCATCCTTGGCGAGGAAGGAGAGCAGGCCCGGGATCTCGATGGCGACCTTGTTGTGGCCCTTGTCGACGTCACCGACGGCGAAGACCGAGAAGGGCGCCGGCTTCTCGCCGTCCCACAGCGCCTCGGCCGCGGCCATCTTCATCGGCTGCTGCTCGTACATGATCTTGCCGAGCACGTCACCGCTGACCGCGGTGAGCAGGCCGCCGACGGCGACGGTGACCAGGCCGAGCCGCAACGAGGTCTTCATCTCGCGGATGTGCTTCTTGCGGAGCAGGTGGTAGGCCGCGATGCCGACCATGAAGGCACCGCCCGTCAGGAAGGCTGCCGAGAGGGTGTGGAAGGCCTGGGCCAAGGCGGTGTTCTGCGTGAGGACCAGCCAGAAGTCGGTGAGCTCGGCCCGCCCCTTCGCCTCGTTGATCCGGTAGCCCACCGGGTGCTGCATCCACGAGTTGGCCGCGAGGATGAAGTACGCCGACAGGATCGTGCCGATCGAGACCATCCAGATGCACGCCAGGTGGATCTTCTTGGGCAGCTTGTCCCACCCGAAGATCCACAGGCCGATGAAGGTGGACTCGAAGAAGAAGGCGATCAGGGCCTCGAAGGCCAGCGGTGCGCCGAAGATGTCACCGACGAAGCGGGAGTAGTCGGACCAGTTCATGCCGAACTGGAACTCCTGCACGATGCCGGTGACCACGCCCATCGCGATGTTGATCAGGAAGAGCTTCCCCCAGAACTTCGTCGCCCGGAGGTACTTCTCCTTCTCGGTGCGCACCCAGGCGGTCTGCAGCCCGGCGGTGAGGGCCGCCAGGGAGATCGTCAAGGGCACGAAGAGGAAGTGGTAGACGGTGGTGATGCCGAACTGCCATCGCGCCAGGGTCTCCGGCGCCAGAGCCAGGTCCACGTCGTCTCTCCTTACATCGCCGTGGTCACAGCGGCAGTTCGCCCCGCTTGTCCGTACATATCGGGATCAACCGGGACGCGCTTGTGAAAGCGTTCACATTCACAAGCCATTATGACGTACCGATTTTCGGCACACGCACGGGGGGTCCCTTTTCCGTCAACCCCTTGGCGGGAACTTCAACATCTTGTTGAATCCGCGCCATGCAGACACAGCCATCACAGGCCCGGATACGGCTCTCCTGGCCCTCAGGGCACCTCACCGCGACCCTGGACGACACCCCGACGACGCAGGCCCTCATCACGGCGCTGCCACTCGCCTCCTCCGCCCGCACCTGGGGCGAGGAGGTGTACTTCGACACAGGAGTGTCCGTTTCACGTGAAACGGACGCACGGCAGGTCGTGGAGCCGGGAACGGTCGCCTTCTGGACCGATGGCGATGCCCTGGCGCTCCCCTACGGACCGACTCCGATCTCGCGAGGCGACGAGTGCCGCCTCGCGAGCCCGTGCAATGTCCTGGGCCGCCTCGACGGCGACCCCCGCCTCCTGGCGACCGTGCGCAACGGCGACCCCGTACGCGTGGAACTGGTGAGTGACTGAGCTCCTTGTGACTAAAGCCCCCTGTGACTGGGGCTCCCCGTGACTGGAGCTCCCTGTGACTGGAGCTCCCTGTGACTGGAGCTCCTCGTGACTAGAGCTCCTTGCGGAAGCCCTCCGCCACCTTCAGGAAGATGTCGTTCGCCTCGGACTCCCCGACCGTCACCCGCACACCCTCGCCGGGGAACGGCCGGATGACCACGCCCGCCTGCTCGCAGGCCTCGGCGAACGCGACCGTACGCTCGCCCAGCCGCAACCACACGAAGTTGGCCTGGGTCTCGGGCACCGTCCAGCCCTGGGCGCGCAGCGCGTCGACCACGCGCGTGCGCTCGCACACCAATGAGCCGACGCGGCCGAGCAGTTCGTCCTCGGCACGCAGCGAGGCGATCGCCGCGTCCTGCGCCAGCTGACTCACCCCGAACGGCACCGCCGTCTTGCGCAGCGCGGCGGCCACCGGCTCATGGGCGATCGCGAAACCGACGCGCAACCCTGCCAGGCCGTACGCCTTGGAGAACGTCCGCAGCACACAGACGTTCGGCCGGTCGCGGTACAGCTCGATGCCGTCCGGTACCTCGGGGTCGCGGATGAACTCGCGGTAGGCCTCGTCCAGCACCACCAGGATGTCGCCGGGCACCCGGTCGAGGAAGCGCTCCAGCTCGCTCCGCCGCACCACCGTGCCGGTCGGGTTGTTCGGGTTGCAGACGAAGATCATCCGGGTCCGGTCGGTGATCGCGTCGGCCATCGCGTCAAGGTCGTGCACGTCACCGGGTGTCAGCGGCACCTGAACGGAGCGCGCCCCGCTGATCTGCGTGATGATCGGGTACGCCTCGAAGGACCGCCAGGCGTAGATCACCTCGTCGCCGGGGCCGGAGGTGGCCTGGATCAGCTGCTGGGCGACACCCACCGAGCCGGTGCCGGTGGACACGTGGGAAACGGGGACGGCGAACCGCTCGGACAGCTCGTTCAACAGTCCCGTACAGGCCATGTCCGGGTAGCGGTTGAAGTTGCAGGCCGCGGCCGTCACCGTCTCCATCACGCCCGGCAGCGGCGGATAGGGGTTCTCGTTGGAGGACAGCTTGTACGCCACCGGACCGCCGGCCGCGGCGGGCTTGCCCGGCTTGTAGGTGGGGATACCCTCCAGCTCGGCGCGCAGCTTCGGGCTCGTCTCGCTCACCGCAGTCCTCCTCGCGAAGACCGGCGGCCCATGACCGCCGCCGACATCCAATACTCCTCACCTTATGAGGATTCGCCGTCGCTGCGTATAGGTGTGACCTGTCTCCTCCCTCAGGCGGGAGCTCGCCCCGCCCACCCCGACGGCATCAGGGGCATCACCGTCCGAAGGCGCACGAACTCAGGGGGCGCGCCGTACATATATCTACGCGCCCATGTCTCACGCCGTGGCGCGCGTCCCCCGTGAGGGTGAGTTGAGACCTCTTCGCAACATCGGCCACGGGACAGGCCCGCACCCGCAGACAAGTCAGGTCCTGGCATGGGGCCGGTCAACTCCCTGGTGTTCCAAGGGAATTGACCATTTCTGATCATGCAGAAACGTGCCTGTCAACGCGTGCATATGCGTCCGCCCTACCCCACCGCATGAGCCCTACTATCGGCTCGCCATGACAGCAGCAGGGAAGCACCAGGTGAGCCGCGCGGAAACCTCACGCAGAGGCAGCCGGCCGGGCCGGGCGGGCATCAGGGACGTGGCCGCCGCCGCCGGAGTCTCCATCACGACCGTCTCCGACGCCCTCAACGGCAAGGGCCGGCTCCCGGACGCCACCCGGCGCCATGTCCGCGAGGTCGCCGACCGGCTGGGCTATCGCCCCTCGGCCGCCGCCCGGACACTCCGTACCGGCAAGTCGGGACTCATCGGCCTGACCGTGACGACGTACGGGGATGAACCTTTCACCTTCACGGAGTTCGCGTACTTCGCCGAGATGGCACGGGCCGCCACCTCAGCCGCGCTGGCCCGCGGCTACGCCCTCGTCATCCTGCCCGCGACCTCCCGCCACGACGTGTGGTCGAACGTCGCCCTGGACGGCACGGTCGTCATCGACCCCTCCGACCAGGACCCGGTGGTCAGCGAGCTGGTCCGGCAGGGGTTGCCGGTGGTCTCCGACGGCCGCCCGGCCGGCTCGCTCCCCGTCACCGCCTGGGTCGACAACGACCACGAAGCCGCCGTCCTCGGCATCCTCGACCACCTGGCCGACGCCGGCGCCCGCCGGATCGGCCTGCTCACGGGCACGAGCACGGACACGTACACCCACCTGTCGACCACCGCCTACCTGCGCTGGTGCGAGCGCGTCGGCCAGGACCCGGTGTACGAGGCCTATCCGGCGCACGATCCGTGCGCGGGCGCCGTCGCGGCCGACCGGCTGCTCGCCCGCCCGGACCGGCCCGACGCGGTCTACGGCCTGTTCGACCCGAACGGCACCGACCTGCTCGCCGCCGCCCGTCGTTACGGTCTGCGCGTACCGGACGACCTGCTTCTGGTCTGCTGCAGCGAGTCCACCGTGTACGCCACCACCGAACCGCCCATCACAACCCTGTCGCTGAAGCCTCGCCGGATCGGCACGGCGGTCGTGCAGCTCCTCATCGACGCCATCGAGGGGGTCGAGTCGGAGCAGCCGGTGGAGCAGGTGATACCTACCGAGCTGATCGTGCGCACCTCGTCGCAGCGGCGTTCGCCGCGTACCACGGTCAGCCCGCCGCGGTCGTCCGACGAGACGTAGCACCGGTTCCGATGGAGCGGGGGACCGGATGGCAGCCCGGGACCAGTCCTCGGAGGGGCGCGGGACCGGTCCTCGCTGGGGACCCGTGCACGGTGCGCGGCGACACGCGCGCCCGGCAGACGAGGGACCTGCCCTCGTGCGCGACGGACCCACACTTCTGGGGAGAACCGGGGCCGGTCTCCCGGAGGGGAGGGGCCGGTCTCGCGAAGAGCAGGCGTGTGAGGACGGTCGCAGGGTGGTCAAAGCCCGGCCCAATCGGGGCGAAAGCCACGGTGAACTGGACTCTTGCTCTGATTCACCACCCCTGGGTCATCACATGGCGGGATTCGCATTCCTATGATGGGCCCACGACACCGGCGGCTGCTGCGACCAGGCGGTCCGATGCGGTGCAGATGCGGGCGATGGTGGAGGGGTCGATGACTCAGGGGGCCGGTCAGGGACCCGAGGTGGAGCGGACGGCGACGTTGCGCGACTTCCGGGTGCCCGCGTACGTGCACGAGACCGGTCCGTACGCCCACAGCACGCACCCGGGCGAGGTGGTCCCGCCCGCCGGGGAGACCTACCCGGAGGGGTACACGCCGACCGAGCGCGACCTGCCCGTCATCAACCGCGGCGACACGGTGCAGGTCACCGTCGACCCGGCTGTCGTGGCAGCCCCGCAGCCGGCCGACGGCCCGGGCCCGCTGTACGTGGTCGGCGACGTGCACGGCTACCTCGACGAGCTGCTGGCCGCCCTGCAGGAGAAGGGCCTGATCGACGCTGCCGGTCACTGGTGCGCGGGCACCGCGCGGCTGTGGTTCCTCGGCGACTTCACCGACCGCGGCCCGGACGGCATCGGCGTCATCGACCTGGTGATGCGGCTGTCGGCCGAGGCCGCCGCGGCCGGCGGCTACTGCAAGGCGCTGATGGGCAACCACGAGCTGCTGCTGCTCGGCGCCAAGCGGTTCGGGGACACGCCCGTCAACTCCGGCGCGGGCACCGCCACCTTCCAGGCGGCCTGGCTGCTCAACGGCGGCCAGAAGACCGACATGGACCGCCTCCAGGACCACCACCTGCAGTGGATGGCCCGCCTGGACGCCCTCGAGGAGGTCGACGGGCACCTGCTGGTCCACTCCGACACCACCGCCTACCTCGACTACGGCCGGTCCATCGAAGAGGTCAACGACACCGTCCGCGAGACGCTCACGCGCAACGACGCGGACGAGGTGTGGGATTTGTTCCGCAAGTTCACCAAGCGGTTCTCCTTCCGCGACGAGGGCGGCGCCGACGCCGTGCGCTCACTGCTGGATACGTACGGCGGCACCCGCATCGTTCACGGCCACAGCCCGATTCCGTATCTGCTGGGCGAGGTCGGCTCCGAGGAGGGCGAGGACAGCTCGGGGCCCGTCGTCGCGGGACCGCACGTGTACGCCGACGGACTCGCCATCGCGATGGACGGCGGCGTGACCATGGCCGGAAAACTGCTGGTCCAGCAACTGCCGCTCGACATGTGAACGTTCGGCGAGCAGGTGTTCCACCGACAGTGGACTGTGCCGGGCAAGGCCCAATTTCGGCAAACCCCCTGTCACCGCATGCCGTCACCGCTCTACCATCGGCTTATCCGTAGCAGGCTCCCCTCCGTTTCTGCCCGACGGCTCGTCAGCATGCCGAGCCCCAAGCCCTACGGAGCATCGGGGGATGCACATGAACAGCGTTCCGCAGCACCTGCTGAGCGAGGACCGCCCGGAGTTCGAGCGGATCCTCGATGAGGCGCTGCGCTCCGCACCACACCGACCGGAACTGGCCGCTGTCGGACAGCGGCTCAACCCCGAACAGCTGCGCACCATGGCGCTGAACGCCACCGCGCTCATCACGGCGGCCGCGGCGACCGAGTACCAGCACTACGTCAAGGTCCGCGAGGAACTGCGCCGGCCGGCGCCGTCCACCCCGTCGTCCGTGCGGGAGTCCGGCTCGTCCGAGCCGGGTGCGAGCACGGTGGGGCTCGCCACCACCATGGGTGAGGTCGCCGAGACCGCCGGCGCGGGCGCCGTCGCCGTCGTCGCGGTCCTGGCACCTGTCCTGGCCGGCACAGCGGCGGCGATCTTCCTGCTCGTCGGCTACATCCTGAAGATGCTCGACCCGGAGCCGGCGTTCGCCCAGACCATGCTCACCACCGGATGGGTGTTCGGCGCCGTGACCGCCGCGGCGATCCTCACCGCCGCCGTGGGACTGCTGATCACCGCCCTGCGCAACAAGCCGACGGCCGACTCCGGTCCGTACGGCGAACTGGGCGGGGAAGTGGTCCGGGCAAGGGAGGCCTGGCGGGATGCCCTGCTGGAGCGCGGCATCCTGCCGTTCCTGCGGGAGGCCCTGGCGGCCCCGGGGACGACCGCCGCACTGCACCCTACGGCACCGCCCGCGCCGACCAACCGCATCCCGCACCTGGGATACGACCGACCGGGTTTCACCAGCCCGGGCGACGGTTCCACGGGCGGTCCGCGGCCGAGCTTCAGCAGCCCGGACTACACCAGCCCGGACTTCGGGGGGCCGGAACACCAGCCGGAGTAGCCGTCGGCACCATCCGGAACCGTCGGCTTGCGCTCCTTGCCGCGTGGCGGGGGCCGTGCGAGAGGCTGTGAGCCTCGCGGAGCGCAAGCCGGGTGCTCCGGCCGTGGCCGGGAAAGCGGCACCGGGCCACGGGTACGAGGACCGGGTCACAGGTACGAGGCACCGGGCCACGGGCACGAGACGCCGCGCCACGGGCACGAGAGACCGGGCCACGGCACGACGGGCCAGGTCACATGAGCGAGGGACCAGTCATGGGGCACAAGCCTTCGGGGCACGGGGCCATGTCCTGGGGCACGGGGCCCGATCAGATGATGCCCGCTCGGCCGGCGGCGGTGATCCAGCTCGGGAACTCCGACAGCAGACGGTCGTACAGCTCCTGGTCGGGGACGGCGCTGATGTCGTCCACGGCGAAGAAGCCGACGTTGTCGACGCGGCGGCCGGGCAGCGTGTCGAACCGCTCCAGCACGCCGTAGTTGGATCGCCCGAGCCCCACGAACTGCCAGAAGATCGGCTCGTCCACCGCCTCGCGGAGCTGCCGCTCGATCTCGGCGTTGCGGTAGACCCCTCCGTCGGAGAAGAACAGCACCAGGGTGGGCGCGGCCGCCGGGTTCTCCCGGACGAAGTCACGGACCTGGGCGATCACCTTCTGTTCCTCGTTCTGGATGCCGACCGTGCGCATGTCGACCTGGCCGTCCAGCAGTCCCTTCGGCCTGCCGCGGCGGAAGAGGCCGATCTGTCCCACGCGCACGTGGAGCTGGAGCCACTCAGGGAGCTCGCCCAGCCGCAGATCGGGCAGCCGGGCCGCGTTCGAGGCGAACGTCCAGGCCTGCATCTCGCCGTCGTCGTCCAGCTGTGCGGCGACCGCGGCCATCCGCTCCACGACGTCGGCCACGATGCCCTTGGAGTAGAGGAAGGACATCGAGCCCGAGGCGTCGAGGACCAGGACGACGCGGGCCGTCACCCCGACCGCTCCGTGTTTCCGGAGGCTGACCGCCACCTGCTCCTTGCGCAGGGAGAGCCGCTTGCGCATGTCCACCGGCAGCCGTTCCTCGCCCTTCGTCAGACGCGGGCCGGCGGGCGGAGTGGCTTGCGCGGCCGGTGGGGTGGGCGGTGCGGCCGGGGGTACGGTCGGCGGGGTGATCGGCGCGAGAGTCGGTGCCGGGGTGGGGGCGGTCGGGCCACCCGATGGCGTCGGCGGTGCTGTCAGGGCCGTAGCCGTCGGCGTCGCCGCGGGCCCGGCCGGGGGAGCATCGTCCACGGTGATGCCGAAGTCCGTGGCCAGCCCCGCGAGCCCGGAGGCGTATCCCTGCCCCACCGCCCGGAACTTCCACCTGCCCTGCCGCAGGTACAGCTCGCCGCCGATCATCGCGGTCTCCGTCTCGGCCGCCATGTCGAACCGGGCGAGCTCCGTCCCCGCTCCCGCGTCGAGCAGCCGCAGCGTCAGGCCGGGCACCTGACCGAACGTCCCGCCGTCGGCCGAGGCGGACAGCACGATGCGCTCGACGGCCGGTTCCAGGGCACCGAGGTCCACCTCGACCGTGTCGGTCGTGGCGCCGGCGGCGCTCCGCTTGCCCACGTGCCGTACGGCACCCGACGTGTGGCGCGGCTGGTTGTAGAAGACGAAGTCGCCGTCGTCGCGCACGCGTCCCGCCGCGGTGAGCAGCAGGGCCGAGGCGTCGACCTCGGGCACACCGGGTGCGGCGGACCAGGTGAGCTCGACGCGCACGGTGGACGAATCGACGGGCACGTTGGCGCCCTTGCTCAGGGGCATCGCTGTCATGGCCTCAGTCTGCCGAGCCACGACCCGTGGTGGGAGGGGGCAGGCCGGACGGGCCGCCCCCTCGCCGGCCTCAGTCCGCGATCGGCAGGTAGACGCGGTTGCCCGCGGCCGCGAACTCCTTCGACTTCTGGGCCATGCCCTCCTCGATCTCCGTCCGGCTGCCGCCGTGCTCACGGCGGATGTCCTGCGAGATCTTCATGCTGCAGAACTTCGGACCGCACATCGAGCAGAAGTGGGCCGTCTTGGCGGGCTCGGCGGGCAGGGTCTCGTCATGGAACTCCCGTGCCGTGTCCGGGTCGAGGGCGAGGTTGAACTGGTCCTCCCACCGGAACTCGAAGCGGGCGTCGGACAGCGCGTCGTCCCATTCCTGGGCACCCGGGTGGCCCTTGGCGAGGTCGGCTGCGTGGGCGGCGATCTTGTAGGTGATGACGCCGGTCTTGACGTCGTCACGGTTCGGCAGGCCCAGGTGCTCCTTGGGCGTGACGTAACACAGCATGGCCGTGCCCCACCAGGCGATCATCGCGGCACCGATGCCGGAGGTGATGTGGTCGTACGCCGGCGCGACGTCCGTGGTCAGCGGGCCGAGCGTATAGAACGGAGCTTCATCGCAGATCTCCTGCTGAAGGTCGATGTTCTCCTTGATCTTGTGCATCGGGACGTGGCCCGGGCCCTCGATCATGGTCTGAACGTTGAAACGCTTCGCGATCCGGTTGAGTTCCCCGAGGGTCCTCAACTCCGCGAACTGCGCCTCGTCGTTGGCGTCGGCGATGGAGCCGGGACGCAGGCCGTCGCCAAGGGAGTACGTGACGTCGTAGGCGGCGAGGATCTCGCAGAGCTCCTCGAAGTTCTCGTACAGGAACGACTCCTTGTGGTGCGCCAGGCACCACGCGGCCATGATGGAGCCGCCGCGCGAGACGATGCCGGTCTTGCGGTTGGCGGTGAGCGGCACGTACGCCAGGCGCACGCCCGCGTGGACCGTCATGTAGTCCACGCCCTGCTCGGCCTGTTCGATGACCGTGTCCTTGTAGATCTCCCAGGTCAGCTCCTCGGCCCTGCCGTCGACCTTCTCCAGGGCCTGGTAGAGCGGCACCGTGCCGATGGGGACGGGGGAGTTGCGCAGCACCCACTCGCGGGTGGTGTGGATGTTGCGGCCGGTGGACAGGTCCATGACCGTGTCGGCGCCCCAGCGGGTCGCCCAGGTCATCTTCTCGACCTCCTCCTCGATGGAGGACGTCACCGCCGAGTTGCCGATGTTGGCGTTGACCTTCACCAGGAAGCGCTTGCCGATGATCATCGGCTCGATCTCCGGGTGGTTGACGTTGGCGGGCAGTACGGCACGGCCAGCCGCGATCTCCTCGCGGACCACCTCGGGCGACACGTTCTCCCGGATGGCCACGTACTCCATCTCGGGTGTGATCTCACCGCGGCGGGCGTACGCGAGCTGCGTGACGGCCTTGCCGTCGCGGCCCCGGCGCGGCTGTCGCGGCCGTCCGGGGAAGACCGCGTCCAGGTTGCGCAGTCCACCGCGCGGCGAGGTGTGCTTGATCCCGTCGTCCTCCGGACGGACGGGACGGCCCGCGTACTCCTCGGTGTCGCCGCGGGCGACGATCCAGTTCTCCCGCAGCGGCGGCAGGCCCCTGCGGACATCCGTGTCGACGAGCGGATCGGTGTACGGGCCCGAGGTGTCGTACAGCGTGACCGACTGTCCGTTGGTGAGGTGCACCTGACGGACCGGCACGCGCAGGTCGGGGCGTGAGCCCTCGATGTACGCCTTGTGCCAGCCGATGGACTTCCCGGCCTCTCCGTTCACCGACGTCTCCGTCGGGTTCTGCGTGGAGGCAGGCGTGCGTGCGTCCTTGTTGGTCATGAGACCTACTCCCTACGCCGGCATTACCCGGTAACAGGTTCGGCGGTCGACGCAGCGGTTTCCGTCTGCCGAGGTTTCGTGTGAAACATCACTCGGCTCCGGCGATGTTTCATGTGAAACATCGCTGGGACGAAGGTCAGCGCCCTCTCAGCCCGGTGCTCCGAGCTCCCGCGTGTACAAAAGGTGCCTCCACGCTAGCGTCAATTCTGGCGCGGTGAACAGAGGGCCCCCCTTGTTCTTGCGATGATCGGTCGGTGACCACGAAGCAGCATCCCCCGTACCCACCGCCCGATCCACCTCATGGGTCCGGCGCCGGAAACGGCGGCGGGCCTGGGGGCGGCCAGAGAGACGGCCGGGGCAGTGGCCATGACAGTGGTCGTGGCGACGGCCGTGCTTTCGGCGACAGGTCCTCCGCCTTCGGCATCGTCCAGGGTCGCGGCTCGGGCTTCGGCCCTGGTGGGGGCCGCGGATCCGACTTCGGTTCCGCAGGAGATCACGGCTCCGGCTTCAACTCTGGGGACCACACGCAGGGGTCCCGCTTCGACTCCCGGGACTTCGGCGACCCGGGCCGGGGAACCGGGAACGCGAACGCGAACGGCCATCATGCCGACGACGGTCCGGACACAGGCGGCGGTCGCAACGCAGGCGGCGGCCACCACTCGGGCGGCGGCTACGGCCCCGGCTCCGGGTCCGGCGGCGGCTACGGGCCGGGGTCGGGATCCGGCAGCGGCCACGGCCCCGGCTCCGGCTCCGGCTCCGGCTCCGGCGGTGGGCACGGTCACGACCCCGGCCCCCCACCAGGCGGCGGGCACGGCCACTCGCACAGTCACGTCCACGGCCCGGCCGCACCCGTCTCCCAGCACCTGCGCAAGGTCATCGCCGCTGTCCTCATCCCGTTCGCCGCGGCGGTGCTGGTCGGCCTCGCCGTGCTGTGGCCGGGCGGCGCCCCGCCGCACGAGCGCACCGGGGTCGGCTTCGACCGGCAGACGCAGCACGCCACGGTCACCAAGGTGGTCGAGGTGAGCTGCAAGGAGGCCGGGGCCTCGGGCGTCCCCCCGACCGGCGACACCTCCACCGCCGAGGGTTCCTCGGCGGTGCAACAGGAGAACGGCACCTGCAAGAGGGCGACGATCCGGGTCGACACCGGCAAGGACAAGGGCCGTACGTTCACGGAGCTCGTCCAGCCGGACCAGTCCCGGCAACTGCACCAGGGCCAGGAGGTCGTGGTCGCCTACGAGCCCTCCGCGCCGCGGGACCTGCAGTACTCGGTCGCCGACGTCAACCGCCGGTTCCCCATGGCGCTGCTCGCCGGCATCTTCGCGCTCGCCGTCGTGGCCGTCGGGCGGCTGCGGGGTGTCATGGCGCTGGTGGCGCTGGCCATCAGCTTCCTGCTGCTGAACTTCTTCATGCTGCCCGCGATCCTGCAGGGCTCGAACCCGCTGGTCGTGGCGGTCGTGGGGTCGAGCGCCATCATGCTGATCGCGCTGTACCTGTGCCACGGACTGTCGGCCCGTACGTCCGTGGCCGTGCTCGGCACCCTGATCTCGCTGCTGCTGATCGGTGTCCTCGGCTCGCTGTTCATCGGCTGGGCCGCGCTCACCGGCAACACGGACGACAACACCGGTCTCATCCACGGGCTGTACCCCGAGATCGACATGAGCGGTCTGCTGCTCGCCGGCGTCATCATCGGCTCGCTCGGTGTGCTGGACGACGTGACGGTCACACAGACGTCGGCGGTCTGGGAGCTGCACGAGGCCAACCCGTCGATGGGCTGGCGCGGCCTGTACCGCGCCGGCATCCGCATCGGTCGTGACCACATCGCGTCCGTCGTCAACACGCTCGTCCTGGCCTACGCGGGCGCCGCGCTGCCGTTGCTGCTGCTGTTCTCCATCGCCCAGAGCAGCGTGGGCACGGTCGCCAACAGCGAGCTGGTCGCGGAGGAGATCGTGCGCACGCTGGTCGGTTCGATCGGACTGGTCGCCTCTGTTCCCGTGACGACGGCCCTGGCGGCGCTGGTGGTCTCGGCCGACCGCCCGGGACAGCCCCAGGGGGTGTCGGCGTCGGACGCCCGTCAGACCGCCGGACGAGGCGGACGGGGCCGCCGGCGCAAGCACTGAGGCCTGGGCGGCCGAGACAGGCCGCACACACGCAGAAGCGTTCCTGTACTCCGGGACGACGCCCGGTGAAGCGTTACGGCAGCACCACCCGGTTGCCGTAACGCTTCACCCGGCGCCCTGCTCGGCCAGGATGCGGTCCAGGGCCTCGTCGAGATGGGCGTCGAAGTCGGCCAGCGATCCCTCCTGACCGAGCGGCACCAGCTTGTCGGTGCGGTCCAGGAAGGCCACGAGCGGTGCCGTCGACGAGCGGAACAGCGCCTGGTCGCCGCCGACCTGAAGCCGGATCAGCACCTCGGTGAGATCGTCGGGTTCGACGGGTGAGACCCGCACGTCGCCCTCGCCGCAGGGCCGGCCCACCCCGTCGATCAGCAACTCCCGGCCGAAGGCCCAGGTCACCGGGGCGTCACCGGGCAGGTGGAAGGTCAGCCGCACCGCATACGGATCACAGGTCTCGTAGCGCAGTTCCACCGGAATGCGGAAGGAGAGCTCCTCGGACACGAGAAAGCTCATCATGACCTCTGCCTGTACGGACTCGCGCATCGCTACCCCGTCATTCGCCGTGGACTGGCCGGGACCGACCCCTGACAACTTGCTGGAATCTTGCTGAACGTACACAGCAGATCACAAGGAGTGAGTTTTCAGATACTGATAGAGAGCGCGAGCGACCCCAGCAGCCGCCCCATCTCGTTCTGCAGTCGTTCCGCCGCGGGCAGCAGCCGGTCGGCCTGATGGGCGGGCAGCGAAATGGCCATCGCCGCGGCCGTGGTGCCGACGGTGATGGGGATCGCCGCGCACACCGTTCCGAGGGCGTATTCCTGGCGCTCGGTGACCGGCTCCGTCCGCGACAAGCGGTCCAGACGCCGCAGCAGGCTGTGGTTGTCACGGACCGTGTAGGGCGTGAGGGGCTGCACCGGATAGCGCTCGAGATGGTCGCGGCGGGCCTCCTCGTCGAGCTGGGAGAGCAGGCACTGACCGATGGCGTGCGCATGCCCGGTCTCCCGGAAGTCGGCCCACTCCTCGACCGCCGGAGCGCCCGGCGAGTCGGCAACGCAGACGACATCGATTTCACCCTCGCGGTACACCGCGTAGTACACGGGTACGCCGATCGCGTCGCGCCAGTGCCCCAGTACCTCGGCGACCGTGCTGCGACGTTTCTGCCGTGCTCCGCTGCTGCTCAGGAGCTCGGCTGCCGCACCGAGGAAGAACAAGCCCTTGTCGCGGCGCAGATAGCCCTCGTGCACGAGGGTGCGCAGCAGGTGGTACGTCGTGGGGAGCGCCAGCCCGGTCTCGCGGGCCAGCTGTTTGGCGGGGGCCCCGTACTCGTGCCGGGCGACGGTCTCCAGCAGGCGCATCGCGCGCTGCACGGATCCGATGAGGGTGCCGGGGGGTGGTGGCTGTGGCTCCAGGGAAGCCGGCGAGTGGGGCTGAAGGGGGACGGAGGGCGGATGGGTGGTTGCGGTGTCAGCCGTGGCCAAGGGTCACTCCCGAAGCACGAGGGGCGGCCCGTGCGGGGAAACACGGGGGTGGGTGTGCGCCGCTCGCGGGGTGTCCCCCGCGCCGGGTTCCGGACTCTAACCGTCGGCCACCGCACGCAGACGGCCTCTCCGGGCATCTTCCCTCCCCCGAGGGAACCGGTGATTCCTGTTACCCCCACCGGTTTCCCATGGGTCTCACCAGTCGCTGCGCGACGACGAGCTCGAGGTGAACTTCCGTACGACGTAGATGAGTCCACCGACCAGGGCGACGAAGACCAGCACCTTGAAGAGCAGCCCGATGACGAAGCCGACCACGCTGGCTATCAGCCCCCCGAACACGACGAGGGCGATGACCGGCACCGCGACCCACTTCACCCACCACGGCAGTGCCGTGAAGATCTCTCGCATCGCCCTCGTCCTTACCTCTCCGCCCGCCTGAGTGCCGGGTCTTGTCGACTGGTCCGGGACTCGGAAGATCTCGGAAGATCCGAGTCTCCAGATGTCCTGCACCCGATGCTAGGACCGGGACCCCGCCGAGCGGGGCCCTCACGCCCCTTGTCCTCCCCTGACCGATCCCCTAGGGAACCCGGAGGCGGCGGCTCAGCTCTCCGGGGGAGAGAACACCACCAGGACCCTCAGGTCCTCGCTGATGTGATGGAACTTGTGGGCGACACCCGCGGGGACGTACACCACGCTGCCCCGCGCCACCTGCGTCGTCTCCAGGCCCACGGTGATCGAGGCCCGGCCGCTGACGACGAAGTACACCTCGTCCTGGTTGTGCGGCTTCTGGGGGTCGTGCTCACCCGCGTTCAGGGCGTAGAGGCCGACCGACATGTTCCGCTCCCGCAGGAACTGGAGGTACGCCCCCTCGTTGGCGGCGCGCTCCGCCTCCAGTTCGTCCAGCCGGAATGCCTTCATCGCCTCGTAGCCCCTGCCTCACTGCTCAGGTCCGATCCCGTCTGCCACGATCAGACACATGATGAATTTCCTAGTCAAGACGATCGCCAACGCGGGCGCCCTGGCGGTCGCGGTCTGGCTGCTCGACAAGATCACCCTGACCGGTGACAGCACGGGCAAGAAGGTCGGCACCCTGATCGCCGTCGCGCTGATCTTCGGCCTGGTGAACTTCCTGGTCAAGCCGATCGTGAAGCTGCTGAGCCTCCCGCTGCTCATCCTGACGCTCGGCCTGTTCACCCTGATCGTGAACGCGCTGATGCTGCTGCTCACCTCGTGGCTGGCCGACAAGCTGGATCTGAGCTTCCACGTGGAGGGCTTCTGGACGGCCGTCGTGGGCGGCCTGATCATCTCGGTCGTGTCCTGGGCGCTGAACGTCGTCCTGCCCGACAGGGACTGAGGAGCGCCATGACCTACCGCGTCTGCTTCGTCTGCACCGGCAACATCTGCCGGTCCCCGATGGCCGAGTCCGTCTTCCGCGCGCGTGTGGAGGAGGCCGGGCTCGCCGACCTGGTCGAGGTCGACAGCGCCGGCACGGGCGGCTGGCACGAGGGCGAGGGCGCCGACCCCCGCGCGGCCGCCGTCCTGGAGGACAACGGCTACGCCCTCGACCACACGGCCCGGCAGTTCCAGCCGTCCTGGTTCTCCCGCCTCGACCTCGTCGTCGCGCTCGACGCCGGCCACCTCAGGGCCCTGCGCCGCCCCACGGAGCAGGACGCGGCCAAGGTGCGGCTGCTGCGGTCGTACGATCCCGCCGCCGGTGACGACCTCGACGTACCGGACCCGTATTACGGGGCCAGGGACGGCTTCGACGAGTGCCTGGAGATGGTGGAGCGAGCCAGTGCCGGCCTGCTCGCCGCGGTACGCGAGGAAGTGGAAGGACGAGCCGCATGAGCGATGCCACGACGAGCGGCACCGGTGAGCACGCGGGCGATGCCACGAGGAGCGATGCCGGTGAGCACGCGGGCGGCGCCGCGCCGCGTCCCACCGGCCACGCGAGTGGTGTCGGTGACGGCACGCGCGTGGTGCGGGCCGGGCTGCCCGAGCCGGTCAAGCACGAGCCGACCCTGCCGGGCCCCGTGTTCGCCGCCCACTTCCATCTGCCGGGCGACCCCACCGGTCCGTACACCTACGGCCGCGACGAGAACCCCACCTGGACCCTGCTGGAGCGCGCCATCGGCGAGCTGGAGGCGCCCGGGCAGGACGGCGTCGAGACGCTGGTGTTCGCCTCCGGCATGGCCGCGATCTCCTCGGTGCTCTTCTCCCAGCTGCGCGCCGGGGACACGGTCGTCCTGCCCAGTGACGGCTACCAGGCCCTGCCTCTGGTGCGCGCGCAGCTGGAGACGTACGGCATCGAGGTGCGTACCGCGCCGACCGGCGGTGACGCCCAGCTCGACGTGCTCGACGGCGCGAAGCTGCTGTGGATCGAGACCCCGTCGAACCCCGGGCTCGACGTGTGCGACGTCCGGCGGCTCGCCGAGGCGGCACACGCGCGTGGGGCGCTGGTCGCCGTCGACAACACGCTCGCCACCCCGCTCGGCCAGCGCCCGCTGGACCTCGGCGCCGACTTCTCGGTGGCCAGCGGCACCAAGCAGCTCACCGGGCACGGCGACATCCTCCTGGGATACGTCACCGGCCGCGACGCCGACGCCATGGCCGCCGTACGCCGCTGGCGCAAGATCGTGGGCGCGATCCCCGGGCCCATGGAGGCCTGGCTCGCCCACCGCTCGATCGCCACGCTCCAGCTGCGTGTGGACCGGCAGTGCGCCAACGCGCTGGCGCTCGCGGAGGCGCTGCGCGAGCGGCCCGAGGTGACCGGGCTGCGCTATCCGGGGCTGTCCGGCGACCCCTCCCACAAGATCGCCTCTCAGCAGATGCGGCGCTATGGGTGCGTGGTGTCCTTCACGCTGCCCACGCGCGCGCGTGCCGACCGTTTTCTGGAGTGCCTGCGGCTCGTCGACGACGCGACGAGCTTCGGCGGAGTGCGGTCCACGGCCGAGCGGCGCGGACGCTGGGGCGGGGACGCGGTACCGGAGGGCTTCGTCCGCTTCTCGGTCGGTGCCGAGGATCCCGAGGACCTGGTGGCTGATGTGCTGCGCGCACTCGACGAATCGGCGGGCTGAGTCGGCGCCTACCGTGATCCGGCCCGTCCAGCGGCGGTCCGAGCCTCCCCCCTCGTGGCTCGGACCGCCCTCGGTCCCGCGCGCGAAGAACCGTGCGAACAAGGCTAGTTGACTCTCTGTCAGTGTCCAATCACGGTAGCGACAGAGACCTATCGACTTATTTATAGTTGAGCCCGTCCCAGGGGGTCGGGAGCGGGGCTGCGGCGAGGGGAGGGTGTGCTGTGGATCTGGCCTTGCTGCGCACCTTCGTGACCGTGCACCGGGCCGGCTCCTTCACTCGCGCCGCCGCGTTGCTCGGCCTCTCCCAGCCGGCCGTCACCTCCCAGATCCGTACGTTGGAGCGGCAACTGGGCCGCCCCCTGTTCTTGCGCCAGGCCCGCGGCGTGACCCCGACGACGATCGGGGACGAGCTCGCCCACAAGGCCGCGCCGCATCTCGACGCTCTGGTGGAGATAGCCGAGACCGGCCTCGACGACGACTCCTCCTTACGGACGCTGCATCTCGCCGGGCCTCCAGAGTTCACCGCCGAGCGGGCGCTGCCCGCACTGACAGAGCTGACCGGCGAGGACGGGCAGCAGTTCGCCCTGCGTGCCTCCTTCGGGAACGCCGAGGAGACGCTGGAGGGGCTGGCCGCCGGGCACCACGACCTGGCCATCAGCACGGCCCGGCCGCGCGGCGCGCTGCTCACGGCGACCGCCCTGTGCGACGAGGAGCACGTCCTGGTCGCCGCCCCGCACTGGGCCGAGCAGATCGGTACCGGGAAACTCGGCCCCAACGGCGCCCCCGTCCTGGAGCACGCCCCCGTGGTGGAGGTGCACGAGTCGCTGCCCTTCGTCTCCCGCTACTGGGCGTCCGTCTTCGACTCCCGTCCGGCCGGCCCGGGCACCGTCGTCGTCCCCGACCTGCGCGCGGTGCTCGCCTGCACGGTCGCGGGTGCGGGACTGGCGGTGCTCCCCCGCTATCTGTGCGCGGACGCGCTAGAACGGGGTGAGGTCGTCGCCCTGCACGAGCCGGCGGTACCGCCGCTGCGGACATACTTCCTGGTCGTCCGCACCGGCACCCTGGCGATGCCGCACATCGCTCGGGCCCACGAGTGGCTGCAGCGCGCGGCGGCCGACTGGTGCTGAAGGGCTGATGCGCACGCCTCACTCTCGGGGCTCGGCCGGTGACTTTTCGCGATGTTTCACGTGGAACCAGCCGGGCCACATTTCACCCATGACCGTCCGACCCGTGGTCAAGCGCACCGCCCGTGCCGTTCTGCTGGACGGTGACGACCTGATCCTGATCAAGCGCACCAAACCCGGTGTGGATCCCTACTGGGTCACCCCCGGTGGTGGAGTCGAGCCGGGCGACCCGACCGTTGTCGACGCCCTGCACCGCGAGGTGTACGAGGAGCTCGGCGCGAAGATCACCGACGTGGTGCCCTGCTTCGTCGACACCGTGGAGCACATCGGCGAGGACGGTGGCGCGACCGGTGTGAAGGTGCAGCACTTCTTCGTCTGCCGCCTGGAGTCCATGGACCCGTCCCTGCGGCACGGCCCCGAGGTGGACGAGCCCGCCGGCGAGTACGAGATCGTGCGTGTGCCGTTCACCCGGGTGGGCATCGCGTCCGTGCATCTCGTACCGCTGTCGCTGCGGCACTACCTGGACGGCAATATCGAGGGCGTCCGCGCCATGCACGCCCCCGACCTGGGCTGACGCCGCCGGTCAGTCACCGGCTGCGACGAGCTCCTCCACCGAGTCGTGGCGTATGCGCGCCGCGGGGATGCCGGCGTTCCTGAGTGCGTGCACACCGTTGCGGATCATTCCGGGCGGACCCGAGAGATAGGCGTCGTACTCGTTCCACGGGCCGTACGCCCGTACCGCGTCCGGGAGCTGCTGGTGCGCCTGCTCGTCGATGATCGCGCGGACCGACAGCCAGGGGTGACTCTGCTGCAGCCGGAGCATGGTGTCGATGTCGTACAGATCCTGGTCGGTGCGCGCGCCGTAGAAGACCTCGACGGGACGGCGCTGCCCGTGTTCGGCGACGTCTTCGACGAGTGCCTTGATGGGGGCGATGCCGGTGCCGCCTCCCAGGCAGAGCAGTCCGCTGTCGGTGGTGTGGTCCACGGTCATCGAACCGGCGGGCGGGCCCAGCCGCAGGACGTCACCGGGTCGTGCCCGGTGCACCAGCGCGTTGGAGACCCAGCCGGCCGGGACGGCCTTCACGTGGAACGACAGCAGTCCGTCGGACCGGGGTGCCGAGGCGAAGGAGTAGTGCCGCCATATCCGCGGCCACCAGGGCGTCTCCAGGCTCGTGTACTGCCCGGCGAGGAACGGGTAGGGCTGGTCGGGGCGGACGGTGATGACGGCGATGTCCGGGGTTCTCAGGTCGTGCGTGACGACCTCGGCGTGCCACCAGGCCGGGGCCCGCAGTTCGTCCGCGGCCGCAGCGTCGATCATGATCTGCGAGATCGTGGTGTACGTCCGGACCCAGGCCGCCTCCATGTCGGCGTCCCACAGGTGGGAGGCGTACTTGCTGAGGGCGCCGATGAGGCACTCGCCGACGGCCGGATAGTGCTCGGCCCGGGTGCCGTACTTCCGGTGGCCGCGGCCGAGGTTCTCCAGGTACTCGACGAGAACCTCTTGGTTGTCGATGTGCTCGGCCGCCGTGAGCAGCGCCTTGAGCAGTCGGTCCCGCTGGGTGTCCATCGCCGCGGGGAACAGTGACCGCAGGTCGGGGTGGCGGACGAAGAGCAGGGCGTAGAAGTACGAGGTGACCTTGTCGGCCACGGGCGTGATCTCGGCCATGGCCCGGCGGATGAGGACGGCGTCCGGGGAGGCGCCTGCCTCGGCCGGTGTCGAGGCCGGGGCGAGGGGGGGCGCCGGACGCTGGAAGGGAACGCGGGGGCCGGCGGGAGGGACCGAGGGGGAGGCGAACGGCGAGCCGACGGGAATCTCTGACGCTGGGGCGTGAGCGTTCGTCGACGGCGCAGGAGGCGGTGCGGCCGGGGCGAGTCCCGATGGCGCGGCTGGAGCGGCTTGGCGTGCGACCGCGGAGGCGGGCGCCGCTATCGCGGCGAGGGCCCCACGGTCCGGAGTCGGCTCATCGTCCCCGGCACCGCGGGCTTCGGTGTCCGGAGAAACCCTGTCCGGGGAGGCGTTGTCCGCGCCGGGTCGGGGCCGTGCGGCGCCGACCGCAGCTGCTGGAGCAGGCGACACGCCTCCGGTCGTCGAGGAAGGGCGGTCGACGGTCGCGGCGGGACGCCCTGCTTCGCTGGTCGCGGCGGCACGGTCACCCTCGGTCGACGGCGACCTGCGTGCGGTGCCGTCCGTCGGCGAGTCCTGGTGGGCCGCGGGCCTGCCCACCGGTCGTATCGTGGCGAGACGGCGCCCCTCGGAGGTGCTGGACTCACCACCCGATGTCGGCGTCGGCTGCTTGCGCGGCGTGAACCAGCCGCCCCCGCCGTCGGAAGTGCCGTTGTCGGCCGACGTGGTGGTCGGAGCGTCCATGGTGTGCCTCGCCTCGAACATCTTTCGGTCGGTCTGCGCACTTCCTGGGTCGGAAGGTGCCTGCCTTTCCCCCTGCGGACGGTCGGCTCTCTCCGTCCGGTGTCGCGGCCATTGCGGCCACATTCAACCCGCATTCCGACTCCGTACGGACAAGTAAGGCGAGAGTGTGACATTGGCCGCAGTACTCTCGCCCAGCCTCCCACCCCCAGGGGCGCCTCGGCCGCATAACCGGAAATGTGGGCGTTCGATCTCTCCATCCCGTTAGGCTCCATTGCCCTGCTGTCGGCTCGCATCGGATGTGTGCACCTCATCCCGAACGCGAACCGGAGTCGACGATACCGGCCGCCGCCACGCACACAAGTCCCCCCTGCCCCCGTCACGAATGAGGGAGCGGTGCGAACCGTCGGTTCCGCCAATTACCGGGCGCCGCACACCAATTCATAGGCTTCCCACAGATCCTTCCCCGTGTACGAGTGGGTCGCGAGGCCCGACAGATGGGGACTCCCATTGACCGCGACGGAGATCGGAACCGCAGCGAACAGGTCCATGTCCGAGAGCGAGTCACCATAGGCGACGCAGTCGGCACGGGTCACACCGAACTCCCTGCACAGCCGGTCAGCGATCCGGACCTTGGCCGCCGCGTTGAGAACTCCGGCCGGATCCACGGGCTCCCTGAACGGCAGAGCCGGAAACCGGGAGCCGTACGCGGCGTGCGCACCCCAGTCGAGGAGTCGCTCCACGAAGAAGGCCGGGGACAGCGACACGACGGCGCAGTAGTCGCCTCGCCTTCGCAGCTCCGCCCAGACATCACGAATACGGGCCAGCCAGGGGGCCGCTTCGAAGGCCGCGGCCACATGCGCCTCGGTGAGATCTGCCCAGAGTGCGTATACCTGATCCGCATACTCCGGCGGACCTATCAGTCGCGACGAGATCGCCTGATCAAGTGCGATCGTCTCGGCTTCGAGCCCGAGTTGCCGAGATATCTCCACAGGCGCGGAGGTGCCATGCAGCAACGTGCCGTCGAGATCGAAGAGATGAAGTCTCGCCATGCGCCCGAGGCTAGCGGCAGGCGCTGTTCTCCTCTCCGAGGGACGAGGGGACATCCGCTGTTCTTACGTGTTTCACGTGAAACGCCGTCGCCTGTCCATGTGATGGCCGTAGTCCACGACTGGCCAAAAGCTCGCGTCTCTCTGCGGAAAGCGGTGGACGCCGAGCGCCTCGGTCGGACAGCCTGCCTGCGTGCCGACTCCTTCCCATGCCGCTTTGCCAATCCGCCGTCTGACGCTCCGTGATCTCACCGCCTGCGCCGACTTGTCCGAAGACCGGGGGTGGCCACGAGAGGAGCACAAGTGGGGACTCCTTCTCACCGCGGGCAAGGGCTACGGCATCGACGACCCCGACGGCGGCCTCGTCAGCGCCTGCGTCGTCACCGAGTACGGACCGCAGGAACACCCCGACCTCGCGGCCATCGGCATGGTCCTGGTCGCCGAACGCCATGCCCGCCAGGGCGTGGGACGCCGGCTGATGCGTCACGTCGTTGCGGCGATGGGCACCACGCCGCTGACTCTGCACGCGACGCCCTACGGCCGTCCCCTCTACGAAGAGCTCGGCTTCAAGGTCACCGGCCGGGCGGAGATGCTGCGCGGGCGCTTCACACCCGTGGGGCCGCAGCCCCAGGTGTCCACGCGTGCTGCGACGGCCGAGGACCTCGCCGCGATCCTCCAGCTCGATGAGGAGGTGTTCGGCGCCGACCGCACACACGTGATCACCCGGCTGCCCGCCTTCGCCGACCAGCTGCGCGTCGCCGAGGAGCACGGGCGGCTGATCGGATACGCCGCTGCCTGGCCCAACATGGACACCCAGGTCGTGGGTCCGCTCGTCGCACGCGACACGTCGACGGCGCAGGCGCTCATCGCCTCGCTCGCCGCCCACACGGACCGTCCCCTGCGCACGGACATCGACGTGCGGCACGAAGAACTGCTGGAGTGGGCCAAGGAGCGCAGCCTGGCATCCATCGCCTTCAATGCCGTGATGACGTACGGCATCACAAAGCTGCCGGGTGACTGGCGACGGCGTTTCGCGCCGGTCACGGTCGCGGCGGGCTGACTCTCACCGATTCGGCGACGCCGGCTCCCGAAACGGTCGGGAACCGGCGTTCGCGCTGCGTGGAGCGCCGTGACGAGGTGAAGGGCGTCGTCAGGCAAGGGCCTTTACGGCCGTCATGGCGAAGGCGTGGTCCTGCTCCGGTGCGCCGCCACCGACGCCGATCGCCCCGATCAGCCGGCCGTCACGGTGCACCGGCACACCACCGGCGATGAACAGCAGGGGCCGGTCGAGCGCGGTGGGCAGGGTGTGGAAGAGGCCTCCGGACTGCACGGCATCGACGAGGTCGGCGGTGGGCGCGTCGAGCTGGAGGGCGGTGTACGCCTTGCGGGTGCTGGTCTCGCCGGAGATCAGCACGGCGCGGTCGTCACGCCGAAAGGCCAGCAGATGACCGCCGGCGTCGAGGACGGTGACGCTGACCGTCACCCCCGCGGCGTCGGCGGCACGGCGCGCGGCGGTCAACAGGACCTCGGCGTCCTGGGTGGTCAGCGGAGTGACGGTGGTGGTCATGAGGTGGTTCTCCTAGGACTGGTGCCAGGCGGTGCCGGCTGGTTGTGACAGGGGGCCGAGCCGGGGGACGCGGGGACGGCCTGGCCCCGCGTCCGTCCGGCTCGCTGTTCAGTGGCGGACGACGGCCTGCGGCTCCGCGGGCGCAGAGTTCGCGACGGCCGTGCTGGGGGCGTTGTCGCGCCGCTCGAGGGCGGCCGAGAGGAAGGCCAGAAGCAGAGCGGCCCCGGCGAGGACGGCCCCGACCCAGTTGGGGGCGGTGTAGCCGAGACCCGCCGCGATCACGAGGCCGCCGAGCCACGCGGCGAGCGCGTTGCCGAGGTTGAAGGCACCGATGTTCACGGCGGAGGCCAGCGTGGGGGCGCCGTGCGCCTGGTCGAGGACGCGCTTCTGCAGCGGCGGCACGGTGGCGAAGCCCAGTGCACCGATCAGCGCGATCGTGACGGCCGCGAGGAGCTTGTGGTGCGCGGTCAGCGTGAAGAGCGCGAGGACGACGGCCAGCGCGCCCAGGGAGACGTACAGCATGGGCATCAGTGCGCGGTCGGCGAAGCGGCCGCCGACGAGGTTGCCGCCGACCATGCCGAGGCCGAAGAGGACCAGCAGCCAGGTGACGGAGCCGTCGGCGAAGCCGGCGACGTGGGTCATCATCGGCGCGATGTAGGTGATGGCGGCGAAGACTCCGCCGAAGCCCAGGACGGTCATCGCCATGGCGAGCAGGACCTGGGCGTTCTTGAAGGCGGCCAGTTCGTGCCGTAGACGCACCCCCTCCGGCTTGGGGACGTCCGGGACGAGCCTGGCGATGCCGAACAGGCCGATGACACCGAGCGCGGTGACGACACCGAAGGTGACGCGCCAGCCGACGGACTGGCCGACGAGTGTGCCCAGCGGGACGCCGACCACGTTGGCGACGGTCAGACCGGTGAACATCATCGCGATGGCTCCGGCCTTCTTGTCGGGAGCGACCAGGTCGGCCGCGACCACCGATCCGATGCCGAAGAAGGCACCGTGTGCGAGCGAGGCGACCACCCGGCCGATCAGCATGACGGCGAAGGCGGGAGCGAGGGCGGAGAGCAGGTTGCCGACGATGAACAGGCCCATCAGCAGCATCAGCATCCGCTTGCGGGAGACCTTGGTGCCCAGCACGGTCATCAACGGGGCGCCGAACACGACGCCGAGCGCGTAGCCGGTCACGAGGTAGCCGGCCGTGGGGATGGAGACCCCGAAGTCGCCCGCGACCTCGGGCAGCAAGCCCATGATCACGAACTCGGTCGTTCCGATTCCGAAGGCCCCGATCGCGAGGGCCAGGAGCGCGAGAGGCATGAGGGGGGTACACCTTCCCAAAAGATTGCAGGAGCGCTTTGCGTGCGCCCACAATAGTTGCAGACGCGGGATATATGCAAACGAAGACTATTGCGACGCTGCTCTATCCTGGTGTCAGCCGCCCCGGGACGGAGGAAACGCCCATGACAGCGACCGACCCCGCGCTCACCGCCCTCGCCCAGGGCTGGTGCGCCCTCTCCCTGCTGCACGGAAGGATCGAGGCCCACATCGAGCGCGCCCTGCAGTCGAAGCACGACCTGAGCGTGCGCGAGTACTCCCTGCTCGACGTGCTCAGCCGACAGCACGAGGGCGAGGGGGGCCATCTGCAGATGAAGCAGGTCGCCGACGCGGTCGTCCTCAGCCAGAGCGCTACCACGCGCCTGGTCACGCGCCTGGAGGACCGCGGGCTTCTCGAGCGCTACCTGTGCCCCACCGACCGTCGCGGCATCTACACGAACGTCACCGAATCGGGCCTGAAGCTTTTGGAGGAGGCGCGGCCCACCAACGACACCGCCCTGCGCGAAGCCCTGGACGAGGCCGCCAAGAACCCGGAGCTGGCCCCGCTGGTCCGGGTCGTGGAGACGCTGAAGGCACCGGTGCCCGCGTAGGCCCGTCCCCGGCGGCCGTCCGCACGTAGGGTGCGGCCATGGGAGATCTTGAGATACGCGCCGCGGTCGCCGACGACGTCCCCGCCATCGTCGGCATGCTCGCCGATGACCCGCTGGGCGCCCAGCGAGAGTCCCCGGATGACCTCGCTCCGTACCTGACCGCCCTTGAGCGGCTCAGCGCCGACTCCAACCAGCACCTGGTCGTCGCGGTGCGCGTGGGCCGTGTCGTCGGCACGCTCCAGCTCACGATCGTTCCCGGCCTGTCCCGGCGCGGTGCCACTCGATCGATCATCGAAGCCGTCCGCATCCACGCCGATGAACGCGGCAGCGGCCTGGGAGCGCAACTCATCCAGTGGGCGATCGACGAATCCCGGCGCCAGGGATGCCGACTGGTCCAGCTGACCTCGGACGCCACTCGCATCGATGCCCACCGCTTCTACGAACGGCTCGGTTTCACGGCCTCACACGTAGGTTTCAAGCTCCCGCTGTGACAGACCCGAGGGCCTGTGTTTCACGTGAAACACAGGCCCTCGCACGTTCCCGCTGCCTACCCGATCCCGCGCCACCCCTCGGGATCGACCCCGCCGGGCACAGGAGCCTCTTCGTCGTACGGCTGACGGGTGAACACGAACGATCCGAGGTCCAGATGGCTCACGGACCCGTCGGGCCGCCGTACGGCCTTGAGGGTCTCTCCGGCGTAGTAGCCTCCCAGCCCCGTCCACGTGCCGTCGCCGTTCGGGTGGAACCGCGACCGGCGGCCATTGCCGGACAGCGGCTCCAGGGAGACGAGCCCGTCAGCCGTCAGGCGCAGAGCGAAGGCGTACGTTCCCCAGTACCACTGCCCCGCCAACTCCAGCACCGCCGGGTCGACGTCGGACAGCGGCTGCCAGGAACTGGGAATGCGCGGCTCTGCCTCGGCGACGATGCGTACGAGATCGGCTGCGACGGCGAACGGCAGCGGCCCTGAGGTGCAGTTGGCCAGCACGACTGCCGCCACATCGTCGTCGACGCTCATCGTGAGACACGCGAGGAATCCCGGCAGCGATCCCGTGTGGCCGACGAGGGTGTGTCCGCAGTGGTGGCGGATCTCCAGGCCCAGGCAGTACGCGTAACCGCTCGCCACGTCCGCGACCTCGACGGGAGCTGCTGGCGTCCTCATCTCCAGCAGCGACTCCTTGCTCAGCACCCGCTCGTCGCCTCGGGCAAGGAAGGCCGCGAATCGCGCCAAGTCACCGGCTGTGGACCACAGTTGTCCTGCCGGCGCCATCCTCCCGAGGTCCTCGGCGGGCTCGGGCAGCATCACATCGGCCCACGGATGTACTGCCCAGCCGCCCGCGTGCGGCGCCTGTGGCCGCGCGCTTGTCCGATCCAGGCCCAGGGGTTCGAGCAGTTCACGCCGAAGAACCTCCTCCCAGGGAGCACCGCGCAGCTTCTCGATGAGCGCACCGAGCAACGCGTATCCCGGGTTGGAGTAGTGGAACCGCCGCCCGGCCGGGTGCAGCAGCGGTTGCTCCCCCAGGATGTCGGTCAGTCCGGGCCGCAGTGATCCGGGGCTGCGCTCCCACCACGGCCCGGGCGTCTCGGCCGCCAGCCCTGCCGTGTGCGCGAGCAGTTCGGCGATGGTCGCCTCCCCCACGCCGGTGCCCGGCAGATGTTTCTCCAATGGGTCCGCGAGATCGAACAGTCCCTCGTCGCGCAGCCGAAGCACGAGGACGGCGGTGAACGTCTTGGTGATCGAACCGATCCGGTACTGCACGTTCTCGTCCGGCCCGTGTCCCTCGACACACGTCCGCGCCCCCGTCCACACGGGCTTTCCGTCCCGTACGACGGCCGCGACGAGCGACGGCGCGCGCCCTTCGGCCTGGGCGACGGCAATCCGGTGCAGCAACGCGCGGCGGGTGCCGGCAAGCAACCCCTCGTGAGATGTCGTCATGGGCTCAGTCCACCTGTCCCGGCCCCCCGCGTCGAGGGGATTTGGAGGGGGGACGCCGATCAGGTCTGTGCCATGTCCACGAACCGCGAGTAATGCCCCTGGAAGGCGACCGTGATGGTCGCCGTCGGGCCGTTTCGGTGCTTGGCCACGATCAGGTCGGCCTCGCCCGCGCGCGGCGACTCCTTCTCGTAGGCGTCCTCACGGTGCAGCAGGATGACCATGTCGGCGTCCTGCTCGATGGAGCCCGACTCACGCAGGTCGGAGACCATCGGCTTTTTGTCGGTGCGCTGCTCGGGACCACGGTTGAGCTGCGAGAGCGCGATGACCGGGATCTCCAGCTCCTTGGCGAGCAGCTTGAGGTTACGGGACATGTCCGAGACCTCCTGCTGGCGGCTCTCGGCGCGTTTGGATCCGCCGGACTGCATCAGCTGGAGGTAGTCGATGACCACCAGCTTCAGGTCGTTGCGCTGCTTCAGACGGCGGCACTTGGCGCGGATCTCCATCATCGACAGGTTCGGGGAGTCGTCGATGTAGAGCGGGGCAGCCGAGACGTCGGGCATCCGGCGGGCCAGGCGGGTCCAGTCCTCGTCCGTCATCGTGCCGGACCGCATGTGGTGCAGGGCGACCCGGGCCTCGGCGGAGAGCAGACGCATCGCGATCTCGTTGCGTCCCATTTCAAGGGAGAAGATGACGCTCGGCAGGTTGTGCTTGATCGACGCCGCCCGCGCGAAGTCGAGCGCGAGCGTCGACTTGCCCATCGCGGGACGCGCGGCGATGACGATCATCTGGCCCGGGTGCAGGCCGTTGGTGAGCGAGTCGAAGTCCGTGAAGCCCGTGGGCACACCGGTCATCTCACCGCTGCGTGAGCCGATCGCCTCGATCTCGTCGAGCGCGCCCTCCATGATGTCGCCGAGCGGCAGGTAATCCTCGCTCGTGCGCTGTTCGGTGACCGCGTAGATCTCGGCCTGGGCGCGGTTGACGATCTCGTCCACGTCGTCGTCGGCCGCGTATCCCATCTGCGTGATCCGCGTACCGGCCTCGACCAGGCGGCGCAGGACGGCGCGCTCGTGGACGATCTCCGCGTAGTACGCGGCGTTGGCCGCCGTCGGCACGGTCTGGACAAGGGTGTGCAGATACGCGGCCCCGCCGACCTTGTTGATCTCACCGCGCTTGGTGAGCTCGGCTGCGATCGTGATGGGGTCGGCCGGCTCGCCCTTCGCGTAGACGTCGAGGATGGCCTGGTAGATCGTCTCGTGGGCCGGCTTGTAGAAGTCGTGGCCCTTGAGGGTCTCGACGACGTCCGCGATGGCGTCCTTGGACAGCAGCATGCCGCCGAGGACGGACTGCTCGGCCTCGAGGTCCTGCGGCGGTACGCGCTCGAACGACGAGCCCCCGCCGTCCCACACCCCGTTGTCCCGGCCCCGTTCGTGCTGCTCGTCACGGTTCCGGACGCCGTCACCACGGCGGCGGGAGGCGGGCAGACGATCACTGGGACCGCTGTCGGCCCACGGGTCGTCCAAGGGCTCGGAAATGCTCACCGAGCCACCTCCTCCCGTCCGCCGAGCGGACCTAACCGTGCCCCTCATTTCTACGGCACGGCACTGACAACTGAGAGTCCCAACTCCGGTTACGGCACGCCGGTTTTGTGTCGATTCGTGTTCCGGCGGACGGAGCAGGCGCCGGACCACCGTAGGCCCCTCGGCACCTTCAGCCAATCTGGTTATCCACAGGCCATGTGGACGACGGCCCCAATGCTGTGGAGAACTCGGCGAAACCTGTGCACGACCCGGTGGACAGGCTTGTGAACAAGCCCGCACTCCTCCCTGAAGATAGGCGCTGACCTGCGGCTTTGCCGTCCACGGGCTGTGCAGAAGAAAAACTTCCCCAGGAGGGCCAAGATCGCTCCGAACCGCGCACAGGAGTGCACACCTCAGGGCACCCAGTAAGGGGCGCAAATGCTTTGCATCTCTTACCTGTGGACGATTAGATTGGTGCACATGACACAGGCCCCCGCGCGCCCCCGAGCCACCCGGCGACAGCACGACCGCGAGATCGTCGCGCTGGCCGTTCCGGCCTTCGGCGCCCTTGTCGCCGAGCCCCTGTTCGTCCTGGCCGACAGTGCGATCGTCGGCCATCTCGGCACGGCACAGCTCGCCGGACTCGGCGTCGCCTCGGCCCTTCTGATGACGGCGGTCAGCGTCTTCGTCTTCCTCGCCTACGCCACCACGGCCGCGGTGGCCCGACGGGTCGGCGCGGGTGACCTGCGGGCCGCCATCCGCCAGGGCATGGACGGCATCTGGCTCGCGCTGCTGCTCGGCGCCGCTGTCATCGCCGTCGTCCTGCCCATGGCACCCGCCCTGGTGGATCTCTTCGGCGCCTCGGACACAGCAGCCCCGTACGCGACCACCTATCTGCGGATCTCCTCACTCGGCATACCGGCCATGCTGGTCGTCCTCGCCGCGACCGGTGTCCTGCGAGGACTGCAGGACACCAGGACGCCGCTCTACGTGGCCATCGCCGGTTTCCTCGCCAACGCCGCCCTCAACGTCGGACTGGTCTACGGTGCCGGCCTCGGCATCGCGGGCTCCGCCTGGGGCACCGTCATCGCCCAGTGCGGCATGGCCGCGGCCTACCTCGTCGTGGTCCTGCGCGGGGCCCGCAGGCACGGCGCCTCACTGCGTCCGGACGCCGCAGGGATCAGGGCTTCCGCACAAGCAGGTGTCCCTCTGCTGGTCCGCACCCTCTCGCTGCGGGCGATCCTGATGATCGCGACTGCCGTAGCAGCCCGCCTGGGAGACGCCGACATCGCGGCGCACCAAATCATCCTGTCACTGTGGAGCCTGCTCGCCTTCGCCCTGGACGCCATCGCCATCGCGGGACAGGCCATCATCGGGCGCTATCTCGGCGCGGGTGATGTCCAGGGCGCCCGTGCCGTGTGCCGCCGGATGGTCGAGTGGGGCATCGCGGCGGGGGTCGTTCTTGGCCTACTGGTCGTCCTCACTCGACCGGCGTACCTGCCCCTGTTCACCAGCGACTCGGCGGTCAAGGACATCGCCCTGCCCGCTCTGGTGATCGTGGCGGTAGCGCAGCCGATCTCCGGCATCGTTTTCGTCCTGGACGGAGTCCTGATGGGCGCGGGCGACGGACCCTATCTGGCGTGGGCCATGCTGCTCACCCTGGCGGTGTTCACCCCGGTCGCCCTGCTCGTGCCGACGGTCGGTGGCGGGCTCACCGCGCTGTGGGCCGCCATGACGCTGATGATGACCGTTCGGATGCTGACCCTGTGGCTCCGCACCCGTTCGGGCCGCTGGCTGGTGACCGGAGCGACGCGCTGACATCCTCTGCGACTACCGATCCGATGAGGACCGTTTCACGTGAAACATCGAAGAACGCGGTGTTTCACGTGAAACAAGCGAAGGGGCCGCACCCCGGAAGGGTGCGGCCCCTCACTGCTTCAGCGCACGCACGCTCAGGCAGCGACGACCTCGATGTTGACCTTGGCGGCAACCTCGGGGTGCAGACGCACGGACGTCTCGTGAGCGCCCAGCGTCTTGATCGGCGCGGCGACCTCGATGCGGCGCTTGTCGACCTCGGGGCCACCAGCGGCCTTGATCGCCGAGGCGATGTCAGCCGGGGTGACGGAACCGAAGAGACGACCGGCATCGCCGGCGCGGACCGCCAGGCGGACCTTGACGCCCTCGAGCTGAGCCTTCACCTGGTTGGCCTGCTCGATGGTCTGGATCTCGTGGATCTTGCGAGCACGACGGATCTGCTCGACGTCCTTCTCGCCGCCCTTGGTCCAGCGGATCGCGAACTTCCGCGGGATCAGGTAGTTGCGAGCGTAACCGTCCTTGACGTCGACGACGTCGCCCGCGGCACCGAGGCCAGTGACCTCGTGGGTGAGGATGATCTTCATGAGTCGGTCACCCTTCCCTTAACGCGCGGTGGAGGTGTAGGGCAGCAGCGCCATCTCACGGCTGTTCTTGACGGCCGTGGCGACGTCACGCTGATGCTGCGTGCAGTTGCCGGTCACGCGGCGGGCACGGATCTTGCCGCGGTCGGAAATGAACTTCCGCAGCATGTTCGTGTCCTTGTAGTCCACGTACGTGACCTTGTCCTTGCAGAATGCGCAAACCTTCTTCTTCGGCTTGCGCACAGGCGGCTTCGCCATGTGTTTCTCCTGTGTGATCAAGAAGTTTGGGTACGACCCGCCCTCGACCCGGCCGGGCCCGCAGGCCCTGGCCCGAAGGCCTAGAAGGGGGGCTCGTCCGAGTAGCCGCCACCGCCGCCGGAGCCTCCGCCCCAGCCGCCGCCACCCTGGCCGCCGCCCTGGCCGCCACCGGCGGGAGCGCCGGTCGCCCACGGGTCGTCGGCCGGAGCGGCGCCGCCCTGCTGGCCGCCACCGGGGCCGCCGCCCCAGCCGCCGCCACCCTGGCCGCCACCGCCGCCGTAACCGCCCTGTCCACCGCGACCGGAGGTCTTGGTGACCTTGGCCGTGGCGTTGCGCAGGCTGGGACCGACTTCCTCGACGTCCAGCTCGTAGACCGTGCGCTTGACACCCTCACGGTCTTCGTAGGACCGCTGCTTCAGCCGGCCCTGCACGATGACGCGCATGCCTCGCTGGAGCGACTCGGCGACGTTCTCCGCCGCCTGACGCCAGACCGAGCAGGTCAGGAACAGGCTCTCGCCGTCCTTCCACTCGTTCGTCTGGCGGTCGAAGGTGCGGGGAGTGGACGCGACACGGAACTTCGCGACCGCCGCACCGGAAGGGGTGAAGCGCAGCTCGGGGTCGTCGACAAGATTGCCGATGACCGTGATGACGGTCTCGCCTGCCATGGGGGAACCTCTCGGCGGGTTTGCTGCTGGCTGCTTGTGCTACTCGAACCCGAGATCAGCTGAGCGGGAGAGCTCAGTGGGTCTCGGGGCGGAGGACCTTGGTCCGGAGGACCGACTCGTTCAGGTTCATCTGGCGGTCGAGCTCCTTGACGACCGCAGGCTCGGCCTGCAGGTCGATGACCGAGTAGATGCCCTCGGGCTTCTTCTTGATCTCGTACGCGAGACGACGACGGCCCCAGGTGTCGACCTTCTCGACCTTTCCGCCACCGTCACGGACGACAGAAAGGAAGTTCTCGATCAGCGGGGAGACAGAGCGCTCCTCGAGATCGGGGTCGAGGATGACCATCACCTCGTAGTGACGCATGTGGAACCCACCTCCTTTGGACTCAGCGGCCACGGTCGTTCCGTGGCAGGAGGGTTGTGATGCGTACGCAACAGTGTCCGTCAGTAAAACAGCCGCCACTGACAATCGAGGTCGGGCGGTGGTTTCCCCAGGTCGCCGGGAGGGATCCAGACATGTTCCTGGCGCTGACTGGGCAGACACCGGTGCAGACGGTACAGAGTACCCGCACAGCGGCTTCCGGTTGAAATCCGGCCGCGAGGGCCGCCAATCTGTACGCATCGGGTGTGTATGGCGCTACGATGCGCCGCCCTTTCGCAGGAGGTGCCCCATGGCACAGGCAATGCGACCCAACACCGCCGGAGGCCTCTTCGCCACGGACGGCAAGCCCCACCCCCTCCAGGACACTCTGCTCGCGGTGACTCTGGTACTGGGCATCATGTCGTTCGTCACGGCCCTCATCGACGACGACCTGCACCTGCTGAGCTCCTGGACCGGCCTGCTGGGCATCCTCACCGGCGCGTACGGCCAGTGGGTCTCGGTGACGACCCGCGAACGCTTCTTCCTGATCCTCGGCCTCGGCGCCGCGGGAGTCGGCTTCTTCCTCGGCATGGCGCACGGCGGCCTCTTCGGTGGGCTCCTCGACTGACGCCACGGACACCGTCCCGCAAATCGAACACCGCCCAGCGCCCCGACCGCCCACCGGCCGGGGCGAAGGTTCCGTACGCCCAACCGGGGCGCGCAGAAGGCGCAGTAGGCTTCGGCGCTAGAGCCGGAGCCCCTGTACCCATGGGGACACACCAGCCCGAGGAGCGCCCCGAATGAGCCTGACCCTGAGGACCATCAGTCGCGAGCAGCATCTGGCCTACATCCAGAGCCTGCCGTCGGCGAGCCACATGCAGGTCCCGGCATGGGCGGATGTGAAGGCGGAGTGGCGCTCGGAGAACCTCGGCTGGTTCGACGACCGGACCGGCGAGCTGGTCGGTGCGGGTCTCGTGCTCTACCGGCAGCTGCCCAAGATCAAGCGCTACCTCGCCTATCTGCCCGAGGGCCCGGTCATCAACTGGTTCGCGCCAAATCTCCAGGAGTGGATCGAGCCGATGCTGGCGCACCTGAAGCAGCAGGGCGCCTTCTCCGTGAAGATGGGCCCGCCGGTGATCATCCGGCGCTGGGAGGCCTCGACCATCAAGAAGGGCATCCAGGACCCGGACGTGAAGCGTCTGCGCGACCTGGAGGCCGACTTCATCGAGCCCCGCGCCTTCGAGGTCGCCGACAAGCTGCGCCGCATGGGCTGGCAGCAGGGCGAGGACGGCGGCGCCGGTTTCGGCGACGTCCAGCCCCGCTACGTCTACCAGGTGCCGCTGGCGAACCGCTCCCTGGAAGAGGTGCACAAGAACTTCAACCAGCTGTGGCGCCGCAACATCAAGAAGGCCGAGAAGGCCGGCGTCGAGGTCGTCCAGGGCGGTTACGAGGACCTGGCCGAGTGGCAGCGGCTGTACGAGATCACGGCGGTGCGCGACCATTTCCGGCCGCGTCCGCTGTCGTATTTCCAGCGCATGTGGACGGCTCTCAACACCGAGGACCCGAACCGGATGCGGCTGTACTTCGCCCGGCACAACGGCGTGAACCTGTCGGCGGCGACGATGCTGATTGTCGGTGGGCACGTCTGGTACTCCTACGGCGCCTCCGACAACATCGGCCGTGAGGTCCGGCCCTCGAACGCGATGCAGTGGCGGATGCTGCGCGACGCCTACGCGCTCGGCGCCACCGTCTACGACCTGCGGGGCATCTCCGACTCGCTGGACGAGACCGACCACCTCTTCGGGCTGATCCAGTTCAAAGTGGGCACGGGCGGCCAGGCGGCCGAGTACCTCGGCGAGTGGGACTTCCCGCTGAACAAGCTGCTCCACAAGGCGCTCGACATCTACATGTCGCGCCGCTGACCTCGCGGCCGGCACTCCGGTAGCTCCCGAACTGCTTCAATCGCTCCCATACCTCTGATACACCGCAGCCACGAGAAAGGTTCCAGGTCCGGCCATGGCGCTCACGCTCTACGTCGACACCGCGCGCTGGCGGGCGCACCACAAGCACGTGCAGGAGCAGTTCCCCGGGCTCGTGCCGGTCTGCAAGGGCAACGGCTACGGCTTCGGGCACGAGCGGCTGGCCGAGGAGGCCACACGGCTGGGCGCGGACGTCCTCGCGGTCGGCACCACCTACGAGGCCGCCCGGATCAAGGACTTCTTCAGCGGTGACCTCCTGGTCCTGACGCCGTACCGGCGGGGCGAGGAGCCCGTGCCGCTGCCCGACCGGGTCGTGCGGTCGGTGTCGTCGGTCGACGGCGTGTACGGCCTCGTGGGCGCCCGTGTGGTCATCGAGGTGATGTCCTCGATGAAGCGGCACGGCATCAGCGAGCAGGACCTGCCCCAGTTGCACGCCGCCATAGAGAACGTCCGCTTGGAGGGCTTCGCCATCCACCTGCCGCTGGACCGCACCGACGGCTCCGACGCCGTCGAGGAGGTCATCGGCTGGATGGACCGGCTGCGCGCGGCTCGGCTGCCGCTGCACACCATGTTCGTCAGCCATCTCAAGGCCGACGAACTCGCCCGGCTGCAGCAGCAGTTCCCGCAGACCCGGTTCCGTGCCCGCATCGGCACGCGGCTGTGGCTGGGCGACCACGAGGCCACCGAGTACCGCGGCGCGGTGCTGGACGTCACGCGCGTCGCCAAGGGCGACCGCTTCGGCTACCGGCAGCAGAAGGCGGCCTCCGACGGCTTCCTGGTGGTCGTGGCGGGCGGTACGTCGCACGGGGTGGGCCTGGAGGCTCCCAAGGCGATGCACGGCGTCATGCCGCGCGCCAAGGGCGTCGCCCGCGCCGGCCTCGCCACGGTCAACCGGAACCTTTCTCCGTTCGTCTGGGGCGGCAAGCAGCGCTGGTTCGCCGAGCCGCCGCACATGCAGGTCTCGATCCTCTTCGTACCGGCGGACGCGCCGGAGCCCAAGGTCGGCGAGGAACTGGTCGCCCACCTGCGGCACACCACCACACAGTTCGACCGGCTCGTGGACCGCTGAGCGACGCGGGAACAGCAACAAGGCCGTACACGGAGGCTCCGTGTACGGCCTTGTCGCATGCTCTTTCCCCAGGCGGTCCGGCGGTCGTTCGCTCAGCGTGAACCGCCCGTCGTTCAGACCGAGCCGCCCGTGGCGCCTGTCCTGCCCCACTCGACCTCGGACCCGTCGCCATGCGCGGCATGCCGCGGGGGATGGGCTGCGGGGCCGAGCACGAAGACGTCCGGAGCGGCGTCCAGCACCCCGCCCGAGGGATCGTCGTCACCCGACAGACGCACCGGGTCCCGCTCCGGCATGAGGATGTCGCGCACGACCACGGCACACAGGTACAGCGTCCCCAGCAGGTGCAGCCCGATGGCCCAGTGGTAACCGTCGGTGGGCAGCCCCTTGTGGGCGTCTCCGCTGGTCGTGTACGCCAGGTACATCCAGATGCCCAGGAAGTACGCCACCTCGCAGGCCTGCCAGATCAGGAAGTCCCGCCACTTGGGCCGGGCCAGCGCGGCCAGGGGCACGAGCCACAGGACGTACTGCGGCGAGTAGACCTTGTTGGTGACGATGAAGGCCGCGACGATCAGGAAGGCGAGCTGGGCGAAGCGGGGACGGCGCGGTGCGGTCAGGGTGAGGGCCGCGATGCCCGCACAGCACAGCAGCATCAGCAGCGTGGCGAGCGTGTTGACGGTGTCGGTGCTCAGGGGGTCCGTCGTGTTCTGTGCCATGATCAGCCAGAACGAACCGAAGTCGACGCCGCGCTCCTGGCTGAACGTGTAAAACTTCGACCAGCCCGTGAAGGCGAAGAGCATCACCGGTCCATTGACCACGAGCCAGGCGACGACCGCGCCGCCCAGGGCCGCCCCGTACTCCCGCCACCGGCCCGCACGCCAGCACAGGACGAACAGCGGGCCGAGCAGCAGGACGGGATAGAGCTTGGCGGCCGTGGCGAGCCCCAGCAGGACGCCGAAGGCGAGGGAACGGCCCCGCGACCACATCAGCATCGCTGCGGCCGTCAGGGCGACCGCCAGCAGGTCCCAGTTGATGGTCGCGGTCAGCGCGAAGGCAGGCGCCAGAGCGACCAGCAGCGCGTCCCAGGGGCGCCGGGCGTGCGTGCGGGTCACGCAGACGGCGATGACGGCCGCGCACACCATGAGCATCCCGGCGTTGACCATCCAGTACCACTGCTCCTGGTCCTGGATGCTGCCCTTGCCCGGCGTGAGCCAAGAGGCGACCTCCATGAACACGCCGGTCAGGACCGGATACTCGAGGTACTGCATATCTCCGGGGAGCCTGTCGAAGTACGGCACGAGCCCGTCGGCGAAGCCGCGCCCCTGGTAGAGGTGCGGGATGTCCGAGTAGCAGGCGTGCGTGTACTGCGAGCCGGCGCCGAAGAACCAGGCGCCGTTGTAGCAGGGCGCCTTCTGCACCAGCCCGAGGGCGAACATGCCGATCGCCACCAGCGCGATCACCCGCACAGGGCTCCACCAGGACGCCCCGAGCAGGGCGCGCCGTCCGAGAGGGCCGCCGATCAGCTCACTGCCAGCTGCGGCGACCTCGTCCTCATGGGTCGGCCGCACCTGGTCCGGCTCATGGGCGCTCGCTTGCGTCGATTCTGCACTGGGCATGCCGCACATCCTGCCGTACGCACCCATGAAGACGCCGAGGGCCGCCACACTCGAGTGAGTGCGGCGGCCCTCGGGCTGCGTTTCACGTGAAACAACGCCATGTTTCACGTGAAACACCCATGCCTGGCAATAGCACGGCTAACCGGCTGGGCCTCCGAAGAGGCCTCCACTGTTGCCACTGCCTCTGGTGTTCCCGGTGTCACCGGTGTCCGTGGGCTCCGGAGAGGCTGTCACCCCTCCGTCCGTACCACCGTTCTCCGCGCCGCCGTCGACGTTGCACCCGAAGCCGAAGCAGGTCTCGCTCGGCGTGGGCGCCGTCGGCGTCACAGGCGACTCACTGGGCGTCTCACTGGGCGTCTCGGACGGAGTCTGGGTCGGCGTCTCGGTAACGGTCGGGGTCGGCGACGGAGCACCCACCGCGTCCTGAATCACACCGATCTTTTCGGCCTGCGGGAAGCCGGGGTCCGGCTCTCCCTTCAGCGCGGCCTTCATGTACTCGGTCCACACCTGGGTGGGGGTGTCACCACCGTGGATGGACTCCTCACCCGCCGTGCCGTTCATGGAGAGCAGCTTGGCGCTCTTGGGGTCCTCACGGAACATCGCGACCGAGGTCGACAGCTGCTGGGTGTAGCCGACGAACCACGCCGACTTGTTCTCGTCGGTGGTACCGGTCTTGCCGGCCGCCGTACGCCCCAGGGCCAGCGCGTTCTTACCCGTACCGTTCTTGATCACGTTCTGGAGGACGTCCGTGACGTTGTTCGCCACGATCTCGGGCATGGCCTGCTTGACCCGCGGCTTGGTGAACCCGGGAACCTCCTTGCCCGCGAACTTCACGGCGGTCACGGAGTACGGGTCTGCCTGCTTGCCGGACGCCGCGAACGTGGCGTAGGCGTCGGCCATGCGGATGGCGCTGGGCGTCGAGACACCGAGGGCGAAGGACGGGTTGAGCTCCTGGTCCATGCTCTGGTCCAGGATGCCGGAGCGCTTGGCGACCTCCCGCACGTTCGACATCCCGACATCCACACCCAACTGCACGAACGGCGTGTTGACGGACTGCTCCATCGCCTTGCGCAGGGTGATGTAGCCCCACGGGTAGTCGCTCTCGTTCTGCTGCCGGAAGACCGAGTTGTCTTTGCGCAGGTAGTAGCTGCCGTCCGGCTTCCTGACCTTCAGGTCGTCGTTGCCGTTGTACTTGCTGAGCGGTGAGACGCCGACACCACTCTTCCTGTAGGTGCCGTACTCCATGGCTGCGGCCAGGACGAACGGCTTCCATGTCGAACCGACGGGGACACCCGAGGTGTCGGCGTTGTTGTTGAAGTGGCCCTTCTCGTACCCCGCGCCGCCGTAGAGCGCGACGATGGCGCCGTCCTTGGGCCGCACCGACGCCGCGCCGAACTGGACGTGCTTGTCCTTCTCGCGCTTCTCCGGGTCGAGCTTCTCGTCCTCGACCTTCTTCACGGCCTTGGCCAGCGCCTCGACCTTGTCCTTCTCGAAGGTCGTGTAGATCTGGTAGCCGCCCTGGTCGAACTGTGCCTCGGAGATGTTCGAGTGGTTCAGGACGTACTTCTTGGCCGTGTCGACCAGGTAGCTGATCTGGCCGGTCATGCCCTTGGTGGCCTTGCGGCCCTGCGGCATGGGGAACTTCGCGATCGCCTCCTGGTACTTGGCGTCCGACAGACGCTCGTCCTTGTGCATCTGCTCGAGGATCCAGCTCCAGCGCACCTGGGCACGCTTGGTGTTGGCCTCCTTGGTCGCCGAGGGGTCGAGGCTCTCGTTGCCGGCGGGGTCGTAGTACGTCGGCCCCTTGAGCAGAGTGGCGAGGAAGGCGCACTGGCTGGCGTTGAGCTCGTCCGCGTTCTTGCCGTAGTAGGTCTGGGCGGCGGCCTGGATGCCGTAGGCGCCGCGGCCGTAGTAGGACGTGTTCAGGTATCCCTGGAGGATCTCGTCCTTGCTGAGCTTCGTCCCCACCTTGATGGAGATGAACATCTCCTTGAACTTCCGGGAGATCGTCTGCTCCTGGCTCAGGTAGGTGTTCTTGACGAACTGCTGGGTGATCGTCGAACCACCCTGCGTGTCACCACCCCGTGCCATGTTGACCAGCGCCCGGGCGATGCCCATGGGGTCGACGCCCGAGTCCTTGTAGAAGGTCTTGTTCTCGGCCGAGATCACCGCGTACTGCATGGCCTTGGGGATCCGGTCGATCGTGACGTTCTGCCGGTTCTGACCGCTACCGGTGGCAACCATCTGGCTGCCGTCTTCCCAGTAGTAGACGTTGTTCTGCGACAGCGCCGCAGCGTTCTCCTCGTTGGGGACGCCCACCATGGCGTACCCGATGCCCGCGACGGCCACCAGGCTGCCGAAGAAGCCGATGCACAGGCCGGAGACGAGCTTCCAGGACGGCATCCAGCGTCGCCAGCCGTACTTGTCGGCCCGCGGGTAATCGATGATCCGCTTCTTGGCGGGAACGGCCCGCCCTCTGCCCCGGCCGGGACCGCTCGGGCCGCCCGGAGCGGCTCGCCGGCCGCCGCGTCCGGGATCGGCCGCTCTACGGCGGCCACCTCCGCTTCTCTGTGCGGCACGCCGGGCCTCGGCGCGGCCGCCGTACGGGCGGTCCTCGCCTCCCGGATCGTGGGAGCCCGACCCATAGGACCCGGACGGAGACCCGGTGGCGCCTCGCGGTGCCGCGCGGCGGCCGGAGGACGAGCCGGACTGGCCGCGTCGGGCCGCGGCACGTCCGCCTCCCTGCGGCTGCGGCGGTTTGCGACGGTGCTCGCTCATCGAACGACTACTCCTCGGGCAGGCGCACCCTTGCGCGCCTGGAAACGGCGGCTGGTTTCCGGTCCCCCCGAAGTACGGATGCGGTCGGTTCCCCATTCACCCGTCCCGCATTGGCCCGTACTGCACCGAAGACGATGACGCCCACAGGCGTCACTCGGTTCCCGGTGGTGTGCATGGCGCACAGACTACGCACCGCCAAAACCTGCCGTGTCCAGAACTTCACCCCAAATCAGGCAACTTGCTTGCGATGAATTGGTGATGTGACCCCGTTCACCACCCTTCCTCTTGTCGCATCCGGAAGGCCGTTCTATCGTCGTGATGTATCGAGTCGATACATCAGCTCGACACATCAGCTCGACACATCAGTCCGACACCTCGGGTCGGGACAGTGGCTGCCCAGGCCCGTCACGGCACGACCGCGGCAGAGAGGAGGCGACGATGAGCCGGCGTTCCGGGATCCTCGAGTTCGCCGTACTCGGCCTGCTCCGCGAATCTCCGATGCACGGCTACGAGCTGCGCAAGCGACTCAACACGTCACTGGGCGTCTTCCGTGCCTTCAGCTACGGGACGCTCTACCCCTGCCTCAAGACGCTGGTCGCCAACGGCTGGTTGATCGAGGAGCCGGGCAACGACGCCGAGGCCGCCCCCCTCACCGGCCGCCGCGCCAAGATCGTCTACCGGTTGACGGCGGAGGGTAAGGAGCACTTCGAACAGCTGCTGTCGCAGACGGGCCCCGACGCGTACGAGGACGAGACCTTCGCCGCGCGCTTCGCCTTCTTCGGGCAGACGTCCCGCGACGTGCGCATGCGCGTGCTGGAGGGCCGCCGCAGCCGGCTGGAGGAGCGCTTGGAGAAGATGCGCGCCTCCCTGGCCCGGACCCGGGAGCGCCTCGACGACTACACGCTGGAGCTCCAGCGCCACGGGATGGAGTCCGTGGAGCGCGAGGTGCGCTGGCTGAACGAGCTCATCGAGAGCGAGCGGGCCGGGCGGGACCTCAAGGGTTCCGCCTCCGGCAGACCCGCCTCGCAGGACACATCTGGAGCGTCGGGCGGCCTGCCCCGGCCCGGGGACGAGCCCCGGCCGGATACGCCCGACGACACCGCCACGTGAGGTCTCCTTCAGGGCCTCACTCGTACACACAGGGAGCAACCGGAATGGGTTCGGTTCGCGTAGCCATCGTCGGCGTGGGCAACTGCGCCGCATCGCTGGTGCAGGGAGTCGAGTACTACAAGGACGCCGACCCGGCGTCCAAGGTGCCGGGCCTGATGCACGTCCAGTTCGGCGACTACCACGTCCGCGACATCGAGTTCGTCGCCGCCTTCGACGTGGACGCCAAGAAGGTCGGTCTCGACCTCGCGGACGCCATCGGCGCCTCGGAGAACAACACCATCAAGATCTGCGACGTCCCCACCACCGGTGTGACGGTCCAGCGCGGCCACACCCTCGACGGCCTCGGTAAGTACTACCGCGAGACCATCGAGGAGTCCGCCGAGGAGCCGGTCGACGTCGTCCAGGTCCTCAAGGACCAGCAGGTCGACGTGCTCGTCTGCTACCTGCCGGTCGGCTCCGAGGACGCGGCGAAGTTCTACGCCCAGTGCGCCATCGACGCCAAGGTCGCCTTCGTCAACGCCCTGCCGGTCTTCATCGCCGGCACCAAGGAGTGGGCGGACAAGTTCACCGAGGCGGGCGTCCCGATCGTCGGTGACGACATCAAGTCGCAGGTCGGCGCCACCATCACGCACCGCGTCATGGCCAAGCTGTTCGAGGACCGGGGCGTCGTCCTGGACCGCACCATGCAGCTGAACGTCGGCGGCAACATGGACTTCAAGAACATGCTCGAGCGTGACCGCCTGGAGTCGAAGAAGATCTCCAAGACGCAGGCCGTAACCTCCCAGATCCCCGACCGGGAGCTCGGCGAGAAGAACGTCCACATCGGCCCGTCCGACTACGTCGCCTGGCTCGACGACCGCAAGTGGGCGTACGTCCGTCTCGAGGGCCGTGCCTTCGGTGACGTCCCGCTGAACCTGGAGTACAAGCTCGAGGTCTGGGACTCCCCGAACTCCGCCGGCGTCATCATCGACGCCCTGCGCGCCGCGAAGATCGCCAAGGACCGCGGCATCGGCGGCCCCGTCCTCTCCGCGTCCTCGTACTTCATGAAGTCCCCGCCGGTCCAGTACTTCGACGACGAGGCCCGCGAGAACGTCGAGAAGTTCATCAAGGGCGAGGTCGAGCGTTAAGGCACCTGCTGTAGTGGGCTGTTGAGGTCCCCGGGTCGTACGCCCCGGGGACCCTCGCCATGTGTGAGGCTGTGCCCCATGGCCGTCGTCCGTGACCTGCGTGTCCTGCTGCGTTTCCAGGGCTTCAGACGCCTCCTCGCCGTACGCCTGCTCTCCCAGGGCGCCGACGGCGTTTACCAGGTCGCGCTCGCCGCCTACGTGGTCTTCTCCCCGGAGAAGCAGACCTCGGCTGCCGCGATCGCCTCGGCGATGGCCGTCCTGCTGCTCCCGTACTCCCTTGTCGGCCCCTTCGCCGGTGTTCTGCTGGACCGCTGGCGCCGCCGCCAGGTCCTGCTGTACGGCAGTCTGCTGCGCGCCCTGCTGGCCTCGGCGACGGCACTGCTGATCCTGGGCCACGCTCCTGACTGGCTCTTCTACACCTCCGCCCTGTGCGTCACGGCCGTCAACCGTTTCGTCCTCTCGGGGCTGTCCGCCGCGCTGCCGCGCGTCGTCGACACCGAGCGTCTGGTCATCGCCAACTCCCTGTCCCCGACCGCCGGAACACTCGCCGCGACGGCGGGCGGCGGTCTCGCCTTCGTCGTGCGCCTGGTGGCCGCCGACTCGGACGCCGCGGTCGTCCTCGTGGGAGCCGCCCTCTACCTGTGCGCGGGGCTGGCATCGCTGGCCATCGCCCGGGAACTGCTGGGACCCGATCGGGAGTTGGTGCAGCCGCGTGTGGCGACGGCGGTGGCCGGCACCGCTCGCGACCTGGTGGCAGGCGTACGGCACCTCGCCGCGCCGCGCCGCCGCGCCGCCGCCTGGGCGCTGGTGGCGATGTCGCTGATGCGGTTCTGCTACGGCGGCCTGCTCGTCATGCTGCTCATGCTCTGCCGGTACACCCTGACGTCCAGCGCGGACGAGGGACTCGCCCTGCTGGGGCTGGCGTTGGGCATCTCGGGCGCCGGCTTCTTCGCCGCTGCCGTGGTGACCCCCTGGGCCGCCGGATGGCTGGGTCCCGGCCGGTGGATCGTCGCGTGCGCCGCGGCCGCCGCCGTCCTGGAGCCCGCACTCGGCCTGCCGTTCGCCACCGTCCCCCTGCTGATCGCCGCGTTCGTCCTGGGGCTCACCACGCAGGGCGCGAAGATCGCCACGGACACCATCATCCAGTCCTTCGTCGAGGACGGCTTCAGGGGCCGGATCTTCTCCGTCTACGACGTCCTGTTCAATGTCGCCTTCGTCGGCGCCGCCGCGGTGGCCGCCCTGATGCTGCCGCCGGACGGCCGATCGGTGCCGCTGGTGGTCACGATCGCCGTCATCTACGCAGCGGTTGCTGCGACTATGGCCCGGTTTGGACGCCAGTGAGTGTCACATCAGTGCCACAGAGTCACTGCTGACCCCAGGATTGTCAGGGGGGGCGATAACTTACGTCGGTCTTATACGCGACGTCTTGACGTCGCTCACCCATGCTTTCTTCAGGGGGACCCCCAAGTGACCACTCCACCGCCCCAGGGCAACCCGTTCGCGCAGGGTCAGCAGCCCGCCGGCCAGCCCCAGGCTCCGTACCCGCCGCAGGGCGGCTACCCCCAGCAGCCCGCCGGCCAGCCCGGCTTCCCGCAGCAGGGCGCCGCTCCATACGCGCCGGTGCCGCCGCAGCAACCCAAGCGCGGCCTCAAGCAGTATCTGCGCATAGCAGGCACCATCCTGGCCCTGCTCGTCGTCGCGGGTGGCTGGTATCTCAACCGCAACGCCGAGGACGCCAAGAAGCTGGCTGTCGGCGACTGCCTCTACAACAAGGGAACGTCGGACGACCCGGAGGTGGTCCAGGTCGACTGCGGCGACACCAAGGCCACGCACACGGTGCTCAAGAAGGCGGACGGCTCGGCGGTGCCCCAGCTCACGTGCCAGAGCGTCACCGGCACGACGGCGACGCTGACATGGCAGGAGACCGGTGACTCCTTCACGCTCTGCCTGGGAGACAACAAGTAATCCCCACAGCGATCCCCCTGCGCGACGGCGAGGGGAAATGTTTCACGTGAAACATCCCCCCGCACACTCCCCTCGGAGCGAGTCCGCGTCGGGAAGGCTGGAATGGGGGTCCTGTTTCACGTGAAACAGGACCCCCATTCCACGGGCTCAGGCCTGGTCGGCCCACCACTCCTTCAGAGCCGCCACCGCTGCGTCGTGCCCCATCGGGCCGTGCTCCAGGCGCAGCTCCAGCATGTGCTTGTACGCGCGACCGACGGCCGGTCCGGGCTTGATGCCGAGTATCTCCATGATCTGGTTCCCGTCGAGGTCCGGGCGGATGGAGTCCAGCTCCTCCTGCTCCTGGAGTTGCGCGATCCGCTCCTCCAGACCGTCGTACGCACGCGACAGCGCGGCCGCCTTGCGCTTGTTGCGCGTGGTGCAGTCCGAGCGGGTCAGCTTGTGGAGGCGGTCGAGAAGGGGTCCCGCGTCCCGGACGTACCGGCGGACCGCGGAGTCCGTCCACTCGCCCGTGCCGTAGCCGTGGAAACGCAGGTGGAGTTCGACCAGACGTGAGACGTCCTTCACCAGTTCGTTGGAGTACTTGAGCGCCGTCATGCGCTTCTTGGTCATCTTCGCCCCGACCACCTCGTGGTGGTGGAAGGAAACCCGGCCGTCCTTCTCGAAGCGACGCGTGCGGGGCTTGCCGATGTCGTGCAGCAGGGCGGCGAGACGGAGGGTCAGGTCGGGGCCGTCGTCCTCCAGCGCTATCGCCTGCTCCAGGACGATCAGGCTGTGCTCGTAGACGTCCTTGTGCCGGTGGTGCTCGTCGCTCTCCAGCCGCAGAGCCGGCAGCTCGGGCAGCGCGTGATCGGCGAGCCCGGTGTCGACGAGCAGCGTCAGGCCCTTGCGCGGGTACGCGGAGAGGATCAGCTTGTTCAGCTCGTCCCGCACCCGCTCGGCGGAGACGATCTCGATCCGCCCGGCCATCTCCTTCATGGCCGCGACAACCTCGGGAGCCACCTCGAAGTCCAGCTGCGCCGCGAAGCGCGCGGCCCGCATCATCCGCAGCGGATCGTCGGAGAAGGATTCCTCGGGAGTGCCGGGCGTGCGCAGAACGCGCGCAGTGAGGTCGCCGAGCCCGCCGTGGGGATCGATGAACTCCTTCTCCGGAAGGGCGACGGCCATCGCGTTCACGGTGAAGTCACGGCGGACGAGATCCTCCTCGATGGAGTCGCCGTACGAGACCTCCGGCTTACGGGAGGTGCGGTCGTAGGCCTCCGACCGGTAGGTGGTCACCTCGATCTGGAAGCGTCGGTCGGCGTCGCCGACGCGGGCCTCCTTCTGGGCACCGACGGTGCCGAAGGCGATCCCGACGTCCCAGACGGCGTCCGCCCACGGGCGCATGATCTGCAGCACGTCCTCGGGACGGGCGTCGGTCGTGAAGTCCAGGTCGTTGCCGAGCCGGCCGAGCAGTGCGTCCCTGACCGAGCCGCCGACCAGGGCGAGGGAGAACCCGGCCTCCCGGAAGCGGCGGGCGAGGTCGTCGGCGACAGGAGCGACCCGCAGCAGTTCACTCACCGCGCGGTGCTGCACCTGGCTCAGGGCACTGGGAGTCACTTCGTTGGCGTTCGGCACAACAGAAGAGGGTACGTGGCCCGGGCGACCACACGCGCCTCCATAAAACGTGCACAGCAGCAGCCCACGACTCCGCTCTCGATACGTGCACATACGGGACAGCGGGCCGCCCGCACCCGATCTTGTGGACCGGTCCGCGGCACTTCCCCTCAGCGCGCATCGTTACCATGCCTGGACGCACATTCCGACGACCACTGACGACGACGAGGGACGGGCGAGCGCGTGGCCGAGGCGGCAGACTTCCAGGGGACGAGTGCCTCACCTGCCCGCCGGTGGCTACGGCGCACAGGAGCCCTGCTCGCCGGAGCGCCGCTGCTGGCCGGGCTTCTCCAGATGCCGTCGGCCCCTGCCGCTGACGCCGCCGGGCAGGACGCCGCACAGGCCTCCTCGGCATCGGGGCCGGTGGCCGTCGCCGTCGACTCGCTCACCCCCAGTGCCCCCACCGAGGGGGACACCGTGACCGTGTCCGGCACGGTGACCAACAACGGCAAGCAGACGGTCACCGACGCCCACGTCGGCCTGCGGGTGGGCCCTCGGCTGAGCACCCGCTCGGCCATCGACACGATCGCCAAGGACAGCGACGACCTCCAGGGCGCCACCGGTTCGGAGATCGCCGGCAAGTACGCCGAGAAGTTCCCCAAGCTCTCTCCGGGCGTCGCCGAACCCTTCAGCATCTCCGTCCCGGCCGACGAACTCGACCTCGGTCAGAACGGCGTCTACCAGCTCGCGGTCGCGCTGTCCGGACAGACCTCCGCGCAGCCCTGGGAGCAGACCCTCGGCGTCCAGCGGACGTTCCTGCCCTGGCAGCCCGAGACAGCCGACACGAAGACCAAGACGACCTTCCTGTGGCCCCTTGTCTCCTCCGTCCACATGACGGCCGAGACGGGTTCGAACGAGCAGCAGACGCCGGTCTTCCTCAACGACGACCTGGCCAAGGAGATCTCCCCGGGCGGCCGCCTCGACCAGATGGTCTCGCTGGGCAAGGACCTGGACATCACCTGGGTGATCGACCCGGACCTGCTGGCGTCGGTCGACGCCATGACGAAGAGCTACCGGGTCCGGACCGGGAACGACACCACGGCCGGCCAGGACCAGAAGGTCGCGATGCGGTGGCTCGCCGAGTTGCAGCGGGCCGTGGCGGGCGAGGAAGTGGTCGCCCTCCCCTTCTCCGACCCTGACCTGGCCTCCCTCGCCCACAACGGCACGAGCGTCACCGGCTCGCTGAGCCACTTCAAGGAAGCCACCGACGCCGCCGCCAAGACAGTGGACACCGTCCTCCACGTGAAGCCGAACACGGACTTCGCCTGGCCCGTGAACGGCGCGATCGACCCGTCGATCGTGAAGGTCGCCACCTCGGCGGGCGCCGACAAGGTGATCGCCCGCAGCGACAGCCTCCAGGAGACCGGCGGACTGCCGTACACGCCCTCCGCGGCCCGGCCCATCGGCGGCGGCACCACCGCGGTCGTCGCGGACGCCCGGCTGTCGACGGCGTTCCAGGGCGATCTGACGAGGGCCTCCGCGTCCACGCTCGCGGTGCAGCGGTTCCTGGCGCAGAGCCTGACGCTCGGCCTCCAGACCGACAAGCAGCGCAGCGTCGTCGTCGCCCCGCAGCGCATGCCGTCGGTGAGCCAGGCCGAAGCGATGGCCGAGGCGCTGACGGCCCTCCAGGACGGCACCTGGTCTGAGTCCCAGGAACTCTCGGCGGCCGCCAAGGCCAAGCCGGACCCGGGCGCCACCACCAAGGTGCCGTCGGCCTCCTCCTACCCCGCCTCTCTTCGTGGCCAGGAACTGAAGAGGCCGGCGTTCGACCAGATCGCGAAGACGCAGGGCAAGCTCGACAACTTCAAGGTGATCCTGAGCGACGAGTCCCGGGTGGTGACACCGTTCGGGCGCGCCATGAACCGCGAGATGTCCACGTCGTGGCGGGGCCGGGCCGCCGCGGCGACCGGCTACCGCGACGGCGTCGAGTCGTATCTCGACGGGCTCGCCGACAGCGTCAAGCTCATCGAGAAGTCGGAGACCAAGCTCTCCGGCCGCAGCGCCACCATCCCGGTGACCGTCCAGAACAACCTGGTGCAGGGCGTCGATCACCTGGTGCTGCGGCTCAGCTCGACCAACCCCACACGCCTCAAGATCGGCGGCGCCGACTACGAGGAGCAGCGCGTCACGGTCTCCGGTGGCCACAGCCAGTCGGTGAAGTTCACCACGTCCGCCAACGCCAACGGCCGGGCGACGGTGGTCGCCCAGCTGTACACGGAGGACGGCCGTAAGTACGGCGACGAAGTCACCTTCGACGTGAGGGTCACCGAGATCACCGCCACGGTGATGCTGGTCATCGGCGGCGGCGTCCTGCTGCTCGTCCTCGCCGGCTTCCGGATGTACACGCAGCGCAAGCGGGCGGCCGCCCGCGTGGCCGAGGAGGACGGCGCCGTCGAGGCGGAGGAGAACGCCGACGGCTCGCAGGACCCGGAAGGCTCTGGAGCACGTCTCACGACGGAGTCCGGAACCGGCTCACGGGCAGACGACCCGGAGCAGCCGGGTGACCCGGCACCGGACACCGCAGCGGAAAGCGCCGACCCGTCCGGCACGGGTGAGAGAGTGGACCGTTGACAATGTCGTGGCCGGTGGGCTCGGGACGATGAGGTGGGGTAACCATGAACGCGCCGTACGACGGTGACCGCGGCCGGGCCGTGCCCGACTCGGGCTCCCCCGAGGGGCCGCCGCCCGAGCACGGCCAGGTGCCGCCGCAGCCGCCCGCGGACATGTACCTCCAGGACGCCTACGCCGAGGACCCCTACCGGGAGCAGGACCTCGCCGCGCAGGACCCGGTCGCCGAGGCGCTCTACGACCGCGCCGCGCACCCGCCGCCGCCACCCGGCACCTACGAGCCGCAGCAGCCGCTGTACGCCCAGCCGCCGCAGTCTCCGTACGCCCCCGACCCGCGCGTGTGGGCCCAGACCCCGGCGCCCGAACCGGAGGGCCCGACGCAGTACCTGCCCTACGGCGACGATCCCCGGACGACCCAGTACGTCGGCGTCGACGACCTGGTCAGCCAGGCCGGAGAGCAGCGCCACGAGCCGGACGCCTTCGCCCACCTCTTCCGGGACCAGCAGCACAGCGGATTCCCCGACCAGCAGCCGGCCGGCGACCGCCCGGCGTACCAGCAGCAGCCCGCCTCGGTGCCCGCACCGTCGCCGGTGCCGGGCCAGTACGCGGCGACGGCACCGTCACCCGCTGCCGAGGCGCCCGCGCCGGAGCCCGCGCCCGCCCCGAAGAAGACCGGCCGCGCCGCGGGCCTGCTGAAGTCGAGCGCCGTGATGGCGGCGGGCACGATGGTGTCCCGCCTGACCGGTTTCATCCGCTCGGCACTGATCGTCTCGGCGCTGGGCGTCGGTCTTCTCGGCGACACCTTCCAGGTGGCCTACCAGCTGCCCACGATGATCTACATCCTGACCGTCGGCGGTGGCCTCAACTCCGTCTTCGTGCCGCAGCTCGTGCGGGCCATGAAGGAGGACGAGGATGGCGGCGAGGCCTACGCCAACCGCCTGCTGACCCTGGTCATGGTGGCACTCGGCGCGCTCACCGCCCTCTCTATCTTCGGCGCACCGATCCTCATCCGCCTGCTGTCCGACCCCGTCGCCAGCGACCCGGCCGCCAACGAGGTCGGCATCACCTTCGTGCAGTACTTCCTGCCCTCCATCTTCTTCATGGGCGTCCATGTGGTGATGGGGCAGATCCTCAACGCGCGCGGCAAGTTCGGCGCGATGATGTGGACCCCGGTCCTGAACAACATCGTCATCATCGTGACGCTGGGCATGTTCATCTGGGTCTACGGCACCGCCGCCGACTCCGGGATGAAGGTCACCACCATTCCGCCGGAGGGCCAGCGCCTGCTCGGCGTCGGCGTCCTGCTCGGCCTCGTCGTCCAGGCCCTGGCGATGATCCCGTATCTGCGGGAGACCGGCTTCCGGCTGCGCCCGCGCTTCGACTGGAAGGGCCAGGGCCTCGGCAAGGCGGTCACGCTCGCCAAGTGGACCGTCCTGTTCGTCCTCGCCAACCAGGCCGGCGCGGTCGTCGTGACCCAGCTGTCCACCGCGGCGGGCAAGGCCTCGCCCGTCGACGGCACCGGCTTCGCCGCCTACGCCAACGCCCAGCTGATCTGGGGGCTGCCGCAGGCCATCATCACGGTCTCTCTCATGGCCGCCCTGCTGCCGCGCCTGTCACGCTCGGCGGCCGAGGGCGACGGGGGCGCGGTCCGCGACGACATCTCCCAGGGGCTGCGCACCACGGCCGTCGCGATCGTGCCGATCGCCTTCGGCTTCGTCTCGCTCGGCATCCCGATGTGCACGCTGATCTTCGGCTCCTCGGGCACCAGCGAGGCCACCAACATGGGGTACATGCTGATGGCCTTCGGCCTCGGCCTGATCCCGTACTCGGTGCAGTACGTCGTCCTGCGGGCCTTCTACGCCTACGAGGACACGCGCACCCCCTTTTACAACACGGTCATCGTGGCGGCGGTCAACGCGGGCGCCTCGGCGGTCTGCTATTTCGTCATCCCTGCCCGTTGGGCCGTGGTCGGTATGGCCGCCTCGTACGGGCTGGCCTACGCGATCGGGGTCGGTGTCGCCTGGCGCCGGCTGCGCAAGCGGCTGGACGGGGACCTGGACGGCGCCCGCGTGCTGCGGACGTACGCCCGGCTGTGCATCGCGTCGGTACCGGCCGCCCTGCTCAGCGGCGCGGCCTGCTACGGCATCGGTCACACGCTCGGCCAGGGCGTTCCGGGCTCGTTCGCCGCGCTGCTGGCGGGCGGTGCCGTGCTGCTCGGCACCTTCTTCGTCGCCGCCCGCCGCATGCGCATCGAGGAGCTCAACTCGCTGGTCGGTATGGTCCGCGGACGCCTGGGACGCTGAGGCAGGGGGGAGGCGCACAACCATCGTCAGCCACCGCGTGTCGTGCATAGCGGCGGACTGTGGGCACAATTGGTTTCGGCGTCGGACGGCGCGCACGGGTGTCAGACGGCGCGCAACGAATGGGGAGGCAGGAACGACGGTGGCGGAACGGAGCACGGCTGCCGTCGACGTGGCAGACAACAGCGGCGAGACGTCGCTGACCGCGAAGGCGGACCAGTCCACGGCCGACGGGGTGGCCAACAACCGGGAGCGGGACACGGACAGCGACGAGGTACAGGAGACCACCCGGCCCGACGGTTCCGAAAAGGCCTCGCCTCCCGAACTGCACAGCGGACACAAGCTCGCCAGACGCTACCGCCTCGAGGAGTGCGTCACCCGTCTGGACGGCTTCAGCAGCTGGCGGGCCGTCGACGAGAAACTGCGTCGCGCCGTCGGCGTCCACGTCCTGCCCGCGGACCACACCAGGGCGCGCTCGGTCCTGGCCGCGGCCCGCTCCTCCGCCCTGCTCGGTGATCCCCGTTTCGTCCAGGTCCTGGACGCCGTCGAGGAGAACGACCTCGTCTACGTCGTCCACGAGTGGCTTCCCGACGCCACCGAACTGACCACGCTCCTCGCCTCCGGACCGCTGGAGGTGTACGACGCCTACCAGCTGGTCAGCCAGGTCTCCGCCGCCATGGCCGCCGCCCACCGCGAGGGCCTGGCCCATCTGCGTCTGAACCCCAACGCCGTCCTGCGCACCTCGACCGGCCAGTGGCGCATCCGTGGCCTCGCCGTCAACGCCGCCCTGCGCGGCATCAAGTCCGACACCCCGCAGCGCACCGACACGGAGGCCATCGGCGCCCTGCTGTACGCGGCGCTCACACAGCGCTGGCCGTACGAGAGCGACGCCTACGGCCTGTCCGGCCTGCCCAAGGACGTCGGCCTGATCCCTCCCGACCAGGTACGGGCCGGGGTCCACCGGGGCCTGTCCGAGCTCGCCATGCGCGCGCTGGCCAACGACGGCGCCACCGCCTCCCGCCACGAGTCCCCCTGCACCACGCCGGAGGAGCTGGTGAAGGCGATCGGCGAGATGCCCCGCATCCGCCCGCCGGAGCCGGCGTTCACCGCGCCGCCCGAGTACCAGCGCACGACCTACCAGCAGGGCACGTACGGCCGCCAGGCGCCGCACCCCGGGGTCACCCAGCCGGTTTCGGCCCCGCCGTCCCCGCTGCAGAGCCGCACCGGCAAGGCCCTGAAGTGGGCGGTGTCCGCCCTGCTGATCGCGGCTCTGGGCCTCGGCAGCTGGCAGCTGGCGGACGCCCTCATGGACCAGGGCGGCAAGGCCGACAACACTGACCGGACGCAGACGACGGACGGCAACGACAAGAGCCCCAAGAAGCCGGTGTCCGGAAAGCCGATCGCCATCAGCAGCGCTCGGGACTTCGACCCCTTCGCCGCCGACGGATCCGAAAAGCCGTCCGACATAGGGAAGGTCTACGACGACAGCACGGCCACGTACTGGCAGACGGACTACTACCTGAGCGCGGACTTCGGCCGACTGAAGTCGGGGGTCGGCGTCATCCTCGACCTCGGCAAGGTCCAGCAGGTCGGCAAGGTGACCGTCACCTTCGTGGGGGACACGTCGGTCGAACTCCGCAGCGCGAGCGCGGACGCCGCCTCCGAGCCCACGTCCTTCGAGAGCTACACCAAGGTCGCCGAGGGATCGGGTGCGACGGTGGAACTCAAGCCCGGCAAGACGCTGAAGACCCGGTACGTCCTGGTGTGGCTGACGAAGCTGCCGCTCCAGCCGGACGACGGCAAGTGGCGCGGCCGAGTGGCGGACATCAAGGTGACCAGCTGACGGCATCTGCCTCGAGGAAGGGGGCCGATGGCAGACGGCACCGGATACGACGGGGTGAGCGATCAGGACCTGCTCGCCCGCCACGTCGAAGGCGATCCCGATGCCTTCGGCGAACTCGTACGGCGTCACCGCGACCGGCTCTGGGCCGTGGCCCTGCGGACGCTGGGGGACCGCGAGGAGGCCGCTGACGCCGTTCAGGACGCCCTCGTGTCCGCCTACCGTGCCGCCCACACCTTCCGCGGCCAAGCGGCCGTCACCACGTGGCTGCACCGCATCACGGTGAACGCCTGCCTGGACCGGGCCCGCAAGGCTGCCTCCCGAAAGACCGCGGCGGTGGACGACACCGAGCGCTTGGAGCAGCTTCTGGAGCCACATGAGTCGGCTTCGGCGCCGGCCGAGCGCAAAGACCTCCACCGTCAGCTCCTCGAAGCTCTGGAAACCCTGCCCGCCGACCAACGCGCCGCCCTCGTGCTCGTGGACATGCAGGGCTACCCGGTCGCCGAAGCCGCCCGCATCCTCGACGTACCGACGGGCACCGTGAAGAGCCGGTGCGCCCGCGGCAGAGCAAGACTCCTGCCGTTGCTGACCCATCTGCGGCCGGAGGGCAGCAATGAGAGAAAGAAGCCGGGCGGGGAGCGGAACCGGACGCAGGGGACATCCGTCCCACCCGCAGCGGGGCCGACCAGAGCCGGTCCGTCGGACGCAGGACCGAGCGACTCAGCTGCAGTGAAGGGCGGAGGTGGACGAGCGTGACGTCGACGACAGACATGGCCGGGCATCCGGACGTCACGGAGATCTCCGACCTCGCCGAGGGCATCCTTCCCCCGGCGCGCACCGCGGACGTTCGGCAGCATCTGGACGAGTGCGAGCTGTGTGCGGACGTCTACGCGACCCTGGAGGAAATCCGTGGCCTGCTCGGCACGCTGCCGGGCCCGCCGCGCATGCCCGCCGACGTCGCAGGCCGTATCGACGCCGCTCTTGCCGCTGAGGCCCTGCTTCAGGCGACCGCGCCCGAGTCCGTGGACGCCCCGGAGGCGGTCGGCGCATCGCGGGCTGACGAAGGCGAGGCACTGCCCGCCGACGAGGGCGGGACACAGCGCTCCGGCGAGGCCGACAGCGCTCATGTTTCACGTGAAACATCGGCGCCGACGGACCGTCCCGCCGGACGCCCCCGTTCGTCCACCACCGGTCCGGGCCGGAAGAGCCGCAGTCGGACGGGGCGTCGCAGGATCGCCGTCCTGGGTGCTGTGTTCACCGCGGCCGCCCTGGGGCTCGGCTCTGTGCTGGTCGCGTCGGTCGATGGCGGCAAGCCGTCCAGTAACGCGGAACGGGAGCGCCAATCCGCCCCGGCCGACACCTTCTCCGAAGGGAAGCTGGAGAAGCAGGTCACTGATCTCCTCGCCCAGAACCAGAGCGCGGGGGGCGATGCGCGTACCCCCCATACCTTCGGCGGCCAGACCGTTCCCAACAGCGGTGGGCCCAGGATCTTGAAGGTGCCAGCGGTTCCGGAGTGTGTCCGCGAAGGCATCGGCCGCAGCGAAGCGGCGCTCGCCGCCGAGAACGGCAGGTACAAGGGGACGAAGGCCATGCTCGTGGTGCTGCCCGACGCCTCCGACCCCACCCGCGTGACCGCCTACATCGTCGAGACGACATGCGTCGACCACGCGTCGTCCACCGCCAAGGGCAAGGTTCTCCTGGAGCACTCCTACGCGCGGTCGGAGCGCTGAGGCGTCGTCGTCAGCCCTGCGCGGTAGCTCGTACGGAGCCGCGTGGATCCGGCACGGTGTCGTCTCTCCGTGTGCCCGGACACAGCGGGAATGCGCGCCCCTTAGGATCCGTTGGGTGGGGTGAGAGTTCTGAGAGAAGCTCCCACCGGTCGAACGATGCAGACCAGAGACGAGGAATCAAGCCGTGAGCGACGTTCGTAACGTGATCATCATCGGCTCCGGGCCCGCCGGCTACACGGCGGCGCTCTACACCGCGCGCGCGTCGCTGAAGCCACTGGTGTTCGAAGGCGCCGTCACCGCCGGTGGCGCGCTGATGAACACCACCGAGGTGGAGAACTTCCCCGGCTTCCAGGACGGCATCATGGGCCCCGAGCTCATGGACAACATGCGCGCCCAGTCGGAGCGCTTCGGCGCCGAGCTCGTTCCGGACGACGTCGTCGCCGTCGACCTGGCCGGTGAGATCAAGACCGTCACGGACACCTCCGGAACGGTCCACAAGGCCAAGGCCGTCATCGTCACCACCGGCTCGCAGCACCGCAAGCTCGGCCTGCCGAACGAGGACGCCCTGTCCGGCCGTGGTGTCTCCTGGTGCGCGACCTGTGACGGCTTCTTCTTCAAGGATCAGGACATCGCCGTGATCGGTGGCGGTGACACCGCGATGGAGGAGGCCACCTTCCTGTCGCGCTTCGCCAAGTCCGTGACCATCGTCCACCGCCGTGACACGCTGCGCGCCTCCAAGGCGATGCAGGAGCGCGCCTTCGCCGACCCGAAGATCTCGTTCGTGTGGGACAGCGAGGTCGCCGAGATTCAGGGTGACCAGAAGCTCTCCGGGCTGAAGCTGCGCAACGTCAAGACCGGCGAGCTCTCGGACCTGGCGGTCACCGGCCTCTTCATCGCCATCGGACACGACCCGCGCACCGAGCTCTTCAAGGGCCAGCTCGACCTGGACGAAGAGGGGTATCTGAAGGTCGACGCGCCCTCGACGCGCACGAACGTGACGGGTGTCTTCGGTGCCGGTGACGTGGTCGACCACACGTACCGCCAGGCGATCACCGCGGCCGGCACCGGCTGTGCCGCCGCTCTCGACGCCGAGCGCTTCCTCGCCGCCCTCGCGGACGAGGAGAAGGCCGAGCCCGAGAAGACCTCTGTCTGACCCCCATCCGCCCCACGCACAACCAGTTAAGGAGCCCGCCGTGGCCGGCACCCTGAAGAACGTGACCGACGACTCCTTCGAGCAGGACGTCCTCAAGAGCGACAAGCCCGTCCTGGTGGACTTCTGGGCCGCCTGGTGCGGTCCGTGCCGCCAGATCGCCCCGTCCCTCGAGGCGATCGCCGCCGAGTACGGCGACAAGATCGAGGTCGTCAAGCTGAACATCGACGAGAACCCGGGTACGGCCGCCAAGTACGGCGTCATGTCCATCCCGACCCTGAACGTCTACCAGCGTGGCGAGGTCGCCAAGACCATCGTCGGTGCGAAGCCGAAGGCCGCGATCGTTCGCGACCTTGAGGAGTTCATCGCCGACTGACCGGCGGGCCGTCCACTGACGGCGCATGTTTCACGTGAAACACGAATGGGCCAGCCCCTCCGGGCTGGCCCATTCGCATGGCAGCACTTCTCAGAGGGGCCGCAGCGCCGGCTCCTTCTGCACGGCTCCCAGCAACCGGTCCAGCGCCATCTCGACGTCTTCCTTCCAGGACAGCGTCGTCCTCAGCTCCAGCCTCAGCCGGGGATGGGTGGGGTGCTGCCGCACCGTCTTGAACCCGACGGCCAGAAGATGGTCGGCGGGCAGGAGACAAGCGGGCTCCTTCCAGCGCGCGTCCCCGAAGGCCTCGATCGCCTTGAAGCCTCGCCGCAGCAGATCCTTGGCGACGGTCTGGACCATCACGCGGCCCAGTCCCTGGCCTTGATACCCCGGCATGATGAACGAGGTCATCAGTTGCACCGCATCGGGTGAGACGGGACTCGTGGGAAACGCCGTGGAGCGGGGGACGTAGGCGGGAGGAGCGTAAAGCACGAAGCCCACCGGCACGTCGTCCACATAGACGACCCGCCCGCAGGATCCCCAGTCCAGCAGGACAGCCGAAATCCAGGCTTCCTTCTCCAGAGCGGGCGTGCCCGCCTTTACCGCTGCCTCGCCGCTGACTGGGTCCAACTCCCAGAAGACGCACGAGCGGCAGCGCTTGGGAAGGTCCTGAAGGTTGTCCAGCGTGAGCGGTACGAGCCGACGCCCCATGAAGGCTGTTCCTCGCTTCCTTCGCCCGCCGCATCGCGGGCCGCTGTCAGAGCGCTGCGTTCCCTGAGCAGGCTGCCGATGAATCCACCGACCGCGCCCAGCCCCAAACACGCGCTCACCAGTCCGGTGCGGCTCATCGTCCGCATGGGCCCCTGCCTCCCTCTCCGAGGTACTGCCGGGTGGATGCGCCATACCCGAACGCATCGTATCCACGATGCGATTCCATCGATACCGCCAGAAAGCAAAAGGCGAGCCGTGTTCCGGTACACACCGGACACGACCCGCCCCGTCACCTGCCCGGTGACATGCTTGCCGCGTGCAGAAGGCTCAGGACTCGGTGTCCTCGGAGTCGTCCTCCGAGAGGCTCTTCTGCAGGACGGGCCCCTCACCGGGGGCAAGGGTGCCGAGGATCCGCTCCAGGTCTTCCATGGACGCGAACTCGACGGTGATCTTGCCCTTCTTCTGACCCAGGTCGACCTTCACCCGGGTTTCGAACCGGTCCGAGAGCCGCGTGGCGAGATCAGTCAACGCCGGAGAGACACGTCCGCCTGCCCGCGGCCCCTTGGGACGCTGCGTCTTCTGAGGCCGAGACCCCATCAAGGTCACGATCTCCTCGACCGCCCGCACGGAGAGGCCCTCGGCCACGATCCGGTGCGCCAGCCGGTCCTGCTCCTCCGAGTCCTCGACGGACAGCAGTGCCCGGGCATGCCCGGCGGAGAGCACCCCTGCGGCCACTCGGCGCTGCACCGCCGGCGAGAGCTTGAGCAGACGCAGCGTGTTGGACACCTGCGGACGGGACCGGCCGATGCGGTCCGCCAGCTGGTCGTGCGTGCAGTTGAAGTCCCTGAGCAGCTGGTCGTAGGCAGCTGCCTCTTCCAAGGGGTTCAGCTGAGCTCGGTGCAGGTTCTCCAGAAGCGCGTCCAGGAGGAGCTTCTCGTCCTCGGTGGCCCGCACGATCGCCGGGATCGCCTCCAAGCCCGCCTCACGGCAGGCCCGCCAGCGACGCTCACCCATGATGAGCTCGTAGCGCCCGGCACTCAGCTGGCGCACGACAACGGGCTGTAGGAGACCGACCTCCTTGATGGAGGTGACGAGCTCGGCCAGTGCGTCCTCGTCGAAGACCTCACGCGGCTGCCGGGGATTCGGCTTGATCGCGTCGAGGGGGATCTCCGCGAAGTGAGCCCCGATGGGAGGCGCGGGCACGGCCGTAGCACCGCTCGCCGACGGCTCCTCTGTTTCACGTGAAACAGACGGCAGCGTGGCCACCTTCGCCGCGGCGACACCGCGGTCGTTCGGCAGCACCGGGACCGCTGCGGGGGACGTGGAAGCCGGCCCCCCTACCGCGGCCTGCGCCACTGACTTCTCCGTTGGGGCAGCAGGGATCAGTGCACCGAGACCACGGCCCAGCCCCCTTCGTCGCTCACTCACTGAATCCCCTCCACCATGCTCGGGTCGTTCTGTTGTGCGCCGATGTGGGCTTGCGTCGCGTCGTAGCTGACGCCGACACCCTTCAGCGCGATCTCGCGTGCTGCCTCAAGATAGGAGAGGGCACCGCTCGATCCTGGATCGTAGGTCAGTACCGTCTGCCCATAGCTCGGCGCCTCGGAGATACGGACGGAGCGAGGAATGCTCGTCCGCAGCACCTCGTCGCCAAAGTGGTTGCGCACCTCTTCCGCGACCTGGGACGCGAGTCGCGTCCGGCCGTCGTACATGGTGAGCAGAATGGTCGACACATGCAAAGCGGGGTTGAGGTGCCCCCGCACCAGGTCGACGTTGCGGAGCAACTGGCCCAGCCCTTCCAGCGCGTAGTACTCGCACTGGATCGGGATCAGGACTTCCTGGCCCGCGACCAGCGCGTTGACCGTCAACAGGCCAAGCGAGGGCGGGCAGTCGATGAGGATGTAGTCCAGCGGCTGCTCGTACGCCTGGATCGCGCGCTGCAGCCGGCTCTCCCGCGCCACCAGGGACACCAGCTCGATCTCCGCACCGGCGAGATCGATCGTGGCGGGCGCGCAGAAGAGACCCTCGACATCGGGGACCGGCTGGACGACTTCCGCCAGCGGCTTGCTTTCGACCAACACGTCGTAGATGGACGGGACTTCGGCGTGATGGTCGATGCCTAGAGCCGTGGACGCATTACCCTGCGGGTCGAGGTCGACGACCAGGACGCGGGCGCCGTGCAGGGCCAGAGATGCGGCAAGGTTGACAGTCGTCGTTGTCTTCCCGACGCCGCCCTTCTGATTGGCGACCACGATGACACGGGTCTGCTCGGGCCGTGGCAGGCCCTCACCGGCGCGGCCTAGAGCCTCCACCGCCAGTTGGGCAGCACGACCGATGGGGGTGTCGTCCATCGGAGGCGGTGTTTCACGTGAAACATCCGCCCCCAACGACTCGGTACGGGGACCGGGGACCGGATCGGTCATCGGTCCCGCGATGTTGGCGTCGGACCGCAAGGATTCACTCTCCTCGACTTCAGGCTCGCAATGAACAGAGCCTCGCACGTCTTCGGGGTCGTGAACCAGTGAGGCCTGGTGTTCTGTGGAGAAATCCACCTCTGTGGACAACTCAGGTCCCTCATCGAGTGATCCGAGGGGCTTACGGTCACGGGGTTCGGCCGCAGCGCGGCCACGACTGATGATGCCGTGCAGCAGAGAGCGACGTTTCACGTGAAACACGATGCCTAGCGGTTCCAGCCGCGCCCGCGCGACACTCCGAGATGCGTAGGTTTGGCAGCTTGTGTGGAGTACGGCTGGTCCGCAGGGCAGATCAGCCAACGGCTGCCTCCATGACGCGCAACGGTCGCGTCAACGCCGCCGACGGGTCCGGCCCGTACGAGCTGCCTTGGCCCGCTTGGCGGCAAAGCGCACACCGCCGGGGCTCTCCCCGACCTCCACCCGGACCACCGTGGACATCGGATCGACGATCCCCTCCCCGACATGCAGGATCGACGTCTCGACGGCGCCCAGCTTGCTCAGCGCCGTGGCAGCGGCCTTGAGCTCTTCCTCTGCCGTGTCGCCCTTCAGCGCAAGCATCTCTCCGTAGGGCCGCAGCAGCGGAATGCCCCAGGCGGCGAGTCGATCGAGCGGAGCCACGGCCCGCGCGGTCACCACGTGCACCGGCGGGATCTTCCCCATGACCTCCTCGGCCCGACCGCGTACGACCGTCACATGGTCCAGGCCCAGCAGTTCCACGACCTCGGTCAAGAAGGTCGTGCGTCGCAGGAGGGGTTCCAGCAGCGTGATCTTCAGGTCCTCCCGTACCAGCGCCAGCGGAATGCCGGGCAAGCCGGCGCCGGAGCCGACATCGCACACCGTCACACCCTCGGGCACCACCTCGGAGAGCACCGCGCAGTTCAGCAGGTGCCGCTCCCACAGCCGGGGCACCTCTCGCGGACCGATCAGACCACGCTGCACACCTGCCTCGGCGAGCAGCTCGGCATAGCGGACCGCGTCGGCGAACCGATCGCCGAACACCTCGCGTGCCTGCTCGGGCGCAGGGGGAAGCTCCGCTGCCTCCGTCACGGGGGACCGTCCTTCCGTACATCAGCGCACCGGGCGCCGACATCAGAACCACCAGAACTATCAGGCTGACAAAGTTCGGCCCCGTCTGCGCAACAGACGGGGCCGGAGGAACGTACGGGCCGATCAGGCGGGAAGCACGACGACGAAGCGCTGCGGCTCCTCGCCCTCGGACTCGCTCCGAAGTCCCGCTGCCTTGACCGCGTCGTGCACGACCTTGCGCTCGAACGGCGTCATCGGCTTCAGCCGCATCGGCTCACCGCTGCTCTTGACCTCAGCGGCGGCCTTGGCACCCAGCTCGGACAGCTCGGAGCGCTTGCGGGCGCGGTACCCGGCGATGTCCAGCATCAGGCGGCTGCGGTCTCCGGTCTCCCGGTGCACAGCGAGGCGCGTGAGTTCCTGGAGGGCCTCCAGCACCTCACCGTCACGGCCGACCAGCTTCTGCAGGTCGCGGCTGCCCGTGTCGCTGATGATCGAGACGGAGGCGCGGTCGGCCTCGACGTCCATGTCGATGTCGCCGTCGAGGTCGGCGATGTCGAGCAGACCCTCCAGGTAGTCCGCCGCGATCTCGCCCTCCTGCTCCAGGCGGGTCAGGGTGTCTGCACCCTCGGCAGCGGCGGAGGTGGTGCCTTCCGTCACGGGATGGACTCCTTCTTACTTCTTCGACGGGGACTTGGGCCGCTGCGGACCCTTGCGCTGGCCGGACTGGGCCTTGCTGCGGGTACCGGAGCCGGGCTTCTTGGCAGAGGCGGCGGGCTTGGCGTCCTCGGGCTCGTCGGACTTGCTCAGCGACGTGGTGGAGCCCCCGGCGGGCTTGCCGGACTGGCGCTGGGACTTGCTCTGCCGCTTGGGCTGCTGGCGCTTGGGGACGGCGGCGGTGGTGGTCGGCGTACCGTCCTCGGTCTGGGTGGCGACCGCGGTCTCGCTCTTGATCACCGTGCCGTCGGACTGGGCGGCCAGGCCCGCCTTGTTCAGACCGTTGATGAACTTGCGCTCGTACTCGTTACGGTCGCGGCCCTTGGCGACGATGGCCTTGACGATGACCTTGTCCCGGCGCCGGCTGACCTTGCCACGTTGCGCGACGTGCTTGTACAGGCGGTCCAGGTAGGCGGCCTGGGCCTTGGAACCCGGGGTCGGGTTGTTGTGGATGACGTACATCTGCTGACCCATGGTCCACACGTTGGTGGTCAGCCAGTAGACGAGGACACCGACCGGGAAGTTGATGCCGAAGACCGCGAAGATGACGGGGAAGACGTACATCAGCATCTTCTGCTGCTGCATGAACGGCGTCTTCACGGTGGTGTCGACGTTCTTCGTCATGAGCTGGCGCTGCGTGTAGAACTGCGACAGCGACATCAGCACGATCATGATCGCGGTGACGACCCGTACATCGGTCAGGGACGCCTGCAGCGCCTCGACCTTGGAAGAGCTGTCCGTGAACTTCGCGGCCAGCGGAGCACCGAAGATGTGGGCCTTCTGGGCGCTCGCCAGCAGGCGCTCGTTGATCACGCCGATGGTGTCGTTGGACGCGATGCTGTTGAGCACGTGATACAGGGCGAAGAAGAACGGGGACTGCGCCAGGATGGGAAGGCACGAGGAGAGCGGGTTGGTGCCCGTCTCCTTGTACAGCTTCATCATCTCTTCGGACTGACGCTGCTTGTCGTTCTTGTAGCGCTCCTGGATCTTCTTCATCTCGGGCTGGAGCGTCTGCATGGCCCGGGTCGCCTTGATCTGCTTCACGAAGAGCGGGATCAGGCAGATACGGATCAGGATCACCAGGGACACGATGGACAGGCCCCAGGCCCACCCGGTGTCAGCGCCGAAGAGGGCGCCGTACACCTTGTGGAACTGGACGATGACCCAGGAGACGGGTGTTGTGATGAAGCTGAAGAGGCTGGCAATCGTGTCCACTAATCATGCTCCTTGGGCATGGGACGAGGTCTCTGCGGCCGGGCTCGAAGGACTCGACGGACTCGTGGGAGAAGTCTGTCCCTCGGTGGCCGGTTCGCCGGCGGAGGGCCCGCCCTTGCGTGCACGCCAGGCGTCACGCAGCATTTCGTGCCACCGCGGACGCTTGCGCGCGGGTACATGGTCCACACCGCCCGGCGACCACGGATTGCACCGGAGGATGCGCCAGGCCGTGAGTGCCGTGCCCTTGAGCGCACCGTGCCGGTCGATGGCCGTGTAGCCGTAGTGGGAGCACGACGGGTAGTACTTGCACACCGGCCCGAGCAGCGGACTGATCGTCCACTGGTACAGCTTGATCAGAGCCAGCAGCGGGTACTTCATCGCGCGCCCCCTCCCAGCAGCCGCTGCAGAGCGGCATCCAGGTCTCGGGCCAGCTGTGCATGGTCGGCGTCACCCGCTCCGGGCAGCGCTCGTACGACTACCAGGCTACCGGGGGGAAACAGGTCGACTCGTTCGCGCATGAGATGACGCAGTCTGCGCTTCACCTTGTTGCGCACCACCGCGCCGCCCACGGCCTTGCTCACGACGAAACCCGCACGCGTCGGGGGAGCGCTCTCCCCAGGCGCATGCGGGTCCGTGGCACCGCTACGAAGATGGACGACGAGGTTCGGGCGGCCGGCCCTGCGACCTCGTCGTACCGCGGTCGCGAAGTCCTCGCGCCGCCTCAGCCGGTTCTCGGTGGGCAGCACGACGTCATGACCTGACCGGGATCAGGCGGACAGACGAACGCGACCCTTGCTACGGCGGGACGCGAGAATCGCGCGGCCGGCACGGGTACGCATACGCAGCCGGAAGCCGTGGGTCTTCGCGCGACGACGGTTGTTCGGCTGGAAGGTGCGCTTGCTCACTCGGGGGCTCCAGAAAGAATCGGTGGTTGCGGGGTGCCGTCCTGGCTGTCACCGTGCGCCCACGAGTAGCTCGCAGTTACGCCCGAGTGCACCGCTTACCGATCACCTGACGCGATCTGTGCCCATCGGAGGCAGGCGGCAGCAGCCATCGACAACTCGACCTGGTTACGGTACGTGGGGCTACGCCATCCGGTCAAACCGGAGGTGCCAGGGAGACACTTGTCCACAGCCTGGGGACAACAACTTGAACCGCACCGGCCGCCCTGACTACCGTGACTGGACTCCGATTCGTTCCCTTATCCCTGCCCCACCCGATTTACATCCCGACCCGTCCCAGAACCACACGTTCGTGGGACCCGTGAGAGAGCGTGCCCTGTGGCTGACGTACCTGCCGATCTTGCCGCAGTGTGGCCACGAGTACTGGAGCAGCTCCTGGGCGAGGGTCGTGGCCAGGGGGTGGAAGCGAAGGACGAGCACTGGATCCGGCGCTGCCAGCCGCTCGCGCTGGTCGCCGACACCGCGCTGCTCGCCGTGCCGAACGAGTTCGCGAAGGGTGTGCTCGAGGGCCGCCTCGCCCCAGTCGTCAGCGAGACGCTGAGCCGCGAGTGCGGGCGCCCGATCCGCATCGCGATCACCGTCGACGACTCCGCCGGCGAGCCCTCGGCCCCACCGGCCCCCGCCCGCCCCCAGCCGCGCTACGAGGAGCCCGAGCTCCCGTCCGCGGGCCAGGGCAGGGACGGCTATGACAGGGACGGCTACGACCAGGGCCGCGACGGTTACGACGGATACGGCCGCCACCGCGCCGACCAGCACCCGGGCGATCCGATGCCCGGCTCCCGCGCGGACCAGATCCCGACCGCCCGTCCCGCCTACCCCTCGGAGTACCAGCGCCCCGAGCCGGGCTCCTGGCCGCGGCCGCCGCAGGACGAGTACGGGTGGCAGCAGCAGCGGCTCGGCTTCCCGGAGCGCGATCCGTACGCCTCGCCGCAGCAGGACGCCTACGGATCCAAGGACGGGTACGGTGCGCAGGACGCGTACGGATCTCCTTCCCAGGACGCGTACGGCTCGCCGTCCCAGGACTCGTACGGATCCCAGGACTCGTACGGATCCCAGGACTCCTACGGCTCCAAGGACGCGTACGGCTCGCAGGACTACCGCCCGCAGGCCATGGAGCGCCCCTCCTACGACCAGGCGCGCTCCGACTACGAGACGTCACGCCCCGACTACGACCAGCGCGACCCGGTGCGCCGGGAGCTGCCGGATCCGCCGGCCGGCTCCGGGCATGTGCACCGCGGCGGCCCGGTCGGGCCGAATCTGCCGACCACCGGCGCGCCCGGTCCGCTGGCCGCGCAGCCCGCGCCGGCGACCGGTCCCGGTGAGCCGACCGCGCGGCTGAACCCGAAGTACCTCTTCGACACGTTCGTGATCGGCGCGTCGAACCGCTTCGCGCACGCGGCCGCGGTGGCCGTCGCCGAGGCGCCCGCGAAGGCGTACAACCCGCTCTTCATCTACGGGGAGTCCGGGCTCGGCAAGACGCACCTGCTGCACGCGATCGGGCACTACGCGCGCAGCCTCTACCCGGGCACACGCGTGCGGTACGTGAGCTCGGAGGAATTCACCAACGAGTTCATCAACTCCATCCGCGACGGCAAGGGCGACAGTTTCCGCAAGCGCTACCGCGAGATGGACATCCTGCTCGTGGACGACATCCAGTTCCTGGCGGACAAGGAGTCGACGCAGGAGGAGTTCTTCCACACCTTCAACACCCTCCACAACGCCAACAAGCAGATCGTGCTGTCCAGCGACCGGCCGCCCAAGCAGCTGGTCACGCTGGAGGACCGGTTGAGGAACCGTTTCGAGTGGGGCCTGATCACCGACGTCCAGCCGCCCGAGCTGGAGACGCGCATCGCGATCCTGCGCAAGAAGGCGGTGCAGGAGCAGCTCAACGCCCCGCCGGAGGTGCTGGAGTTCATCGCCTCGCGGATCTCGCGCAACATCCGCGAGCTGGAGGGGGCGCTGATCCGGGTGACGGCGTTCGCCTCGCTCAACCGGCAGCCGGTGGACCTGGGGCTGACGGAGATCGTCCTGAAGGACCTGATCCCCGGCGGCGAGGACTCGGCGCCCGAGATCACCTCCACGGCCATCATGGGCGCCACGGCGGACTACTTCGGGCTGACCGTCGAGGACCTGTGCGGCACCTCGCGCGGGCGCGCGCTGGTGACCGCCCGGCAGATCGCCATGTACCTGTGCCGTGAGCTGACGGACCTGTCGCTGCCGAAGATCGGCGCGCTGTTCGGCGGCCGCGACCACACGACGGTCATGCACGCCGACCGCAAGATCCGCAACCTGATGGCCGAGCGGCGCTCCATCTACAACCAGGTCACCGAGCTGACCAACCGCATCAAGAACGGCTGACAGCCCCCGCAGACGGTCCTGAGGGCGCCCCCGGAGGAGATCCGGGGGCGCCTTTCGTCATGCGGTGGCGCACGCGCGGGCCACCCGCTGTTCGAATAGTTGCCGGGTTACGGCCACCCTCCACAGATTCGGCGACTTTTTCCCGTCCACATCCTGGGGACCGGGAAGTTGTCCCAACACTGTCCACAGCGGTGGCTGTTGAGGAATGATCAGGCCAGGTCAGCAGCGTGTGGATTCGTGGACGAACGATCTCCACAGGCTGTGGACAGCGAGTGGGTCCACAGCCTGTGCACGGAGTTGTCCACCGCCAACCCACAGGCGAAGGCCAGTTGTCCCCAGTGATCCCCAGCTTCTCCACATGCCTGTCCACTGTTCGGCAACGCGACGCGCCTCATCACCATCGCGAGTGAAAGGCGTCACACCAAGGTGCCGGGTTGGCCTGTGGGAAAGGTGGGTAAAGCTGGGGACGGCGCTGGGGAGAACTCGCCCCTGCCTGTGCACGGAGTGTGCAGAACTTTTCGTTCTCCACAGCGGCCCCTGGTTGTCCACGGCCGCCGCCCACAGGCCCCGTGGACAAAATTACCGCGCTGAGCTGGGCAAACGTGGTTATCCACGGTATCCACAGGCCCTACTACTACGTCCGACTAGAGAGAGCGCGGAATTCGTTTCGAAGTGGGCCCTGTGCACAACTCGCCCTCTCGGGCCCGGCTGCCCCTCGGCGCGACTTGACCCCGAGAAGCACCTACTGTCAGTGCGGTGCGTCAGACTGGTCCCCGGTGTCCTTCCCTTCACAGGGACCGGCGACACCGAGTCAGACGACGAAGGCGAAGCAGGGCGAGAACGCCGGCAACAGCAGGAGGCGGCTTACGGTGAAGATCCGGGTGGAACGCGACGTACTCGCGGAGGCAGTGGCCTGGGCGGCGCGCAGCCTCCCGGCCCGTCCGCCGGCGCCTGTCCTCGCCGGCCTGCTGCTGAAGGCCGAGGACGGCCAGCTGAGCCTGTCCAGCTTCGACTACGAGGTCTCCGCGCGCGTCTCCGTGGAGGCGGAGGTCGAGGAGGAGGGCACGGTCCTGGTCTCCGGCCGCCTGCTCGCGGACATCTCCCGGGCGCTCCCCAACCGGCCGGTGGAGATTTCCACAGACGGTGTACGGGCGACGGTGGTGTGCGGCTCCTCGCGGTTCACACTCCACACCCTGCCTGTGGAGGAGTACCCGGCGCTGCCGCAGATGCCGAACGCGACGGGCACGGTCCCCGGCGAGGTCTTCTCCTCCGCCGTGCAGCAGGTGGCCATCGCCGCCGGCCGTGACGACACGCTTCCCGTCCTCACCGGTGTGCGCATCGAGATCGAGGGCGACACGGTCACGCTGGCCTCCACCGACCGCTACCGCTTCGCGGTCCGTGAGTTCCTGTGGAAGCCGGAGAACCCGGAGGCCTCCGCGGTCGCCCTGGTGCCCGCCAAGACGCTCCTGGACACCGCCAAGTCGCTCGGGGCCGGGGACAGCGTGACGCTGGCGCTGTCCGGCTCGGGCGCGGGCGAGGGCCTGATCGGTTTCGAGGGCGCGGGCCGCCGTACGACCACGCGGCTGCTGGAGGGCGACCTCCCGAAGTACCGCACGCTGTTCCCGACGGAGTTCAACTCGATCGCCGTCATCGAGACCGCCCCCTTCGTGGAGGCCGTCAAGCGTGTGTCCCTGGTCGCCGAGCGGAACACCCCGGTGCGGCTCAGCTTCGAGCAGGGCGTGCTGATCCTGGAGGCCGGCTCCAGCGACGACGCACAGGCTGTGGAAAGGGTCGACGCCCAGCTGGACGGCGACGACATCTCGATCGCCTTCAACCCGACGTTCCTGCTGGACGGCCTGAGCGCCATCGACTCCCCGGTGGCCCAGCTGTCCTTCACGACGTCCACGAAGCCTGCGCTGCTCAGCGGCAAGCCCGCGGTGGACGCCGAGGCGGACGAGGCCTACAAGTACCTGATCATGCCGGTGCGGCTCAGCGGCTGAGCGCCGCCGGGGTTGTCCCCAGGCTGAGGACGAATCCGCAGGTGAGGGCGTACGTCTGAGCGCGTATGCCCACAGCTGTGCACGAGCGTCCGGGTTTAGGCTCGGACACGGGTACGAAGGTGCCCGCACGCCACACAGCGACCTAAGGAACACAACTGATGGAGCTCGGTCTCGTCGGCCTCGGCAAGATGGGCGGCAACATGCGCGAGCGGATCCGCCGCGCGGGCCACACCGTCATCGGATACGACCGCAACCCGGACCTCGCCGATGTCCACAGCCTTCAAGAGCTTGTGGGCAAGCTCAGCGGCCCGCGCGTGGTCTGGGTGATGGTCCCGGCCGGCGAGCCCACCCAGACCACGATCGACGAGCTGGCCGAGCTGCTGGAGCCCGGTGACGTCGTGGTGGACGGCGGCAACTCGCGCTGGACCGACGACGAGCGGCACGCCGAGGAGCTGGCCGCCAAGGGCATCGGCTTCGTCGACTGCGGTGTCTCCGGCGGCGTGTGGGGCCTGGAGAACGGCTACGCGCTGATGTACGGCGGTGACAAGGAGAACGTCGCCAAGGTGCAGCCGGTCTTCGACGCGCTCAAGCCGGAGGGCCCGTACGGCTCGGTGCACGCCGGCAAGGTGGGCGCCGGGCACTTCGCGAAGATGGTCCACAACGGCATCGAGTACGCGATGATGCAGGCCTACGCCGAGGGTTGGGAGCTGCTGGAGAAGGTCGACTCCGTGGAGAACGTGCGCGAGGTCTTCCGCTCCTGGCAGGAGGGCACGGTCATCCGCTCCTGGCTGCTGGACCTCGCGGTGAACGCCCTCGACGAGGACGAGCACCTGGAGCAGCTCCGGGGTTATGCACAGGACTCCGGTGAGGGACGCTGGACTGTGGAGGCCGCGATCGACCACGCGGTGCCGCTGCCGGCGATCACCGCGTCGCTGTTCGCGCGGTTCGCCTCCCGCCAGGAGGACTCGCCGCAGATGAAGATGATCGCCGCGCTGCGCAACCAGTTCGGCGGTCACGCGGTCGAGAAGAAGTAAGCAGGACCCGAAGGACATAGGTGGAGGCCGGCGAACGACCATGCACGTCACGCATCTGTCGCTGGCCGACTTCCGCTCGTATCCCCGGGTCGAGGTCCCGCTCGACCCGGGGGTGACGGCCTTCGTCGGCCCCAACGGGCAGGGCAAGACGAACCTCGTCGAGGCGGTCGGCTACCTCGCCACCCTCGGCAGCCACCGCGTCTCCTCCGACGCCCCCCTGGTCCGCATGGGCGCCGACCGCGCGATCATCCGGGCGCAGGTCCGCCAGGGCGACCGGCAGCAGCTGGTCGAGCTGGAACTCAACCCGGGCCGCGCCAACCGCGCCCGCATCAATCGCTCCTCGCAGGTCAGGCCGCGTGACGTGCTGGGGATCGTACGCACCGTGCTCTTCGCTCCCGAGGATCTCGCCCTGGTCAAGGGCGACCCCGGCGAGCGGCGGCGCTTCCTGGACGAGCTGATCACCGCCCGCTCCCCGCGCATGGCCGGCGTCCGCTCCGACTACGAGCGGGTGCTCAAGCAGCGCAACACCCTGCTGAAGTCGGCCGCGCTGGCCCGTCGGCACGGCGGCCGCACCATGGACCTGTCCACCCTGGACGTGTGGGACCAGCACCTCGCGCGCGCGGGCGCCGAACTGCTCGCCCAGCGTCTGGACCTGATCGCGGCGATCCAGCCGCTGGCCGACAAGGCGTACGAGCAACTGGCGCCCGGCGGCGGCCCGGTCGCCCTGGAATACAAGCCGTCCGCGCCCGGCGAGGCACACACGCGCGAGGACCTCTTCGAACAGCTGACGGCGGCGCTCGCCGACGTCCGCAAACAGGAGATCGAGCGGGGCGTCACGCTCGTCGGACCGCACCGGGACGACCTTCTCCTCAAGCTCGGCCAGCTGCCCGCCAAGGGGTACGCCTCCCACGGCGAGTCCTGGTCCTACGCGCTGGCGCTGCGCCTGGCCTCGTACGACCTGCTGCGTGCCGAGGGCAACGAGCCGGTGCTGGTCCTCGACGACGTCTTCGCCGAGCTCGACACCCGGCGCCGCGAACGCCTGGCCGAGCTGGTCGCGCCCGGCGAGCAGGTGCTGGTGACGGCCGCGGTCGACGACGACGTACCGCATGTGCTGTCGGGGGCGCGGTTCGCGGTGTCCGAGGGGACGGTGGAGCGCGTATGAGCGGCGACACACCCCGGAACACCACCGGAGACGCACCCGGGCGCTTTCCGGGGAGCACGCCGGGGAACCCGCCTGGGAGCGCCTCACGGCAGAGCGCGCCCGGTACCGCGAAGAACGTCCCCGAGCCCTCCGGCGTCGACCTCGCGCGCGTCGCGCTGCGCGCGGCGAAGGAGGCGGCACGCGCGCGTGGGGACGCGGCGCAGCAGAAGAAGCAGGCGCGGCGCGGAGGCGGCCTGCGCTCCGGAGCGCGTGCCGACCGCCGCGATCCCATGGCGCTCGGTGCCGCCATCAACCGGCTCCTCACCGAGCGCGGCTGGGAGGCCCCGGCCGCGGTGGGCGGCGTGATGGGCCGCTGGCCGGAGATCGTCGGCGAGGACGTGGCCAAGCACTGTGTGCCGGAGAGGTACGACGAGGACGAGCGTGTGCTGAGCGTGCGCTGTGACTCCACGGTGTGGGCGACGAACCTGCGCCTGCTGGCGCCGACCCTGGTGGCCCGGCTCAACGAGGACCTCGGCCACGGCACGGTGAGAATGATCAAGGTCAACGGTCCCGGCGGCCCCGCCCGCCGTTACGGCCCGCTGCGTGCTCCGGGCAGCACGGGGCCCGGCGACACCTACGGCTGACGCGGCGCCGCTGAGACACGGGTGACCTGAGCGCCGTGGATCGCCCGGGACGCGCGTTCCTGCCGGGCGGGGCGGTGCGGACCCGTCGCCACGCGGGCCGGTCCTGACCGTATCCACAGCTGTGGACAGCACGTGACTGACTTCACATCAGTGGGCGCCGACGGTGCTTCCGGACCGTCGGCGCCCGCCTTGTCGTAGCACCGCACACGGTTGCGAATCGGGAGCTGACTCCTAAGTAGCCAAGGGTTGACGGCTGGAAGCGCTGAGTGCCTCCGTGAGCCTCTTGGAGCCCCCATCCACATATCGGGAGTCGGCCGAGCACGGTTCAGGGCGGCACATGCGGACTCAGGTACCGGCAAACCCCCATCAGTGTCAGTGCTACCGGTAGACTGGAAGGCAATCCCGCCCCAATCGTGGGGACCGTCCGGGAAAAGCTGAGCAACGCTGATCAAGGCTTACCAACGCAACATGCCGCAGCCGCTCCGGCAACCCGCCGACGAGCCCGGCTCGTGCTGTGCCAGAAAGGGCGCTTCGTGGCCGATTCCGGCAACCCCAACGAGAACATCCCGTCCACCGACGCCGGCGCCGACGGCGCGGTGATCTCGTCGAACGGCGAGGTCACCGCCTCGTACGACGCCAGTGCCATCACCGTCCTCGAGGGTCTGGACGCGGTCCGCAAGCGACCCGGTATGTACATCGGCTCAACCGGTGAGCGCGGCCTGCACCACCTCGTGTACGAGGTGGTCGACAACTCCGTCGACGAGGCCCTGGCCGGGCACGCGGACACGATCGAGGTGACGATCCTCGCCGACGGCGGTGTCCGCGTCGTCGACAACGGCCGTGGCATCCCGGTGGGCATCGTCCCGTCCGAGGGCAAGCCCGCCGTCGAGGTCGTGCTGACCGTGCTCCACGCGGGCGGCAAGTTCGGTGGCGGCGGCTACGCGGTCTCCGGTGGTCTGCACGGCGTGGGCGTCTCGGTCGTGAACGCGCTCTCCAGCAAGGTCTCCGTCGAGGTGAAGACCGACGGCCACCGCTGGACGCAGGACTACAAGATGGGCGTGCCGACGGCTCCGCTCGCCAAGCACGAGGCGACGGAGGAGACCGGCACCTCGGTCACCTTCTGGGCCGACGGCGACATCTTCGAGACCACGGAGTACTCCTTCGAGACGCTCTCGCGGCGTTTCCAGGAGATGGCGTTCCTCAACAAGGGCCTGACCATCAAGCTCACCGACGAGCGCGAGTCGGCGAAGGCCACGGCGGGCGCCGACGAGGCGGGCGCGGACGAGCTGGCCGAGGAGCAGAAGGTCAAGTCCGTCACGTATCACTACGAGGGCGGCATCGTCGACTTCGTGAAGTACCTCAACTCCCGAAAGGGAGACGTGGTGCACCCCACCGTGATCGACCTGGAGGCCGAGGACAAGGACAAGAGCCTGTCCCTCGAGGTCGCGATGCAGTGGAACAGCGGCTACAGCGAGGGCGTCTACTCCTTCGCCAACATCATCCACACGCACGAGGGCGGTACCCACGAAGAGGGCTTCCGGGCCGCGCTGACGTCGCTCATCAACAAGTACGCGCGCGACAAGAAGCTGCTGCGCGAGAAGGACGACAACCTCACGGGTGACGACATCCGCGAGGGTCTGACCGCGATCATCTCGGTCAAGCTGAGCGAGCCGCAGTTCGAGGGCCAGACCAAGACCAAGCTGGGCAACACGGAGGCCAAGACCTTCGTGCAGAAGGCCGTCTACGAGCACCTCAACGACTGGCTGGACCGCAACCCGGTCGAGGCCGCGGACATCGTCCGCAAGGGCATCCAGGCGGCCACCGCGCGGGTGGCGGCCCGCAAGGCGCGGGACCTGACACGTCGTAAGGGCCTGCTGGAGACCGCGTCGCTGCCGGGCAAGCTGGCCGACTGCCAGTCCAACGACCCGGCCAAGTGCGAGATCTTCATCGTCGAGGGTGACTCCGCCGGCGGCTCGGCCAAGTCCGGCCGCAACCCGCAGTACCAGGCGATCCTCCCGATCCGAGGCAAGATCCTCAACGTCGAGAAGGCGCGGATCGACAAGATCCTCCAGAACCAGGAGATCCAGGCCCTGATCTCCGCCTTCGGCACCGGAGTCCACGAGGACTTCGATATCGAGAAGCTCCGCTACCACAAGATCATCCTGATGGCGGACGCCGACGTCGACGGCCAGCACATCAGCACCCTGCTGCTGACCTTCCTGTTCCGCTTCATGCGGCCGCTGGTCGAGGCCGGGCACGTGTACCTGTCCCGTCCCCCGCTGTACAAGATCAAGTGGGGTCGGGACGACGTGGAGTACGCCTACTCGGACCGTGAGCGCGACGCGCTGATCGAGATGGGCCGCCAGCGCGGCAAGCGCATCCGCGAGGACTCCATCCAGCGCTTCAAGGGTCTCGGCGAGATGAACGCCGAGGAGCTGCGCGTGACCACCATGGACCAGGAGCACCGCGTCCTCGGCCAGGTCACCCTCGACGACGCCGCCCAGGCCGACGACCTGTTCTCGGTCCTCATGGGCGAGGACGTCGAGGCCCGCCGCGCGTTCATCCAGCGCAACGCCAAGGACGTCCGCTTCCTCGACATCTGAGTCGGTCTCAGCTGACCGCACCAGGAAGGATCTTCACCAGCAATGGCCGACGAGAACACCCCCGTCACCCCGGAAGAGGGCGGCGAACTCGCGATGCGTGTCGAGCCCGTCGGGCTCGAGACGGAGATGCAGCGCTCGTACCTGGACTACGCGATGTCCGTCATCGTGTCCCGCGCGCTGCCCGACGTCCGGGACGGTCTCAAGCCCGTCCACCGCCGCGTGCTGTACGCCATGTACGACGGCGGCTACCGCCCCGAGCGCGGCTTCTACAAGTGCGCGCGCGTGGTCGGCGACGTCATGGGTAACTACCACCCCCACGGCGACTCCTCCATCTACGACGCCCTGGTGCGCCTCGCCCAGCCGTGGTCGATGCGGATGCCGCTGGTGGACTCCAACGGCAACTTCGGCTCTCCGGGCAACGACCCGGCGGCGGCCATGCGCTACACCGAGTGCAAGATGGCGCCGCTGTCGATGGAGATGGTCCGTGACATCGACGAGGAGACCGTCGACTTCACGGACAACTACGACGGCCGCTCCCAGGAGCCGACCGTCCTGCCGGCCCGCTTCCCGAACCTGCTGATCAATGGCTCGGCCGGTATCGCGGTCGGTATGGCGACCAACATCCCGCCGCACAACCTGCGCGAGGTCGCGTCCGGCGCCCAGTGGTACCTGGAGAACCCGGACGTCTCGCACGAGGAGCTGCTGGACGCGCTCATGGAGCGCATCAAGGGCCCCGACTTCCCGACCGGCGCCCTCGTGGTCGGCCGTAAGGGCATCGAGGAGGCGTACCGCACCGGCCGCGGCTCCATCACCATGCGCGCCGTCGTCGAGGTCGAGGAGATCCAGAACCGCCAGTGCCTGGTGGTCACGGAGCTGCCGTACCAGGTCAACCCGGACAACCTCGCGCAGAAGATCGCCGACCTGGTGAAGGACGGCAAGATCGGCGGCATCGCGGACGTCCGTGACGAGACGTCGTCCCGTACGGGCCAGCGCCTGGTCATCGTGCTCAAGCGCGACGCGGTCGCCAAGGTCGTCCTGAACAACCTCTACAAGCACACCGACCTGCAGACGAACTTCGGCGCCAACATGCTGGCGCTGGTGGACGGCGTGCCGCGCACGCTGTCGCTGGACGCCTTCATCCGCCACTGGGTGAACCACCAGATCGAGGTCATCGTCCGCCGTACCCGCTTCCGGCTGCGCAAGGCCGAGGAGCGGGCGCACATCCTGCGCGGTCTGCTGAAGGCACTGGACGCCATCGACGAGGTCATCGCCCTGATCCGGCGCAGCGACACCGTCGAGATCGCCCGGGGTGGCCTGATGAGCCTGCTGGAGATCGACGAGATCCAGGCCAACGCCATCCTCGAGATGCAGCTGCGCCGCCTGGCCGCCCTGGAGCGCCAGAAGATCGTCCAGGAGCACGACGAACTCCAGGCGAAGATCGACGAGTACAACGAGATCCTGGCCTCCCCCGTCCGTCAGCGGGGCATCGTCAGCGAGGAGCTCGCCGCGATCGTCGAGAAGTACGGCGACGACCGCAAGACGATGCTGGTGCCCTACGACGGCGACATGTCCATGGAGGACCTGATCGCCGAGGAGGACATCGTCGTCACGGTCACGCGCGGCGGCTACATCAAGCGCACCAAGACCGACGACTACCGGGCCCAGAAGCGCGGCGGCAAGGGCGTCCGCGGCACGAAGCTCAAGGAAGACGACATCGTCGACCACTTCTTCGTGTCCACGACCCACCACTGGCTGCTGTTCTTCACCAACAAGGGCCGTGTGTACCGCGTGAAGGCGTACGAGCTGCCGGACGCCGGCCGCGACGCGCGCGGGCAGCACGTGGCGAACCTGCTCGCCTTCCAGCCGGACGAGGCCATCGCCGAGATCCTCGCGATCCGCGACTACGAGGCGGCGCCCTACCTGGTCCTGGCCACCAAGGCGGGATTGGTCAAGAAGACGCCTCTGAAGGATTACGATTCGCCGCGCTCCGGCGGTGTGATCGCCATCAACCTGCGCGAGCGGGAGGACGGTTCCGACGACGAACTGATCGGCGCCGAACTCGTCTCGGCCGATGACGATCTGCTGCTGATCAGCAAGAAGGCACAGTCGATCAGGTTCACCGCATCCGACGAAACCCTGCGCCCCATGGGCCGCGCGACCTCGGGTGTCAAGGGCATGAGTTTCCGCGAGGGCGACGAGCTGCTCTCGATGAATGTTGTTCGACCCGGTACGTTCGTGTTCACTGCCACCGACGGTGGGTACGCGAAGCGGACCGCCGTCGACGAGTACCGCGTCCAGGGACGCGGCGGCCTCGGCATCAAGGCCGCCAAGATCGTCGAGGACCGCGGTTCGCTCGTCGGTGCGCTGGTGGTCGAGGAGACCGACGAGATCCTCGCCATCACACTGTCAGGCGGTGTGATTCGTACGCGAGTCAACGAGATCAGGGAGACGGGCCGTGACACCATGGGCGTCCAACTGATCAATCTGGGCAAGCGCGATGCCGTGGTCGGCATCGCACGCAACGCCGAGGCGGGACGCGAGGCGGAGGAGGTCGACGGCGACGTGGTCGTCGACGAGACCGCCGAGGGTGCCGCGACCACCGGCACGGACGAGGGTGAGGCGCCCTCGGCCGAGTAGCACGAGGAGTGAGTCAGCGTGAGCGGAGCCACGGGCGCCGGATCGACCGGTACCTCGACGGGTACGGAGACGAACGGCGGCGGCCGTGGCTCCGCCGCGCGGGCGGCGGACTCGGGGGCGCCGGAAGCACGCGCGACTGGCGCGCAGGTGACGGACCCGCAGGTGACGGACCCGCAGACCACCCAGCTGAAGGCGATCAAGTCGCCCACGAAGGACTCGCCCTCTTCTGAGACGTACGGATCCCAGGACGGATCCCGAGGGGGAAGTGTGACGGACACCCGAGGCCCGCGGACCCAGCCGCCCACCGCTGGAGCGGGCCCGGCCGCTCCGGGCGCCCAGCCGCAGCCGGCGCCCCAGCAGGAGGCCGCCGTGCCCCCTGCCTCGCCGCTGCCGGGCGAACGGCAGCCGCAGCAGCCGGCGGGGCCGTACCACCCGCCGCAGGCCTACCCGGCGCAGGGCGGCCCCGCCGCCGTACGCCGCCCGCGAACCGGCGCCCGCACCACGCCCCGGGTCCGCAAGGCCCGCCTGCGCGTGGCGAAGGCCGACCCGTGGTCGGTGATGAAGGTCAGCTTCCTGCTCTCCATCGCGCTGGGCATCTGCACGATCGTGGCGGCGGCGGTGCTGTGGATGGTCATGGACGCGATGGGCGTCTTCTCCACGGTCGGCGGCACGATCTCCGAGGCGACCGGCTCCAACGAGTCGAACGGCTTCGACCTGCAGTCGTTCCTGTCCCTCCCGAACGTTCTGCTCTTCACCACGATCATCGCGGTCATCGACGTCGTCCTGGCGACGGCCCTCGCCACGCTCGGAGCGTTCATCTACAACCTGTCGGCGGGCTTCGTGGGCGGGGTCGAGCTGACGTTGGCGGAGGATGAGTGACGGGGGTGTCCCGCTCGGGGCTCCGGCCTCGGTGACGGTCCCCCGACATCCGATTTTGGGACTGCCCACCTGGTGCGCTAATCTTCAGGAGTCAGCGCGCGGGACACCACCGCAGAGCGCGGCGGGGCTATAGCTCAGTTGGTTAGAGCGCATCCCTGATAAGGATGAGGCCACAGGTTCAAATCCTGTTAGCCCCACCAGCACGAAGACCCCCAACCGATCATGGTTGGGGGTTTTTGGCGTGACCTCCCTCAAGCGCTTAAAGCGCCTGCTTGCGAAGCACCGGCAGGCCTACACTCGGCGGATGACCTTGGAATGGGAACAAGTGATCGTGCACTCGGTGGATCCGGTTGCCTTGGGGCAGTGGTGGGCCGAGGCTCTTGGGTGGGTGGTGGTCTACTCCTCGGATGATGAGTTCGAGATCCGCCCGGAGCCGGATCGCCTGCCGGGGTTGGACTTCGTCCGGATCGATGAGAGCAAGAAGGCCAAGAGCCGCCTGCATCTCGACTTCAGGCCCGATGACCAGGCCGCCGAGGTGGCTCGTCTGGAGGCTCTTGGCGCGAAGCGTGTCGACATCGGCCAGGGTGACCAGTCATGGGTCGTCATGGCAGACCCCGAAGGCAACGAGTTCTGCGTCCTTGGCCAACGGAAGCAGTGAAGGACCGGCCTGACAAGGACGAGGCCACAGGGTGCAGACCCTGTGAGCCCCACAGAAGAAGACCCGAGAGAGCGGGCGTTTTCCCCGGGGGGAAGCGCCCGCTCTTCGGTTTCCCGCTGCCAGGGTCGGGGCGTACGGGCTGCTGGGGCTCCGCGTCGTGGTGCGGGTGAGTCGTGACAGGGCGAAGGCCCGGTGGCTCATCGAAGCTGCCGGGCCTTCAGGGTCGTGCGTGGTGCTGTACGCAAGTTCGCCGGAACTACGGGGAAGCTGAAGGAGCGGGTCAGGGCCGGACGGTCAGCGCCCGGGGCGCCGGAGGGCTACCGCTGCAGGCGCGTGGAGGGGTCCGTCGGAGACTCGGCCCCGTCGGGGCGGTCGGCGGCGGCCGGGGCGGTCGGGTCCAGGGCCGGGTCCAGGGCCGTGTCCGCGAGCGGACGGTGCCGGCAGCTGGGGGACTTGCCGTGGGCCTCGGCGTGGATGCGCTGCTTCATGGTGGGGGGCAGGGCCCTGGCGCGGGACCAGGACCAGGGGGACGTCGCCGGCGTCGTCAGCCGCGGAGCGCTGGTCTCGCTGTTGCGCGTCGTCCCGGTCTGCGGCGTCGCCGCGGCGGCCGTCGTGGTGATGAGTCCGAGCGCCGTGCACAGCGCGAGGAAGGCGGTGACGACTGCGGTCCACAGCTTCATGACCTTGGTGCGGGCCATGGCCCCTCACTTTCGGGTTGGGCGATTTGCGTACTTTCCTCATGATGTGTATGTGGGCCGCGAAGTGGTGGACCGACGCCCGTGGCGCGGCGATGTTCAGATGAACACCACCCGGATGGACGCAAGAGGCCGGAAAAGGCGGAGATCCAGGAGGAAGGCGGACAAAAGTCACCCTCGGTCAGGGTGTGATCACCCTCCGATCGGATCGGTTTCTTCCGCTTCTATCGCGGTATCCGGGGCGGGAGTTGGCCACCGACGCAGGTCACCGATCGATATCGATCGGTGTGTATAGTCGGGCGCCAGAGGTCCCCTACGTCAAGGAAAGACGAGGTCGCGCGGTGAAGAAGCTTCTCCTGGTCGCACTGGCCGCCATCGGCGGGCTCCTCGTGTACCGCCAGATCCAGGCGGATCGCGCCGAGCAGGATCTGTGGACGGAGGCGACTGACTCCGTGCCCACGGGTTCGTGAGTACCAAGATCCGATTCTGAGCAGACCCCGGCCGCCTTGCGGTCGGGGTTTCGTGCGTGTAGGGCCTCTCACCGGGCTCCGCGCCGCCTCGGCCGGTCCCACGGATTGCGGGGATGACACGGATGGCGGCATGCCCGGCGGGGGAGGATGGGCCACGGTTCCACGGTCCGGTCGGCCGACGAGGAGTGGCGCGTGCGGGGATGGCGGTGTACGGCGTGGGAGCGCCCGGCGGCGTGGCGAGGTCGCCCGCCGCGGTTGGTGCGCCTTGGGGTGGTGGCGCTGGTGCTGGGTTCGGCGGCGGCCCTGCCGGTGCACGCCGTGCCGACGGACGCCGTATCGGCGCACGCCGTCCGGGCAGGGACGGGTGGAGCAGCTGCGGTACACGCCGTCCGGGCAGGGGCGGGAGCAGCTGCGGTACACGCCCTTCCGGCAGGTGCGGCACACGCCCTCCCGGCAAGGGCGGATGCAGCAGCGGCCGGAAGGGCGTCAGCAGCCCGAGTGACGGTGCCGGAAACGGCCGGGACGGCGGGAGCGGCAGGGCTCGCCGGAACAGCGGAGCAGTACGCCTTCGCCGAGGGCGCCGAGCGGATCGAAGGCGCGGACGTCACCGCGGAGGCGGTGGAGCTGAAGCCCGGCGCGGCCTACCGCAGCTCTCTTCCCGGCAGTGGCGAGGTCTTCTACCGTCTCGAACTCGACAGCACGTCCAACGCGTACGTCTCCGCCACCGCCGTTCCCGCCCCCGGCGCCACGGTCTCCGCCCTGGATGGCATCAGGGTCTCCGTGGAGAACGCCGACGGCCGTTCCTGTTCCCTCGACATCGCGAGTTTCGGCGCGCCCGGCAGCCCGCATCCGATCACGGCGTGGGCCGCCCGCGAGATCTCCCCTTCCAGGGCCGTCTGCCGGGAGGCAGGGACGTACTACGTGTCCGTCGAGCGTGCCGGTCGGGGCGGTCAGGGTGCGTCGGCGGACGCCTGGGAGGTGGAGCTCGCCGTCGTGTCGGAGCCCGGTCTGCGCGAGGCCGGCGCGACGAGCGGGCCCAAGGAGTGGAACTCCGCCTCGCCCCAGCACCTCGCGGGGGAGGCGGTGCGCCGCCCGGGCGGTGCGGGATTCTCGCGCGCGGTGTCCCTCGGGCAGGGCGTCTGGCGGGACGACATCCGGCCCGGCCAGACGCTCTTCTACAAGGTGCCGGTCGACTGGGGCCAGCAGCTTTCCGTCACGGCCGAACTGGGCAGTTCCGACTCCACCGGACGAGGCTATGCCCCCCACGCCCTCGACCTGGCACTGCACAACCCCGCGCGCGGCCTCGTCGAGGACATGGGCGTCTTCTACAACGGCCGCCAGAAGTCGGACAGCCTCGCGCCCCTGCCGCCGGTCGACTACGCCAACCGTTACACCGCCGTCGGCCGGGTCAGCGCGATGCGGTTCGCCGGGTCCTACTACCTCGTCGCCCACCTGGCGGAGAAGGTGGCCGACAGCTTCGGGGACGCGCCGGTCGCGCTGACGCTGCGGGTGCGGGTGAGCGGTGCGGGGGAAGCCGGGCCCGAGTACGCGGGGGAGTCCGTTCCGCAGGACGTCTTCCAGGTCACGGAAGGGGGCCGGGCGGTGGCGGCCGAAGGGGCGTCCGCAGGCGACGACACCGCGATGAAGGCGGTCGCGGTGGGCGGAATCGGCACCGGGAGCGTCCTGCTGGCGGGCCTCGGGGTGTGGACGGTGGCCGCTCGGAGGAAGGGCCGGGTCTCCTCGTAGGGCGATGCTGTGCGGCCGACGCCGACGTCTGTCCGACCGCGTCGTCTCAGATGCGGCTCAGTGCCCAGAAACCCACGGCGTAGCAGGCGAGCGCCAGGAGGAGTATCGGGATCGCCACCTTGGCCGGAGGGCCGGTGCGACGGCGGCGGCGCCGGTTCGTGCGGTGTCGGGGCATTGCCTGCGAAGAAGCTGGAACCTGCGGGACCTCGGCGGTGTACGAAGCAGTAGAGGCGTCGGCGCGCTGCTGCGGCGCCGGGGTCAGGGCCTGCGCGGGGTACGCCGGTGGGGCCGGTGGCATGTGCGACCCCTGTGGCCGTGGGGAGGGCAGCGGGTGAGTGGGGTCGTAGGGGGAGACGTACGCGGGCTGCTGCTGCGCCGTTGGGTGGGGCTGCGCCCGTGCCTGGCCCTGGGCCTCGTGGGCCTCATGTACGTCATGTACGTCATGTGGCTGGTGTGATTGGGGTCTGCGTGGCTGCGGGGCCGGCTGAGGGGTGGAGGTGACCGTGGTCTGGGGAGGCGGCAGGTGGAAACTGCCCGTGTCGGACATGGCGGGCGGTTGCACCGCGGCGGACGGCGTCGCCGACGCGGCCCGATCCGTGCCCGTGCCCGTGTCCGTGGCCGCGCTCCTGTCGGCGCCCGTGGCCCCGTGCGTGTTCCGTCGCGGATCGGGCGGCGGTACGACGCCTGAATGGGAGTCCGTCGAGGGGGAGCCCGCGCCGGCCCCTGGGTGCGCCGAGCCGCTGCCGGTTACCGACCCTGCCCCTGCCCCAGTCCCAGTCTCGGGGTCGGCCCCGCCCACCGACCCGGACTGGGGGGACGCCGAGCCGGCGCTGGAGTGGGGGCCTGGCCGGGAGCCGGGGGTGTTGGTGCCCGACCGGGACCGTGGGTCACCCTGGCCGGGCAGAGAGGGAACGCCCTGCTCGCCCCTCGGAGCCAAGCCCGACGCCCGTTTCAGCGGGCCGTCGGGGCCGAAGCCCGAGGGCAGTGGGCCGAGTTGGTCGAAGATCTCGATCAGCTCGTCGTCGGGTCCCGGCTCCGGGAGGAGTTCCGCGGCAGCGGCGAGGGCCTTCCGTGCCCCGGTGGCCGTACGGAACCGCGCCTGCGGGTCCGGTTGCAGCAGCGTGGCCACGACCTGCCACAGCGGTTCGGGTATGCCCTTGGGCGCGCCGGGTGTGCCGAGTTCGGCGAAGTACTGCACGAGTGCCTTGCTGTCCGGCTTGGCACCCTCCAGCAGGTACAGCGCGACCAGTCCCACAGCGAACAGGTCGGCGGGGAAGTCCGGTTCCGAGCCCATCAGTTGCTCGGGCGCGAGGTAACCCGGCGTCCCCACCACGAGGTTGGTCTCCGTCAGGCGGGGCTCGCCCAGCCGCATGGCGATGCCGAAGTCGGACAGCCGAAGTCTCGGCCGACCCGTACCGGTGGCCTCCAGCAGCACGTTGGCGGGTTTGACGTCACGGTGCACGACCCCTTCGGCGTGCACCGCGGCCAGCCCCGCCAGAAGCTGGTCGAGCAGCGTGCAGACGAAGGCGGGCGGCAGGGGACCGTAATCTCCGACCAGGTGGACCAGCGAGCCCCCGGCGACCAGGTCCATGGTGAACAGGACCTTGTCGTCGTCGGCGGCCCAGCTGGTGGGAGCGAGCACATGGGGGTGGTCGATCCGCAGGGCCTGTTCGCGGACGAAGCGGAGCAGGGAGTGGGCGTCGCTCTGCAGCAGGACCTTGGCGGCCACGTAGCGGCGCCGGCGGTGGTCCCAGGCGCGCCACACGGCGCCGACCCCTCCGCGTCCGATCGGGTCGACCAGTTCGTACCTGCCGGCGAAGACCTCACCCATGGTCGTGCGTCGCTCCTCCCCCTGCGGTCTCCCCCCTTGCTTCCCCCTCGACGAGCGAGACGACTCCCCCGTGCGCCGATCCGTCCCCGCCGGCGGTGCACACCCCCCGGTGCCCGCCCTCGGTGCGGTGGCGCCGTCCCCTCGCCTCACTCGGCGCCCGGCTGCCGAACCCCCTTCGGCGGCCGGGCGGTGGGATCAGCTCTGGTGGGACTGGTAGTGCGCGACCGCGTCAGAGGTACGGCCGGCACCGTACACCCGGAGGAACTCCGCCAGTTCCGGATGGGTCGGGGCGAGGGTGTCCGCGGCCTCGATGATGTCGCCCGCGGCCGCCACCGAGCGCAGCAGCGACTGGATCTCACGGACCACCCGCTTGACCGTGGGCGCTCCCGAACTGCTCGTCGTCTGCGTGGTGTTGCTGAGCACCGAGCCCCCCTGTGACTTCTTGATCTCCTCCATGCGCTCGGTGGCCTCGGCGGCGCTCACACTGCCGTCCGCGACCTGGGCGGCGAGGTCCTGCAGCAGCTGCACCCGCTGGACCACGGCCGGGTTGCCGATCTTCGCCCGCTGGCCGCTCATCAGCTGCGACAGCATCGGTGCCGACAGTCCCAGTACCCCCGCGAGACGAGCCTGGTTGAGACCAAGATCGTCGATGAGCCTACGGAAGAGCGCCCCCAACGGCTCCCCGTACCAGTTCCGCTGCAGTTCCCGCGCTCTTGCGGTGGCTTCCTGCTGTGCGGCGTCCATTGCGTCTCCCCATCGCTTCCCCAATACGGTGGTTCGCTGTAGCGAACCACGCCGAGCATCTTACGGAGCGTGGTCGGCGACGGGGACCCCCCATTTTTTGTGGAATCCCGGGGGTGACCCGGTACTCTGGTCTCCGGCACGCGCCGGGATGTGTTCTTCCTGGCGGACGTTCCCCATCCGGGGCCTTAGCTCAGTTGGTAGAGCGCTGTCTTTGCATGGCAGATGTCAGGGGTTCGACTCCCCTAGGCTCCACTCGATCAATGCCTTCCGACCTGCGAGAGCGCGGGATCGGGGGGCGTTTTTCGTGGGGGAGCCGCGACCAGCCGGAGGTTCCACTGGCCGGGACGGTTCAAAGGGTGGCGTCGGCCGGGCGGTGACTAGGCGTGCACCGGTCGGCCGCCGCGGCTGCGGAGGCCGGCGACCGTCGTTCGGGGGCTGTCCAGCGTGGTTCGGGCGCCGTTCAGCCTGGCCCACGGGGCTTTCCCCATGACGAGCCGTACCGGACCGCCGTCGCGCGCCGGTCGGGCACCGTGCGGACGGTGGTGTCCGTCACCGCACGACAGTCACCTTCGATGGTCGCCTTCCACATCGCGAAGTCCTGCGGGCCCTGCCGACCGGTCACGCGCAGTGGCGATCAGGGGTGCCCGGGTGACGGGCGCTTCTGCCTTGACCGCCGGACCAACTGACCCAGTCGGCACGGGACTTCGGCGCCGACGCGGGCGGTGAGCTCGCGGCGTGCGCGCCGGGCGAGGCAGAACCGTGTTCTTCTCCTCCACGCACCGCTATCGGCGGCGCATTCCCGATGCCCGGTCGGCTCCACGGCACGCTGGCGCCTCTCCCCCGCCGGTGCGCCTGCCGAGGGTCCTTCTTCGCCGGCACCCGCGCCGTCCCGGCGGGCACGACCACCGCCCTGACGTCATGGGCCCGTACTCGTGCAGGTCCTGTGCCGGGCCGGCCTCGGCCCGGCGCTCCGCCACGGCGACGGCGAGGTGCCGAGCCGCCTCACGGCACCTGTCAGGCCCGCCTCACAGTGCGCTCCAGTCCAGGGTGGTGCGGGCCAGCCGGGCCACGTCGTCCAGCAGGGCCAGGCGGGCCGCGCGGACCGTGGGGTCGGGGTCCATCACCAGGACCTCGTCGAAGAAGGTGTGGATCGCGGCGACGAGCGGGGCGCAGACCTCGATCAGCGCGGCGAGGTCGTCCTCGCGGCCGTGCAGGGCCCGGTGGGCGTCCTTGGCGCACTCGGCGAGACGGAGCTCGGCGGGCGCCGTCAGCGCCGACCGGTCCACCGCGTCGCCCCGCGGCGTGTCCTCGGGGAGGATGCGCACGACCCGCTGCAGCGCGGTCGTCAGCCCGTCGAACTCCTCGGTGCCGACGTGCCGCTCCAGCGTGGCCAGGGTGCGGTCGCCGTGGGCGGGACGGTCCGCCCACACCAGAACGGCCTGGACGAGGCGGTGCTCGTGTCCCGCGTCCATGAGCTGTTGCTCGTAGCGGCGGGTGATCAGCTCGGCGGCCTCCGTGAGCCGCTCGTCGGGCACCTCGACCCCCTGCGCGGCATAGCGTTCGGCCGCCGCGCGCAACCCGTCCCCGACCCGCACCCCGGCCATCGCGGGGACGCTCCGCAGGACGTTGAGCAGACCGATGGCGGCCCGGCGCACCCCGTACGGATCGGAGCTGCCCGTCGGCACGGCACCGATCACGAACATGCCCGTCACCAGGTCGAACCGGTCGGCGAGCGAAAGCACGGCGCCCGCCTCACCGGTGGGCAGCGCACCGCCGGCCGAACGTGGCAGCTCCATCTCGGCCAGGGCAATGGCGACCTCGGCCGGCTCACCGGCGCGGCGCGCGTACTCCTCGGCCATCACCCCGGCCAGGCCGGAGAACTCGATCACCATCTGCGACGCCAGATCGAACTTGGCCAGTCGGCCGGCGCGGCGCACGGTGGCCACCGGCTCCTCGGCGAGCCCGGCGCGTTGGGCCAGGTCCAGGGCGAGGGCGGCGATACGGTCGGCGCGGTCGGCGACCGTCCCGAGCCGGTCCTCGAACGTCAGCTTGTCCAGGCGGCGGCGGAACTCCTCGGGGGAGACCTTCAGATCGGCCCGCCAGAAGAAGGCGGCGTCCTCGTAACGGGCCCGCAGCACCGCCTCGTTGCCCGAGCGCACCACGTCGTCGTCGCACAGGCCGTTGGCGAAGGTGACGAAGTGCGGCAGCAGACGGCCGGCGCCGTCCAGCACCGGCAGATAGCGCTGGTGCTTGCGCATCACGGTCGTCAGCACGCTCGCGGGCAGTTCGAGGTAGCGCTCGTCGAAGGAGCCCCGCACCGGGTGCGGGTACTCCACGATGTCGGTGATCTCGTCGATCAGCCCGGCCTCGCCGGCCACGTCGATGTGCCCGCCGACCTCCGCCGCCGTCGCCTCGGCGCCGCGCACCACGGCGGCGTGCCGGGCCTCCCGGTCCAGCAGGATCCCGTGCGCGCGCAGGACGTGGGCGTAGCCCTCGGCCGACATCACCTGGACGACCGGGTCCGGTGCGGTGCGGTGCACGCGCGTGGTGTCGCCCGAGGCGAGCGCGGAGACGGCGACGGGCAGGGGGGTACGGCCGAGCAGGGCGAGCAGCCAGCGGACCGGACGGGAGAACGACAGCGCCGGGTCGTTCCACCGCATGTTGCGGGCGGAGCGCATCCCGGACACGACCTCGGCCAGCAGGTCGCTGAGCACCTCGACGGCCGTGCGGCCGGGTTCGTCACGGGTCACCGCGACGTACTCAACCCCGCCGACGTCGAGGACCCGCACGTCCGCCGGGTCGACGCCCTGAGCGCGGGCGAAGCCCAGCAACGCGGGCGTGGGGGCGCCGTCGCGATAGGCGGCGGCCACCTTGGGACCCCGCACGGTCCTGGCGGTGTCCGGTTCACGCGGCTGCACGTTCTCGACCGTGACCACGACCCGGCGCGGCGTGGCCATGGCGGTGATCGCCCCGTGCCCCAGCCGGGTGGCGGCCAGCTTGGCCGTGATCGCCTCGCGCACCGCGTCGGCGGTGGCGCGGACCTCGGCGTACGGCAGCTCCTCCACGCCGATCTCGAACAGCAGCGTCTCGGGACCCGGCACCGTGGGCAGAGGGGCGCGCACGGCCGGTGCCGGCGCGGCCGCCACGCCCAGCGGGTGCTCCTGGGCCGCGCGGCGCCGCGCCCACAACTGGGCCGACTCGTGGGTGAGGCCGCGCATCAGGGAGAACGCCTTGGCGCGCTCCGTGGTACTGATCGCGCCGCGCGCGTCGAGCACGTTGAAGGTGTGGCTGCACTTGAGCACGTACAGGTAGGCCGGTACCGGCAGCTCCAGGTCCAGCAGGCGCCGTGCCTCGGCCGCGTACGACTCGAAGAGCCGGTGGTTGGTGTCGACGTCGGCGTCGTCGAGGTAGTAGCGGCTCATCTCGTACTCGTTCTGCCCGAAGACCTCGCCGTAGGTGATGCCCGGCGCGTAGACGATGTCCTTGAAGTGGGACACGCCCTGGAGGTTCATCAGGATGCGTTCGAGGCCGTAGGTGATCTCCACCGACACCGGGGAGAGCGTGACGCCGCCGACCTGTTGGAAGTAGGTGAACTGGGTGATCTCCATGCCGTCCAGCCAGACCTCCCATCCCAAACCCCAGGCGCCGAGCGCGGGGGAGGCCCAGTTGTCCTCCACGAACCGCACGTCGTGCGCCCGCAGGTCCACGCCGAGGGCCCGCAGACTGCCCAGGTACAGCTCCTGCGGGTTGCCCGGGTCGGGCTTGAGGATCACCTGGAACTGGGTGTGGGTCTGGAGCCGGTTGGGGTTCTCGCCGTAGCGCGAGTCGTCCGGCCGGACGCTCGGTTCCACGTAGGCGACGCTCCAGGGCTCGGGGCCGATCACCCGCAGGGCCGTGGACGGGTTGGCGGTACCGGCGCCCACCTCGGTGTTCAACGGCTGCGTGATCATGCAGCCGTTGTCGCTCCAGTACTTCTGCAGGGTGAGGATGGCGTCCTGCATGGTCAACGCCGTCTGGCCGCTCTTCATGGTGATCGAATCGCCTGTTTCCCGGATCGGTTCGGCAAGGTGGTCGCGTGTCCGGGCGCCGACCGGACGCCGCCGCGAGGACCGAGGCCCCTGAGGGGTGGTCATGATGTCACACGGTCAACCACCCCTGACCTGGGGCTCTTTGAAGGGGGAAGAAGGCCAGGGGCGCTAGGCGTCGAGCGCACCGACGCCCCGTGCCAGGTCGCCGAGCAGCCGGCTGATGCGTTCCTCGTCGCGGCGGTAGTGGGTCCACTTGGCCGACGCGGGTGGAGCGCACCAGGCCCGCGCGTTCCAGTGTGGCCCTGTAGGCGGAGACGGCGGACTGGGCCAGGCCGGTCTTGGCCTGGATGTGGCTGACGCAGACGCCCACGGCACGCGGATCGGTGACGGCCGGGTCGACGGGGAAGTGGTCCGCGGGGTTCCGCAGCCACTGGAGCATGGAGCCGCACGGGGTTGGCGAGCGCCTTGAGGGGATCGAGCAACGGCGTGAGGTCGTCGGTCGCCGGCCTGTCCATACGTGCGATCCGGCCGCCCGCGGGCCAGGAGCGTTTCACGTGAAACATCACGGCGGGGCGGGAGACCTCAAGTCTCCCGCCCCGCCGTGATGTCGTACGGGCGCCGGGGCGTGAACGCGGCCTTCGGGCGTCAGGGACGCTCGTCGCGCTTGGCGGCCTCCTCCTCGGCCTCCTTCGCCTGGACCTCGGGGTCGAGACTCGACTGGCCGCTGCCGTCCACGGACGCCAGCCGGCCCGACTCGGGAACCTCGGTCGCCGCGGGCGGCTCCACCAGCCAGTCCGGGTTGGCCTGCTTGTCCCACCACTTCCAGGCGGCGAAGGCGCCCCCCGCGATGACGCCCACCATCACCAGCGTCCTCGCGGCCCGTCCGGCCCTCGCTCGCCGCTCGTGCTTGCGGATCAGCTTCTGGATCTCCTTCGGCGACACCTGGCCGCGCAGTGCGGCCAGCACGGCGGCACTGCGGGCGGCGGCCTCGTCCTTCATGGGCCCGGCCGCGGTCACGGCCTGCTCGATCATCGGCCGGGAGTACTCCGCCGCCTGCCGCGCGGCCTTACGGGCGCGGACGGCGGCCTCCTGGGCGGCCTGGTCGACCTTCGGCGGCACATGCGAACGGGCCTGTTCCAGATACGGCTGCACATGGGCGCCGTACTGGACGCGAGCCTGCCCGGCGGCCTGCGTCACCTTGGGCGCTAGCCGTACGCGTGCCTCGTGTGCGTAGTGCGCGGCCCTGTCCTTGGCCGTGTCGGCGTAGGGCGCCACCACTTCCGCGGCGTGCAGCACGCTGTCCTTCGCCGAACCAGTCGCGGCGCGCACGCTGTCGATGCGGGTCACGGGTTCCTCCTCCTCGGTGGCGTACGGTATTTCGACTTTCCACCCTTTTACGGATCATGCCTGCCGGGACGCTGTCAGGCATGTGTGGGCGGGCATCCGGGTCACGAAAGGTGACTCCGGGCGATCTCCGGCCAAACGCCGATCACAAGCCGATCGAGAGCGGATCACGTACAAGAGCGGATGAATACGGGGCAACGGGAGCTTGTCGTCGACAATGCCACGGATCGTCGCTCCGCGCTCCCGTCCCGGGGCCACTCGACCGGTTTTTCTGCAACCGTCGGTCCCTCCCACGAGCGCCGATGAAGGACGTCGGGCGACGCGGGGGCCGGTCCGTGCGAGGATCAGGGGGTCACGGAAAGACAACGGAAGGCAGATCGTGGCTGAGCAGCTCTACGCCACCCTGAAGACCAACCACGGCGACATCGAGGTCCGGCTCTTCCCGAACCACGCGCCGATCACGGTCAAGAACTTCGTCGAGCTCGCCAAGGGCGAGCGGGAGTGGACCAACCCGGCGACCGGTCAGAAGTCCACGGACAAGCTCTACGACGGCACGGTCTTCCACCGGGTGATCAGCGGCTTCATGATCCAGGGCGGTGACCCGCTGGGCAACGGCACCGGCGGTCCCGGCTACCAGTTCGAGGACGAGTTCCACCCGGACCTGCGCTTCGACAAGCCCTACCTGCTGGCGATGGCCAACGCCGGCCCGGGCACCAACGGCTCGCAGTTCTTCATCACCGTCTCCCCGACGGCCTGGCTGAACCGCAAGCACACCATCTTCGGCGAGGTCACCGACGCGGCCAGCCAGAAGGTCGTGGACACCATCGCGAGCGCCCAGACCAACCCGCGCACCGACCGCCCGCTCAACGACGTGGTCATCGAGTCGGTCGAGATCGAGACCCGCGAGGGCTGAGCGACGACCCGCCAGGGCCGCGCGCGAAAGCCCCCAGAGGGAACCAAACGCCCCGCTCATCCGTAAGGATGGGCGGGGCGGTGCGTTCTCCCGGCGCCCTCGACCACGACTTAGGGGATCTCATGGACGACCAGGCTGCGGGCAGCCCGCAGGACGCCCACAGCGTCCCCGTCTGCTACCGCCACCCGGACCGCGAGACGGGCATCCGCTGCACCCGCTGCGAGCGCCCGATCTGCCCCGAGTGCATGGTCAACGCCTCCGTCGGCTTCCAGTGCCCCAGCTGTGTGCGCGGCGGCTCCGGCACCGGACACGCGCCCGGCGCGTCGCGGCCCCGCACCCTCGCCGGCGGCACCATCGCGGCCGACCCCCATCTGGTCACCAAGATCCTGCTCGGGATCAACCTCGCGGTGTTCGTCGCCGTGCAGGCCTGGCCGTCGCTCCTTAACCACCTCGTCCTGGTCGGCGCGTGGCCGCCGGGGCCGTTCGGCCCCACCCTGGGCGTCGCCGAGGGCGAGTGGTACCGCCTGGTCACCGCGATGTTCACGCACGAGGCCATCTGGCACATCGCCTTCAACATGCTCAGCCTCTGGTGGCTCGGCGGTCCCCTGGAAGAGGCGCTCGGCCGGGCCCGCTACCTGGCGCTCTACTTCGTCTCGGGACTGGCTGGCAGTGCGCTGACCTATCTCCTGGCCGCGCCCGGCACCGCATCGCTCGGCGCCTCCGGTGCCATCTTCGGCCTGTTCGGCGCGACCGGTGTTCTGATGCGCCGCCGCAACTACGACCTACGGCCGATCATCGCCCTGCTGGTGATCAACCTGATCATCACCTTCGGGTGGAGCAGCATCGCGTGGCAGGCCCACATCGGCGGCCTCGTCGCCGGCGTCGTCATCGGCTATGCCATGGTCCACGCCCCGCGCGAGCGGAGGGCGCTGATCCAGTACGGCGTCTGCGCGCTGGTCCTGGCAGCGGTCGTCCTCATGACCCTGTTGAGGACGGCGCAGCTCACCTGAGCGCCACTGTTGTCCACAGCGTGTGGCGGATCTTGTGCATACCGTGCGGGAACAGCTGTGCCCCCTGTCGCCGGACCGCGTTTCCGCAGGTCAGCGCAGGGGGCGAACATGCTTTCGGATGCCGGTCGTTCAGTCATACCGGCGTCAACGTCCGACAGGTTATCCACAGATCGTCGTTTCTTTTCCCCATGTGGAAAACGGCTGTGGATAACTCAGCGAACAGCCCTGGGCAGAGCTACTTCCACTGCGTCGAGACACCGAATCCGGCGGCGATGAAGCCGAAGCCCACCACGATGTTCCAGTTGCCCAGGGCGTCGATGGGCAGCGAGCCGTCGGTGACGTAGAACACGACGATCCATGCCAGGCCGATGAGGAACAGGGCCAGCATGACGGGCGCGACCCAGCTGCGGCTGGTCAGCTTCAGCGCGGTTGCCTGCTTCGCCGGGGGCGGCGTGTAGTCGGCCTTCTTGCGGATACGTGACTTCGGCACGAGGGTCTCTCCTGTCGATGCGCTGCGTGGCCGCGCAGGGAACTGGGGTCGGGCTCGGGGCAGCGTACAAGGGGACTCTTAGTGCTCCCCCGGGCGTCCGTTAGCGTAGTGCTTCCGCGGCGCCGAAGGAGATAAGGGTACGTTGAGCAATTCTGCCGACTCCCCCGGGACGGGTTCCACCCCTGCCCGCCCACGCCGTTTCCGCCCCGTGCGCTTGCTCACCGCAGGTGTCTTCGCTCTCGCGGGCCTCCTTTTCCTCACCAGCTTCAACACGGCCAAGGGCACCGACATCCGTACGGACAGCTCCCTGCTGAAGCTGTCCGACCTCATCCACGAGCGCAGCCAGGAGAACGGCGAGCTGGAGGAGTCCAACGCGGCGCTGCGCGAGGACATCGAGACGCTCGCCGAGCGGGACGACGGCAGCACCAAGGCGGAGGACGACAAGCTCGCGGCCCTGGAGAAGCGCGCGGGCACACAGAAGCTGACGGGCGAGGCGATCACGGTCACGCTCAACGACGCCCCGCCCGACGCCACCGCCAAGCTCCCGGGCTACCCGGAGCCGCAGCCCGACTACCTCGTCATCCACCAGCAGGACCTCCAGGCCGTGGTGAACGCCCTGTGGCAGGGCGGCGCGAAGGGCATCAAGGTCATGGACCAGCGGCTGATCTCCACCAGCGCGGTGCGCTGCGTGGGCAACACGCTGATCCTGCAGGGCCGCGTCTATTCACCGCCGTACAAGATCACGGCGGTGGGCGAGCCGGAGAAGCTGAAGAAGGCGCTCGCGGCCTCGCCGGCGATCCAGAACTACATGGTGTACGTCAATGTCTACGGGCTCGGCTGGCAGGTCGAGGACGACGGAACGGTGACTCTGCCCGGCTACTCGGGCACAGTGGACCTGCACTACGCGAAGCCTGTGGAGTAGCTGCCGCCGGGGGGGGCGCCGTGTCGCTGCGCGTGATCGTCAGGACCGTCAGCGAACTGTGCGTCACCGCCGGGACGGTGATCGTGCTCTTCGTCGTCCACGTGCTGTTCTGGACCGGTGTGCGGGCCGACGACGTCATGGACGACCAGATCGACCAGCTCCACCGGCGATGGGCGGAGCAGAGTGCACGGCCCCCAGGAGCAGCCGCCCCCGCGAGTCCGCCGCAGCCCGCGCCCTACGCACGCGGCAGACCTTTCGCGATCATGCACATTCCGCGTCTTGGTTTCACGTGGAACAAGCCCGTCCTGGAAGGCACCTCCACCGCCACCCTGAAGAAGGGGCTCGGCCACTACGCCGACACCGCGCAGCTCGGGCAGAAGGGCAACTTCGCGGTGGCCGGCCACCGGCGTACCCACGGCGACCCCTTCAAGGACTTTCCCCGGCTCAGGCGGGGAGACGCGGTGGTCCTGACCGACGGCACGACGTGGTTCACGTATCGGATCGACCAAGGCCCGTACAAAACCGTGCCCTCGGACATCGAGGTGATCGACCCTGTGCCACGTAAGTCGGGGTATACGCGCCCGGGCCGCTATCTGACGCTGACCACATGCGAACCGGAATGGGGGCACAGTCACCGGCTGATCGTCTGGGCGCATCTGGACTCGACCCAGCCCGTGGAGGCCGGGAAACCGAAGGCGTTACGCCGTTAGTCTGGTGACGTACGGCGTGAGTCGGGTGCCGTGGTACGACGGAAGGGACGGCATGTACAGCTGGATCTGGCGGCATCTGCCGGGGAACGGATGGGTGAAGGCGCTCATCTCACTCGTGCTGATCCTCGCCGTGGTCTACATCCTCTTCCAGTACGTCTTCCCCTGGGCCGAGCCGCTGCTGCCCTTCAACGATGTGACGGTGGACAACCAGTGAGCGCGCGCATTCTCGTCGTCGACAACTACGACAGCTTCGTCTTCAACCTGGTCCAGTACCTGTACCAGCTGGGCGCCGACTGCGAGGTGCTGCGCAACGACGAGGTGTCGACCGCGCACGCCCAGGACGGTTTCGACGGCGTGCTGCTGTCCCCGGGACCGGGCACCCCCGAGGAGGCCGGCGTCTGCGTCGACATGGTCCGCCACTGCGCCACGACCGGCGTCCCCGTCTTCGGCGTGTGCCTCGGCATGCAGTCGATGCAGGTGGCGTACGGCGGTGTCGTGGACCGGGCGCCGGAACTGCTGCACGGCAAGACCTCGCTGGTCGAGCACGAGGGCAAGGGCGTCTTCGCGGGCCTGCCCTCCCCCTTCACCGCGACCCGCTACCACTCCCTGGCCGCCGAGCCGGCGACCGTACCGGCCGAGCTGGAGGTCACGGCCCGGACGCACGACGGCATCATCATGGGCCTCAGGCACCGTGAACTGCCCGTCGAGGGCGTGCAGTTCCACCCCGAGTCGGTGCTGACCGAGCACGGCCACCGGATGCTGGCCAACTGGCTGGTGGAATGTGGCGACCAGGGTGCCGTGGCGCGGTCGGCGGGCCTCGCCCCGGTGGTGGGCAGGGCCACGGCGTGACGGCGCTGCGCCCCGAGCGCGAGTCCGGCACCTCGTACGGGCAGCAGGAGCCGTACGGGGCGCAGGGCGCGTTCGAGGACTGGGGGACGACGGGCAGCGGCACGTACGAGGCGGCCCCCGGGCAGTCGTACGGCCGGCAGCCGGTGCAGACGCCCCCTGAGACGCCGTACGACACGGCGTACGAGCCCCCGGTCGCCCCGGGCGGCCCCGTCGACGAGGAGACGGTGGCGCTGCGGATACCGGATCCGCCGCCGTCGCTGTCGGCCGGCTCCGCCGCGCACGGCGGGCCCGCCCCCGGTGGCCGGGCGGCCCGCAGGAAGGCCGCCAAACGGCGTCACGGGCGGCGTGGCGGCACCGCAGGGTCGTCGGCGCGGGAGGCACCGGAGGCGCGGCAGGAGGAGCCGCAGCGGCCGCTGTCGCGCGTGGAGGCGCGTCGGCAGGCCCGGGCACGCAGGCCGGGCCCGGCCGTCGTCGCCAGCCGCGCGATCGGCGAGGTGTTCATCACCACCGGCGTGCTGATGCTGCTGTTCGTCAGTTACCAGCTGTGGTGGACCAACGTCCGGGCGCACGCGCAGGCCGACAAGGAGACCAGCAGCCTCCAGGACGACTGGGCGAGCGGCAGACGGAACCCGGGCGTCTTCGAGCCGGGGCAGGGCTTCGCCATCCTGCACATCCCGAAGCTGGACGTGGTCGTGCCGATCGCCGAGGGCACCAGCAACACGAAGGTCCTCGACCGGGGCATGGTCGGCCACTACGCCGACGGCGCGCTGAAGACGGCGATGCCGGACGCCCGGACGGGCAACTTCGGGCTCGCGGGCCACCGCAACACGCACGGTGAGCCGTTCCGGTACATCAACCGGCTCCAGCCGGGCGACCCGATCGTCGTCGAGACGCAGGACAAGTACTTCGTCTACAAGATGGCGTCGATGCTGCCGGTGACGTCGCCGAGCAACGTGAGCGTCCTCGAACCGATCCCGAAGGGCTCGGGCTTCACCGCTCCCGGCCGCTACATCACACTCACGACGTGCACGCCGGAGTTCACCAGCAAGTACCGGTTGATCGTCTGGGGCAAGATGGTCGAGGAACGGCCGCGCAGCAAGGGCAAGCCGGATGCGCTCGTCAGTTAAGGGCAGATGAAACGTGGCAGCGACCACCGACACGGACCACACAGAGCACACCGACGCGCCCGGGTCACGGCCGCCCGCGGCGCGCCGCCGCAGAATGGGCCGGATCGCGACGGCCGTCAGCTTCTTCGGGGAACTCCTCATCACCGGGGGCCTGGTCCTCGGCCTGTTCGTCGTCTACTCGCTGTGGTGGACGAACGTCGTCGCGGACCGCGCGGCGGACCAGCAGGCCGACAAGGTCCGTGACCACTGGACCCACGAGTCCGACGGCGGCGGCCCCGTCACCTTCGACAGCAAGGACGGCATCGGCTTCCTGCACGTGCCCGCGATGAGCAAGGACGAGATCCTCGTCGAGAAGGGCACCTCGATGAAGGTCCTCAACGACGGCGTCGCCGGCTACTACACCGACCCCGTCAAGGCGACCCTGCCGACGTCGGGCAAGAAGGGGAACTTCTCGCTGGCCGCGCACCGGGACGGCCACGGCGCCAAGTTCCACAACATCGACAAGATCAGGAAGGGCGACCCGATCGTCTTCGAGACGAAGGACGAGTGGTACGTCTACAAGGTCTACGGCATCCTTCCCGAAACCTCGAAGTACAACGTCCAGGTGCTCTCCCAGGTCCCGAAGGAGTCCGGCAGGAAGAAGGCCGGCCACTACATCACGCTCACCACGTGCACGCCGGTGTACACGAGCCGGTACCGCTACATCGTGTGGGGCGAACTGGAGCGGGTGGAGAAGGTGGACGAGGAGAGGACGCCGCCGAAGGAACTGCGCTGACACCCTGACCTCACGGCAGAGCCCCGGCCCCCTGAGGGGAGCCGGGGCTCTGGCGTACCAGGAGCTGTCAGGCCGGTCAGTCGTCCTCGCTGCGGCCGGTGAGACCTCCGAAGATGCCGCCGTTGTTGCCGCCGCCGTTGTTGCCGCCGCCGTTGCCGCCGGCCGTCGTCAGCGTGATCGTCTGACCGCCCGGGTTGTCGACCTCGGTACCCGGCTGCGGGTCCTGCTGGGTCACCACCGCGTTGTCGTCCGTGGGGCCGGAGACCTGGATGTTGGTGAATCCCTGCTGCTGCAGGATCTGCCTGGCCTGGGCCAGCGGACGCAGACGGACCTCCGGCACCTGCGCCTTCTGCTGCTTGGCCTTGCCGATGACGATCTGCACCGTCGAGTTCTTGTCGACCTGCTGGTTGGCCTGCGGGGTGGTCGAGATGACCTTGCCGACCTGGTTGGGGTCGTCGGTGTCCTGCTCGGTGCACTGGCCGACCAGGTCGTTGGCCGACATCTGGGCCTTGGCCTCGTCACAGGACTTGCCGATGACGTCCGGGACGGTGGACTTCGCCTCGGCCTTGGCGATGACCAGGGTGACCGTGGAGCCCTTCTCGACCTCCTTGCCGGAGGTCGGGTTCTGCTCCAGGACGGTGCCCGGGTCCTCGGAGGACTCGCGGGTCTCCGTCTCGACCGAGAACTGGTAGTCGTCGCCCTCCAGCTTGGACTTGGCGTCGTCGACGCTCTGCCCGATCACGTTCGGGACCGCCACCTTCGGCGCCCCGGTGGACACCACCAGGTTGATGGTGTCGCCCTTGTTGACGTCCGTGCCGGGCTCCGGATCCTGGTCGCAGACCTTGCCCTTGCTCTGGTCCTCGCAGGGCTTCTTCTCCACCTGCACGTTCAGGTCGGCGTTCTTGGCGAGGTTGCGGGCCTTGGCCTCGGTCTCGCCCACGAAGGACGGCGTCGGGACGGTGTTGTTGTCCGCGCCGCCGCTGCCGCTGAACGCCCACCGCCCGATCAGGATCGCGCCGATGAGCACCAGGATTCCCGCCACGACCAGCAGGATCGTCGAGGTGCGCGACTTGCGCTGCTGGCGGCGCCGGTCGGGGCGGTCGTCGTAGCCGTAACCGCCGTCATCGGGGTTCATGGGCGGCAGCATCGACGTCGCGCCCGCGCCGGAGTCCGCGCGCAGGGCCGTCGTCGGCTGGTCGTCGGGGTAACCGCCGTAGCCGACCGAGCCCATGGCGGCCGTGGCCGCGACGGGCTGGCCGTCGAGGCACGCCTCGATGTCGGCGCGCATCTCGTCGGCGGACTGGTACCGGTAGTCCGGGTCCTTGACCAGTGCCTTCAGCACGATCGCGTCCATCTCGGGCGTGATCTCCGGGTCGAAGACGCTCGGCGCCTGCGGCTCCTCCCGGACGTGCTGGTACGCGACCGCCACCGGTGAGTCGCCGACGAAGGGCGGCCGGACCGTCAGCAGCTCGTACAGCAGGCAGCCGGTCGAGTACAGGTCGGAACGGGCGTCGACCTGTTCGCCCTTCGCCTGCTCCGGCGAGAGGTACTGGGCCGTGCCGATGACCGCCGCGGTCTGCGTCATCGTCATGCCGGAGTCGCCCATGGCGCGGGCGATGCCGAAGTCCATCACCTTGACCTGGCCGTTGCGCGTCAGCATGACGTTGGCCGGCTTGATGTCGCGGTGGACGATGCCGTTGCGGTGGGCGTACTCCAGACCCTGGAGGATGCCGATGGTCATCTCCATGGCCCGCTCCGGCAGCAGCTTGCGACCGCTGTGAAGAAGCTCACGGAGGGTGGAGCCGTCGACGTACTCCATGACGATGTACGGGATCGAGACCCCGTCGATGTAGTCCTCGCCCGTGTCGTAGACCGCGACGATCGCGGGATGGTTGAGCGAGGCGGCCGACTGGGCCTCCCGGCGGAACCGGGCCTGGAAGGACGGGTCGCGCGCGAGGTCCGCGCGCAGCGTCTTCACCGCCACGGTGCGGCCGAGGCGGGTGTCATGGGCGAGATACACCTCTGCCATGCCACCGCGGCCGAGCACCTGGCCCAGCTCGTACCGGCCGCCGAGGCGACGCGGCTCTTCCATAGCTACCTACCAGCCCTCTCCGTCGGTCCCGACCGGCACGCTTGTACGGTCGGAGGCTGCCGTCCGGGCCTACCGTACCCGGCTCGCTTTGTGTGACCTGGCCAAGCCCGTCACCCGATACAGGACCGGTATCGCAACGTGCACCGATGTGAAGCAGACGTGAGCGGGGTCACTGCTTGCTCTTGACGACCGCCTCCATCACGCTCTTCGCGATCGGCGCCGCGAGACCACCGCCGGAGATGTCGTCGCGGTTGGCGTTCTCGTCCTCGATCACGACGGCCACGGCGACCGGCGAGCTGTCGTCGGTCTTGGCGTAGGAGATGAACCAGGCGTACGGGTTCTCGCTGTTGTCGACACCGTGCTGGGCGGTACCGGTCTTGCCGCCCACCGTGACGCCGGGGATCTGCGCGTTCCTACCCGTGCCGTCCTTGACGACCGTCTCCATCATCGACTGCAGGATCTGCGCGTGCTCCGGCGTCAGCGGCTGGCTCAGCTCCTCCGGCTCGGTCTTCTCAATGGGGTCGAGGCCGGGGGACTGGAGCTCGTCGACCATGTACGGCTTCATCAGCTTGCCGTCGTTGGCGACGGCCGAGGCGACCATGGCCATCTGCAGCGGCGTCGCGGCGGTCTCGAACTGGCCGATGGAGCTCAGCGCGGTCTGCGGGCGGTCCATCTCCTCGGGGAAGAGCGAGGCGCTGGAGCGCACCGGCGTGAACTGCTCCTCGTTGAAGCCGAACTTCTTCGCCGTCTCCAGCATCTTGTCCTTGCCGAGGTCGGAGCCGACCTTGCCGAAGACCGTGTTGCAGGACACCCGCAGCGCCTCGCGCAGGGTGGCGTCCTTGCAGGGCAGGTTGCCCTCGTTCTTCAGCTCGGTCCTGGTGTCCGGCATGGTCCACGGCAGCGGCGAGTCGGTCTTCTCGTCCGCGGACGAGTACAGGCCGTGCTCCAGGGCGGCGGCCGCGGTGACCACCTTGAAGGTGGAGCCCGGCGGGTAGGTCTCGCGCAGCGCGCGGTTGAGCATCGGGTCGGCGGGGTTCTTGTCCTTCTGGAGCTTCTGCCAGGCCTTGGTGTCGGTCGACGTGGAGTTGCCGGCGAACGACGACGGGTCGTACGACGGGTAGGAGGCAAGGGCCAGGATCTTGCCCGTGGACGGCTCGAGGGCGACGACGGCACCCTTGCCGCCCTGGGCCTTCAGACCGTCGTACGCGGCCTTCTGGGCGTCGGCGTCGAGGGTGGTGACGACATTGCCGCCCTGCCTCTTCTTGCCCGTGAACATGTTCATGGTGTTGCGGAAGAAGAGCCGGTCGTCGTTGCCGGTGAGGATGCCGTCCTCGATGCTCTCCAACTGGGTCGCCCCGAACGCCTGCGAGGCGTACCCGGTGACCGGCGCCCACATGGGGCCGTTCTTGTAGGTCCGCTTGAACTTGAAGTCGCTGCCCGACGTCTCCTTGGAGCCGGTGATCGGCTTTCCGTCGACGATGATGTCGCCGCGGGGCAGGGCATAGCGTTCGATCGCGATCCGGCGGTTGTTCGGGTTCTTCTGCAGCGCGTCCGCCTTGACGTACTGGAGCCAGTTGTCCCGGATGAGCAGGGCGAGGACAAGGAGGCCACAGAAGATCGCGATCCTGCGCAGGGGCTTGTTCACGGGCGGACCACCTGGGTCATCTCGGCGTCGGGGTCGGTGGCAGGAGTCGGGGCGGGGCGGCGGGCGGTGTCGCTGATGCGCAGCAGGATGCCGACGAGGGCCCAGTTGGCGATGACGGAGGAACCGCCGGCCGCCAGGAACGGCATCGTCATACCGGTCAGCGGGATGAGCCCCATGACACCGCCGGCCACCACGAAGACCTGGAGGGCAAAGGCACCGGACAGGCCGATCGCGAACAACTTGCCGAACGGGTCACGGGCAGCCAGCGAGGTGCGGATGCCGCGCTCGATGATCAGTGCGTAGAGCAGCAGGATCGCCATGACACCGGCCAGGCCCAGCTCCTCGCCGAAGGTGGAGAAGATGAAGTCGGAGTTGGCGGCGAAGCCGATGAGGTCGGAGTTGCCCTGGCCGAGACCGGCGCCCATCACACCACCGGAACCGAACGACATGATCGACTGGCCGATCTGTTCGCAGGCGCCTGAGGTCTTGTAGCAGCCGAACGGGTCGAGCCATGCGTCGACTCGGGCCTGGACGTGGCTGGCGAAGGTGGCCACACCCACGGCACCTGCGGCGGACATCAGCAGACCGATCACGATCCAGCTGGTCCGCTCGGTGGCGACGTACAGCATGATCACGAACATGCCGAAGAAGAGCAGCGACGTACCGAGGTCGTTCTCGAAGATGAGGATGAGCAGACTGACGGCCCAGATGGTGATGATCGGGCCGAGGTCACGGCCACGGGGCAGGTACAGGCCCATGAAACGGCGGCTGGCGAGCGCAAGGGCGTCCCGTTTCACCATGAGGTAGCCCGAGAAGAAGATCGCGATGATGATCTTCGCGAACTCTCCGGGCTGGATGGAGAAACCGGCGACGCTGATCCAGATCTTGGCGCCGAAGACGTCGGCACCGAGCCCCGGCACGAGCGGCAACAGCAACAGGACCAGGGCGGCGACCATCGAGACGTAGGTGTACCGCTGGAGGATGCGGTGGTCCTTGAGGAAGATCAGGACCACCACGAACAGGGCGACACCTACGGCGGAGTACAGCAGCTGCCTGGGCGCGGAGGGGGTGAAGGCTCCGTACTGGATCTTCGCCAGTTGCTGCAGCCGTTCCGACTGGTCCAGCCGCCAGATGACGACGAGCCCGAGCCCGTTGAGCAGCGCGGCCAGCGGCAGCAGCAGCGGGTCCGCGTACGGCGCGAACTTGCGCATCACGAGATGGCCCACACCGGCCAGCAGGCCGAGGCCCAAACCGTAGCTCAGCAGGCCGGAGGGCACCTGGTCGCTGATGGCCAGCCCGACGTTGGCGTAGGCGAACACCGGGATGACGACGGCGAACACCAGCAGTGCGAGCTCGGTGTTGCGTCGGCTCGGTGCGCCGATCGCGCCGATCGTGGACGTGTGGTGCGTCGGCGAGTTGGTAGTACTGCTCATCGTGTGACGGGGCCTCTCACGGCTTGCCTACTGCTTACCGCACAGCGAGACGACCTTCTGCTCTTCCTCCGAGAGAGTAGGGCCGGGGCTGGGAGTGGGTGCGGTCGTGGACGGGGACGGGGACTTGTCCGGCGCCGTCGCCGAACCGGACGGGGAGCCCGACGGGTTCGGGGTCGGCGTGGCCTTGGACGTGAACGAGGCGGGAGTGGTTCCCGTGGTGCCCCCGGCCTCGCCCTGGCCCGTCCCGGCGTTCTTGTCGCTCTCGGCTGCGCGCCGCTGCGCCTGCTTCTTGCACGCGGAGGCCTGCACCGACAGTTCCTGGATCTTCTTCTGGGCGTTCTTCAGGTCGCCCTCGGCGATGGTCGCCTCGACGAGCTTCTGCTGGTAGGGCGGCAGGTACTTGAGTTCGATCTCGGGGTGGTCCTTGGCCACCTTCGAGAGCGACACCCAGGCCAGGTCCTGGCTGATGCCGCGGTACAGCGCGACGTGCTCGTCCTTGGCGCCGACGTAGTACTGCGTCTGCGTCCAGCGCCAGCCGCCGTACAGGCCGCCGCCGATGACGGCGAGGGCGAGCAGGCCGTAGGCGGATCTCTTCAGCCACCTGCGGCTCTTCCGCGGCTTGACGAAGTCGTCGTCGCCGTAGCCGAATCCGTCCGTCGGGATGAAGCCGGTGGTGTCGCCGCTGCCGGGCGGACCGAACTCGCCGCCCCCACCGCCCTGTTGGTGCCGGCGGCCGAGGCCGGAGGCGCGGCCGGCCGGGGTCTGCATGATGCCGTTGTCGTGCAACTGGTGCTGGTTCTCGGCGACGGCGCCGACCACGACCGGGGTGTCGGACAGCTGCCCGGCCAGGGTGTCGCCGGTGTCGAGGTCGAGGACGTCGGCGACGATGACGGTGATGTTGTCCGGTCCGCCGCCGCGCAGCGCCAGCTCGATGAGGTTCTGGACGGTCTCCTGGGGGCCCTGGTAGCCGGCGAGGGTGTCCTCCAGCGTCTGGTGGGAGACGACCCCGGACAGCCCGTCGGAGCAGATCAGGTAGCGGTCGCCGGCGCGGACCTCGCGGATGGACAGGTCGGGCTCGACGTGGTCGCCGCTGCCGAGGGCCCGCATCAGCAGCGACCGCTGCGGGTGCGTGTTGGCCTCCTCCTCGGTGATGCGGCCCTCGTCGACCAGCCGCTGCACCCAGGTGTGGTCCTGGGTGATCTGCGTCAGCACGCCGTCGCGCAGCAGGTAGGCGCGGGAGTCGCCGACATGGACGAGGCCGAGCCGCTGCCCGGTCCACAGCAGGGCGGTGAGGGTGGTCCCCATGCCCTCCAGGCTGGGGTCCTCCTCGACCATCTGGCGCAGCTGGTCGTTGGCCTGCTGCACGGCCGTGCCGAGCGAGGTGAGGATGTCGGAGCCGGGCACGTCGTCGTCGAGGGCGACGATGGTGGAGATCACTTCGGAGGAGGCGACCTCGCCGGCCGCCTGGCCGCCCATGCCGTCGGCGATGGCGAGCAGGCGCGGACCGGCGTAACCGGAGTCCTCGTTGCCTTCCCGGATCATGCCCTTGTGCGATCCGGCGGCGAAGCGCAGTGACAGACTCATGCGCACCTCGCCCGTCGGCTCCGGGTACAGCCGGTCGTGTCGAGCCACACTGCCCACCCTCCGGTCGGGAGCGCGCCGGGGCCCTGGGTCCGGACCGCCGCTGCGTGCTCGCTCCGCTCGCGCTCATTCATTGGTGTAGCACTACTTCCGCAGCTCGATGACGGTCTTGCCGATGCGGATCGGCGCGCCCAGCGGAATCGGTGTGGGGGTCGTCAGCCGGGTCCGGTCCAGGTAGGTGCCGTTGGTGGAGCCCAGGTCCTCGACGATCCACTGGCCGTCGCGGTCCGGGTAGATCCTGGCATGGCGGCTGGAGGCGTAGTCGTCGTCCAGCACGATCGTCGAGTCGTGCGCCCGTCCCAGGGTGATGGTCTGGCCCTGCAGCGCGACGGTGGTGCCGGTGAGCGTGCCCTCGGTCACGACGAGCTTGGTGGGCGCGTTGCGGCGCTGGCGTCCGCCCGAGGACTGCTGGCGTTGCGGCGGGGGCGTCTGGCGGGCCGCCTGCTGGGCCCGGCCTGCCTCGCGTCGCGATCCGCGCTGGGTGACGCGCGTACCGAACAGGTCGCTCCGGATGACCTGCACGGCCACGATCACGAACAGCCACAGTACGGCCAGGAACCCCAGCCGCATGACCGTGAGGGTCAGCTCTGACATTGCCCCCGCTTCACCCTTCGGCTTGCCTATAGATAACGGTGGTGCTGCCCACGACGATCCGCGAGCCGTCGCGGAGCGTAGCGCGGGTGGTGTGCTGCCCGTCCACCACGATGCCGTTGGTGGATCCGAGATCCTGGATCGTCGAGGGCGTTCCGGTCCGGATCTCGCAGTGCCGGCGGGAGACGCCGGGGTCGTCGATCCGCACGTCTGCGTCGGTGCTGCGGCCCAGCACCAGGGTCGCGCGGGAGATCTGATGGCGGGTGCCGTTGATCTCGATCCAGTAGCGGGTACGGCCGGCGGGCGCGGCGCCGGGGCGCGGTCCGGCGGCGGGCTGCGGGTATCCGTACCCGCCGGGACGGCCGCCGGGCGGCGGAGCGGCCGGCATGGGCGGGGCGCCCGCGGGGGCGGCCGGCGGGTAGCCGTAGCCGCCGGGACGTCCGGCCGGCGGGGCGGCGGGGGCCGCGGCGGCACCCTGCTGGCTGCTGGAGGAGGCGAGCGTACGGCTGCGCACCCGGTACAGGCCGGTGTCGAGGTCATCCGCCTTCTCCAGGTGCACCTTGATGGGGCCCATGAAGGTGTAGCGCTGCTGCTTGGCGTAGTCGCGCACCATGCCGGCGAGCTCGTCGCCGAGCTGGCCGGAGTACGGGCTGAGCCGCTCGTAGTCGGGCGTGCTCAGCTCCACGATGAAGTCGTTGGGGACGACCGTCCGGTCGCGGTTCCAGATCGTGGCGTTGTTGTCGCACTCCCGCTGGAGCGCTCCCGCGATCTCCACGGGCTGCACCTCGGACTTGAACACCTTGGCGAAGGTGCCGTTGACCAGACCTTCGAGACGCTGCTCGAACTTCTTCAGGACTCCCATGGGGCACCTCCTCCGTCGCTGACGTCCTGCCGTACTGCCCTGCGTGCTGCCTACTGCTTACCTGGTACCGCTGGTACTGCTTACTGATCGTATCCACGCGCCGGTCAATCGGGTGGTTCCCCCGGCGCTCCCCTTCGAACTCCTTGTGGAAGCACTCCCGCGCTTCCTTCTGCCCAGGATCGTAGAGGCGGCCGCAAACCAGTGTCCCGCACCGGACTGTGGACCCCGACCGGCTCGGGGCGGGACGAGGGGTACCGGTACGAGGTTGATACGTCGCGTGGCACATGTTGATACGTGTGCGGACGTGGGGGAGCTCGGCCGGTGGGCGGCGGGGGAAACGGATGTGAATCCACCCCGGACAGCGTGCTAATGTTCTGGGTGTCGGAAGGCGCCGAACCCAAGGGAAAGCGCCGGAGACACACCCAATGCGCGGGTGGCGGAATAGGCAGACGCGCTGGATTCAGGTTCCAGTGCCCGCAAGGGCGTGGGGGTTCAACTCCCCCCTCGCGCACACCGTCGGAACGGGCGGCATCGACAAGATGCCGCCCGTTCCGCTGTTTGCGGTCCTTCGGCATGTGAGACATCTCTCAGGAGCCGGAGGGCCCGATGAGCTCCCGAGTGAGAGCAGCGTCACGCGCTGGAGGGACCGGGGCATCACTCCCGTGCGCCCGCCCCTGCCGCCGCGCGCCGGCGCAGGGCCAGTGCGGCGGGCGCGGTGACGGCGAGCACCGCGCATGCGGTCGCGGCCGTGACGAGGGCCGTCCACGGCACGGCGATCGTGGTGCGTACCGACAGCAGACCCAACGCGGTCCACATGCCCGCCAGGTTGAGCCCGGCGACCAGGAGCCCGAGTGCCGTTCCCACGGCGACCACCGTCAGCGCCTCGGCGCCCACCAGCCGCAGCACCTGCGACCGCGTGGCCCCGGCCAGCCGCAGCGATCCCAGCTCCCGCACCCGGTCGGGGGCCGCCATGACCGCGCGGGGCCAGGGTGCCGACGACCCGTACGGTCCCCCGGTCGGTGCGCAGACGGTCGCCGGGCCGCGCACAGTGGCCGGTGACGGCGACCTCGCCGCGCCGGACGCGCGGGGCGCGCGCCCCGCGTCCAGGGCGTACGGGGCGAACGCGGCGAACGCGGCGGTGGACCAGGGGTGCCCACCAGGTCCGCGGGTCCGCCACGGCCCGTACCGGGAACGAGCGGTCCTCCACGACCGTGCCCAGCCGCCGCAGCCGCGCGAGGGTCGTGGCGGGGACGGAGCGCGGGTGGCCGAGTCTGGCCACCCTCGCCGGCCGGGGTCGGGACCCTGAGGGTGTCCGTCCCCCGGACGACGACCGGCGCGGCCGCGAACCGTTCGGGGCGGCGGTCGGGCGCGTCCAGCGAGGAGGCCAGCGTCAGGCCCGTCACGGTGAGCAGTGCCACACCCAGCGACAGCGCGACGAAACTGCCCGCGAAGGTGACCCAGCGGGTGCGCAGGGTGCCCAGGGCGGCGCTCATCACGGCACGGCCTCCAGCCGGGTCATACGGGCGGCGATGGCGTCGGCGCCCGCGCCGGCCGCTCGCCGTTCAGCCGCCCGTCGGCGAGGAAGACCACACGGTCGGCCCAGGCGGAGGCCACCGGGTCGTGCGTGACCATGACCACCGTCTGTCCCTCGGCGTCGACCAGGCCGCGCAGCAGTTCCAGCACCTCGCGGCCGGTCCGCGAGTCGAGCGCGCCGGTCGGTTCGTCACCGAACAGCACCTCGGGGCGGGTGATCAGGGCGCGGGCCAGGGCCACGCGCTGCTGCTGGCCACCGGACAGCTCGGTCGGCCGGTGCCGGGCCCGGTCGCCGAGTCCGACCCGCCGCAGCGCCTCGCGCACCCGGCGCCGGGCACCCGCTTGCCGGCCAGGCGCAGCGGCAGCGCCACGTTCTGCTCGGCCGTCAGCGACGGCAGCAGTTGAACGCCTGGAAGACGAGGCCGACCCGCTCGCGCCGCAGCAGGGTCAGCCGCCGCTCACTCAGCCCGGTCAGCTCGGTGCCGCCCAGGGTGACCGACCCGGAGGTGGGCCGGTCCAGGGCGGCGGCGCACTGCAGCAGGGTCGACTTGCCGGAGCCGGAGGGGCCCATCACGGCGGTGAAGCTTGCCCGGGGGAAGGACACGGTGACCTCGTCGAGCGACGTGCAGCGGACGTACGCCTCCGACCTGCTCGACTCCGGTGACGGGACCGGCATCGGCTACCTGCTGAAGGACCGCGTCGGCCAGGTCGAGGAGTTCGTCGAGGCGCTGTGCGAGGTGGCGGCCGGCGGCACTGTCGTCGATGCGGAGGTCGTACGGCAGTTGCTGCGCCGCCGCCGCGACCCGCTGGAGCGGCTCACGCCGCGTGAGCGGGAGGTGCTGGCGCTGGTCGCGGAGGGCAGGTCCGACAGCGCGATCGCCCGCCGGCTCGTGGTGTCCGAGGCGGCCGTGGGCAAACACATCGGCAGCATCCTCACCAAGCTGGACCTGCCTCCGGCGGAGGAGACCCATCGCAGGGTGCTGGCGGTGCTGGCCTATCTGCGATCGTGAGGCGGGGGAAGCCAAACCGACTGAGCGGTTTCGCGGCGGACCGGTTCCGACCGGCTGAGCGGTTCGTGGCGGGATCCGGACGGCAGGCGCTAGCCCTCACCGGACCGCAGGAACGACCGGTACCAGGGCGCCGCGCGCGAGAAGGCGGTGGCGAAACCCTCACCCGGGTCGCAGTCCAGGTCCTTCCAGAAGGTGTCGTCCGCGAACCAGTGGTCGACCGTGAGCATGGCGAGGTGGTGCCGCGCCGACGGCGACCCGGCCGCCCGCTCCCGGGCGGTGGTGACGTCCACCGCCGCCCCGCCGCCGGGGGCCGCCACCTGCCCGCACACGGCCGCGAGCAGCTCCGAACACGACACGGGCTCCGGGTGGTTGACGTGGTGCACCCCGGAGGCGGGCGTGGGGGACAGGGCCGCCGCCACCACGGCACGGCCGAGGGTCGCCACGTCGATCATCGAGTGCAGCGCCTCGCACCCCGTCACGGTCGCGGACAGCTCCCGCATCAGCCCCACCAGGCCCGGGACGACCCAGCGGTCGCCCTCCCCGTACACGAGGTGCGGCCGCAGCACCAGGCCGCCCGCGTCGAGCACATGCCGCTCGGCCGCGGCGCGGGTGCGGCTGGTGGCCGACGCGGGGGCGAGCGGCACCTCGCCGGGCCGTACGCCGTGGAAGGGGCCCCGGCCGTACACGGCGGCCGTGCTGACGTAGACGATGCGGCGCACCCCGTGCCGTACCGCCTCGTCGACCAGGGCGCGGGTGCCCCGGTCGTTGACGGCTACGGCGGTCTCGGGGCCACCGCCGATGCTCGACGCGCAGTGGACGAGGACGTCCGCTCCCGCGCAACTGCCGTACAGCGAGCGCGGATCGGCGAGGTTGCCGTGGACGTGGTCTGCCTCGGCGCCGGTGCCCGGCGGAGGCGTGCGGCGGGAGAGCGACCGCAGGCGTACGCCGTCCTGGCGGCGGGCGGCGTCCGCGACCCGGCTGCCGACGAAGCCGGTCGCGCCCGTGAGCAGGAGGTTCACCGTCATGGCGCGGACCGGGCCGGGGCGTCGGGGGCGGCGGAGAGCGTGGCGGTGAAGGCGGACTCGCCGTTCTGCACACCCGACACCCGCACGGTCACCTCCTCCTTGTCGAGCACCTCGGTCTCCAGCAGGCACGGGGTGTCCAGTTCGGTGTACCGGCTGAACGAGACGGACATCCGCCCGGGCAGGAAGGGGGCGCCGCCGGACGCGGCGGTCGCGGCCTGCCGGGCCGCCTCGAACAGGACCATGCCTGGTACGTGGTCGTTGGGGCGGGGGAACAGGACGGGGTGGCCGGTGTCGACGCGCAGCCGCCAGACGCCGGGCCGGTCGTCCGGTGCGAGTACGACGTCCTCGGCCCGGTCGCGGCCGACCAGCTCGGGCGGTATGCCCGGAGGCAGCGGCACCGGTGTCCCGACGGCGGCCAACTGCCGTGCCCGCAGCCGGCGGTAGGCCGCCGGCGAGGTGCAGCCGGTGCTGCCGGTGCCGCGGGCGACGAGCCGGCCGGCGCGGCGGAACTGCATCGTCGTCCGCATGCTGCTCAGGCCGCGCCCCCGGCGGCGGATCTCCGAGCAGACGACGTGGACGGCGACCGGCTCGGCGGCGTCCGCGAGCAGCAGCGCGGCCGGGTCGACGGTCACGTCCATGTCCCACATCACGAAGTGCGTGTCGGCCGGGACACCGAACTCGGCGTGTGCGAGCGCCATCGAGGTCTGCCGCAACGTTTCGCCGACGACCATCGGGTCCTGGTGGCGGTCGTCGACCGGACGGAAGAAGGCGTGGACGGCGGGCCAGTACGCCGTGACGAGGAACCGGGTGTCGGAGAGCCGGCGCCAGTGGGTCGGGAAGACGTCGGATTCGCGTGTGCGGTGGGCGAGTTCTTTGGTTACCCGGGAGATGGCCGTGGCGGTGTCGTCGCGGGGAATTGCCGTGGAGGTGGGGGGAGTCTTGGGGGCGTCGCGGGAGAGCCGGTCGTTCCCACCGGGGAAGGCCGTGCTGTCGCGGGAGATGCCGAGGGCGGCGTGTGGAATCCCGTTGGTGTCACCGGCGTTGTCGGTGTTCTGGCGGACGATCACCATGTCCTCGTTGGCGATCACCGTGTCGTCGACCGCCTCACCGGCCGCGCTTGCCGGACCGCCCCGGAGTCCGGTCTGATCCTCCGTGGGCGCGCTTAAGGGACCTGTCTGCGGCATGAGGAACCCTCCGGGATCGACAGCCTGGTTCCGTTCGGCGTGGGACTAAGATACGGACAGGTCGGTTTTTTTCAAAGGCCCGACGAAGGCCGCACCGGATGGCCACATCGCTGGGAGATGACCCCACGCGCCCGTACGTCATGGCGACTTCACGGAGATCTGGCGAAGATCTACGGGGATCAGGAGGAACCCGATGGCGCGACAGGAGCGCGCGATCCGCACCCGGCGGACCATCCTGGAGGCGGCGGCGGCCGTCTTCGACGAACGTGGTTACACCTCGGCGACCATCGGGGAGATCCTGCAACGGGCGGGTGTGACCAAGGGCGCGCTGTACTTCCACTTCGGCTCCAAGGAGGAGCTCGCCCTCGGCGTTTTCGAGGAACAGCTGGCGATCTCCCTGCCCCCGCAGGCCAGCAAGCTCCAGGAACTGGTCGACTCCGGCCTGGTCCTGGCCCGGCGGCTGCGCGAGGAGCCGCTGGTGCGGGCCAGCGTCGGACTCGCCCTGGACCAGGGGGCGTTGGGCCTGGACCGCACTCCCGCGTTCCGCATGTGGATCGACCAGACCGCGCGGACGCTGGCCGAGGCCAAGGCGCGGGGGGAGCTGCTGCCGCACGTCGAGGAGACGGAGACGGCGGAGTTGCTGGTGGCGAGCTTCTCGGGGGTGCAGCTGCTGTCCCAGCTGCGCTGTCAGCGGGAGGACCTGGAGCGCCGGGTGGTCGTGCTGTTCGACCATCTGCTGCCCGGGATCGCCGTGCCCGCGGTGCTGGCCCGGCTCGACATCTCGGCGGAGCGGGCGGGGCGGATTCTGGCGGAGAGCCGGTTGGAGGCCGTGGCGGGGTGACCGGGGCGGGCGGGTTCCGTCCTGGGGTGGGGTGGGGCACGGGGCGGGCGGGTGCCTGCCCTGGGGCGAGGTGGGGGCTCGGCCGGGTGGGTGCCTGTCCTGGGGTGGGGCGAAGGGACCGGGCGAGTGGGTTCCTGGGGCAGGGAGGTGGGCCTGGATCTGCGGGCCCGGGTTTCGGCTTTCGGGTTTCGGGTTTCCACACTTCGGGAGTTGTCCACAGGGGCTGACGCGTTCGCGGTCGGCGGTTGTACGGTCGGCACGAGTTGATGTTCGTGCGCGTTTTCTCGCGCGGTACTGCGTGTGAGCGGGGGAGGCGGTCGCGGTGACCGAGGTGGGTGCTGGGGCGACGGACGCCGGAGCGGGCGGGGAGCGGGCTGTGCCGGGCGGCACGGAAGCCGGGGCGGCCGACGGGCGGGTGATGCCGGGCGGCTCGGAAGCCGGGGCGGCCGACGGGCGGGTGGTGGCGGGAGGTGCGCGGACGGCGGCGCGTCGGTTGCCGCGGGTGGCGGGATTCGCCGAGTGGCCCGCCGAGGGATCGCCCAAGGACGAGGGCAAGGCACTGCGCAAGCGGGTCCCGCGCCATGCGCACGCCACGCTCGACCTGGACGGTGCCCGCCCCGACGCGGTGAGCGCGGTCGAGGAGTCCAACCAGGGGCGGCTGCCCGAGCTCACCCCGATACGCGTCGGCCGGATGGCGGCCACCCCGTTCGCCTTCCTGCGCGGCGCGGCGGGCCTCATGGCGTACGACCTGGCCCGCACTCCGACGACCCGGATCCGCGCCCAGATCTGCGGCGACGCCCACGCGGCCAACTTCGGCCTGTACGGAGACGCGCGAGGCCGCCTGGTCATCGACCTGAACGACTTCGACGAGACCGTGCACGGCCCCTGGGAGTGGGACCTCAAGCGCCTCGCGGCCTCCCTCGTCCTCGCGGGCCGGGAGGCCGGCGCCGACGAGGACACCTGCCGCCGGGCGGCGTACGACGCGGTCGGCGCGTACCGCCGCACCGTGCGGCTGCTGTCCAAACTGCCCGTCCTCGACGCGTGGAACGCCATCGCGGACGAGGAGCTCGTCTCCCACACCGACGCCCACGACCTGCTCGGCACCCTGGAGCGGGTCTCGGAGAAGGCGCGGCACAACACCAGCGGCCGCTTCGCGGCCCGGTCGACCGAGCCGACGCAGGACGGCGGGCGGCGCTTCGTCGACGCCCCGCCGGTGCTGCGGAGCGTCCCCGACACGGAGGCCGCGGCGGTGGCGGCGTCCCTGGAGCAGTACCTGGCCACGCTGCCGGAGGACCGCCTGCCGCTGCTGGCCCGGTACGCCGTGCACGACGTGGCGTTCCGCGTCGTCGGTACGGGCAGCGTCGGCGCCCGGTCGTACGTGGTGCTCCTCCTGGACCACCGGGGCGAGCCGCTGGTGCTCCAGGTGAAGGAGGCACGCGCCTCCGCACTCGTACCGCACCTGGTGACCGCCGGTTTCGAGGCGCCGCCGGCGGACCACGAAGGACAGCGGGTCGTGCTCGGCCAGAAGCGCATGCAGGTCGTCAGCGACATCCTGCTGGGCTGGACGACGGTCGACGGCCGTCCCTACCAGGTCCGCCAGTTCCGCAACCGCAAGGGCAGCGTCGATCCCGCGGCGCTGGCCGCCGACCAGATAGACGACTACGCCCGTATGACGGGCGCCCTACTGGCCCGGGCCCACTCCCACAGTGCCGATCCCCGACTCATCTCCGGCTACTGCGGCAAGAACGAGGAACTGGACGAGGCGATCGCCGACTTCGCCGTCGCCTACGCGGACCGCACGGAGGCGGACCACGCGGAGCTGCTGGCCGCGGTACGGGCGGGGAGGATCGCTGCCGAGCTGGGAGTGTGATCGTCGCGCGGCGGCGTGCGGACGGGCGTGACAGGGTGCGGATGCCCAGGGCTGAGTGCGGATGGGCTGGCAGGGTGCGGATGCGTAGGGCTGAGCACCGGGCGTGGCAGGGTGCGGGTGTGCGGGGCTGAGCACGCACGGGCGTGGCGGCCAGCGGGTGTGCGCGTCGGTGTGCGTACGGACTGATCCCCCGCGCAGAAGCCCCTGCCCCCAGCGAGGGCCGAGCGCGGCGCCGCCGTGGCCTACGCTGGTCGGGTGACGACCCCGGAAGCTGAGCAGTCCCGCCCCGAGGAGCGGCTGGAACAGGCCGTACGGGCCGCCGAGCAGGCGTTGATCGAGTACGAGATCGCGGTGGAGACCTTCCGCGTCGAGATCGAGAACTTCTCGCGGCTCCACGAGCAGAAGCTCGGCCCGATGTACGCCCGGATCGAGGAGCTGGACGCGCGGATCGCCGAGGCCCGGGCCGCCCGCACCGGCGACCCGGAGGACGTCCGCAAGGCTCACGAGCTGCGGGCCCGCCTGACGCCGATCCCCGGCGTCGAAGAGCTGCTGCACGGCTGGATGGGCGGTGAGGGCCTGTTCCCGGAGGCCGCGGCGATGCTCACGGATCAGCCGGTCCGTCCCCCGCAGCGGGTCCGCCCCAGCGAGGAGGCGCGCAAGCTCTACCGCGACCTGGCCCGCAAGGCCCACCCGGATCTCGCGCAGGAGGAGGGGGAACGCAAGCGGCGTGAGGAGTTCATCACCCGCGTCAACGCCGCGTACGCCCGCGGCGACGAGACCGAGCTGAGCGAACTGGCCGAGGAGTGGGCCGCCGGACCCGAGCTGAAGCAGCGCCCGAGCCACGGCGAGGAGCTGTACGCCCGCCTCGAATGGCTCGCCCAGCGCAAGGAGCTGCTCACGCTGGTCGCGAAGGACCTGGAGGAGAGTGCCATCGGCGCGATGCTCCGGCTCGCCCCGGACGACCCGGACGGACTCCTGGACGACATCGCCCAGCAGCTGCTGACGCAGATCACCGAGCGCGAGACCGAGCTGGCGGCGCTGCTCGGGTAGCGTCGGAGGTATGAACTTCGGAGCTGGTGTGCCCACGGTCCAGGTCGCGGACCTCAAGGACGACGACTTCCTGCTGGACGTCCGCGAGGACGACGAGTGGAAGGCCGGTCACGCCGAAGGCGCGCTGCACATCCCCATCAGTGAGTTCGTCGCCCGCTACGGCGAGCTGACCGAGGCGGCCCCGCAGGACGGCCGCGTCCACGTGATCTGCCGCTCTGGCGGACGGTCGGCGCAGGTCACGATGTACCTGGTCCAGCAGGGCATCGACGCGGTGAACGTCGACGGCGGCATGCAGGTGTGGGAGGCCGTGGGCCGTCCCGTCGTGACCGACGAGGGACAGCCGGGTCACGTGATCTAGGTCACCGTCGCGTTCTTCCCTCGACGGTCTGTCCGTCGGCAGGGCTTGCGGCAGGGGCGGCGCGGCCGCCGGCGTGCGGGGTCGGTGGGAGCGGTCCGACCGGGCGGATCGGCCGCACCGGCGAGCGGGGCGGTCAGCCCAGTGGATGCGCCGCCAGGAGGTCGCCCAGGGCCTCCTCGTGTGCCGCCGCCGGGCCGAGGGACAGTTCCAGGTGCTTGGCCCAGGCGTGGTACCGGTGCAGCGGATAGTCCACGTCGGCGCCGAACCCGCCGTGCAGATGCTGAGCGGTCTGCACGACCCGCCGTACGCCCTCCGCCGCCCAGATCTTCGCGACGCCTACGTCCCCCGAGGCGGGCAGCGCACCCGGTGCTCCCGAGCCGATCCGCCAGGCGGCCTGCCACAGCGTGGCCTCCATCGCGCGCAGGTCGATGTACCGGTCGGCGGCCTGCATCGCGACAGCCTGGAACGTGGCGAGCGGATACCCGAACTGCTCCCGCTTGCCCGTGTACTCGGCGGTCATCCGCAGTACGCGCTCCCCGAGCCCGAGCGCCAGCGCGCACGTCCCCGTGGCCATCAGATCACGCACCCACTCCCACGCCCCCTCCGTGTCGATCACGTCCCGCTCGGCGATCAGCACTGACTCCAGCCGCAGCTCCCCGAGCCGCTCACCGCTGGTGGAGACCTGCTCGGCCCGCACGACCCCGTCCCCCTCACGCGGCACCAGGGCGAGAACGGTCCGGTCGGCCGCCGTCCGTGCGGGTACGAGCGTGAAGTCCGCGTCGTACACCCACGGCACCGCCGTCTGTACCCCGTCCAGCACCCACCCGGCACTGTCCTGCCGCGCGGTCACCGCCAGCTCGGCCGGATCGTGGCCGGTACGGCCGTGCGCGGCGACGGTCAGCACGACCTCACCGCGGCCCGCGCGGGCGAGCAGCGCCGACTTCACCTCCTGGCTCCCGTAGGCCTGCACGGCTGCCGCGGCGGCGCTGTTCTCCAGCAGCGGCACCCGGGCGAGCACCTTCGACGATTCGCGCAGCACCAGGCACAGCGCGATGGCGTCCAGCCCCGCACCGCCGTACTCGGCGTCCAGCAGCAGGCTCAGCAGGTCCGCGTCGGCGAGCCTGGCCCACAGGGCGCGGTCATGGCCGTCGGCGACGGCACCCGCCATCAGCGCTGGACTGGGCACGGCGTCCGGCGCGACCCGGGCGAACACTCCCCGCGCCGCCTCGGCCGCCGCCTGCTGCTCGTCGCTGAAGGTGAAGTCCACGGTCCTGTCCTCCCGGCGCTCCGGCGGATCGGCCATCTGACGGAGCGTCAACATAGAACACGTTCCAGGAGAACGGAACGGTCGGGGCACACCCCGGCGGCCCGGCGGTTCGAGGGCCCGGCGGCCGTCGCCGTCGAACCGTCACCTCCGGCCACGCCCGGTGCTCAGCGGTCGAAGTCCAGCTCCACCCGTTCCGTCACCGGATGCGACTGGCACGCCAGGACGTACCCTGCCTCCGTCTCCTCCTGCTCCAGGGCGAAGTTGCGGTCCATCCGCACCTCGCCCGAGACCAGGAAGGCCCGGCACGTCCCGCACACCCCGCCCTTGCAGGCGTAGGGCGCGTCGGGCCGGTTGCGCAGCACCGTCTCCAGCAGCGACTCGCCGTCCTGCACCGGCCAGGTCCCACCGCGTCCGTCGAGCCGGGCGGTGACCGTGCTGTGCGACGGGGCGGGTGCTCGTGGGGCGAGGGCGGTGCCGGCGTCCACGTGGAAGATCTCCTCGTGGATGCGGGTCCGAGCCACGCCCAGCCCGCGCAGCGCCCGTTCCGCCTGCTGCACCAGCCCGTACGGTCCGCACAGGAACCAGCCGTCGACCCGCTCCACCGGGACCAGCGCCGGAAGCAGTCCCGTCAGCCGCTCCTGGTCGAGCCGCCCGGACGGCAGCCCGGCCTGCTGCTCCTCGCGGGAGAGAACCGTCACCAGCTGGAGACGGTCCGGGTAGCGGTCCTTCAGGTCGGCGACCTCCTCCAGGAACATCGTCGAGGCGGTCGTCCGGTCGCTGCGTACCAGGCAGAACCGGGCCCGCGGCTCGCGCGCCAGCAGCGTCGAGACGATCGACAGCACGGGCGTGATGCCGCTGCCGCCGACGATCGCGGCGTACAGGCCGGGTGCGGGGTGCAGCGTGAACCGGCCGGCCGGGGTCATCACCTCCAGCTCGTCCCCGATGCCGATCTCCTTGAGCGCGTACGTCGAGAAGGCCCCGCCCTCCACGAGCCGCACGCCGACCCGCAGGGTGCTCGGTCCCTCGCCGTCCGGTGCCGGGGAGCAGATGGAGTAGGTGCGCCGTATCTCCTGCCCGTCGGCGGTGCGCCGCAGGGCGAGGTGCTGGCCCGGGGCGTGCCGGTACTCCTCGCGCAGTTCGGGGGGCACGGTGAGAGTGAGCGCCACGGAGTCGTCGGTGAGCCGGTCGACCGCGGCCACCCGGAGCCGGTGGAAGCGCGCCATCACAACTCCTTGAAGTGGTCGAACGGTTCGCGGCAGGCCAGGCACCGGCGCAGCGCCTTGCACGCGGTGGAGGAGAACCGGCTGAGCAGCTCGGTGTCGGCGGAGCCGCAGTGCGGGCAGCGGACGGGGTCCGCCAGGCCGCCGACGGTACCGCCCTCGTCGGCGTCGAGGGTGCGCGTCGGTCCCAGCGCGACGGTGACCGGCCCGCCGCCGCCCGGCTGCCGTACGCGCGGCGGAGCGATGCCGAACTCCCGCAGCTTGCGGCGCCCTTCCTGGGTGATGTCGTCCGTCGACCAGGCGGGTGTGAGCACCGTGCGGACGCTGACCTCCCGCATGCCGTGCTCGCGCAGCACCCGCTCTATGTCCAGGGACATCGCCTCGACAGCCGGGCAGCCGGTGTACGTCGGGGTCAGCTCGACCTCGACCGCGTCCGCGCCGCGTACATGCACCGCGCGCAGGACGCCCAGTTCGCGCAGGGTGAGCACCGGAAGCTCGGGGTCAGGCACCGACCCGGCGAGCTCCAGCAGTTCCGCCTCCAGCGGGGTGACCGTCACCATGTCGCCCCCGGGTGGCTGCGGCGCAGGTGCTGCATCTCGGCGAGCATGCGCCCGAAGGGCTCGGTGTGCAGGCCCTGCCGGCCCGCCCCGGCCGACCAGGCTCCCGACCGCGGCCCTTCCGGCACCGTCAGGGTGGCCCGGCGCAGTACCTCGCCGACCTGTTCCAGCCAGAGGGACTCCAAGCCTGCCCAGTCGACGTCCAGTCCTTCCACCGGCTGGAACATCTCGCCGGTGTAGCGCCACAGGGCCTCCACGGCCCGCCGCATCCGCTCGTGGCTGACGTCCGTGCCGTCGCCGAGGCGCAGGGTCCACTGCTCGGCGTGGTCGCGGTGGTAGGCGACCTCCTTGACGGCCTTCGCCGCCAGCGGGGCGAACGGGCCGTCCGTGGCGGCCAGTTCCGTGTACAGCAGGTGCTGGTACGTGGAGAAGAACAGCTGGCGGGCGATGGTGTGGGCGAAGTCGCCGTTGGGCTGCTCCACCAACTGCAGGTTGCGGAACTCGCGTTCCTCACGCAGGTACGCCAGCTCGTCCTCGTCGCCCACCATCGACAGCAGCACCCGGGCCTGGCCCAGCAGGTCCAGGGCGATGTTGGCGAGGGCGACCTCCTCCTCCAGTACGGGCGCGTGGCCCGCCCATTCGCCCAGGCGGTGGGAGAGCACCAGGGCGTCGTCGCCGAGCGAGAGGGCCGCCACGGCGGGGACGGACGTCGTCTCCGGGGTCGTCGTCACAGGTGCTGCACCCCCTCCGGGATCTCGTAGAACGTGGGGTGCCGGTAGGGCTTGTCGGCGGACGGCTCGAAGAACGGGTCCTTCTCGTCGGGCGAGGAGGCCGTGATCGCGGACGACGGCACGACCCAGATGGAGACACCCTCGCCGCGCCGGGTGTACAGGTCGCGCGCGTTGCGCAGGGCGAGTTCCGCGTCCGGCGCGTGCAGGCTGCCGGCGTGGGTGTGGGACAGGCCGCGGCGCGAGCGCACGAAGACCTCCCACAGGGGCCAGTCGGTGGTGGTCATGCCCGCGCCTCCTCGCGCTCGCCGGCGGGTTTGCCGGTGTTCTCCTCGGTGCGCCCGGCGGTGTGCTTGGCGGCGTAGGCCGCGGCCGCCTCCCTGACCCAGGCGCCCTCCTCGTGGGCCTGCCGGCGCTGGGTGAGCCGCTGCTCGTTGCACGGCCCGTTGCCCTTGAGGACCTCCCAGAACTCCGTCCAGTCGATCGGGCCGAAGTCGTAGTGCCCCCGCTCCTCGTTCCACTTCAGCTCGGGGTCCGGGAGGGTCAGGCCGAGGGACTCGGCCTGCGGGACGCAGATGTCGACGAAGCGCTGGCGCAGTTCGTCGTTGGAGTGCCGCTTGATCTTCCAGGCCATCGACTGCGCGGAGTGCTGCGAGGCGTCGTCGGGCGGACCGAACATCATCAGCGACGGCCACCACCAGCGATTCACCGCGTCCTGCGCCATCGCGTGCTGCTCCGGTGTGCCGCGACTGAGCGCCAGCAGCAGCTCGTAACCCTGGCGCTGGTGGAAGGACTCCTCCTTGCAGATACGGATCATCGCGCGCGCGTACGGCCCGTAGGAGCAGCGGCACAGGGGGACCTGGTTGGTGATCGCGGCGCCGTCCACCAGCCAGCCGATGGCTCCGACGTCGGCCCAGGTCAGCGTCGGGTAGTTGAAGATCGAGGAGTACTTCTGGCGGCCCGCGTGCAGCTTGTCGAGGAGTTCCTCGCGGCTGGTGCCGAGGGTCTCGGCGGCGCTGTACAGGTACAGGCCGTGCCCGGCCTCGTCCTGGACCTTGGCCATGAGGATGGCCTTGCGGCGCAGCGAGGGCGCGCGTGTGATCCAGTTGGCCTCCGGCTGCATGCCGATGATCTCGGAGTGGGCGTGCTGGGCGATCTGCCGGACCAGGGTCGCCCGGTAGGCGTCCGGCATCCAGTCGCGCGGCTCGATGCGCTCGTCTGCGGCCACGGCCGCGTCGAAGGCGCGCTCGTACGCGGCGGTGTCGCCGACGGCGCCCTCCGCGCCGTACGCCTGGCTGCCGGCCGTGTCGTGCGCGGCTGCTGTCGCCATGAGTCCCCCTCGACCTGGGCTCCGTTCGGAGCACGCTCCCGACCGATCGTTCGGTTCGTGCGATTCCATGGTGAGACGGCGGCCGTAAGGTGTCAACCGCTGTGGATAACCTGCGGGGGTCCCCTGTGGACGACGGCAGCCGCAGCGCCCACGCCCCCACGGGGCCGTACGGTCGCTGCCGGGGTGTGGCCATGGCCACGGGCCGACCGGTGGACGAGGGCTGTGCCTGGTGGGCGCGTATGAGTACCGTTCCGGTGCCGGTCGCGCGGACTTCGCGCACGGGAGGTGCGCGAGGGAACGACGCCCTGCGGCCGGGCGTACGGAACGACGGACCGGACCGGGAATCGGACCGGATGGGGACAACGGGCGGGATCGGGAACGGGGCGGAATGGACGCGTACGACAACGGCTCGGACGCCCGGCACGGGCCGGTCGAGCCGCACGGCCCCACCGAGCCGGAGAGCCCGACCGGCCCCACCGACGAGTGCCCGACCGGCCCGTACACCCCCGTCCCCAACCCACCGGCTTTCCCCACCCCACCCGCCGACCCCCGGACCGGCGTCGCCGCCCTGGCCCTCCGCTACCGGATCATCGCCGCGGTCGCGCTCGCGGTCGTCGCGGTCGGTGTCTGCGCGCACCTGGCGATGACGTTCCTGCACGTCGCGCCGGCGAACACGCTCAGCAAGGAGCACGGCACGGCGATCGACGAGTGGATCTACCCCGAGTTCGAGCAGAACTGGAAGCTCTTCGCGCCGAACCCGTTGCAGCAGAACATCTCCGTTCAGGTCCGGGCCGAGGTCCGCACCGCGGACGGCGCAACCCGCACCACCGGCTGGTACGACCTGTCCGCCCAGGACGGGCGGGCCATCGACGGCAACTTGCTGCCCAGCCACACCCAGCAGAACGAGCTGCGCCGGGCCTGGGACTTCTTCGTCGCCACCCACGGCAGCGACAACCGGCCGATCGGGCTGCGCGGCGCGCTGGCGGAGTCCTATCTGCGCCGGATAGGGGTGCTGCGCCTCGACCGGGAGGACGCGGCCGGGCGCGGCGGTCTCGTCGAACGCGTCCAGTTCCGCTCCCGTACCACCAACGTGCCCCCGCCCGAGTGGAGCCGCGAAGAGGCCCAGACGACACCGGTGTACCGCGAGCTGCCGTGGTGGCCGGTGCCGCAGGCCGAGGGAGGCGTGCGGTGAGAGGCTTCGCCCCGATCGAGGGAGTCGTGCGGTGAACCGCTTCGCCCTGTGCCTGTCCCGCGGTATCGCGCGCGTCACCGAGTCCGCGCTCGGTCCGTACCAGAGCGCCGTGGTCCGCGTCGGCATCGCCGCGACCTGGCTGCTGTTCCTGCTGCGCGAGTTTCCCCACCGCCATGAGCTGTACGGCCCCGACGGCCCGTGGAGCTGGGACCTGGCCGAGCAGCTGATCCGCGGCAACGGCGCCTTCACCGCGCTGATGTGGTCGAACGGCGCGCTGTGGTTCGAGGCGGTCTACGCCTTCGCCGTCCTGGCCAGTGCCCTGCTCGCGCTGGGCTGGCGCACCCGCACGATGTCGGTGCTGTTCATGGTCGGTGTGCTGTCGCTGCAGAACCGCAGCATCTTCATGGGGGACGGCGGCGACAACGTCCTGCACCTGATGTCGATCTACCTGGTGTTCACGCGCTGCGGCCAGGTGTGGTCGCTGGACGCACGGCGGGCGCGGCGCGAACGGGCCGCACGCGCGCGTGGGGAGCGGTTCCCGGACCGGGTCGGCCCCGCGCTGTGGGGCGTGTTCGGGTTCGTGCTGGTCGCGGCCACCCTGGCGGGCCGCTTCGACGGGGACTGGCTCATACCCGCGATCCTGTGGGGCGTCTGGTCGGCGCAGGCCCTGTGGTGGCTGGTGGGGCACCGTGCGCGGTCCGACCAGCCGCGCATCCTGCTCGATGTCGTCGCCAACATCGTCCACAACGGCACGCTGCTCGTGATCATGGCGGAGGCGTGTCTGATCTACGCCACGGCCGGCTGGTACAAGATCCAGGGCTCCCGCTGGCAGGACGGCACCGCGGTCTACTACCCGCTGCACCTGGAGTACTTCTCGCCCTGGCCCTCCCTCGCCGACCTGCTCTCCGCCAGCGGCACGATGGTGATGCTCGTGACGTACGGGACGGTCCTCGTGCAGGTCGCCTTCCCGTTCACCCTGTTCAACCGGCGGGTCAAGAACGTCCTGCTGGCCGCGATGATGACCGAGCACGCGGTGATCGCCGTCGTTCTCGGCCTGCCGTTCTTCTCCCTGGCCATGATCGCGGCGGACGCGGTCTTCCTGCCGACGTCCTTCCTGCGCCGGCTGGGAGGGTGGGCGGCACACGCGCGTGGGCGGCTGGTACGGCGCGGCGGCCGTACGACGGTGCCCGGGCAGCGCGCAAAGGAGAGCCCCGAGCACACGCACGTAGGCTTCACGGCATGACCGACCCCGTGACCTCCTGGCACCGTCTCGCCGACGGCAGCGTCCTGCTCGACGGCTTCCACGCCCTCAAGCACGCCCTGCGTTTCGGCGCCGAGGTCCCGGTGGCGGTCACCACCGACCGGTCCGCCGCGCTCGCGCTCGCCGACGACCTGGCCCCGGACGTACGGGACGCCCTGGACGCGCTGCTGACGGAGGTCCCGGAGGCGACGTACGCGGCCCTCGTGCCGCGCCCGCATCCCACCGCCGTGGCCGCGCTGGCCGTACGTCCCTCCCGCGCGGAGAACCTCGCGCGGCTGGCGCACACCGGGCGCAGGGCGCCTGTCGTGGTCCTCGACAACCCGCGCAACCTGGGTAACGCGGGGGCCGTGATCCGGCTGGCCGCCGGTTTCGGGGCGACCGGTGTGGTCACCACCGGCACGCTCGACCCCTGGCACCCCACCGTGGTGCGCGGTGGGGCGGGGCTGCACTTCGCGACCGCCGTGGAGCGGCTGGCCGTGGCCGAGCTGCCGCCCGGGCCGCTGTTCGCGCTCGACCCGGACGGCGAGGACATCCGCGGGCTGAAGCTGCCGGACGACGCGCTGCTGGCCTTCGGTTCGGAACGCAGCGGTCTGTCCGGCGCGCTCCGCGCGCGTGCCGACCATCTGGTGGCGCTGCCGATGCGCCCCCAGGTCTCCAGCTACAACCTCGCCACCAGTGTGGCCATGACGCTGTACCACTGGAGCGCCACCGGGGGCACACCGGCCTGAGCGGCTGCTACGCCTCCCGGCGCACCTCGACCACGCGGAAGCGGTTGGCCACGAACGCGCCGTCGCACAGGGCCGCGTTGGCGGCCGGGTTGCCGCCCGAGCCGTGGAAGTCGGAGAAGGCGGCCGTCTGGTTGACGTACACCCCGCCGGTGAGGTTGAGCGACAGCTGGGCGGCCTCCTCCAGGCACACCTCCTGGACCGCCTGCTCGACCTCCGCGTCGGTGGTGTAGGCGCCGACCGTCATGGCGCCCTTCTCGCGGATCGTACGCCGCAGCAGCTCCACCGCGTCCGACGCCGAGTCGACCGCGACGGCGAAGGAGACCGGTCCGAAGCACTCGCTCATGTAGGCCGCCTCGGCGTCCGGCTTGGCGCCGTCCAGCTTGACGATCACCGGTGTGCGCACCACCGCGCCCGGGAAGTCCGGGTTGCCGATCTCGCGTGAGGCCAGGGCGACCTCGCCCAGACCGGCGGCGGCCTCCAGGCGGGCCTTGACGTCCGGGTTGACGATGGCACCGAGCAGGGCGTTCGCGCGCGCGTCGTCGCCGAGGAGACCGTCCATCGCCTTGGCGAGGTCGGCGACCACCTCGTCGTACGACTTGGGGCCCTGGTCCGTGGTGATGCCCTCGCGGGGAATCAGCAGGTTCTGCGGGGTGGTGCACATCTGGCCGCTGTACAGCGACAGGGAGAACGCCAGGTTGGACAGCATGCCCTGGTAGTCGCCGGTCGAGTGCACGACCACCGTGTTGACGCCGGCCTTCTCGGTGTAGACCTCGGCCTGGCGGGCGTTGGCCTCCAGCCAGTCGCCGAAGGAGGTGGAGCCCGTGTAGTCGATGATCCTGATCTCCGGGCGGACGGCGAGCGTCTTGGCGATGCCCTCGCCGGGCCGCTCGGCGGCCAGGGCGACCAGGTTCGGGTCGAAGCCGGCCTCGGCGAGCACCTCGCGCGCGACCCGCACCGTGAGCGCGAGCGGCAGCACCGCGCGCGGGTGCGGCTTGACCAGGACCGCGTTGCCGGTGGCCAGGGAGGCGAACAGGCCCGGGTAGCCGTTCCACGTCGGGAAGGTGTTGCAGCCGATCACCAGGCCGATCCCGCGCGGCACGGGCGTGAACTGCTTGGTCAGCGCCAGCGGGTCGCGCTTGCCCTGAGGCTTGGTCCACTCCGCCGCGTCGGGTGTGCGGACCTGCTCCACGTACGCGTACGCCACCGCCTCCAGGCCGCGGTCCTGGGCGTGCGGGCCGCCCGCCTGGAACGCCATCATGAACGCCTGGCCGGAGGTGTGCATGACCGCGTGCGCGAACTCGTGCGTCCGGTCGCTGATCCGCTTGAGGATCTCCAGGCAGACCACCGCGCGCAGCTCCGCGCCCGCGTCCCGCCACGCGCGCTGCCCGGCCTTCATCGCCGGCAGCAGTACGTCGATGTCCGCGTGGGGGTAGGTCACGCCCAGTTCGATGCCGTACGGGGAGACCTCGCCGCCCACCCAGTCGTCCGTGCCGGGCTGGCCGAGGTCGAGGCGGGTGCCGAGCAGGGCGTCGAAGGCGGCCTTGCCCGCCGCGGCGTCCAGGCTGCCGTTCTCACCGTAGGCCTTGGGGTGCTCGGGGTGCGGGGACCAGTACGCGCGCGTGCGGATCGCTTCCAGCGCCTGGTCGAGAGTGGGCCGGTGCTTGGCGATGAGGTCGTGCGCGGTGAGTTCGGCGGCCATGCGGGACCAACTCCTCGTCTGAAGAACTCTTCGTCGAGTTCATGACCTGGGCAGAATCATGGGCAGAAACGGGCGGTCAGAGTTAGAGTAACCGAACGATCGGTCGGTTCAAGGGGGTCCGCCGCATCTGTGGAAAACCCCGTGCGGGAGGATCGCGCCCATGACAGCACTCGACCTCAGCAGCCCCGTGGCCGTCGTCGGCACCGGCACCATGGGCCAGGGCATCGCCCAGGTCGCGCTGGTCGCGGGCCATCCCGTCCGGCTCTACGACGCCGTCCCCGGTCGGGCACGGGAAGCGGCCGACGCGATCGGCGCCCGTCTCGACCGGCTCGTAGAGAAGGAGCGGCTCGCCGGCGCCGACCGGGACGCCGCACGGGCCCGGCTGAAGCCCGCCGAGAGCCTGGCCGAGCTCGCGGACTGCGCCCTGGTCGTCGAGGCGGTCCTGGAGCGGCTGGAGGTGAAGCAGGAGCTGTTCCGCGAGCTGGAGGACATCGTCGCCGGCGACTGCCTGCTCGCCACCAACACCTCGTCCCTGTCCGTCACCGCCGTCGGCGGCGCCCTGCGCGCGCCCGGCCGCCTCGTCGGGCTGCACTTCTTCAACCCCGCGCCGCTGATGCCGCTCGTCGAGGTCGTCTCCGGGTTCGCCACCGACGTCACGTCGGCCACGCGCGCGTACGAGACCGCCCGCGCCTGGGGCAAGACCCCCGTCGCCTGCGCCGACACCCCCGGCTTCATCGTCAACCGCATCGCCCGGCCCTTCTACGCCGAGGCCTTCGCGGTCTACGAGTCCCAGGGCGCCGACCCGGCCACCATCGACGCCGTGCTGCGCGAGTCCGGCGGGTTCAAGATGGGCGCCTTCGAACTCACCGACCTCATCGGGCAGGACGTCAACGAGTCCGTCACGCACTCGGTGTGGCAGTCCTTCTTCCAGGACGTGCGCTTCGCCCCGTCCCTCGCCCAGCGGCGCCTGGTCGAGTCGGGCCGCCTCGGCCGCAAGACCGGGCAGGGCTGGTATGAGTATCGCGATGAGACCGGGGCCGTCGAGCGCCCCGAACCGCACACCGCGGAGCGGGAGCGGCCGCCCGCGTACGTCGTCGCCGAGGGCGACCTGGGCCCGGCCTCGGACCTGCTGCCGCTGATCCGCGAGGCGGGCATCCAGGTCCGCGAGGAGGACGAGGACAACGGCACCCGCCTGGTGCTGCCGAGCGGCGGCCAGCTGGTCCTCGCCGACGGCCAGACGTCGGTGGAGTTCCGGGACGTCGTCTACTTCGACCTCGCCCTCGACTACCGCAGGGCCACCCGCATCGCCCTGTCCGCCTCCCAGGACACCTCCCCGCTGACTCTGGCCGAGGCCACCGGCCTCTTCCAGGCGCTCGGCAAGAAGGTCAGCGTCATCGGCGACGTGCCCGGCATGATCGTCGCCCGTACGGTCGCGCGGATCGTCGACCTGGCGCACGACGCCGTCGCCAAGGGCGTGGCCACCGAGGAGGACGTCGACACCGCGATGCGGCTCGGCGTCAACTACCCCCTGGGACCCTTCGAGTGGAGCCGCAGGCTCGGCCGGGACTGGGCCTACGCGCTCCTCGACGACCTCCACCTGCGCGACCCCTCCGGCCGCTACGCGCCGTCCCTCGCGCTGTACCGCCACGCGCACGCCTCCGACAAGCGGGAGGGCACCGCCTCATGACCACGGCCAAGCGCGACACGTACACCCCGGAGACGCTGCTGTCCGTCGCCGTCCAGGTGTTCAACGAACGCGGCTACGACGGCACCTCCATGGAGCACCTCTCCAAGGCGGCCGGCATCTCCAAGTCGTCGATTTACCACCACGTCGCCGGCAAGGAGGAGCTGCTGCGCCGCGCCGTGAGCCGCGCGCTGGACGGCCTCTTCGGCATCCTCGACGAGGAGCACGCGCGCGTGGGGCCCGCCGCCGAGCGCCTGGAGCACGTCGTACGGCGCATGGTCGAGGTGCTCATCGCCGAACTGCCCTACGTGACGCTGCTGCTGCGCGTGCGCGGCAACACGGACACCGAGCGGTGGGCGCTGGAGCGGCGCCGCGAGTTCGACCACCGGGTGGCCGAGCTGCTGAAGGCGGCGGCGGCCGAGGGGGACGTGCGCGGCGACATAGAGTCGCGGCTGGTGACCCGGCTGGTCTTCGGGATGATCAACTCCATCGTGGAGTGGTACCGGCCCGACGTCCGCGGCGTGGGCGAGCGCGAGGTGGCCGACGCGGTGGTGCGGCTGGCGTTCGGAGGACTGCGCAAGGACGCCTGAGGGCTGACGGGCTCACCCCTGCGGTTCCAGGTCCTCCTCCTCGAACACCAGGAGCGTGCGCGTGCTGAGCACCTCGGGGATGGCCTGGAGCCGGGTGAGCACCAGCTCGCGCAGCGCGCGGTTGTCGGGCGTGTGCACCAGCAGCAGCACGTCGAAGTCCCCGCCGACCAGGGCGATGTGGGAGGCGCCGGGCAGCTGCCGGAGCTGCTCGCGCACCGTGCGCCAGGAGTTCTGGACGATCTTCAGGGTGATGTACGCGGACGTGCCCTGGCCCGCCCGCTCGTGGTCGACCCGGGCGCCGAAGCCCCGGATGACCCCGTCCTCGACGAGCCGGTTGATGCGCGCGTAGGCGTTCGCGCGGGAGACGTGCACCCGTTCGGCGACCGAACGGATCGAGGCGCGGCCGTCCGCCTGGAGCATGCGCAGGATGTCCTGGTCTACGGCGTCCAGGGGACGCGGGGGCGCCGGAGCGGCGCTGTCCTGCGAGCCGTCGGCCATTTGTTCAGATGCCACCTGCCCCCGCCTCCCTGGCATGGACGTACTGCGTCCATCTCAGGCTGTGGAGAACCGTTTGTCCACAGCCTGGGGTCACCCGTAGCCAAAATGTGCCGACGACCGAACAATCGGTAGGTGAGGCGCGTCACAGACGCCGCGCCTCTCGAAGCCGCTCCCACGAGGAGGTGCCGTCATGACGGTCATCGAGCAGCGTGGCGCTTATCGGCCCACGCCGCCGCCCGCCTGGCAGCCCCGTACCGACCCCGCGCCGCTGCTGCCCGACCCGGAGCCGTACCGCGTCCTCGGCACCGAGGCGGCGGCGAAGACCGACCCGGAGCTGCTGCGCACGCTGTACGCGCAGTTGGTGCGCGGCCGTCGGTACAACGCCCAGGCCACCGCCCTCACCAAGCAGGGCCGGCTCGCCGTGTACCCCTCCAGCACCGGGCAGGAGGCCTGCGAGGTCGCCGCCGCGCTGGTGCTGAAGGAGCAGGACTGGCTCTTCCCCAGCTACCGCGACACGCTGGCGGTCGTCGCCCGCGGAGTGGACCCCGTCGAGGCGCTCACCCTGCTGCGCGGCGACTGGCACACCGGCTACGACCCCTACGAACACCGTGTGGCGCCTCTGTGCACCCCGCTCGCCACCCAGCTGCCGCACGCCGTCGGGCTCGCGCACGCCGCGCGCCTGAAGGGCGACGACGTGGTCGCGCTCGCCATGGTCGGCGACGGCGGCTCCAGCGAGGGCGACTTCCACGAGGCGCTGAACTTCGCCGCCGTCTGGCAGGCACCGGTCGTCTTCCTCGTCCAGAACAACGGCTTCGCGATCTCCGTCCCGCTCGCCAAGCAGACCGCGGCCCCGTCGCTGGCCCACAAGGCCGTCGGCTACGGCATGCCCGGCCGCCTGGTCGACGGCAACGACGCCGCCGCCGTGCACGAGGTGCTCAGCGACGCCGTACGGCACGCGCGCGCGGGCGGCGGTCCCACCCTCGTCGAGGCGATCACCTACCGCGTCGACGCCCACACCAACGCCGACGACGCGACCCGCTACCGCGGCGACGCCGAGGTCGAGACCTGGCGGCAGCACGACCCGATCCAGCTGCTGGAGCACGAGCTGACCGAGCGCGGGTGGCTCGACGAGGCCGGCATCGAGGCGGCCCGCCAGGACGCCGAGACCATGGCCGCGGCCCTGCGCGAGCGCATGAACCAGGACCCGGCGCTCGACCCCATGGACCTCTTCGCCCACGTCTACGCCGAGCCCACCTCCCAACTGCGCGAGCAGCGGGACCAGTTGCGGGCCGAGCTGGAGGCCGAGGCCGAGTCGGAAGGGGCGCACCGATGACCACCGTCGCCGTCAAGCCGGCCACCATGGCGCAGGCCCTCACGCGCGCGCTGCGCGACGCCATGGCCGCCGACCCGACCGTCCACGTCATGGGCGAGGACGTCGGCACCCTCGGCGGCGTTTTCCGGGTCACCGACGGGCTCGCGAAGGAGTTCGGCGAGGACCGCTGCACGGACACGCCGCTCGCCGAGGCGGGCATCCTCGGCACGGCCGTCGGCATGGCGATGTACGGCCTCAGGCCGGTGGTGGAGATGCAGTTCGACGCGTTCGCCTACCCGGCGTTCGAGCAGCTGATCTCGCATGTGTCCCGGATGCGCAACCGCACGCGCGGGACGATGCCCCTGCCGATCACGATCCGCGTGCCCTACGGCGGCGGCATCGGCGGCGTCGAGCACCACAGCGACTCCTCCGAGGCGTACTACATGGCGACTCCGGGGCTCCATGTCGTCACGCCCGCCACGGTCGCCGACGCCTACGGGCTGCTGCGCGCGGCCATCGCCTCCGACGACCCGGTCGTCTTCCTGGAGCCCAAGCGGCTGTACTGGTCGAAGGACTCCTGGAACCCCGAGGAGCCGACGCCCGTTGAACCGATAGGCCGCGCGGTGGTGCGGCGCTCGGGCCGGAGCGCCACGCTGATCACGTACGGGCCGTCCGTACCCGTCTGCATGGAGGCGGCCGAGGCGGCCCGGGCCGAGGGCTGGGACCTCGAAGTCGTCGATCTGCGCTCCCTGGTGCCGTTCGACGACGAGACGGTGTGCGCCTCGGTGCGGCGGACGGGACGCGCGGTCGTCGTCCACGAGTCGGGCTCCTTCGGGGGCCCGGGCGGGGAGATCGCGGCCCGGGTCACGGAGCGCTGCTTCCACTACCTGGAGGCGCCGGTGCTGCGTGTGGCCGGGTTCGACATCCCGTATCCGCCGCCGATGCTGGAGCGCCACCACCTGCCCGGTGTGGACCGGATCCTGGACGCCGTGGGGCGACTGCAGTGGGAGGCCGAGAGCTGATGGCACAAGTGCTGGAGTTCAAGCTCCCCGACCTCGGTGAGGGACTCACCGAGGCGGAGATCGTGCGCTGGCTGGTGCAGGTCGGCGACGTCGTCGCCGTCGACCAGCCCGTCGTCGAGGTCGAGACGGCCAAGGCGATGGTGGAGGTGCCCTGCCCCTACGGCGGCGTGGTCACGGCCCGCTTCGGCGAGGAGGGCGCGGAACTGCCCGTGGGCGCGCCGCTGTTGACGGTGGCGGTGGGGGAGCCGGCCGCCGGCGGTGCCGCCCAGGGCCCGGCCGCCCGGTCCGCACAGGCCCAGGAGTCGCCCACCGAGGTGCCGAAGGCCGAGGGCTCGGGCAACGTCCTCGTCGGGTACGGCACCTCGCAGGCCCCGGCGCGCCGCAGGCGGGTACGGCCCGCACCGACGCATTCGGCCGTTTCCCCGGCAGCCGGGCCGGTGAACGGACGGGCGGAAGCCTCCCCCACGGCAACGGGCAAGGCTCCGGCGGCCAAGGCGACCAACGGCCGGGTCCTCGCCCCGGAGACGACGGACGCCCCCGTCCCGGTGATCTCCCCCCTGGTGCGCAGGCTCGCCCGGGAGAACGGCATCGACCTGCGCGAGCTGACCGGCTCCGGCCCCGACGGGCTGATCCTGCGGGCGGACGTGGAGTACGCGCTGCGGGCCGCCGCCGCGCGGGGCCGTCCGGCCGCCCAGTCGGCCGCCGAGCCGCACACCCGCGTGGCACCGGTTCCGGCCACCGCGTCCCAGGCACCCGCCCCCACGCTCGCCGGAGGCGTCCGTACGCCGCTCCAGGGCGCCCGTACGCCGCTCAAGGGCGTCCGCGGCGCCGTCGCCGACAAGCTCTCCCGCAGCCGCCGCGAGATACCCGACGCGACCTGCTGGGTGGACGCCGACGCGACCGAGCTGATGCGGACCCGCGCCGCGATGAACGCCGCCGGCGGTCCGAAGATCTCCCTCATCGCCCTGCTGGCCCGCATCTGCACCGCGGCCCTGGCCCGATTCCCCGAGCTCAACTCCAGCGTCGACACCGAGGCGAGGGAGGTCGTCCGGTTCGACCACGTCCACCTCGGCTTCGCCGCGCAGACCGAGCGCGGACTCGTCGTGCCTGTCGTACGGGACGCGCACACGCGGGACGCCGAGTCGCTGACCGCGGAGTTCGCCCGGCTGACCGAGGCGGCCCGGGCCGGGACGCTGACCCCCGCGGACCTCACCGGCGGGACCTTCACGCTGAACAACTACGGCGTGTTCGGCGTCGACGGCTCCACTCCGATCATCAACCACCCCGAGGCGGCCATGCTCGGCGTCGGCCGCATCGTGCCCAAGCCGTGGGTGCACGAGGGGGAGCTCGCGGTGCGGCAGGTCGTCCAGCTCTCGCTCACCTTCGACCACCGCGTCTGTGACGGCGGTGTGGCGGGCGGATTCCTGCGCTATGTGGCGGACTGCGTGGAACAGCCGGCGGTGCTGCTGCGGACCTTGTGATCGACGCGACTCCCCCGCGTTCCCTGTGATCCCGGGGACACGCATACTCGGGGGGTGACCTCGTACGAGTCGACGGGTGCCCCCGGCACCGACACCGACACCGGCCGGACGCCGGGCGGCGGCCCCGTCGTGTACGACGCCGTCGTGCTCGCCGGTGGTGCCGCGCGGCGGCTCGGCGGTGCCGACAAGCCCGCTGTGCGGGTGGGCGGGCGCGCGCTGCTCGACCGGGTGCTCGCCGCCTGTGCCGGCGCCCGGACCACGATCGTCGTCGCCGACCCACGGCCGACGGCTCGGCCCGTGACCTGGGTGCGCGAGGACCCGCCCGGCGGCGGCCCGCTCGCCGCCCTCGCCGCCGGCCTGCCGCACACCACGGCGGAGCACACCGTGGTGCTCTCGGCCGACCTGCCCTTCCTGAACGACAAGACCGTCGAGCGGCTGCTGACGGCCCTGCGCGCCGGCGGCGCCGACGGGGCGCTGCTCACCGACCCCGACGGCCGCGACCAGCCGCTCGTGGCGGCCTACCGCGCGCGGCGCGTGCAGGAGGTCCTCGCCGGTATCGGCGCCGAGCACGGCGGCGTCACCGGTCTCCCCCTCCGGCGCCTGACCGCGCAGCTGAACCTCATCCGCATCTCCGACCCCGTCGCGTCCTTCGACTGCGACACCTGGGACGACATCGCCTCCGCCAGGTCACGTATCAGGGAGCATGGGCACGTGTTGGACGAATGGATTTCCGCAGTCAAGGACGAGCTGGGCATCGACCTGGAGGTCGACACCGGCGTCCTGCTCGATCTCGCCCGCGACGCCGCCCACGGTGTGGCCCGGCCCGCCGCGCCGCTGACCACGTTCCTCGTCGGCTACGCCGCCGCACGGGCCGGCGGCGGCCCGGAGGCCGTGGCCGAGGCCGCCCGCAGGGCCGCGGCGCTGGCCGTGCGCTGGGCGGAGGAGGACGCCGTAGGCGCCGCACCCTCCGACGTCGCGCCGGGAGGCGCGGCCCCCGGTGGGACGGAAGCCTCCGGTACCACCCCCGGTGCGACGGAGGCGGCCGGTAAGGCCCCCGGCACGGCGGAACCCGCCGGCACCAGGCCCGACGTCGCCCCCGACGCCACCCCCGACACCCGCCCGGATGCCGGATGACCACCCGCTCCACCCGCCCCGGCGACAACGTCGAGACCCCCGAGGACACGGACGACCTCGACGTCGAGGAGGCGCTCGCCCTCGTGAAGGAAGCCAACGGCCCCACCGGCCCCACCTCGGGCGACCGCGCCGCCGTCCCCTCCCCGAAACCCGCGGGCCCCGGCGCCTCCGCCGACGCCCGTCACCGGGCCACACCTTGGCCCGAGGCCCGGGCCACCGCCGAACGCGCCGCCCGCGCCGTCCGCCGGGCCGCCGCCCGCACGCCCGTCTCCGCTCCCCTCGACGCGGCCCTCGGACACACGCTGGCCGAGCCCCTCACCGCGCTGACGGACCTGCCCTCCTTCGACACCTCCGCGATGGACGGCTGGGCGGTCGCCGGCCCCGGCCCCTGGGCGGTACGGGACGAGGGCGTCCTGGCCGGACACGCCGAGCCGGAGCCGCTCACCGACGGTGAGGCCGTCCGTATCGCCACCGGTGCCCGCATCCCCCCGGACACCACCGCTGTCCTGCGCACCGAGCACGGCCGCGCCGACGACAAGGGCCATCTGCACGCCACCAGAGAGGTGGTGCCCGGCCAGGACATCCGCCCCCGGGGCCAGGAGTGCCGCAGCGGCGACCAGTTGCTGCCCGCCGGCACCGTCGTCACCCCGGCCGTGCTCGGCCTCGCCGCAGCCGCCGGGTACGACACCCTCACCGCCGTTCCGCGCCCCCGCGTCGACGTCCTGGTGCTCGGCGACGAACTGCTCACCGAGGGGCGTCCGCACGACGGCCTGATCCGGGACGCGCTGGGCCCGATGCTGCCGTCCTGGCTGCGGGCACTCGGTGCCGAGGTCACCGCCGTCCGCCGGGTCGGCGACGACGCCGAGGCGCTGCACCAGGCGATCACGGCATCCGACGCCGACGTCATCATCACCACCGGCGGCACCGCCGCGGGCCCCGTCGACCACGTCCATCCCACCCTGCTGCGCATCGGCGCCGAACTGCTGGTGGACGGCGTCAAGGTCCGCCCCGGCCACCCGATGCTGCTGGCGCGCACCCAGGGGAACCAGCACCTGGTCGGCCTGCCCGGCAACCCCCTGGCCGCTGTCTCCGGCCTGTTCACGCTGGCCGAGCCCCTGCTGAGGATCCTCGCCGCACGGCCCGCACCGGAGCCGTACACGCTGCCGCTGACGGACCCCGTGCATGGGCACCCGTACGACACCCGGCTCGTGCCCGTCGTCCTGCGCGGCGACCGGGCCGTGCCACTGCACTACAACGGACCGGCCATGTTGCGCGGCATCGCGGCGGCCGACGCACTCGCCGTCGTACCGCCGGGTGGAGCGCAGCCGGGGCAGGAGACGGAACTGCTCGACCTGCCCTGGGCGTCCGGGGGAATCGGGGTGTGTTTCACGTGAAACTTCCGGGCCAGGACACGATCGCCCGCCAGCCGGACGAACATCTCGTATCTCACCGGGTGACGCTCCCGAGGAAGATCGTGGAGCACCCGTTCCGCCAGGTCGCCAAACGGCTGTCCATGGCCCTGGTGGTGCTCGTCTTCACGGCGGTCATCGTCTATGCCGACCACGATGGCTACAAGGACAACAACGGTGACGGCGTCGGCCTTCTCGACGCCTTCTACTACGCGACCGTCACCCTCTCCACCACCGGGTACGGCGACATCACCCCGGCCAGCGACACCGCGCGGCTGGTCAACATCTTCGTCATCACGCCCCTGCGCGTGCTGTTCCTGATCATCCTGGTCGGCACCACACTCGAGGCCCTCACGGAGCGCACCCGTGAGGAATGGCGGCTGAACCGCTGGAGGTCCACGTTGCGCGATCACACCGTCGTCATCGGCTTCGGCACGAAGGGACGGTCGGCAATCCGGACCGTGTGTGCGACGGGGCTGAAGAAGGAACAGGTCGTCGTGGTCGATCCCAGCTCCAAGGTGATCGACGCGGCGGCCGCCGAGGGCTACACGGGCATCGTCGGGGACGCGACCCGCAGCGATGTCCTCAGGCGGGCCGAGGTGCACCGGGCGCGGCAGATCATCATCGCAACCCAGCGGGACGACACGGCCGTCCTGGTGACGCTGACGGCACGGCAGCTCAATCGCGGGGCGAAGATCGTGGCCGCGGTGCGTGAGGAGGAGAACGCGCCGCTGCTGAAGCAGTCCGGCGCCGACGCGGTCATCACCAGCGCCAGCGCGGCCGGCCGGCTGCTCGGTCTGTCCGTGCTCAGCCCGGCGGCCGGCATGGTGATGGAGGACCTGATCCAGCAGGGCAGCGGGCTCGACATCGTCGAACGGCCCGTCATAAAGGCCGAGGTGGGCAAGGCGCCACGCGACGTCGACGACCTGGTGATCAGCGTTCTGCGCGGGCACCGGGTGCTCGGCTACGACGACCCGGCCGTCGGAAAGCTGGAGCTGACGGACCGGCTGATCACCATCGTGCGGGCGACGCCGGGCACCCAGGTGACGCCCGACCTGCGCCCGCTGCCGCGCGACTGACCGGGCCACATCGGCCTGGACGGTGGCCGCCCGGGCCGTATCGGTGGGGGTGCGGGCCGTGGGTGACCGGGTCTCACCGCCGTGGCTGACCTTGGCTGTACGGCCGTGGGCCGTGGTTGTTCAGGCCGTACGGCCGTGGGCCGTTACTGACCGGGCCGTATCGGTGGGGGTGCGGGCCGTGGGTGACCTGCCTCGCCGGCCGTGGGCCGTGGCCGTCCAGGCCGTACGGCCGTGGAGCGTGGCTGACTCGGCTTCACTGCCCTGACCGACGGCCGCACCGCCGTGACCGACGGCCCCGCCGTCGTGGCGGTCGACCATTCCCCGGCCCGGACCGGGCCCCGCGAGAGGCCCGGAACCCGGACTACTTGCGGTTGTACAGCCGCATCGTGACCGGCCCGAAGACCGCCACGAACAGACCGGCCCAGCCCAGTGACCAGGCGATCTCGTCCGCCGGCCAGTCACCCGCCATCAGTGCGCGCACCGCCGAGGACAGGTGGGTGATGGGGCTGTTGTTCACGAACGCCTGCAGCCAGCCCGGCATGGTCCGCGGGTCGACGAAGACGTTGGACAGGAAGGTGAGCGGGAAGATCACCATCATGCTGACGCCCATCACCGACTTCTCGGTGCGCAGCAGGAGCCCGAACATCGTCCAGATCCACGAGAACGCGAACGAGAAGACGACCAGCAGCGCGATCCCGGCGAGAACGCCGCCGACCCCGCCGTCCGGCCGGTAGCCGAGGATCAGGCCGACGGTCAGCATCACGACCGAGGCGATGGTGTAGCGCAGGGCGTCGCCGAGCAGATAGCCGACCATGGTCGACGGCCGCCAGATCGGCAGGCTGCGGAACCGGTCGAAGACGCCCTTCTCGATGTCGGTGTTGACCGAGACACCGGTGTACATCGTGATCATCACGACCGACATCACCAGGATGCCCGGCAGCAGGAACTGGATGTACTCCGACGGCGACCCGGCCAGCGCGCCCCCGAACAGGTACGTGTACATCAGCACCATCATGATCGGGAACGCCGTGACGTCGAAGAGCTGCTCCGGCACGTGCTTGATCTTCAGAACGGCCCGCCAGCCGAAGGTCAGCGAGGCCGACCAGGCGCTGGGACGCGGCGGCCGCTCCTTGGCGACCAGCAGCTCGGCGAGCGACTCGGTGCTGACCGGGGCGAGTTCCCTGCTCTCCGTGGGCGTCGCGGTGCTCATGCCGTCACCTCGTCCTTCGTGTCCTGGCCGTCCTGGCCGTCCTGGGAGTCGTGCGTGTCGTGTCCGGTGAGGGCCAGGAACACCTCGTCCAGGCTCGGCTGGCCCAGCGAGAAGTTGTCGACCGTGATGCCGGCGCCGGCCAGTTCCCTCAGCGCGCGGGCGGCCTGCTCGGCCGCGGTGTCCTGGCTCGCCGCCGTACCGAGGCGGGCGGTCAGGGCCACCGGGTCGGGCTCCGGCTGCACATCCGCGCCGAGCGCCCGGTGCAGCAGCTCCGCAGCGAGGGGCCGCTGGTCCGCGTCCCGCAGCCGCAGATGGACGGAACCGGCGCCCACGGACGCCTTCAGCTCGCCCTTGGTGCCCTCGGCGATCACCTTGCCGCGGTCGATCACCGCGATCCGGGACGCCAGCTGGTCGGCCTCGTCCAGGTACTGCGTGGTCAGCAGCACGGTCGTGCCCTGCGCGACCACGGCCCGCACGATGTCCCACACCTGGTTGCGGCTGCGCGGATCGAGTCCGGTCGTCGGCTCGTCCAGGAACAGCAGGTCAGGTGTGTTGAGGATCGACGCGGCGATGTCGATACGGCGCCGCATGCCGCCCGAGTAGTGCTTGACCTGCTTCCCGGCGGCCTCCGCGAGCCCGAAGGCCCGCAGCAGCTGCGCGGCACGCTCCCGGGCCGCCTTCTTGTGGTGCCCGAGGAGCCGGGCCAGCAGGACCAGGTTCTCGGTGCCGGTGAGGTCCTCGTCCACCGACGCGTACTGCCCGGTGAGGCTCACCCGGCCGCGCACCGCGTCGGCCTCGCGTACGACGTCGTGCCCGAAGACATGGGCCTCACCGCCGTCCGGTCGCAGCAGCGTGGCGAGCATCTTCACGGTGGTCGTCTTGCCGGCGCCGTTCGGACCGAGGACTCCGTAGACCGTACCGGCCGGCACGGCGAGGTCCACTCCGTCGACGGCCCGGGTCTCGCCGAACGTCTTCACCAGGCCCGCGGTCTCGATCGCCAGGCCGGACGTCTGCGTGCTCATGCTTCGGGTCCTTCCGCGCGCTTGGGCTACGCATGGTGAGACCTTCACGGTCGCGCAAACTCATCGCTCCCGCACGAGGAATTCCGGGTGTACCGGTCCAAGGGCCGAGAGGTCTCGGACCGGGGACCGAGGCCCGGGGGCCACCGCGGAGTGCCGGGGAGTAGCGTCCCCTCCATGCATGCGATCACGATTTCCGAACCTGGTGGGCCCGAGGCGCTGGTCTGGGACGAGGTCCCCGATCCGGTGCCCGGCGAGGGCGAGGTCCTGGTCGAGGTGGTGGCCGGCGCCGTCAACCGGGCCGACATCCTGCAGCGGCAGGGCTTCTACGATCCGCCGCCCGGCGCGTCCCCGTACCCCGGCCTGGAGTGCTCGGGGCGGGTCGCGGCACTCGGCCCCGGGGCGTCCGGCTGGTCCGTCGGCGACGAGGTGTGCGCGCTGCTGTCGGGCGGCGGCTACGCCGAGAAGGTCGTCGTCCCGGCCGGGCAGCTGCTGCCCGTCCCCCGGGGCGTCGGCCTCGTGCAGGCCGCGGCACTGCCCGAGGTGGCCTGCACGGTCTGGTCCAACGTCTTCATGATCTCCCACCTGCGTCCCGGCGAGACTCTGCTCGTGCACGGCGGTGCCAGCGGCATCGGCACGATGGCCATCCAGCTCGCCCAGGCCGTCGGCGCCAGGGTCGCCGTCACGGCGGGCAGCGCCGAGAAGCTGGACCGGTGCGCCGAACTGGGCGCGGACATCCTGGTCAACTACCGCGAGCAGGACTTCGTCGAGGAGGTGAAGAAGGCCACGGACAGCGCGGGCGCCGACGTCATCCTCGACAACATGGGCGCCAAGTACCTGGACCGCAACGTCCGCGCCCTCGCCGTCAACGGCCGGCTCGCGATCATCGGCATGCAGGGCGGCGTCAAGGGCGAGCTGAACATCGGCGTCCTGCTCAGCAAGCGCGCCGCCATCAGCGCGACCTCACTGCGGGCCCGTCCTCTGGAGGAGAAGGCGGCGATCGTCGCGGCCGTACGGGAACACGTCTGGCCGCTGGTCGACGGCGGTCACGTACGCCCCGTGGTGGACCGCGAGATCCCGATGCCGGAGGCGGCCGAGGCCCACCGGGTCGTCGAGGAGAGCGGCCACGTGGGCAAGGTGCTGCTCATCGCGCCGCACCGGGAGCCGGACGACACCCCCTAGGGCAGCCGCACGCGCCGGGCCCCGCTCACCGGCGCCGACGAGACACGGTCGCTTCCCCGCGACCTGATCCGCATGACCGGGCTAGGTCCGGCGCAGCCGCAGCGCCACGAAGGCGAGGCCCAGGCCGAGTCCGATGAGGACCAGCCCGCTGCCCAGCGGCAGGATCCGCAGTACGGGCTGGACCGTGCCTTCGGCGACCTGCTGGCCGGAGGCCGATCCGGAGGGCGCCGGGTCGGTCTCCCCCGGCGCCCGGGACACGGCGGCCTCCTCACCGGCGTCCGCGTCCCCCTCCGGCACCTCACGGCCGTCGTCGTCCCTGTACCGGTACCCGCCCCTGTCCCTGTCCCTGTCTCTGTCCCTGTCCCCTTCCCTGTGCCGTTCGTCCCGCAGGCGGCCCGGCTCGTCCTCGGCCTCCGCCCGCCGCCCCGGGCGCTCCCGCCCCTCACCCGGCCGGCTGCCCGCCCGGGACGGCTCGGCGGCGACGGAGAGGGAGGCGGAAGCGGACGGGGGAGCGATCGGCGCGGCGGCGTCGGGCGGACCTTCGACGCCGTACGCCACCACGCCGCTCCCGAACATCCCCCCTGCGAGCACACCCACCCCCAGGACGACGCTGACCAGTGCCGTCGCTCGCAGCATGCGCAGCCATGGAGTCACGCTGGTGACCCCCTCCCGGTGCCCGGCCCGGCCGGCCGGGCCGAGGGGCAAGATCGGTTGGATGGACGCCACCAGACTCACATTCGGCCGCCATTCCGGCATTCCGGATTCGGCCGACAGGTCGAACCGCTGCACAATCCGTTTATGTCGATACGTCACGGGCTGCTGGCACTGCTGGCGGGCGGACCCCGCTACGGCTCGCGGCTGCGCACCGAGTTCGAGGCCCGCACCGGCGGGACCTGGCCGCTGAACGTCGGGCAGGTCTACACGACCCTCGGCCGCCTGGAACGGGACGGCCTGGTCGTCCAGGACGGCGCGGACCAGGCGGGCCGGGCGCTGTACGCCCTCACCGAGGCCGGCCGCGCGGAACTGCGGTCCTGGTACGCGCGGCCCGTGCGGCGGGCCGACCCGCCCCGCGACGAGCTGGCGATCAAGCTGGTCCTGGCGGTCGGCGCGGACGACATCGACGTACGGGAGGTGCTGGAGGCGCAGCGGCGGCATGTCACGCAGGCCCTGCACGACCACGTGCGGCGGCGGGCCGAGGCCCTGGCCCGGGCGCCGGAGCACCCGGCGGAGATGGCCCGGCTGCTCGTCCTGGAGCAGCTGGTCTTCCACGCCGAGGCCGAGGCCCGCTGGCTGGACCACTGCGAGGCACGGCTGCTGCGCCTGACCCGTGACCGTGAGCCGGGACACCCGGCAGACGACCAGGAACCCTGACAGACGCGTCCTCGTCGTACACGGTGGATCAGCCTCCCCCGGGGGCACCACTGAGGAGAGGCGTACGGGTGCGAGAGAATGGCGGCATGGAGATGCCGAGGAACGAACGGTCGTCGGAGAACCCCCAGATCCTGGTCGTGGGCCAGGACGGCATGGCGCTCGGCGGCGGCAACGCGGACGACGACTCCCGCGAGACCCCGGTCACGGAACAGGTGGAGCAGCCCGCCAAGGTCATGCGGATCGGCAGCATGATCAAGCAGCTGCTGGAGGAGGTGCGCGCGGCTCCCCTGGACGAGGCCAGCCGGGTCCGGCTCAAGGAGATCCACGCCAGCTCGGTGAAGGAGCTGGAGGACGGCCTGGCGCCGGAGCTGGTCGAGGAACTGGAGCGGCTCTCCCTTCCCTTCACGGACGAGGCGACCCCGAGCGACGCCGAACTGCGGATCGCCCAGGCCCAGTTGGTCGGCTGGCTGGAGGGCCTCTTCCACGGCATCCAGACCACCCTGTTCGCCCAGCAGATGGCGGCGCGCGCCCAGTTGGAGCAGATGCGCCGCGCCCTGCCGCCGGGTGTCGGCCACGACGGTCACGACGAGCAGCACACGGGTGGCCGTTCGGGCGGCCCGTACCTGTAGGCGGCGACACGCGCAGGGCCCGGCGGCCGGAGCCGCCGGGCCCTCGCGCCGACCGGTGTCAGGCCGGGTTGCCCGTGGAGACCCTCAGTTGGATCTCCGGCATGTCCTCCGGGTCGACGTCCGTGCCGGCGGCCGGGGACTGGTCCATGACGGCGCCGTCGCCGTAGGTGTTCTCGTCGACGGGCACGACCTTCATCGTCCAGCCCGCGGCCCGGAAGCACGCCTTGACCGACTCGATGTACTTGAACCTGAAGTCCGGGACCTGGATGTTCCCGGAGTCGTCGTACGACTCCCGGGGCTCCGTGCACTTCTCGGTCTCGATCGTCTTCGTGGTGTCCGGCCCGCGGTAACCGGGTTTCTCGGACGCCGAGGCGGACGCACCGGCGCCGCCGCCCTGCGCCGGGTCCTCGCTGTCGCCGCCGCTCAGCGCCAGCGCCGCGATCAGCCCGCCGACCACCACCAGGGACACCATGATCGAGCCGATGATCACCGGCCAGTTGCTCCTGCCGCCGGATCCGCCGGGCACCGGCCGGGGCGTCATGTTGTACGGCGGCGGCGTCGACGGGCCCGGCTGCGGGGGGTACCCGGCCGGCGCGGGCGTCTGGTAGCCGCCGTGCTGCGGATAGCCGTACGCCGGGAAGGGCGCGGGCGTGCCGTACGGGTTCGGCGGCGGCGTCGGCTGGTACGGCGTCTGGACGTTGCCGGTGGGCGCCGCGGCGGCCCGGTCGACCGGCGGGAACACGGCGGAGCCGATGCCCTGGCCGCTCGGCGGCTGCGCGCCGGGCACGATGCTCGGCGGGGCCGGCCGGAAGGAGGCCGCCACGCGCAGGCACTCGCCGCGCATCGCCTCGGCGCTGGGGAAGCGCTCGTTCGGGTTCTTCTTCAGCGCCCGGGCGATCAGCGCGTCCACGGCCGGCGGCAGCGACCGGTTGACGGAGGACGGAACCGGCGGCTCCTCCTGCACGTGCGCGTACGCGATGGCCAGCGGCGAGTCGGCGTCGAACGGCAGCCGCCCGGTCACCAGCTGGAACAGCATGACGCCGACCGAGTACAGGTCGCTGCGCGCGTCCACGCCCCGGCCCAGCGCCTGTTCGGGCGAGAGGTACTGCGGGGTGCCGACGACCATGCCGGTCTGCGTCATCGACGTCACACCGGACTGCATGGCGCGCGCGATGCCGAAGTCCATCACCTTGACCACACCGCGCTTGGTCATCATCACGTTGCCCGGCTTGATGTCGCGGTGGACCAGGCCCATCTCGTGACTGATCTCCAGCGCCGCCAGCACGTCGGCGGTGATCTTCAGCGCCTTGTCGGCGGGCATGGCGCCGTGCTGCCGTACGTCCTCGTCGAGCACCGAGCCCAGCGGGCGGCCCTCGATGTACTCCATGACGATGTACGGAGTGGGCATCCCGTCGCCCGCGGCGGCGCCGCTGTCGGACAGCGCGTCCTCGCCGGTGTCGAAGACGGAGACGATATTGGTGTGCGTGAGCTTCGCCACGGCCTGGGCCTCGCGGCGGAACCGCTCACGGAAGGCCTGTTCCCGGCCGAGGTCGGTGTGAAGTGTCTTGATCGCCACCTGTCGGTCGAGCACGGAGTCGTAGGCGAGGTGCACCGAGGCCATGCCGCCCTGGCCGAGCAGGGCGCGCAGTTGGTACCGCCCACCGGCGAGCGTCCGCCCCGTGTACTGGCCTTGTGCGCCGTCCTGGCTCATCTCTCGCGTCCCCCGTGGCCTGCCGGCGCCGACAATTACCCTTGATCCCAGAGCTTTTCCGGCCAAGTCTGCCCCAGGGCACGGACACGTCAAGCTCGGTGCCCGTTCCGTGACCGTACGCGAAAGAAGCGTCGCGGAAGCGTTACAGCGGACGTACGGCCGGTACACAGAATTTGCACGACAACGCGTGCACGGGGTTTCATGGCCGGTCCGTCTCGTGCCGGTCGTGGCACCCGTTGCGGACCGGAGGCTTGCGCTGAGGCTGTAGCGTGGCCGACGGAGACCGTAACAACACCGCGCGCACCGCGGGCAGAAACGACGGCGAGGACTGATGGCACAGCAGCAGCGCGCTCAGGGCCCGTCCGACCCCGAGGCGACTGGCGGCGGCATGTCGGACGCGCCGGAGTCCTGGGGCAACGGCGGGCTGGTCGGGGACGGCCGGTACCGGCTGACCCGCAGACTCGGCCGGGGCGGCATGGCCGAGGTGTTCGCCGCGGAGGACGTGCGCCTCGGACGTACCGTCGCCGTCAAGCTGCTGCGCGCCGACCTCGCCGAGGACCCGGTCTCCAAGGCCCGCTTCACCCGTGAGGCGCAGTCGGTCGCCGGCCTCAACCACCACGCCATCGTCGCCGTGTACGACTCCGGCGAGGACGTCGTGGGCGGCCAGTCCGTGCCGTACATCGTCATGGAGCTGGTCGAGGGCCGCACCATCCGCGACCTGCTGATGAATGCCGAGGCCCCCGGCCCGGAGCAGGCGCTGATCATCGTCTCGGGTGTCCTGGAGGCGCTGGCCTACTCGCACCAGCACGGCATCGTGCACCGCGACATCAAACCGGCCAACGTCATCATCACCAACAACGGCGCCGTGAAGGTGATGGACTTCGGCATCGCCCGCGCCCTGCACGGGGCGTCGACGACGATGACGCAGACCGGCATGGTCATGGGCACCCCGCAGTACCTCTCCCCGGAGCAGGCCCTCGGCAAGGCCGTCGACCACCGCTCCGACCTGTACGCGACCGGCTGCCTGCTGTACGAACTCCTCGCGCTGCGGCCCCCGTTCACCGGCGAGACCCCGCTGTCGGTGGTCTACCAGCACGTCCAGGACATCCCCACGCCCCCGTCGGAGGCCTCGGACGCCTGCCCGCCGGAGCTCGACGGTCTCGTCATGCGCTCCCTCGCCAAGGAGCCCGACGACCGTTTCCAGACCGCCGAGGAGATGCGCGGCCTGGTCCAGTACGCGCTGCAGATGCTGTACGACCAGGGTGGCCACACCGGCACCTGGAACACCGGCCCGGTGGACGTGCACGAGGGCCGGCACACCCCCGCGGCGGGCCTCGCCGGCACGGCCGTGCTGCCGCACCCGGGCGGTGACGCCTCCGGCACCACGCAGATCCCGCAGCCGATCCTGCCCGCCGGATACGGCAGCGGCGACGACGGCGGCTTCGAGGGGCACGGCAACAGGGGCAGCGGCCGCGGCAAGCTGTGGATCCTCGCGGTGCTCGCGGTGATCGCCATAGCGGCGGGCGTGGCGCTGGCGCTGCAGGGCAAGGGCAACGGGGACAAGGGCCCCGGCACCACGCAGTCGCCGACCACCTCGCAGACCGCCGAGGACAAGTCGCCGAGCGAGTCGCCGACCGACGAGCAGACGGACGGCCCGACCGACACCTCCACGGACACCGGCACCGGCGTGGGCTCCGGCGGCTCGGACTGGACGCCGTCGTACACGCCGTCGTACACGCCGTCGCCGAGCGTGAGCGACGAGCCGACGGACCAGCCGACGGACCAGCCGACCCAGACGGAGCCGACGGGCCAGCCGACCGGCGAGCCCACGGGCCAGCCCACGGATCCGACGAGCGGCGGCGCGACCAACGGCGGCACCGACAACGGCGGTACGGTCAACGGCGGCACGCTCGACGGCGGTACCGAGGGCGGCGGCCAGGACAACTGAGCGGGCACCGCGCAGAGCCGGGCGGGCACCGCTGACCGACCTCCACGCGCGCGTGCGGCCGACCACGGCCCCACGCGCGCGTGCGCGTGACCGCCCGTCACCGGCCCGGCGGCCTCACGCCACGAACGCGTCGCAGACCGTGTCGTACGCGCGGGGCCAGCACACCGCCGGCGCCGCCGCGAGCCGCGGGTCCGCGCGACGGTCGCCGCGTTCGCGGTGCCGACGCGAAGTCGTTGAGGCCTCCCACCGCACGCGGTGCACGGCCGCGGCGAGCTGCGAGGGCCTGGCGAGGCCGCCCGGCGGTACGCGCGCGCACGCCGCGCCCACGGCAGGTCGAGCGGGCCCGCGGCCCCGTTCGAAGAAGATCGCGGCGCCCCGGACGGCCCCCTTCGGGCGCGGTCGTACACCGAGCCGGTCCCCGTCGACGATCGCGGGGTCCGTCGACCACGGGTGCGGGGCCTAGGCGTGACCGCCGACGCCCGCGGCCGTGCGGCTGTGCACGGCCCGCGGCCGTTACTTCCTCAGGCACCGCATCGACAGCGCGACCGCCGCGCCGGGCGAAAGCGCCCGCCGGCACGTGGCCGCGGTGAGCAGGGCCCTGGCCGACGGGCTCACATCACGGCGGACCCGGCTGCGTACCGGCGCGCCAGGGCGCCTGCGGGGGCGTGTGAAGTGCGCGGGTGGTACACGCAGGCGCGACACGCGGCGGACGCACCGCTGTCCGGCGGGGGTGGCGGGAAGGTGCCCGGCCGCGTCCGTCGGCGCACAGGGCCGTATGGGGGGCCACGAAACTCTTCCCGTGCCCGGGGTGGCCGGGATAACGTGCCGTTGCTCCGGCCTCCTGCAAGGCTGTGACCAGCGCACCTTCCAGACCTACCCGATTTACTTGGAAATCCAAGCAAAATCCCAGGTCAGACGGGGTTTCACAGATATGTGGAGCACTGGGTAACGTGCTTTGTTGCAGGGCGCTCGCCGGGGCACCTGTCACGCCTGTTCCCGGCCGAGTGGCACCCACCCCGTGCCCGGTGGTCGGATCAGGTGAGCCGCACTGGCCTACCGGCAACCCCGGGGGCCGGACCGACGGAGGAGCACACGTGACCGTGGAGAGCACTGCCGCGCGCACACCGCGACGCAGCGCCGGAAGCAAGGCCGGCACCACCGGCACCAAGCGCACCACCCGCACGACAGCCAAGAAGGACACCGGCGCCGGCCAGAGCGCCGAGCCCGCCCTCGTCCAGCTGCTGACGCCCGAGGGCAAGCGCGTCAAGAACGCGGAGTACGACCAGTACGTCTCCGGCATCACTCCCGAAGACCTGCGCGGCCTGTACCGCGACATGGTGCTCACCCGTCGCTTCGACGCCGAGGCGACCTCCCTGCAACGCCAGGGCGAGCTGGGCCTGTGGGCCTCGCTGCTCGGCCAGGAGGCCGCCCAGATCGGCTCCGGCCGGGCCCTGCGCGACGACGACTACGTCTTCCCGACCTACCGCGAGCACGGCGTCGCCTGGTGCCGCGGGGTGGACCCGACCAACCTGCTCGGCATGTTCCGAGGCGTGAACAACGGCGGCTGGGACCCCAACGGCAACAACTTCCACCTCTACACGATCGTCATCGGCTCCCAGACGCTGCACGCCACCGGCTACGCGATGGGCGTGGCCAAGGACGGCGCGGACTCGGCCGTCATCGCCTACTTCGGCGACGGCGCCTCCAGCCAGGGCGACGTCGCGGAGGCCTTCACCTTCTCCGCGGTCTACAACGCCCCGGTCGTGTTCTTCTGCCAGAACAACCAGTGGGCCATCTCCGAGCCGACCGAGAAGCAGTCCCGTGTCCCGCTCTACCAGCGCGCGCAGGGCTTCGGCTTCCCGGGCGTGCGCGTGGACGGCAACGACGTCCTCGCCTGCCTCGCGGTCACCCGGTGGGCCCTGGAGCGGGCCCGCGGCGGCGAGGGCCCGACGCTCGTGGAGGCGTTCACGTACCGCATGGGCGCCCACACCACCTCCGACGACCCCACCCGCTACCGCCACGACGACGAGCGGGCCGCCTGGGAGGCGAAGGACCCGATCCTGCGCCTGCGCCGCTATCTGGAGGCCTCACACCACGCGGACGAGGGATTCTTCGAGGAACTCGAGGCCGAGTCCGAGGCGTTGGGCAGGCGAGTGCGCGAAGCGGTGCGTGCCATGCCCGACCCGGACCACTTCGCCATCTTCGAGAACGTGTACGCGGACGGCCACGCCCTCGTCGACGAGGAGCGCGCCCAGTTCGCCGCCTACCAGGCATCGTTCGCCGACGCAGAGGGGGTCTGACCATGGCAGTGGAGGCTGTGACGGCCAAGAGCATGGCTCTGGCCAAGGCGATCAACGAGTCGCTGCGCCGCGCCCTGGAGTCCGACCCCAAGGTCGTCGTCATGGGCGAGGACGTCGGCAAGCTCGGCGGCGTGTTCCGTGTGACGGACGGCCTGCAGAAGGACTTCGGCGAGAGCCGTGTCATCGACACCCCGCTCGCCGAGTCGGGCATCGTCGGCACGGCGATCGGCCTGGCCCTGCGCGGCTACCGCCCCGTCGTGGAGATCCAGTTCGACGGCTTCGTCTTCCCGGCGTACGACCAGATCGTCACGCAGCTGGCGAAGATGCACGCCCGCGCGCTGGGCAAGGTCAAGATGCCGGTCGTGGTGCGCATCCCCTACGGCGGCGGCATCGGCGCGGTCGAGCACCACTCGGAGTCGCCCGAGTCGCTCTTCGCGCACGTGGCCGGACTGAAGATCGTGAGCCCCTCCAACGCGTCGGACGCGTACTGGATGATGCAGCAGGCCATCCAGAGCGACGACCCGGTGATCTTCTTCGAGCCCAAGCGCCGCTACTGGGACAAGGCCGAGGTCAACACGGAGGCGATCCCGGGCCCGCTGCACAAGGCCGCCGTCGTCCGTGAGGGCACCGATCTGACCCTGGCGGCCTACGGCCCGATGGTGAAGCTCTGCCAGGAGGTGGCGGACGCCGCCGCCGAGGAGGGCAGGTCCCTCGAGGTCCTGGACCTGCGGTCGATCTCGCCGATCGACTTCGACTCGGTCCAGGCGTCGGTGGAGAAGACCCGCCGCCTGGTCGTCGTCCACGAGGCACCGGTGTTCTTCGGCTCCGGCGCGGAGATCGCCGCGCGCATCACGGAGCGCTGCTTCTACCACCTGGAGGCCCCGGTGCTGCGGGTCGGCGGCTATCACGCCCCGTACCCGCCGGCCCGTCTGGAGGAGTCCTACCTTCCGGACCTGGACCGGGTGCTGGATGCCGTCGACCGCTCGCTGGCGTACTGAGGAGGGGGAGCGTGACGACGATGACGCAAGCGTCCGTGCGCGAGTTCAAGATGCCCGACGTGGGCGAGGGACTCACCGAGGCCGAGATCCTCAAGTGGTACGTCCAGCCCGGCGACACGGTCACCGACGGCCAGGTGGTGTGCGAGGTCGAGACGGCCAAGGCCGCGGTCGAGCTGCCCATCCCCTACGACGGGGTGGTGCGCGAGCTGCACTTCCCGGAGGGCACCACGGTGGACGTGGGCACGCCGATCATCGCGGTCGACGTGTCGGGCGGGGCACCCGCCGAGGCCCCGGCGCAGGCCCCCGCCGAGCCGGAGCAGGAGCAGCCCAAGGCCGAGGGCGCGACCCGCCAGCCGGTCCTGGTGGGGTACGGCGTGGCCACGACCGCGACCCGCCGCCGCCCGCGCAAGGGCCCGCAGGCCCCGGTCGCAGAGGCCTCGGCGGCGATCCAGACGGAGCTCAACGGCCATGGCACGGCCCCCGTCGCGACTGGCCAGACCGTGACGCCCGCCGCCGGTCCTGCCACGGCCCCCGCCGCCGTCCAGCAGCGCCCGCTGGCCAAGCCCCCGGTGCGCAAGCTGGCCAAGGACCTCGGCGTCGACCTGGCGACGGTCACCCCGACCGGCCCGGACGGCATCATCACCCGCGAGGACGTCCACGCGGCGGTGGCCCCGCCGCAGGCCCCCGAGCGCGAGGCGCAGGCCCCGGCCGCTCCCGCCCCGGCTGCTGCCCCGTCGACCCCGGCGGCGGTGTCGTACGACACCGCCCGTGAGACCCGGGTCCCCGTCAAGGGCGTCCGCAAGGCGACCGCGGCGGCGATGGTGGGCTCGGCGTTCACGGCGCCGCACGTCACGGAGTTCGTGACGGTCGACGTGACGCGCACGATGAAGCTGGTCGAGGAGCTGAAGCAGGACAAGGAGTTCGCGGGCCTGCGCGTGAACCCGCTGCTGCTCATCGCGAAGGCGCTGCTGGTGGCCATCCGGCGCAACCCGGACATCAACGCGTCCTGGGACGAGGCCAACCAGGAGATCGTGGTCAAGCACTACGTGAACCTGGGCATCGCGGCGGCGACCCCGCGCGGCCTGATCGTGCCGAACATCAAGGACGCGCACACCCAGACGCTGCCCCAACTCGCCGCGTCCCTCGGCGAACTGGTGTCCACGGCCCGGGAGGGCAAGACCTCCCCGGCCGCGATGCAGGGCGGCACGGTGACGATCACCAACGTCGGCGTCTTCGGCGTCGACACCGGCACGCCGATCCTCAACCCCGGCGAGTCCGCGATCCTCGCGGTCGGCCGGATCAAGCCCCAGCCGTGGGTCCACAAGGGCAAGGTGAAGCCGCGCCAGGTCACCACCCTGGCGCTGAGCTTCGATCACCGCCTGGTGGACGGGGAACTGGGCTCGAAGGTGCTGGCGGACGTCGCGGCGATCCTGGAGCAGCCGAAGCGCCTGATCACCTGGGCGTGAGCCGACACGAGGAGGGGCCCACCGCCGGCGAGCGGTGGGCCCCTCCTCGCGTACGTGGGCCTAATCAGTCCTGCTGGGCGCCCGAGGGGAGCGTGCGCAGCTGCATCGTGCTCGCCGAGCTGCTGCCGAAGGCGTAGTCCATCAGCTTGGCGGCGTCCGTGTAGCGGTACTGGTCGTTCAGCAGGACACCGATGACCGTCTTGCCGTCCCGGGTCCCGGCGAAGACGAGGCAGGGGCCGGACGGGGTGTTGGTGCCCGTCTTCACACCGATCGCGCCGCTGTAGGAGCCCAGCAGCTTGTTGGTGTTGTACCAGGTGTAGGTGCGGGTGCCGCCCGTGCTGGTCGTCGCGTACTGGACGGTCTTCTGCTTCTTGACGATGCCGGCGAACGTGGACCACTTCATCGCGCTGCGGGTGAGCTTGGCCAGGTCGCGCGGCGTCGTGTAGTTGGTGTTCTGCGTCGAGTTGCCGTCGAACGAGTCGAAGTGCGTGTTGGTCAGGCCGAGGGCCTCGGCCTTGGCGTTCATCTTGCTGATGAAGGACTTGGTGCGCGCGGAGATCGTCGTCCCGGTGCCGAAGGTGTCCGCGAGGGCCATCGCGGCGTCGCAGCCGGACGGCAGCATCAGCGCGTGCAGCAGCTGGCGGACGGTGACCTTGTCGCCGGTCCTCAGGTCCGCGGTGCTCGCGCCCTTGGCGGCGACGTAGTCCCGGTAGGCCTGCTTGATGGTGACCTTACGGTCGAGGTTCACGTCGGGGATGCTCAGCACCACGCGGGCCGTCATGATCTTGGTGGTGCTGGCCATGGGCCGCTTGGTGTCGGCGTACTTGCTGTAGAGCGTGGAGCCCGACGCGCTGTTGAGCATGAACGCGCCCTTGGCGCTGACCGAGGGTGCGGTCGCGGCCTGAGCGGGCGTCGACAGGGCGCCGCCCGCGACCAGCGCGCCGGTGGTGACGACCACGGCTGCTGCTCTGCGGATCCGTACGCCCTTGATGCCGGTTATCACTATGAACGCTCCGAGTGTGCGAGATGCCTTCCGAGGCACCTGCGGAATGACCGGGGGGAGGCTCTCAGGAGACTCACGAGCAGCGCGGAGGGTTGTACGGCGGGCGGGACGTCATGGGAAAAGGGCCGGCCGCGGTCGGGCGGCCGGCCCTGTGCACCGGGTCTGCGTCCGGGATGTCAGCCCAGCTGGGCGAAGCCGTGGTTCAACAGCTTCTTCGCGTCCGTGGCGCGTGTGGTCTCGTTGGTGGAGGCCAGCACGGTGCCGATGACGGTCTTGCCGCCCCGGGTGGCGGCGAAGACGAGGCAGTACTTGGACTGCGGACCCGAGCCGGTCTTCACGCCGATCGCGCCGGTGTAGGTGCCGAGCAGCGGGTTGGTGTTCTTCCACGTGGGCATCGTCCGGGTCCCGCCGGACCTGGTGATCGTCTTGGCCGTGTACTGCTTGGTCTTGACGACGCCGCGGAACGTGGAGTTCTTCATCGCGCTGCTGGCGAGCTTCGTCAGGTCGCGGGGCGTGGAGTAGTTGGCGCCGTTGCTCAGGCCGTCGAACGAGTCGAAGTGCGTGTTCTTCAGGCCGAGGCTCTTGGCGGTGGTGTTCATCTTGCCGATGAACGACTTCTGGCGGGCCGACCGCGTCGAGCCCGTGCCGAACTTGTCGGCCAGCGCGAACGCGGCGTCGCAGCCGGACGGCAGCATCAGGCCGTGCAGCAGCTGGCGGACGGTGACCTTGTCGCCGACGATCAGCCCGGCCGACGAGGGGTAGCCCTTGTCGACGATGTAGTCGCTCACCGCCTTCGGGACGGTGTACTTCGCGTCCAGGTTCAGGTTCGACTGCTTCAGCACCACCAGCGCCGTCATGATCTTGGTGGTGGAGCCGGTGGAGCGCTTGGTGTCCGCGGCCTTGGTGTACAGCGTCTTGCCGTTCGCGTTGTTCATCACGTAGCCGCCCTTGGCGGCGATCGTGGGCGCGGTGGCGGCCTGCGCGGGCGCCGAGTAGAGGGCTCCGGTCGCGAGCATGGCGCCGGTGGTCACGGCGACGCCGACGGCTCTGCGGATACGGATGCCCTGGATGCCGGTTTTCAAGAGAGATACCCCGATTGTGTCGAATTCCCCTGATGTGCGGCCGTGTTGAGGTCGAACGGTGTGAAGGCGAGCAGGGCCGCACATGTGTGACATGTAAGTAGCACAGAAGGTTGTGCCGTCGCTGGGGCGGGGTGCGGCAGGTCCGCATGATGGACGCATGCAACTACGCGTCCCTGTTGTATCTATGCTGTCGGCATGACCCTCGCCGTGAAGCAACCGCCCGCCGCCGACCGCGTCTACACCCACGTCAAGCAGGGCGTCCTGGACCGCCGCTACGAGGGCGGGACCCTGCTCACCGAGGGCGAACTGGCCGAGGCCGTCGGGGTCTCACGCACACCGGTGCGCGAGGCGCTGCTCCGGCTGGAGGTCGAGGGACTCATCAAGCTGTACCCGAAGAAGGGCGCCCTGGTCCTGCCCGTCTCCGCCCAGGAGATCGCGGACGTGGTGGAGACCCGGTTGCTCGTCGAGGAGCACGCGGCGCGCAAGGCCGTACCCGCGCCCCCCGGACTCGTGGAGCGCCTGGAGGAGTTGCTGGCCCGGCAGAAGGAGCAGGCCGCGGCCGGCGATCTGGCGGCGGCGGCCGTCACGGACCGCTGCTTCCACGCCGAGATCGTCCGCAGCGGCGGCAACGAGATCCTCTCCCGCCTCTACGACCAGCTGCGCGACCGGCAGCTGCGCATGGGCGTCGCCGTCATGCACTCCCACCCCGACCGGATCGCCAAGACCCTGGCGGAGCACGAGGAGATCCTGCGGGCGCTGCGCTCCGGTGACGCGGAGGCGGCCGTCGCGGTCGTCCACCGGCACGTCAGCTGGTTCTCCCACCTGGCCCGGGGGGAGGTCCGATGAGTTCCTCGTCCGCGCGGGCGGCGGCCCTGCCGGGGGACCCCCCAGGCGGCCGGCGCGCGCTCGCCGTCTGGGGCATCGGCGTCTCGGTCTACTTCGTCGCCGTCATCTTCCGTACGTCGCTGGGGGTGGCCGGCCTCGACGCCGCCGACCGCTTCCACGTGAACGCCTCCGCGCTGTCCACCTTCTCGATCCTCCAGCTGCTGGTCTACGCAGGCATGCAGATACCCGTCGGCCTGCTGGTGGACCGGCTCGGCACCAAGAAGGTGCTGGGCATCGGGGTCGTGCTGTTCACGGCCGGGCAGCTCGGGTTCGCGTTCTCGCCGTCGTACGGCATGGCGCTCGCCTCGCGGGCGCTGCTCGGGTGCGGTGACGCGATGACGTTCATCAGCGTGCTGCGGCTGGGCGGCCGGTGGTTCCCGGCCCGGCGCGGGCCGCTCGTCGCGCAGCTCGCGGGGTTGGCCGGCATGGCCGGCAACCTCGTCTCCACGCTCGTCCTGGCCCGGCTGCTGCACGGCATCGGGTGGACGGCGGCGTTCGCGGGCAGCGCGCTCGCCGGTGTCGTGGTGCTCGTGCTGGTGCTGCTGTTCCTGAAGGACCACCCCGAGGGCCACGAGCCGGAGCCCGTGGCGCACCAGGGCGCCGCGTACGTGCGCCGCCAGATCGCCGCGGCCTGGCGGGAGCCAGGCACCCGACTGGGTCTGTGGGTGCACTTCACCACCCAGTTCCCGGCGATGGTGTTCCTGCTGCTGTGGGGGCTGCCCTTCCTGGTCGAGGCGCAGGGGCTGTCGCGGGCCGTGGCGGGCGAACTCCTCACCCTCGTCGTCCTGTCCAACATGGTCATCGGCCTGGTGTACGGCCAGATCGTCGCCCGCCACCACGGGGCGCGGCTGCCGTTGGCGCTGGGCACGGTGGGCACGACCGCGCTGCTGTGGGCGGCCACGCTCTTCTACCCCGCCGACCGTGCGCCGATGTGGCTGCTGCTGGTGCTGTGCGCTGTGCTGGGCGCCTGCGGCCCCGCCTCGATGCTCGGCTTCGACTTCGCCCGCCCGGCGAACCCGCCCGAGCGCCAGGGCACGGCCTCCGGCATCACGAACATGGGCGGGTTCGTGGCCTCGATGACGACCCTGTTCGCGGTCGGCGTGCTGCTGGACGCCACCGGGGACGACTACCGGGTGGCGTTCTCCAGCGTGTTCGTGCTCCAGGCGCTGGGGGTGAGCCAGATCCTGCGGTTGCGGAGGCGGGCGGCCCGGCGGGAGCGGGAGCGGCTTGTCGCCAGCCGGGTGGAGACGGTGCACGTTCCCGCGTAGGTACCCGGCGCCGGGTCTGGGCTGCCACCCGCAGGCCCCCCGCCGCCTCGCCCGGAACGCCCTCGTCCTCAGTCGCCGGACGGGCCGGGTCGGTCGGCACACGCCTCGTCAGGGCGTCACGGCGAAGTTCCTCAGGATCGCCGCCGCCAGGTCCGGGTCCCCCTCCGTCTTCACCCGGTCCGTCACCGTCTCCGGGGTCACCCGGCCGCAGGCCAGGCGGACGTACGTCTCCCAGTCGAGGGTGAGGGTGGCGGCCGGGCCGAGCGCGGGGGCCGTTTCGACGGTGCCGCGGCCCTGGATGTCGACGCGGACCGTGCGCAGGAACTCGACAGGGCCGTGCACGTCGAAGACGACCGCCGAGCTGCGGGGGGCGTCGGCGAGCTCGGCCACCACGCGGGGCAGTTCGGCGAGCAGCACGTCACGGGCGACGTGCGCGCCCGGGGAGTCGAGGTTGCCGGGGCGCCCCAGGGCCGTGCGCAGGTCCTGCTCGTGCACCCACACGTCGAACGCGTGCCGGCGCATGGACTCCTCCAGCGTCAGCTCGGTGCCGAGCGGGCCGCGCACCTTCTTGCCGGGGTCGCGCGACTCGCTCCGCAGCTGGCGGTTGCGGCGGATGATCATGTACTCCAGCTCGGCGGTCATCTCCGGCGCCGTGTGGTGGCGGCGGACGTCGACCTGCATCTCCATGTAGCGCTGGTGGTCGTTGGTGACGTGGAACAGGTCGCGCGGGAGCGTGTGGATGGGGCGCGGGTCGCCCAGCATCTCAGAGTCCAGGCCGATGACGTGGGAGACGATGTCGCGCACCGACCAGCCCGGGCACGGCGTGCGCCGGTTCCAGTCTGCCTCCGCGAGCGGCTGGACCAGCTCGGATATCGCCTCGATGGAGTGAGTCCAGGCGTCGGCGTAGGGCTGGAGGGTGGGATGCAGACTCACGGAACGGGACCCCTCGGCGGTTGGTACACGGGCGGTTGTGGCGGCGTTGCCAGTGGGAGGTGGCTGCTGTCGGCGGGTGTCTCGGAACGCTAAGTTACGCTGCTGTGAGGCACCCCGGCAGTGCTTTCGTGTGACGATCGTAGGCCCGTGGGGGAGCCCTTGTGGACGGCTCGAATGCCAGGACGGTGGTAGTGTGCGCGCTTCTTTGCTCCAGATCGCCGTGGACGCGGGCGAATCGGTCGAATCGCGCCGGCGCCGGGTGGCCTCCCTGGTACGGGAACAGGCCGGGGCCGACCTCGTCGTCCTGCCCGAACTGTGGACCACCGGCGCGTTCGCGTACGAGGACTTCGGGCGTGAGGCCGAGCCGCTGGAGGGGCCGACGTACGAGGTGATGGCGAAGGCAGCGAGCGACGCGGGTGTCTGGCTGCACGCCGGCTCGATCCCCGAGCGCGATCCGGACGGGCCTTTGTACAACACCTCGCTCCTCTTCTCTCCCTCCGGTGAGCCGGCCGCCGTCTACCGCAAGATCCACCGCTTCGGCTTCGACAAGGGCGAGGCCGTGCTGATGGGCGCGGGCACGGAGCTGGTGACGGTGCGTCTGCCGTCGACGACCCTGGGCCTGGCGACCTGTTACGACCTCCGCTTCCCCGAACTCTTCCGCGGTCTCGTCGACGCCGGCGCCGAGACCCTGGTCGTCCCGGCGGGCTGGCCGGAGCGCCGCCGGGCGCACTGGACGCTGCTGGCTCAGGCGCGGGCGGTGGAGAACCAGGCGTTCGTGCTCGCGTGTGGAACGGCCGGGACGCACGCCGGAGTTCCGCAGGCCGGTCACTCGATCGTGGTCGACCCGTGGGGCGAGGTGCTGGCCCAGGCCGGCCCCGGCGAGGAGGTCCTCACGGTGGAGTTCGACCCCGCGAAGGTGACGGCGACGCGGGAACAGTTCCCGGCGCTCAAGGACCGCGTCCTGGGCCTGGAGGCCCCTCGGCGCCGGTAGCGGCGTCGGGGTGCCCGACGACGGCCCCCTCGGGCGCCGGTAGTGGCGTCGCGGCACTGAGGGACCGCGTCCTGGGCCTGGAGGCTCCTCGGCGCCGGCAGGGGCGTCCCAACGCCCGACGACGGCACCCTGGATCCGATCCCCCTCGCGCTCCCGTAGCGGGCGGCCCCGAGCCCGGCCCAGGCGGCGGGCCTAGTCCTCCCGCTCCTTCTCCGCCAGATGGATCACGCACACCGCCAGCGCGACCAGCAGCGCCGGGTCGGCGTCGTCGCGGACCACATCGATGCCGTACGTGTCGCGCAGGGTGATCCAGCGGCGGGAGATCACGGCGAGGAGTTCGCCGTCGTACTCGATGGCGAACTCCCTGTCGAGGATCTTGCCGCTGACGTCCAGCTCCGTGCCGTCGGCCAGGGACACGCGGTAGTGGTTGCGCAGCAGCGACAGCCGTCTGCGCCGGATGGTCGCCAGGGGCTCACCGGCCCGCTGGATCACCATCGTGTCCCGCAGGGCGAACATCTTCTGGTGGATGTCGACGAGGACCCGCCCCTGGGTGTCCTTCAGCTCCCAGGTGTCCCGCACGCGCAGGGCCTTGCCGTCGACGAGGAACACCCGGTTGCCGCGGTCGTCCTCGATCCAGTAGTCGTCGCCGATGCCGAGGAGCCGGTCGTACACGAGGAATCTCATGACATCAGCGCTTCCCCCGGGGCCGGTCCGAAACGCCGCCGGTAGGCCGACGGGCTGAGTCCCGTCTCGCGGCGCAGGCGGGCCCGGAGGTTCGCCGCCGTGCCCAGGCCGCTGCGGGCCGCGACCACGTCCAGGCGGTCCTCGCCGCGCTCGATGAGCCGGCAGGCCAGAGCCACCCGCTCGGCGGTGAGCCAGGCCAGCGGCGTGGTGCCGAGCTGGGCGCGGAAACGGCGGTGCAGCGTGGCCGCGGAGACCGCCGCACGGGCCGCCAGGTCCGCCACCGTCAGCGGCTCTCCCAGCCGCTCCTGGGCCCACGCCAGCAGAGGGCCCAGGGACTCGTCCCGCGCCTCCGGCACCGGCCGCTCCACGAACTGCCGCTGCCCGCCGTCCCGGTGCGCGGCGAACACCAGCCGTCGGGACACGGCGTTGGCGATCTCCGCGCCGTGGTCCCGTCGTACGACGTGCAGCCCCAGGTCGAGCGCGGCGGCGCTGCCCGCGGCGGTCAGGATGTCGCCGTCGTCGACGAACAGCACGTCGGGCTCCAGCAGGACCCGGGGGTGCAGGTCACGGAAGGCGTCCGCCCACATCCAGTGGGTGGTGGCCCGCCGCCCGTCCAGCAACCCCGCCTCGGCCAGCGCGAAACTGCCGGTGCACAGGCTCATGACGCGGGCGCCACGCGCGTGCGTGCGGCGGATCGCGTCCAGGACGGCGGCCCCGCGCGGGACGACGTTGTCCGGCCGGCCGGGCACCACCAGGGTGTCGGCGTCGTCCACCGCGTCGAGCCCGGGCACGCCCGTCAGCGTGAAGAAGCCGTGGTTCATCCGCACCTCGGGCGTGGGCGTGCACAGCGTCACCTCGTACAGCGGTCCGGGCAGCCCCAGCTCGGGGCGCGGCAGGCCGAACAGCTCGGTGGCGGCGCCCACCTCGAAGGGGTTCGTGCCCTCGTCGACGATCACGGCGACCCGGTGCGGCGGGGACGGCTGAGAGGATCCTTGCGGCATATGCGATTTCTAGCACTCGCGCCGCTGCCGGGCCGCCACCGAGGATGACGGGCATGACCAGTGAACCCGTCTCCCTGAGCGCCGCCCTCGCCTCCTTCAGCGACCGGTGGAGCCCTCGCATCGTCGCCGCCGTCAACGACTACGACGTCCGCGTCGCCAAGGTCGAGGGCGAGCACCTGTGGCACGCGCACGACCACACCGACGAGTTCTTCCTCGTCCTCGACGGCGAACTCCACATCGGCCTGCGCGAGGCGTCCGGCGAGCGCACGGTCGTCCTCCCCAAGGGCAGCGTCTTCACGGTCCCGCGCGGCATCGCGCACAAGCCGTACGCCCCGGTCCCGACCGCCATCCTCGTCTTCGAACCGACCGGCACCCTCACGGTCGGCGACCGCCACGACGAGGTCCCCGACCACGTGGACGCGTCGACGGGGCACGCGCTGGCATGACTGTCAGTGCCGGGTGACACCCTGGGACGCATGAACCACTCCGCACCCCGCCGCGTCCGCGTCCGCGCCCCCGAGCTCACCGGCAAGGGCGGCTGGCTGAACACGGGCGGACAGCAGTACTCCCTCGCCGACCTGCGGGGACGCATCGTCGTCCTGGACTTCTGGACGTTTTGTTGTGTGAACTGCCTGCACGTCCTGGACGAGCTGCGTGCGCTGGAGGAGAAGCACCGGGACACGGTCGTCGTCATCGGCGTGCATTCGCCGAAGTTCGTGCACGAGGCCGAGCACCAGGCGGTCGTGGACGCCGTGGAGCGCTACGGGGTCGAGCATCCGGTGCTGGACGACCCGGAGCTCGCCACCTGGAAGCAGTACGCGGTGCGGGCCTGGCCGACGCTCGTCGTCATCGATCCCGAGGGGTACGTCGTCGCACAGCACGCCGGTGAGGGGCATGTGCACGCCATCGAGCGGCTGGTGACGGAGCTGGAGGCCGAGCACGAGGCCAAGGGCACGCTGCGGCGCGGTGACGGGCCGTACGTGGCGCCGGAGCCGGAGCCGACGGTGCTGCGCTTCCCGGGGAAGGCACTCGTGCTCCCGTCCGGGAACCTCCTCGTCAGCGACACCACCCGGCACCAGTTGGTGGAGCTGGCGGCGGACGGGGAGACGGTGGTGCGGCGGATCGGCGCCGGCGTGCGCGGGTTCGCCGACGGCTCCTGCGACGCCGCCGCCTTCAACGAGCCGCAGGGGCTCGCCTTCCTGGAGGACGGGTCGGTCGTCGTCGCCGACACCGTCAACCACGCCCTGCGGCGGTGGGACCCGGCCACCGGCGAGGTCACCACCCTGGCCGGCACGGGCCATCAGTGGATGCAGGGCCGCCCCACCTCCGGCCCGGCACGTGAGGTGGACCTCTCCTCCCCGTGGGACGTCGCCTGGTGGCAGGGCAAGGTCTGGATCGCCATGGCCGGCGTCCACCAGTTGTGGGTGTACGACCCGGCTGGGGGCAGCGACCAGGCACTCGGCTCGGAGGGAGGCACCGTGGCCGTCGCCGCCGGCACCACCAACGAGGGGCTCGTCGACGGACCCGGCGCCGAGGCCTGGTTCGCCCAGCCCTCCGGGCTCGCCGCGACCCCCGACCGCCTCTGGCTCGCCGACTCGGAGACCTCCGCGCTGCGCTGGGTCGATCCCGACGGCTCCGTGCACACCGCCGTCGGCACCGGCCTGTTCGACTTCGGCCACCGCGACGGCGCCGCCGAACAGGCCCTGTTCCAGCACCCGTTGGGGGTGACGGCCCTGCCCGACGGGTCGGTCGCGGTCGCCGACACCTACAACCACGCCCTGCGCCGCTACGACCCGGCGACCGGCGAGGTGACCACCCTGGCCACCGACCTGCGGGAGCCCAGCGACGCCGTCCTGCACGGCGACGACATCGTGGTCGTGGAATCGGCCCGGCACCGGCTGACCCGCCTGCGCCTGCCGGAGGAGACCGTCAAGGTCGCCGCCGTGGCCCACCGCACGCAGCGGGCCGCCACGGAGGTCGCTCCCGGCCGGCTCCGCCTGGACGTGATCTTCCAGGCCCCGGCGGGCCAGAAACTCGACACGCGGTACGGGCCCTCGACCCGCCTCCTGGTCTCCTCCACCCCGCCCGAGCTGCTGCTGAACGGAGAAGGCGCGGGACAAGACCTGTCCCGCGCCTTGGAGCTCAACCCCGCCGTGACGGAGGGTGTGCTGCACGTCTCCGCGATGGCGGCCTCCTGTGACGACGACCCGTCCAACGACTATCCCGCCTGCCACGTCCACCAGCAGGACTGGGGCGTGCCCGTCCGCCTCACTGCTGAGGGGACGGACCGCCTGCCCCTGGTCCTGGCCGGCCTGGACGCGTGAGCGGGGGCCGTCAGACGCCGTATCCGTCGCTGTAGCCGTGCCGGTGGTGCGCCCGGTCGTCCTCGACGACCGGGGTCGTGGGCGGCACCACCACACGCCGGCGCCGGGCGATGCTGCTGAACGTCGTGACGCCGATCAGACCCACGATCATGAGGATGACGCCGACGAGGTCGAGATTGACCCCCTGCATCTCCCAGTCGGTCGCGAATGTGAGGATGGCTCCCACGGCGATGAGGATGATGCATCCGCCGAGGCCCATGAGTGTCGCCTCCCTGTCCGGTCGTTCCGGTCACCGCCGGGTACCCGGACGGGCGACGCCCATGCCTCGCCGGGACTTGACAGGGCGTCCGACTAGCCCTCCAGAAACGCCCTGAGTGCTCCGGCCAGCAGGAACGGGTCGTCGGCGCCGCACAGTTCGCGGGCGCTGTGCATCGACAGGATCGCCACGCCGATGTCGACGGTCGTGATGCCGTGCCGGGCGGCGGTGATGGGGCCGATCGTGGTGCCGCACGGCATGGAGTTGTTGGAGACGAAGGACTGGAAGGGCACGCCCGCCTTCTCGCAGGCGGCGGCGAACACGGCCCGGCCCGAACCGTCCGTGGCGTAGCGGTTGTTGACGTTGACCTTGAGGATGGGGCCGCCGTTGACGCGCGGGTGGTGCGTGGGGTCGTGCCGCTCCGCGTAGTTGGGGTGGACGGCGTGGCCGGTGTCCGAGGAGAGGCAGACCGTACCGGCGAAGGCCCTGGCCCGGTCCTCGTACGACCCGCCGCGCGCGAACACCGAACGTTCCAGCACGGTGCCGAGCAGCGGCCCGTCCGCGCCCGTGTCCGACTGGGAGCCGTTCTCCTCGTGGTCGAAGGCGGCGAGGACGGGGATGTACGGCAGCTCCGCGCCGGACGCGGCCACCGCCGCCAGCGCCGCCGTACCGGCGTGCACGGACAGCAGGTTGTCCATGCGCGGACCGGCCACCAGTTCGCTGTCGCGGCCCAGGTAGGCCGGCGGCTCCACGGAGTGCGTCATCAGGTCCCAGCCGGTGACCTGGCCCGCCGGGATCCCGGCCGTCTCCTCCAGGAAGGCGATGAGGTCGCCGTCGCGCACGTCGCCGCCCAGACCCCAGACCGGCTGCATGTGCCGCTGCTTGTCCAGTTTGAGGCCGTCCGCCGTCACGGAGCGGTCGAGGTGGATCGCCAGCTGCGGGACCCGCAGCAGCGGGCGGTCGACGTTGACCAGGCGCGTGGAGCCGTCGCGCAGGGTCAGACGGCCCGCGAGGCCCAGGTCGCGGTCGAGCCAGGAGTTGAGCAGCGGCCCGCCGTAGATCTCCACGGCGACCTGCCGCCAGCCGTGCGCGCCGCTGTCGGGCCGTGGCTTGACGCGCAGGTTGGGGGAGTCGGTGTGGGCGCCGACGATCCGGAACGGCGTGTGCGGCGTGGCGCCCTCGGGGACGTACCAGGCCACGATGGCGCCGCCGCGCAGCACGTACCTGCCGCCGCTCGGCCTCGCGGCGCCGTCCGCCGGTGTCTCGGTCCAGGCGTCCGTCTCCGCGACCTGCCGGAAGCCGGCCTTCTCCAGCCGCTCCGCCGCGTTCGCCACGGCGTGGTAGGGCGTGGGGCTGGCCGCCAGGAAGGTCATGAGGTCGTCGGTGTGGCCGCGGTCGAAGCGGATGCCTGTGGTCATGGGTTCACCTTAACGACGGACGAGGACCCGCTCCCCTTGCCGGGAGCGGGTCCTCGTCGAAGGACGTGACGGGTGACTAGAACGCGGCCTCGTCCAGCTCCATCAGGTCCAGGTCGACGCCCTCGGCCACCTTGCGGGCCAGGGTGACGCGCGGCAGGACGTTGGCCGCGAAGAACTTCGCCGCCGCGATCTTGCCGGTGTAGAAGGCCCTGTCCTTGGCGGAGGCCGTCTGAAGCTTCTCGGCGGCGACCGCGGCGCCCTTGAGCAGCAGGTAGCCGACGATGACGTCACCGGAGGCCATGAGCAGGCGGGTGGTGTTCAGGCCCACCTTGTAGATGTTCTTGACGTCCTGTTCGGTGGCGGCGAGGTCGGTGAGCATCAGGCCGACGATGGCCTCCAGCTCCACGGCGGCCTTGGCCAGGTGTTCCCGGGCGCCGGCCAGCTCGTCGCCGCCGGTGCCCAGCGCCAGGAACTTCTTGATGTCCTCGGCGAGCGAGTTGAGGGCCGCGCCCTGGTTGCGGACGATCTTCCGGAAGAAGAAGTCCTGGCCCTGGATGGCGGTGGTGCCCTCGTACAGGGTGTCGATCTTGGAGTCGCGAATGTACTGCTCGATCGGGTATTCCTGCAGGAAGCCGGAGCCGCCGAAGGTCTGCAGCGACTGGGCGAGCTGCTCGTAGCCCTTCTCGGAGCCGTAGCCCTTGACGATGGGCAGGAGCAGGTCGTTGAGCGCGTGCTCGGTGGAGGCGTCCTCGCCGGCCGCCTCCTTGACCGCGATCGCGTCCTGGACGGAGGCGGTGTAGAGGACCAGGGCGCGCATGCCCTCCGCGTACGCCTTCTGCGTCATCAGCGAGCGGCGCACGTCGGGGTGGTGGGTGATGGTGACCTTGGGCGCGGTCTTGTCCATGAAGTTCGCCAGGTCCGGGCCCTGGACGCGCTCCTTGGCGTACTCCAGCGCGTTGAGGTAGCCCGTGGACAGCGTGGAGATCGCCTTCGTGCCGACCATCATGCGGGCGAACTCGATGATGCGGAACATCTGGCGGATGCCGTCGTGCTTGTCGCCGATCAGCCAGCCCTTGGCGGGGTGCTGGTCCCCGAAGGTCATCTCGCAGGTGTTGGAGGCCTTCAGGCCCATCTTGTGCTCGACGTTCGTGGCGTAGACGCCGTTGCGCTCGCCCAGCTCGCCGGTCTCGAAGTCGAAGAGGTACTTCGGGACGAGGAAGAGGGACAGGCCCTTGGTGCCGGGGCCGGCGCCCTCGGGACGCGCGAGCACGTAGTGGAGGATGTTCTCCGACATGTCGTGCTCACCGGAGGTGATGAAGCGCTTGACGCCCTCGATGTGCCAGGAGCCGTCCTCCTGCTGGACGGCCTTGGTGCGGCCAGCGCCCACGTCCGAGCCGGCGTCCGGCTCGGTGAGGACCATGGTCGAGCCCCACTGCTTCTCGACGGCGATCTGCGCGATCTTCTTCTGGACCTCGTTGCCCTCGTCGTAGAGGATCCCGGCGAAGGCCGGGCCGGAGGAGTACATCCACACGGCCGGGTTCGCGCCCAGGATCAGCTCCGCGTACGACCAGATCAGCGACGGAGGAGCCGTCGTACCGCCGATGGCCTCGGGCAGGCCGAGGCGCCAGTACTCGGAGTCCATGAAGGCCTGGTAGCTCTTCTTGAAGGACTCGGGGACCGGGGCGGTGTGGGTCTCGGGGTCGAAGACGGGCGGATTGCGGTCGGCGTCCGCGAAGGACGCGGCCAGCTCGTTCTCCGCGAGGCGCGTGAGCTCCTCCAGGATGCTCTTCGCGGTCTCGACGTCCATCTCCTCGAACGGGCCGGTGCCGTACAGCTTGTCCCGCCCGAGTACTTCGAAGAGGTTGAACTCGATGTCGCGGAGATTCGACTTGTAGTGCCCCATGGCGACGGCTCCGTAGAGGGATCGGCGAGGCACTGACTCCTCGCACCTAGTTCACGTACCAACAAGTAGCTACGATGATGCTACCCGTCGGTAATAAGAAGCAACCCCGATCCGGTCATCTGTGATGGGTCACACCGGCACCGTCAGCGTCGCCGTGTAGCCCTGCTCGACACTGCCCTTGACCGTCGCGAGCTGCTGGTCGTGGCCGTCGCTGAAGATGTTGTCCGACTCCAGGGACAACTGGCCGAGATGCGTCACGCTCTGGCTGTAGCCGTCGGTGGCGTACACCGTGTCGCACACGTCCTTCGGCAGGGCGAGCTGGGAGGTGTTGGTGATCGACGTGGCGGCGGTCGCGTCGGCCAGGCTGCCGTAGACCTCGAAGTGGATGTGCGGCCAGCGGCCCTGATAGCAGGCCGGGAAGATGCTCTTGAAGGTCACCTGCCCCTGGTCGTCGGTCTCCTGCACGCCCCGCAGGTAGTTCTCGTCGGTGACGCCCTCGGAGTACAGGGAGTACCTGCCCTCCCGGTCGCAGTGCCAGAGGTAGACGGCCGCGCCCTGCCTGGGGGTGCCGCAGCCCGAGGCGGCGTCCACGACCGTGAGCGTGATCGTCAGCGGCACGCCCTCGGCGGTGCCGCCGGCGGAGTCGCCGAAGCTCTTCGTGATGTCGCTGCGGACGACACCGCTCTCCTTCAGGACGTTGACGCCGTTGGAGCCGTCGCCCGGGTACGGGCCGGCGGTCTCCTCCGGGATCTGCGCGCACTCCGCGGAGGAGGAAGGGGCGGAAGAGGCAGCGGATTTCTCGTCCTCGGAGGCGCAGCCGACCAGCGGCACCAGGCTCGCGCCCGCGAGCAGCCGGATCATCCGGCGGCGGGCGAGGACGGGCAGGTCGTAGGAGAGCCCGCGGTCGTGTTCGTGGGGTGCGTCGTCGCGCTGTGTGGTCATGGGGCAGACGCTAGGAGCGTGTCCTGTGGGGCACCAGGGTGCTGTCTGTGAATTCCCCGTGTGCCATGACCCGTCTGGCGGAGCGCCGCGCTCGGTACGCTTGCGCTCATGTACGGCTACGACCAGAACGTCGGTGCCCAGCAGGGCTACGTCCCGCCGCAGCAGCAGATGCCCGGCGGGTACGGACAGCAGCAGGCGCCGCTGTACCCCGAGCCGTCCCCGCCGTCGCTCGCGGACGCGGTCCGGGCCTTCACCACGGGGCAGATGTCCGCGGAGGACTTCCAGCAGGTCTTCGCGACCTCGAAGGTCTACTGCCCGCGCGGCGACAACCCCGGCTTCCTCGCCCTGCACAACACCCAGCAGCCGGTGATCCCGATGTTCACCTCGCTGAAGGAGCTGCGCCGGTACGCGGGCAAGGAGTCGAAGTACTTCGTCATCACCGGCGCGGAGGTGATCGACCTGCTGCCGACCGGCTACGGCTTCGTCCTGGACATGGAGGGCGAGCACCGGATCGTGTTCGACGCGAAGGCCGTGGAGCAGATGGTCGAGTTCGCCATGCGCCGCATGTACGGCTAGACGTCCTGGTCGCGCGGGCGGCTGACCGGCGCCGACATCCATACCGAGCCCGGAGGGAATGCCCTCCGGGCTTTCTCTGTTGGGGGTGGCAGAAAGTTCAACGCTCAACTAAATTGGGCGTAGACCGAGGAGGTACCGACATGCCTGCAGTGACCGTCGAGAACCCGTTGACGCTGCCCCGGGTGACCGCTCCCGCCGACGCCGTGGCGCGTCCCGTGCTCGCCGTCACGACCGCGCCGAGCGGTTTCGAGGGCGAGGGCTTCCCGGTGCGCCGGGCGTTCGCGGGGATCAACTACCGCTACCTCGACCCGTTCATCATGATGGACCAGATGGGCGAGGTGGAGTACGCGCCGGGCGAGCCCAAGGGCACCCCCTGGCATCCGCACCGCGGCTTCGAGACCGTCACGTACATCATCGACGGGATCTTCGACCACCAGGACTCCAACGGCGGTGGCGGCACCATCACCAACGGCGACACCCAGTGGATGACCGCGGGCGCGGGCCTGCTGCACATCGAGGCCCCGCCGGAGCACCTCGTCATGTCCGGTGGCCTCTTCCACGGTCTGCAGCTGTGGGTGAACCTCCCGGCCAAGGACAAGATGATGCCCCCGAGGTACCAGGACATCCGCGGCGGCTCCGTCCAGCTGCTCACCTCCCCCGACGGCGGCGCGCTGCTGCGCGTCATCGCCGGTGAGCTGGACGGCCACCAGGGTCCCGGCATCACGCACACGCCGATCACGATGATCCACGCGACGCTGGCGCCGGGCGCGGAGATCACCCTGCCGTGGCGCGAGGACTTCAACGGCCTGGCGTACGTCCTGGCAGGCCGCGGCGCGGTCGGCACCGAGCGCCGCCCGGTCCACCAGGGCCAGACCGCCGTCTTCGGCGCCGGGTCCTCGCTGACCGTCCGCGCGGACGAGAGGCAGGACTCCCACACCCCGGACCTGGAGGTCGTCCTCCTCGGTGGGCGGCCGATCCGTGAGCCGATGGCCCACTACGGCCCCTTCGTGATGAACACGAAGGAGGAGCTGATGCAGGCCTTCGAGGACTTCCAGAAGGGCCGGCTGGGGACGATCCCGGCGGTGCACGGGATGTCCGAGGGCGGGCCCGAACAGGCCTGACACGGCCTGACACGCTCCAGGGGAGAGCCCCGTCCGCGGCGCGGACGGGGCTCTCCGCCGTCGCTCTCGCGCGGCTGTGATCAGAGGCCGCCCGATCCGTCGAGGGACTCGTGGAACTCGAACCAGGTGGTCTTTCCCTCGCCGCGCGGGTCGACTCCCCAGGCGTGGGCGAGCAGTTCGATCAGTATCAGGCCGCGTCCGGAGGAGGCCAGCTCCCCCGGTCTGCGCTTGTGCGGCAGGTCGTCGCTGGCGTCGGTGACCTCGACCCTCATCCGCCGCTCGCCCGGCTCGCCCGCGACCTGTGCGGTCAGCAGGGCGTCGGTGTCGGTGTGCACGAGGACGTTGGTGAGCGTCTCGGACAGCAGCAGCACCGCCGAGTCCACCTGGTCGGGCGAGGCCCAGTCGTGCAGCAGCTCGCGCAGCTGCTGCCGGGCCACCGCGACCCGCTCCGGCTCGGCCTGCGCGACCGTCAGCATGGTGCGGCGTACGGCAGGCCGTACGGACAGGGCGCCGCCGCAGCCGCAGCCCTCGCCCTCCCGGCACAGCAGCAGCACCGCGATGTCGTCCTCGCGCCGGTCGGCCAGCGGCCCGGTGGTGTGGTGGGAGGTCGGCCCGTGCACGGCCTGCACCAGGGCGTCGGCGAGTTCCTCCAGCTCGCCCTTGTGTTCCTCCAGGATGCTCCGCAGCCGCTGCCAGCCGGTCTCCAGGTCGTGCCCGCCCGTCTCGATCAGGCCGTCGGTGCAGAGCAGCATGGTCTCGCCAGGCTCCAGGACGATCCGTGTGGTGGGGTAGTCCGCGTCCGGATCGATGCCCAGGGGAAGCCCGCCCGCCGTCGGCCGGGTCAGCACCGTCCCGTCCGCCATACGGATCACCGGGTCGGGGTGCCCGGCGCGGGCCACCTCCAGGACGCCGGCGGCGGGGTCGACCTCGACGTACAGACAGGTCGCGAAGCGCAGCTCGGCCGGGTCCGCCTCGTTGATGCCGTGCAGGAAGCGGGAGGCGCGGGAGAGGACGGCGTCGGGCCGGTGGCCCTCGGAGGCATACGCACGCAGCGCGATCCGCAGCTGGCCCATCAGCCCGGCCGCCCTGACGTCATGGCCCTGGACGTCGCCGATGACCAGCGCGAAGCGCCCACTGGGCAGCGGGATCACGTCGTACCAGTCGCCGCCGACCTGGAGACCGCCGCCGGTGGGCACGTAGCGGGCGGCCACGCTCATGCCGGGTATCCGCTGCGGGCCCAGCTGCGGCAGCATCGTGCGCTGCAGCCCGTCGGTCAGCTCGCGCTCGCTCTCGGCCGCGCCCGCCCGGGACAGGGCCTGCGCCAGCATCCGCGCCACCGTCGTCAGCACCGAGCGCTCGTCCGGCGTGAACGCCACCGGATAGGCGAAGGCCGCCATCCAGGCGCCCATGGTGCGGCCGGCCACGACCAGCGGCAGGAACGCCCAGGAGCGGCGTCCGAAGCGCTCGGCGAGCGGCCAGGTCAGCGGGTAGCGGTCCTTGTACTGCTCGGGGGAGGAGAGGTAGACCGCCCGGCCCGTGCGCACCACCTCGGCGGCCGGATAGTCCGTGGCCAGCGCCATGTGGGAGAACGGGCCCTCGTCGCCGGGCTCGTGCCCGTGGTGGCCGATGACCGTGAGCCGGTCGCCCTGCACGCCGAACACCGCGAGCCCGTCCGGTGTGAATCCCGGCATCGACAGGTTGGCCGTGACCCGCAGCACCTCCTCCGTCGACCGTGCCTCGGCCAGCGCCCGGCCCGCGTCCAGCAGGAACGCCTCCCGTGAACGCCGCCAGTCGCCGGTGACGGCGCTGCGCCCGGCGGGGGTGCCGGGCGCCGGTTCGGTGACTTCCTGGAGGGTGCCGATGAGCTCGTACGCCTTGCGGACACGGTCGAAGGAGGGCTTGGAGCGGCTGCGGACGACGCGGACCACCCGGCCCCGCTCGTCCATGACGCGGACCCGCACCTCGGCGAGCGTGCCCTCGGCGGCGGCGAGCTGCACCACCCCGGTGATCTCGTTCCAGTCGACCGGGTGCAGCCGGGCCCGCACCTGGGCCTCCGTGAGGCTGACCTGCTCGGCGGGCAGCCCCAGCAGCCGTGCGGCCTCGGCGTCGACCGTGACCAGCCCGGAGGCGGTGTTCCAGTGCCACAGGCCGGTCGCGAGAGCGGCGAGGACGTCCCCCACGGCGGGCAGGGGCTCACCAGTGCGCATTGCCCTACTTTAAGAAGAGGCGCTCGAACGCTGCCACCGAAAGCGGAAGCGTGCACGATCGTTATGGGGGAGAGGCGATCTTTGGGTGCCCGGTACGCTGGGACCTGTTTCACGTGAAACACAGACCCCGATCCGCGAAGACTGGATGAACGACGATGCATCGGTACAGGTCCCACACCTGCGGCGAGCTCCGCGCCTCTGACGTCGGCACCGACGTCCGGCTGAGTGGCTGGCTGCACAATCGGCGCGACCTGGGCGGCATCCTCTTCATCGATCTGCGCGACCACTACGGCATCACGCAGCTCGTCGCCCGTCCGGGCACCGAGGCGTACGAGGCCCTCGACAAGCTCTCCAAGGAGACCGTCGTACGGGTCGACGGCCAGGTCGTCTCGCGTGGCGCGGAGAACGTGAACCCGGACCTGCCGACCGGCGAGATCGAGATCGAGGTCGGCGAGGTGGAGGTGCTCGGCACCGCGGCCCCCCTCCCCTTCACGATCAACGCCGAGGACGGGGTCAACGAGGAGCGGCGCCTGGAGTACCGCTTCCTCGACCTGCGCCGCGAGCGCATGCACCGCAACATCATGCTGCGTACGCAGGTCATCTCGACGATCCGGCAGAAGATGTCGGCGATGGGCTTCAACGAGCTCGCGACCCCGATCCTCACCGCGACCTCCCCCGAGGGCGCCCGTGACTTCGTGGTCCCCTCCCGTCTGCACCCGGGCAAGTTCTACGCCCTGCCGCAGGCCCCGCAGCAGTTCAAGCAGCTGCTGATGATCTCCGGCTTCGACCGCTACTTCCAGATCGCGCCCTGCTTCCGCGACGAGGACGCCCGCGCCGACCGCTCGCCGGGCGAGTTCTACCAGCTCGACGTCGAGATGAGCTTCGTCGAGCAGGAGGACGTCTTCCAGCCGATCGAGAAGCTGATGACGGAGCTGTTCGAGGAGTTCGGCGGCGGCCGTCACGTCACCTCGCCGTTCCCGCGGATCCCGTTCCGCGAGGCGATGCTGAAGTACGGCTCCGACAAGCCGGACCTGCGCGCCAAGCTGGAACTCGTCGACATCACCGACATCTTCGAGGGCTCGGAGTTCAAGGCGTTCGCGGGCAAGCACGTACGGGCCCTGCCGGTGCCGGACGTGTCCGCGCAGCCCCGCAAGTTCTTCGACCAGCTCGGCGACTACGCCGTCTCCCAGGGGGCCAAGGGCCTGGCCTGGGTGCGGGTCGGCGAGGACGGCTCGCTGTCCGGCCCGATCGCGAAGTTCCTCACCGAGGAGAACATCGCCGAGCTGACCAAGCGCCTGTCGCTGGCCCCCGGCCACGCGGTGTTCTTCGGCGCCGGCGAGTTCGACGAGGTCTCCAAGATCATGGGCGCGGTCCGCGTCGAGGCCGCCAAGCGTGCCGGCCACTTCGAGGAGGGCGTCTTCCGGTTCTGCTGGATCGTCGACTTCCCGATGTACGAGAAGGACGAGGAGACCGGCCGGATCGACTTCTCGCACAACCCGTTCTCCATGCCGCAGGGCGGCCTGGAGGCCCTGGAGACCCAGGACCCGCTGGACATCCTGGCCTGGCAGTACGACATCGTCTGCAACGGCGTCGAGCTGTCCTCCGGCGCGATCCGGAACCACGAGCCGGAGGTCATGCTCAAGGCCTTCGAGATCGCCGGGTACGACCGGGAGACCACCGAGCGCGAGTTCGCCGGCATGCTGCGCGCGTTCCGCTTCGGCGCCCCGCCGCACGGCGGTATCGCACCGGGTGTCGACCGCATCGTCATGCTCCTCGCCGACGAGCCCAACATCCGCGAGACGATCGCCTTCCCGCTCAACGGCAACGCCCAGGACCTGATGATGGGTGCGCCGACCGTGCTGGACGAGTCCCGCCTGAAGGAACTGCACCTGTCGGTGCGGAAGCCGCAGCCGAAGTAGTCCACCGGCACGAACGGCCCGGAACCGAACCCGGTTCCGGGCCGCTGTCGTACCCAGGACTCGGCGTCAGCGAGCCACGAACTGGGTCAGGATCGCCTGGACCTCGTAGATGTCGACGCCCTTGGTAAAGGTCTTCTCGATGGGGGTGGGGGTGCCGGAGATCCAGATCTTCAGTTCGGCGTCCAGGTCGAAGGTGCCGGCGGTCTCCACGGAGAAGTGGGTGATGCTGCGGTACGGGACCGAGTGGTACTCCACCTTCTTGCCGGTGATGCCCTGCTTGTCGACCAGGATCAGACGGCGGTCGGTGAACAGGATGGTGTCGCGGATCAGCAGGTAGGCGGCGTGCACCTGCTCGCCGTGGCCGAGGAGGCGCGCGTAGTCCTGCGCCGCCTGGCCCGGGTCGATGCTGTGCGCGTTGCCGAACAGTGCCATGGTGTGGATCCCCCCACGTGAGTGCCGGCGGCCGGACGGCCGCCCTGCACGTGATCTTCGCAAAGCGAGGGGCCCGGGAGAAGACTCTCGCTCTCCCGGGCCCCTCGCTGTAGCGAGCGCGTTACGCGGTCGGCTTCTCCTCGAGACGCGGGAAGAGCACCGCGCCCTTGGTGACCGTGGAACCGGCGGGCAGCCTGCCCCAGTCGCCGGTCTCCTGGACCCGCTGGTCCGCGAGGGCGCCGAGGGAGGCCTCCGCGCCCAGGGAGTCCCAGAGCTTCTGGGAGGTCTCCGGCATGACCGGGTTGAGGAGGACGGCCACGGCGCGCAGGGACTCCGCCGCCGTGTAGAGGATCGTCGCGAGGCGGGCCTTGCCCTCCTCGGACGTGTCCTTGGCGACCTTCCAGGGCTCCTGCTCGGTGATGTAGCCGTTGACCTGCTTGACGAAGTCGAAGACCGCCAGGATGCCGCCCTGGAAGTCCAGCTCCTCGCCGATCTTCCGGTCCGCCTCCGCGACCGCCTTCGCGAGGCCGTCGTGGATGGCCTTCTCGGCCTCGCCGTCGGCCGTCGAGGCCGGCAGCTCACCGCCGAAGTACTTGCCGACCATCGCCGCCACGCGGGAGGCGAGGTTGCCGTAGTCGTTCGCCAGCTCGCTGGTGTAGCGGGCGGAGAAGTCCTCCCAGGAGAAGGAGCCGTCCTGGCCGAAGGCGATCGCGCGCAGGAAGTACCAGCGGTACGCGTCCACGCCGAAGTGCGAGGTCAGGTCCTGCGGCTTGATGCCCGTCAGGTTGGACTTGCTCATCTTCTCGCCGCCGACCATCAGCCAGCCGTTGGCCGCGATCTTCCCCGGCAGCGGCAGGCCCTGCGCCATCAGCATCGCCGGCCAGATGATCGCGTGGAAGCGGAGGATGTCCTTGCCGACCAGATGCACGTTCGCCGGGAACGTCGACTCGAACTTCTCCGGGTTCTCGTTGTAGCCGACCGCCGTCGCGTAGTTCAGCAGCGCGTCGACCCACACGTAGATGACGTGCTTGTCGTCCCAGGGGATCGGGATGCCCCAGTCGAAGGTGGAGCGGGAGATGGAGAGGTCCTGCAGGCCCTGGCGTACGAAGTTCACGACCTCGTTGCGCGCGGACTCGGGCTGGATGAACTCCGGGTGGGCCTCGTAGTGGGCGAGCAGCTTGTCGGCGTACTCGCTCAGCTTGAAGAAGTAGTTCTCCTCCTTGAGGATCTCCACCGGCTTCTTGTGCACCGGGCACAGCTTCTGCCCCGCGTACTCGCCCTCGCCGTCGAGCAGCTCACCGGGGAGCTTGTACTCCTCGCAGCCCACGCAGTACGGGCCCTCGTAGCCGCCCTTGTAGATCTCTCCCTTGTCGTAGAGATCCTGGACGAACTCCTGCACACGGTCGGTGTGCCGCTTCTGCGTGGTGCGGATGAAGTCGTCGTTCGCGATGTCGAGGTGTTCCCAGAGGGGCTTCCAGGCCTCCTCCACGAGCTTGTCGCACCACTCCTGCGGGGTCACCCCGTTGGCGTCGGCGGTGCGCATGATCTTCTGACCGTGCTCGTCCGTGCCGGTGAGGTACCACACCTTCTCGCCGCGCTGACGGTGCCAGCGCGTGAGCACGTCCCCTGCGACGGTCGTGTAGGCGTGGCCCAGGTGAGGAGCGTCGTTGACGTAATAGATGGGGGTGGAGACGTAGAACGCCTTTCCACCCTGCTTCTCGGATCCAGTGGCCGCCATGGTCGAAATCCTACTGGCCCCGTGAAGATCGACTCACATGCGTTTCGGGGGGTGGACCGCTGTCCACCCCCCGGGCTGTCACGTGCCGCGTCGTGTGCTCACGGGCGCCAGCCGGCCAGTACGGCCTCGTAGAACTCCTTGTCCGTCAGCTCGCGCGGGGTTTCGCCGGCCAGGAAGTGCGCCGTGTTCGGGGTCTTGAGCTTGCGGAGGTAGTCGAAGGCCTTGTTCTCCGGGTCGCCGAAGGCGACGAAGGAGAAGAAGACGGAGGGGTGGTTCTTCGCCGCCTCGGTCAGGGCCTGGGTGGCGGGGGTCTTGGCGTCGGGGGCGCCGTCCGTCTGGAAGATCACCAGGGCGGGCGTGCCCGGGTCGGTGGTCCTGGTGTGGTGCGCGATCACTTCCTCGACCGCCACGTGGTAGCTCGTACGGCCCATGCGGCCGAGCTCGGCGTGCACGGTGTCGATCTTGTTCTCGTGGTCGGTGAGGGTGAGGTCGGTGGTGCCGTCGAGTTCGGTGGAGAAGAAGACGACGTGGACCGTGGCCTCGGGGTCGAGGTGGGCGGCCAGGGCGAGGGACTGCTCGGCGAGGGCCTGGGCGGAGCCGTCCTTGTAGTACGGGCGCATGGACGCGGAGCGGTCCAGGACGAGGTGCACCTTGGCGCGGGCGCCGGTGAGGTCGTGCTTCTCGAGGGCAGTGCCGGCGGCCTTGTAGGCGGTGGTGAGTCCGGGGGCGTGGGAGCGGAGGTGGGTGGCGGGGGTGGCGGGGGCGCCGGGCTTCTCGGCCTCGGCTTCGCCGTCGGCCGTGGAGGTGTCCCCACCCGCACCACCTGTGCGGCTTTCGTCGTCGGCTGCGGGGGGCCCCTGCGGGGCGGGCTCGCCGTCGGCGGCTGCGGGTTCGGGGGCTGCCTCCGGCTCGGGCGCGGCCGCCGCTGCGATCGGCTCGGGCTTGGGGTCGGGGGTCGCGGTCTCGGCCGGTTCCGCCTCGGGCTCGGGCTGGGGCTCGGGGGTCTCCTCCGCCTGCGGTTCGGGCTTCTCGGTCCCCTCGGAGGTGTCCTCGGCGACCGGCTCCTGCGGCTGGGGCGCCTCGGCCTCGGCCTCGGGCTCGGCCTCCGGGACCGCCTGCGTCACCGGCTCGGCCTCGGGCTCGGGCTCGGCCTCCGGGACCGCCTGCGTCACCGGCTCGGCCTCGGCCTTCGGCTCCTCGGCGGTGGCAGGATCCTCGTCGGCGACCGGTTCGACCGGCTCGGCCTCGGTCTTCGGCTCGTCGGCTGCCGCGGGCTGCTCCTCGGCGGTCGCAGCCTTCTCCTCGGCGACCGGCGCTTCGTCGGTCTTCCGCTCAGCCACCGTGGGCTGCTCCTCGGCGACCGGCGGCTCGTTCTCGGCCACCGGCTCGGGCTCCGCCTCCCGCTCCGTCACCGACTCCTCAGCCACCGTCGGCTCGGCCGCTGCCGGTTCCTCCACCGCCGGCTCGGCGACCGGCTCAGCCACGGCCGACTCCTCCACCGTCGGCTCAGCCGCTGCGGACTCAGCCGCTGCCGGTTCCTCCACCGCAGGCGTCCCGACCGGCTCAGCCACGGTCGGCTCAGCCGCCGACTCAGACACCACCGGCTCAGCCGCTGCGGACTCATCCGCCGTCGGCTCCGCCACCCTCCGCTCGTCCTCCGCAGGGTGCTCTCGTTGTTCGGGGCGGGTCGGCCTCGGGACCGTCACGTTGTCGAAGGCCGCGGCGACGAGATCGTGTTCCTCGCGCGGTTCGGGGATGTGGGTCGCCGACGCGGGCTCCGGCTCACCGGCCGGGGACGGAAGCCGCTTGGGCTCCTCAGCGGACGCCGCCTCGCGGGAGGCCGGCGGCACGGTCTCGCGCGCGGGAACGGTCCCCCGCGAGGCCGTCGCGTCGGCAGCAGCCGCCTCCCGCGAAGTCGCCGTTTCCTGCGCCGCACCCTCCGGCTCGGCGGCGGCCCTCGCTTTGCGTGACCGGCCGAACGCGTTCCGCAGGAGAGTGAGAATGCCCATGTGCGCAACCCTTCGCGTGAGGTTGAAGCCCGTCAATCCCTGGCCAGGACGGACACGTAAGGTTAGCGGCCCGTGTCTGCGATCTTCGGCAGGGTTGGGGGTCGGGGCCGTTCCTGTCAAGGGATCCATTCGGTCTGCGTGCCGCTCGTACATCAAGGCGGGGGCAACTGCACGACGGTTGCCGCGGGTTCACCCTCTGTTCATTCGGGCGCCCGGCTCTCGCGCATATGTGCCCCTACGGTCACGCTGACACCAAGGGCACCCGAGGAGAGAACAAAGTGCGCAAGCTCCTGCCGTTGATCGGAACGCCGTCCGGTTCGCATCCCGGCGGTCGGTCCGCCATGACCTGTCGTTTCCGGTGTGGTGACGCCTGCTTCCACGAGGTGCCCAACACCAGCTCCAACGAGTACGTCGGCGACGTGATCGCCGGAGCCCTCAGCCGCCGGTCGGTGATGCGGGCCGCGGCCGTCGTGACCGTCGCCGCGGCCGGTGCGGGGGCCGCGGGCGTGGCGAACGCCCCGCGGGCCGGCGCCGCGAGCCCGGCGGCGGACGGAACGGCGGCCGGAACATCGGCCGGGACGCAGAGCGGGTCGGGCGGCGGTGCGCGCGGGCTGCGCTTCAGCCCCGTCGCGCCCAACACCACCGACGCCGTCGTCGTGCCGGACGGGTACCGGCAGAACGTCGTGATCCGCTGGGGCGAGCCCATCCTGCGCGGTGCGCCCGCCTTCGACCCGGAGCGGCAGTCCGCCAAGGCGCAGGCCGGGCAGTTCGGGTACAACTGCGACTTCCTGGCCCTGCTGCCGCTGCCGGGTGAGCGCGGCCGGCAGCTGCTCGTCGCGAACCACGAGTACACCGACGAGGTGCTCATGTTCCGCGGGTACGACTCCGCCGACCCGACCCGGGAGCAGGTCGAGATCGCGTGGGCGGCGCACGGGCTCTCCGCCGTAGTAGTGGAGGAGGACCGCGGGACCGGGAAGCTCACCGCCGTGCCGCGGCACCACCTCAACCGGCGGGTCACCGCCACCACCGAGTTCCGGCTGACCGGCCCGGCCGCCGGGTCGGAGCTCGTGAAGACCTCCGCCGACCCGTCCGGCACGAAGGTGTTCGGCACCCTCAACAACTGCTCCGGCGGGACGACGCCGTGGGGCACGACCCTGCACGGCGAGGAGAACTTCAACCAGTACTTCGCCAACGGCAGCCGGGCGACGGACAAGCGGTACGGCATCGGGACCGGGGCCACCGAGCGCAAGTGGGAGCGGTTCGACAAGCGGTTCGACCTCGCCCAGGAGCCCAATGAGGCGCACCGGTTCGGGTACGTCGTGGAGTTCGACCCGTACGACCCGACGTCCACGCCGCGCAAGCACACCGCGCTCGGGCGGTTCAAGCACGAGGCGGCGACCGTGCGGCTCACGCGCGACGGCCGTCCGGTCGTGTACTCCGGTGACGACGAGCGGTTCGACTACTTCTACAAGTTCGTCGGCAGCAAGCGGATGAAGAAGGGCAGTTCCCGCGCGGTCCGCGAGTACAACATGACCCTGCTCGACGAGGGCACGCTGTACGTCGCCAAGCTCACCGGTGACTCCCCGGCGATCGAGATCGACGGGTCGGGCAAGCTGCCGGCCGACGGCGAGTTCGACGGCAGCGGTGAGTGGATACCGCTGGCCACCGCCACGGCGGACGGGGCGGTCTCGCACGTGGATGGCATGACGGCCGAGGAGGTGTTCGTCTTCACGCGGCTCGCCGGCGACAAGGTGGGCGCGACGAAGATGGACCGGCCCGAGGACATCGAGCCCTCGCCGGTCACCGGCAAGGTGTACGTCGCCCTGACCAACAACTCCAACCGCGGTGTCGGCACCAACGCCAAGGCGGACGAGGCCAACCCGCGCAACGCCAACAAGCACGGGCACGTGCTGGAGCTGACCGAGCGCTGGAACCGGCCGGAGAGCACGAGGTTCGCCTGGTCGCTGTTCCTGGTCGCCGGTGATCCGAACGACCCGGCCACCTACTTCGCGGGCTTCCCGAAGGACAGGGTCAGCCCGATCTCCTGCCCGGACAACGTGGCCTTCGACCCGTACGGCAACCTGTGGATCTCCACCGACGGCGCCCAGCTCGGCTCCCACGACGGCCTGTTCGGTGTGGCCACGCGGGGTGCGCGGCGCGGTGAGCTGAAGCAGTTCCTGACCGTGCCGAACGGTGCGGAGACCTGCGGGCCGATCATCCAGGACCGTCGGGTGCTCGTGGCGGTGCAGCACCCGGGTGAGGTCGACGGCGCGTCGGTGGAGAAGCCGGCGAGCACCTGGCCGGACGGGCCGGGGAAGCTGGTGCGGCCGGCGGTGGTGTCCGTGTGGCGTGCGGACGGCCGCGACATCGGTGTGTGACGGGCGGTGACGTGCGGGCGGGGACGTCCCCCGGCGCGCTCCGGCGGGCCCGGTCCGATGACGCGTGCCCGGTCGGTCCGGTCCGACGGGCTCGTGCCCGACGGGCTCGTGCCCGACGGGCTCGTGCCCGGTGCGCGCGGGCACCGGTGCACGCGGGGGCCGATTGACGCGGTCCGGTGGATGCCGTCCGGTGGGTGCGGTCCGGTGGGCGCCCCCCGTCTCAGTTGCCCTGGTGGAGGGTGAGGTCGACGACCACCGCCCGGTGGTCCGTGTCCGGCAGGTCGAGGAAGCGGGCCCGGTGGGCGGAGAAGTCGTCCGAGACCAGGACGTGGTCGATCTGGGTGCCGAAGACCGGGACGGTCCGGGCCGGCCAGGTCGGGGTCCGGTCCGCACCCGTCAGGCGGGCGGCGTCGGTCAGCCCGGTGTCGAGGATGCGGCGGAAGGCCGCGTGGTCCTGGGAGGCGTTGAAGTCGCCGGCCAGGACGGTCGGCGTCGTGCGGTCGGCCGCCGCGAAGTCGCGCAGCGCGTCCAGTTCGTCGCGCCACAGGCCGGTCCCGCGGGGCAGCGGCGGCATCGGGTGCGCGAGTTGCAGGCGTACGGCGTGTCCGCGGACGTCGGCGACGGCGCCGGGCATGCCCATGGTGCCGGGGACACCGGCGGTGGGCCGCAGCGGGAAGCGGCTGAGGAGGACGGAGCCCTCGGAGCCGCCGCCCGTCACGGCGCTCCGGTGCGGGTAGGTGGCCGCCAGGTCGCGCGTCAGCGCCGCGTCGCAGCTGTACTCGCACTCCTGCACGAACACGAGGTCGGGCCGTTCCCGGCGGACGGCGGCGACCAGGGCGTCGGTGGCCTGGCCGAACTCGACGTTCGAGGTGAGGACGCGCAGTTCGGCGACGGGGCGTCCGGCGGGGTCGCCGGTCGTGCCGTGCGGGTCCAGGAACCAGGCCAGCAGGCCGAGGAGGGCGACGCCCCACACCGTTCCGGCCCACCAGCGGGCGAGCAGGGTGAGCAGCAGTCCGGCGCCGGTCGGCAGGAGCAGCCAGGGCAGGAAGGCGAGCAACTGGGGTACCGGCGTGGCGCCGTCGCTGTCGGCGACGCGGAAGCCGACCACCACGCTCACCGCGGCGAACAGCAGCCCGGCGCAACCGGCGCCGAACCGGTGCCCGGACCGGCGTTCCGGCAGGTCGTCGGTGTGTGTCCGTTCGGCAGCCGCAGTGTCCACGTCCCGGCCTTCCGCTCGCGGGCGGGATGCCCGGATCCTCCCTCGGAAGACGGAGAGTACGCGCAGATGGTTGCTAGGCCCGGTCCGCGCGGGCCAGGAACGTCTCCAGCGCCGTGTTGAACTCCTGCGGCTTCTCCAGGTTCGGCATGTGGGCCGCGCCGTGGACGACGTGCAGGGTGGAGTCGGGCAGGGCGGCGTGCATGGCCTCGGCGTCGGAGACGGGGGTGTAGGTGTCGTCGCTGCCGACGACGACCAGGGCCGGGACCGTGACGCGGGTCAGCAGGGTGCGGTAGTCGGGGCGGCCGGCGCGGGCGCGCAGGGCCGCCGCCGCGCCCTCGGGGGAGGTCGCCGTCATCATGCGGTGGACGTGGGCCTTGACGCGCGCGTCCGCGGACGGGGAGACCATCTTCTCCAGGACCTCGTCGGCGTAGCCGCGCATGCCCTCGCGCAGCAGGCGGTCCGCCACGGCGTTGCGGGCCGTGACGCCCTGCGGGGTCTCCGGCGCCGGGAAGGTGTCGGCGAGGACCAGGCCGCGGACGCGGTCGGGGAACTGCCGGTAGCAGTCCATCGCGATCTGGCCGCCCATGGACAGGCCGGCGAGTACGAAGGTCTCCACCTCCAGGTCGTCCAGCAGTGCCGCGATGTCCTGGGCGAAGTCGGAGAAGTCCGTGACGGCGGGTGTGGTCGGGGAGGCGCCGTAGCCGCGCAGGTCGGGGGCGATGACACGGCGGGCCGCCGAGAAGGCGTCCCGTTGGGGGGCCCACATGGTGCGGTCGAAGGGGTGGCCGTGCACCAGGACGAGGGGGACGGCGGGGGACAGGGGGACGAGGGGCGACCCTGAGGGATCGGGGCCTTTGTCCTCGTATGCGAGGAAGGGTGCCATGACCACGACCCTAGATCCGCCCAACTCCTCGGTGCAATAAGATCTTTGCCCTCGGTGCAATCCGGACGGCAGGCAGCGGACAGGCAGACAGGACAGACACGACAGGCACGGGGGACGGGCGTGGACGACTACCGGCGCATCGCCGACCGGATCGCGGACGACATCACGGCCGGGCGGCTCCGGCCGGGTCAACGGCTGCCGCCGCAGCGGTTGTTCGCACGCCGCCGCGGTATCGCCGCGTCCACGGCGGGGCGGGTGTACGGCGAACTCGTGCGGCGCGGGCTGGTCGTCGGCGAGGTCGGCCGCGGCACGTTCGTACGGGCCACCCCGCCCGGGCCCGCCGGGCGGGCGCTCGCCGAGCCGGGTGCGGTGGCGGGGGCGGCCGAGCCGCGGGTCGATCTGGAGCTCACCTACCCGTCCGCGCCGGGCCAGCCGGAGCTTCTCGCCCCGGTCCTCGGGCAGTTGCTCCGGCCCGACGTCCTGGCCGAGGCGCTGCGACCGGCGCCCGCCACCGGCACCGCGCCCGCCCGTGAGGCCGCGGCCGGGCTGCTGGCCGCTCCCGGCTGGCGCCCCGACCCGGACGGGCTGCTCTTCGCGGGCAACGCCCGCCAGGCCGTCGCCGCCGCACTCGCCTCCCTGGTGCGGCCCGGCGGGCGGGTCGGCGTGGAGCCGCTGACGTATCCGCTGGTCAAGGAGATCGCCGCGCGGCTGGGGATCGCGCTGGTCCCGCTCGCCGTCGACGAGGACGGCCTGCGGCCCGGGTCCGTCGCCGCCGCGCACCGCTCGGCGCCCCTGTCCGCGCTGTACGTGCAGCCGACATTGCACAATCCGACGTCCCTGACGACGAGCGGCGCCCGGCTCGCCCAGCTCGCCGACCTCGTGGACGACTTGGGCATCCCCGTCGTCGAGGACCGCGTCTGGTCCTTCCTGGCCGGTCCGGCGACCGGCCAGGAAGGACCCTTCGCCGCCCACGCGCCCGCCCTCACCCATGTCGTCGACGGCCTGTCCAAGCGGGTCGCGCCCGGGCTCACCGTCGGGTTCCTGGCCGTACCGCCGCACCGGGTCGAGGCCGTGGCCGCCGTCGTGCGGTCCGGAGGCTGGAGTGCGGGGCGCTTCGCGCTGGAGGCGGCGGTGCGGTGGATCGGGGACGGCACGGTGGCGCGTCTCGTCGAGGCCAAGCGGGCGGACGCGGCGCGACGGCAGCGGATCGTCACCGAGGAACTCGCGGGGCTGGCCGTACGGTCCGATCCGCGCGCCTGCTTCGCCTGGTGGGAGCTGCCCGCGCCGTGGCGCGCGGACACCTTCACCGCGGCGGCCGCCGCGCACGGTGTCGCGGTCACGCCCGGGCGGGCCTTCGCGGTTGATCCCGGTCGGACGCCGGGTGCGGTCAGGCTTGGGCTCGGGTCGGTTTCGGAGGGGGATCTGCGGTGGGCTCTGCGCGTGCTCGTCGGTGTCGCGCGGGAGGGCCGTAGCGGGTGGTGAGCCAGGCCGTGCAGGCGACCGTGAGGCCCAGCGCGCACAGGAGCCAGGAGGCGGTGCGCAGCGTCGCCGTGAGGGCGTCGTAGACCGCGCCCACGGCTGAGGGGTGCACCTCGTCGGGGAGACCGGCGAGGGTGAGCCGGCGGCCGATCGCGATGGCGAGGACGAGCAGCGCGCCGCCGAGGGCGGTGCCGAGGCCGGTGGCCGTGACCGCGCGGCGGCGGCAGGCCGCGACGGCGATCCCGGCGACGGCGAGGACGACGGTGGCGAGCGGCAGCCAGAACGCGGCGGTGTCCAGCACGTGGTATCCCTTCCGGAGACCGGCCACCTCCCGCGCCGGGAGCACCCGGACCTCGGTGTGCTCGACGGGGACGTACGCCAACGGCGGGTGGTCGCGGGCGAGTCGGTGTGTGACCCGGGCGGCGACGGGCGCCAGGTCGACGGTGACCGGACGGGCGCCGGGCCGTTCGTCGCGCAGGGCGCGCAGTACGGCGTCGTGGACGGTGCGGTTCGTCGCGTCCCACGCGGTGCGGAACGCCTCGGTACGGGTGAACGAGCGGACCGCGTCGAACACGAAGGGCCGCAGCCGCCCGGCGTCGGCCCCGTGGCCGGACCGGTCGCCGGCCTCGCGCAGGATCCCGGCCCCGACCTCCGCCACCACCGCCTCGCGCACGGCGGGGTCGGCGGACAGCGGCGCCATCGCGGTGACGTACCGGCCGGTGTCCGCCAGCCCGTACGCCGCCCAGGCCGCGAGCGCGCCGAACGGCAGGCACAGGCACGCCAGCGCGAGCAGGGCGGCTGACACGGCGTTGCGGAGACGTGCGGGCACCCTCCCAGCCAAGGCCCGGGGGACCGCACGCGCGACCCGCGGTGCTGCGAACGGGTGTACGCGGTTTCCGTCAGGCGACGCGGTGGCCCTCGGCGTCCTCACGCGTGTAGTAGCGGTAGAACAGCATGACGAAGAAGGCCGCCGCGACCACCAGGCCGAGCACCGTGGACGCCAGCCGGGTCGCGCCGCCCTGGACGTACAGGAAGCCGATCGCGCAGCCGGCGAACGCGCCCCACAGCAGCGCGTGCGGTTCGCGCCTCAGCCGTGAGGCCACCGCCCGCACGACGACGTAGAGCACCATGAAGGCGAACGCCGTCACGAAGCCGAACAGCACGTTCCAGCCGGTGATCGGCCCGCCGTCGCGCCGGTTGGCCGCGGCCCAGTAGCCGTACACGAGCCCCAGGACGACGGGCACCGCCCACTTGGCGGCCGTGTGGACCCGGGCGCTGAAGACGTCGGGCGTACGGCGCTGCCTGCTCATCCCGCCGGGCGCGGGTGCCGCGTGAGCCATGAGAGCACTCCTCTCTCTCCGCCCCCGCTACCAGCGCACACCGGCGCCGGGCCGCGGGCAAGTCGGCGCGGGGGACGCGTCCGGGACCGGATGCGGCACGCGCGGCCCCGTGTTTCGCTGGGGCCGTGAGCCACGGCAAAGGGGGCCACGGCCTGCGCGACCGGTACCCCGGGGCCGTCCGCCGGGACGCCCCGGGCCGGCACCAGCTGCTGCGGTTCAAGGGCCACAGCGTGGCCTGGCTGCCGCCGCTGCTGCTGCTCGCCCTGATCCCGTCGGTCGACCTGAACACCACCGGCGACTTCCGGATGATCACCTGGGTGGTGCTGGTGCCCGGCATCGCCGCCGCGATCTGCGGGGTGTGGACCACGGCCGTGTTCGCGGCGCTGGCGGTCATCACCTACATCACCGTGGACAGCGTCTGGCCGTACGAGTACCGGTCGGGTCCGGCCGACTTCGTGCTCGTCGCCATCGGCGGCCTGCTCGCCACCCTCGCCTGCGTGGTCCGCAGACGCGGCGAGTCCCGCGCGCTGCACATGCGGGACGTCGCCGACACGGTCCGCCGCACCGTGCTGCGCCCGCTGCCCAGCGCATGGGGCGGACTGGACCACGCCGGCGTCTACCTCACCGCCGACGCCGAGGCCCGGGTCGGCGGCGACTTCTACGACATCCAGCCGGGCCCGCACGGCACCCGCGTCCTGGTCGGCGACGTGCAGGGCAAGGGGCTGGGCGCGGTGGAGACGGCGGCGGCGCTGCTCGGCACCTTCCGGGAGGCCGCGTACCACGAGCGGGACCTGGCCACCGTCGCCGACCGGCTGGAGACCCGCATGCTGCGCCACCGCGACCACGCCACGGCCCTCGGACGGGACGACGGCGACCGTTTCGCCACGGCCGTCCTCATCGGCTTCTCCGACGACGCGCCCGACGCCGTGGACGCCGTGCTCTTCGGCCACGAGCCGCCGCTGGCCGTCGGCCCGTCCGGTGTGCGCGCGCTGCCGGCCGGTGACGGCCTCCCGCTCGGCTTCGGAGCCCTGGGCGCCGGCCCGCCGCCGGTGCGCCGGCTGCCCCTCGCCCCGTCCGAGACGCTGCTGATCGTCACGGACGGGGTGACCGAGGCGCGCGACGCCGACGGCGCGTTCTACCGGCTCGGCGACGCGGTGGGCCGGGCGGTGCGGCAGGACCCGCGCCTCGCGGAACCGGCCCGCCTGGTCGCCTTCGTACGGGACGGCACGCTTCGGCACTGCGGCGGCCACCTGGGCGACGACACCACCGTGTTCGCCGTCCGCCGGCGCGCGGGAGAGCCGCTCGGCCAGCGCGTCGTGCCGTGGGCGGCACCGGCGGCGGGCGAAGGCCACGAACGGGGACGTTTGCGGGGCTGAGGCCCCCCTTTGCAGCCGCAGCGGTTACCGTGCTGCCGTACGTGATCGACAGGGGGAGGGGACCATGCCCGGAACCGTGCTGCTGGTGGCGGCCTCGCCGCTGGGCAAGGGACGCCTGGTGGACGCCGCCTCCGTGCTCCCCGTCCTCGCGGCCGTGCCGCCCGCCGTACTGTCCGGGACGGACACCGCGAACGTCGTCGAACTCGCCGACCCACTGGAGCCGCAGGCCGTGCTGACCCGGCTGCGCGCCGCCGCGGCCACCCCCGGCCCGCTGACCGTGTACGTCACCGGCCAGCTCCAGCTCGACCGCCGCGAGCACCTGCCCCACCTGGCGATGGCCCGCACGACCCCGTCCACGGTCCGCTACACGGCCTTCCCCTGGCACTGGATCCGGGAGGAGCTGCGGCTGCGGCCCGGCGGCACGACGACCCTGGTGCTGGATCTGCACGCCGACCCGGACAGCTGGGAGTGGCTGCGCGGCCGCCCGCTGGACTGCGGCCGTGGCAACGCCGTTTACGGTCGCATCGCGCCGCCGCCGTCGCGGCGAACGGTGGCCGTCCCGGCGTACATGCGGGCGGTCGCGACGATCCTGCGCAGCGGGCACCGGCCGCCCCTGGAGCAGCTGCACCAGCAGGCCATGAGCCGGATCGCGCGCGAGAGCTCGGGCGCGGACCTGGTGCTGGCGGTCCCCGGGCCCGGCAGCGGCGATCCGCACGCCGACATCGCGGCCGCCGTCCAGGCCGGCCGGCACGCCGACGCCGACGCGCTTGCGGCACGCCACGAACAGGCCGCCGTACACGCGCACGGGGCCGGGTCGCAGGAGGCGCTGCACTGGGCGGAGGTCCGGGCGGACCTGGCGATGTTCGCGGGGGACGCGGTGCGCAGCTGCCGGACCTGGCTCGCGGTGGCCGGGGCGCGGCTGAACGCCGGGCAGGCCGTGGACGCGCCCGCCGTCGAGGCGGCCGTGGACCGGGCCCACCACCAGTGGACGCAGATCCGCGACCAGGCACGGGCCCGCGAACTCGGGCCCGCGCTGGCCCGGTTGCGGGAGACGGTGCCCGGTCGGCGTGAGGGCGCGCTGGACGACGTCCAGCGGCGGCTGGCCGGCCTCGGCTCGTCCGTCGGGTCCTGAGGACGGCGCACAAACGCTTGCCGGGACGCTTCCGGACCCTCCCCAGTGCGCAAGTGCGGTGCCATGATGATGAGTTATGGCTGAGGGGGATGGAGTGGCGGCCCGGAGCATCCGCGTGCGGCTGGACGGGACGGCCACCGAAAGCGATGTCGGGGCCCTGCACAAGTGGCTGGAGCGGGAGAAACCGCTCGACGAGATGGTCCGCGCGAGCAAGTTGCAGATCCACGAACGGCGCCGGACGGACGAGTCGGACGAGACGGGCGGGGACGACACCAGGACGCCGATGGGCGTCGACATGGAGATCGTCGTCACGGTGCTGGAGACCACCGTCCTGCTGGTGGAAGTGCTGGACCTGGTGAGACGGGCCGTGGACGCGTGGCGGGGCAACCGCGCCCGGGTGGAGGACGGCGATCCGCCAGGGGTCAGTGTCGACCCGGTGGACCCGCAGACGGGGCGGACCGACCGCGACCCGGAGGACGGTGATCCGCCCGCCGCCCGGGTGGACGGTTGACCCGGTGAGCCGTTTCGACCCGCGCGGCAGAGTGAACCGGGCGCTGCTGGTCGGGGTGTCCGAGTACGACCTCACCGAGCCGCCGCACGGCGTGCCCGGCGACCTGCCGGCCGTCAAGCACAACCTGAACCGTCTCCGCGAGGTGATCCAGCGGGGCCGGGTCTTCGGCGAGCACGAGATCACCCTGTCGCGGTCGCCGTCCCTGGACGACTTCAGCCGCGCGCTGGGCACGGCCGCCGCCGAGGCCGAGGGCGTGCTCCTGTTGTACTTCGCCGGGCACGGCGCGGTCCCCAGCGCGGGCGACGAGCTGTTCCTGCAGATGCGCAACGCGCGCGTCATCGCGGGCGGGCACGCCGTGTTCCCCGGCGCGGAGCGGTTCACGGACGTGCTGACCGTGCTGGGCACCAGCCGGGCCCGGCGGATCGTGATCGTCCTGGACTGCTGCAACGCGGGCAACGCCGCGTGGATCTGGGAACAGTCGCGCGAGCGGCGGCGCGTGCTGCTGCTGATGAGCGTGCAGGCCAACCACCGCATCGACGCGGGCGATCCGCGTACGCCGACGCCGTTCACCGGGGAGCTCGTGCAACTCCTCGACAAGGACGGGGAGCTGTGGTTCCGCGACCTCGCGGACGAGATGCGGGAGCGGATGGCCGCCGGCGGTTACCGGACGTTCCGGGGCGAGCCCTGGGAGCCGCAGTGGCGGACCGCGCACGACGAGGACGTGCTGCTGTCGGCACGGGGGGTGCGGTGGCCGCCGGCGGGAGGGGTGCCGGGGCCCGAGCCGGTGTCCGAACAGGCGTCCGGGCCGGTGTCCGAGCCGACTCCCGTGCCGGTGCCGTCGACTCCCGCTCCGGTGCCCTCCACTCCCCTACCGGCGCCGCCGGTTGGCCGCGAGGAGGAGGTGCCTGGGCGGTCGGGGGCGCCGGGCGGTGGCGGGGAGTCGGTGCCTGGGCCCGACCCGGACCCCACCCCCACCCCCACCCCCACCCAGACCCCCACCCCCACGCCCACCCAGAACCGCCCCCCTACGCCCACCCCGAACCCGAACCCGAACACCACCTCAGACCCTTCCCCCCGCCCCGCCGTTCCCCCGGCCGTCCTCCCGGCCCTGCTCATCGGCTGGGGCAAGGCGCTGCTCGCCTGGTTGCGGCGACCCCGGCTGCCCCGCCTTCGCCGCGCCGGGGGGCGTCCCGGCCGGGTGGCCGCGATCTGCGCCGCACTGCTGCTGACACCGGCCGCCCTGGGCGTCGGTGTGTACCTCTACCTCCTGGGTCATCGCGACGACGGCGTCTCCTGCGCCCCGCCCGTGGAACTGCGCGTCCTGACCGACCCCGACCTGGAGCGGACCGTCCGCGCCGCCGCCGATACGTACCTGGAGTCGGAGGAGAACACCACCGGCGACGGCTGCCGCCGCAGCGGCATCACGGTCTACAGCGCGGGCACCGCCCGCGCGGTCAACGCGTTCCGCAAGCAGTCCACCGCCTGGAAGGAGCCTCCCGGCGACGCCGACAACCCGCAGCGGGACGTCGGTCCGCAGCCGGACGTCTGGATCCCCGCGACCCCCGCGGACGCCGCCCGGGTCATGAAGGGCCAGGACACGGACGCCGTCGCGGACCTGGAGCCGGACACGGAGCCCTTCGCCTACTCGCCGATCGTGCTCGCCGTTCCGCAGGACCTCGTCGCCGAGCCCCTGCACGAGCGCGCCGGGCCGCCGCTGACCAGGATGATCGACGACCTGCGCGACCGGGCCGGGGACGCCGAAGTGCGCCGCCCCGACCCCGAGTTCACCGACACCGGCCTGCTCGCCACGGTCGGCCTGTACCGCCCCGACACTGTCGACCCCGCCCGCGCGGAGCGCCGGATCGCCCCGGGCGCGCCCTCGCCCACCGCCGCCGACCTGCTCTGCACGCTGCCCGACGAGAACGCTGTCGACCTGCGCACCGCCGCCCTGGTGCCCGAGTTCCTGATGAAGAGCGGCGTCGGCTGCGACAGCGAGAAGCGCGTGGACCGGATCGCCCAGTACCCCGGCGACGTACCCGGCTTGGAACCCCTCTTCGTCCGCGTCCGCTGGAAGGGCGCCGACCGCGACCGGGCCGGCCGCGACGAGGCGGCCGCGGGCTTCCGCACCTGGCTCACCGGCGAGCGGGGGCGTGAGGTGTTCGCCCGCGACGGCTTCCGCTCGGCCACGGGCGGCCGGTACCTGATGGACTCGGACGACCCCGGCACCGCCCCCGACGCCGACACCGACGACGGAGTGCTCGGCGATCCCCGGCCGCTCGACACGTCCGCCGGACGGGACGAGATGGAGCGCGCGCTGACGAGCTACCAGGGGGCCAACGGTCCCGGCCGGGTGCTGTTCCTGCTGGACAGCTCCGGTTCGATGACCGACCGGTGGAAGGGGCCCGGCGGCGGCCCCGACCTGGTGCGACAGGCGCTGGGCGGGCTCGGCGGCCGGGACGAGTACGGCGTGTGGGCGGTGGCGGGGCTCGGCGACCGGCCGTACGAGACGCTGCTCCCGTTCGGGCAGCACACCCGCAAGGACGCCCGGGCCGCGATCGGCGAACGCGCCCGGGTCCGGGACGCCGAGGCCGACCCGCACGCGGCCCTGCTCGCCGCTCTCGCCGACATGGAGCGGCGCGGCACCGAACGCCCCCGGCTGATCGTGTACGTCACCGACGACGAGGACGCGGGCCGGCTCACCGGCGCCGGCCTCGCCGACGTCCTGGCGATGGCCCGCTCGGTGAAGGTGCCGGTGGCGATGGTGTCCCTGGTCGCCGGCGGCTGCGACCGGGGCAGGCCGGACGCCGAGATCTCCGCGGCGAGCGGCGGCCGCTGCGTCGACGCCGGCGAGAAGCTCGGCGCGGCCCTGCACGACGAGGTCGCCCGCACCGGAACGGGGGAGGAATGATGGCCCGACTGTCCCGACTATCCCGACTGTCCCGACTGTCCGTACGGTCCCGACGACGGCTCGCCGTCCTGCCGGCCCCGCTCCTCGCCCTGCTGCTGACGGCCGCCTGTTCCGCCGACCACGGCGGTGCGGGCGGTGGGGCAGGCGGTGGCGGGGCCGGCGCGGCGCCCTCGCCCTCCGACGCCGGGCCCGGCGCCATCGTCGTCGCCAGCGGCCGGGACGTCACCGGCAAGAACGGCGTCCGCCAGCAGCTGATCGACGCCTGGAACGAGCGGCAGAAGCGGGCGGGCACCGGTTACCACGCCCGGCTGGTCGAACTCCCCGGCAGCGCCGACGAACAGCGCAGCCAGCTGCTCGGCGCGCTGCAGTCGGGCAGCGCGTCGTACGACGTGGTCAACCTGGACGTGACGTGGGTGCCGGAGTTCGCCGCGGCACGCCTGATCCGGCCGCTGTCCCGGACGATGATCGACGGCGATGTCATCGCGTCCGTCGCCAGGACGGCCACCTGGGACGGTCAGGTGTACGCGGTGCCGTTCAACAGCGACGTCGGGCTCCTCTACTACCGCCGTGACCATCTGGAGCAGGCGGGTGTCCAGGAACCCGAACTGGACGCCGGACTGGACTGGGCGAGGCTGGAGAGTCTGATCGACACGGTCAACGACCACCGGCCCGAGGGCTACAAGAAGGGCTGGACGACCCAGCTCGCGGCCTACGAGGGCCGCACGGTCAACGCCGTGGAGGCGTTCGCGTCGGCGGTGCCGGGCCTCGAACTGACCGACGAGCAGGGCCGGTACCGGGCCACCGTGGAGCAGCTCACGCGGGGCATCGCGGAGCTGCGCCGCCGCACCGCGGACCCGTACACCCTGCGGCCGGAGGCCGAGAGCTCCGATGAGGACGCCTCCCTGGACGACTTCACCGACGGCCGCACCGCCTTCCTGCGGCACTGGCCGTACGCCTACGGCACCCTGCACCAGTCCTTCGACGACCGGCAGCTCGGTGTGGTCCCGCTGCCCGGCCGGGCGGTGCTCGGCGGCCAGAACCTCGCGGTGACCGGGACGTCCCAGCGGGCGGCCAAGGCCGCCGAGCTCATCCGGTTCCTCACCGGCAGGGAGAGCGAACGCTGCCTGCTGGACGCGGGGTTCGCGGCCACCCGCACCTCGGCGTACGAGGACGACCAGGTGCGGTGCACGGTGGCCGCCTCGGTCCCGTCGGCCTCCCCCACCGGCGAGAGTGCCGACCGCATGCCGCGCGACAAGGCCGGCCGCCCGGCCTACGCCAGGCGCATCCTGTACGGGGCCCTGAAGGACGCCGTCCCCCGCCCCCGCACCCCGCTGTACGGGGCGTTCACACAGACGTTCACCGCCCGGCTCGGCGCGCTGTTCTCCGACAGCCCGCCCAGCGACGCGGAACTCGCGAAGAGCCTGGACGAGGCGCTGCGCGGGGCGCTGCCCGACTGAGGACCCCGCGAGAGCCGCCGGAAGGCATCGGCACCGAGCGTTCGCGGGGAGTCAGGGGAACCGTACGCTCGCCGGGAGGTGGGGGAACCGTACGCTCGCCCCGGAGGCGGGAAGCCGAGCGTCCGCCGGGAGGCGTGACCCGTGGACCAGCCGGGAGACAGGCGAACCGCATGTCACCGGGTGCCCGCGACGACCCGTGGGGCCTGCTGGTCCTCCGTCGCTCTCGCCGGGCCCGCGTTGGCGGCCAGGAGCAGGGTCGCGACGGCGATCACGGCGGCGGCGAAGCCTCTGGCACAACGCTCGGTGGTACGGGGGCGTTCCAGCACGGCGACCTCGCAACAAGCGACGGATTAAGCAGACTTAATTCCCGGTTTAACCTAGGGGCTGTCGAAGCCGAACGGCAAGGGGCCCAGGGGGAGTTGACAGTGGGGGAGCGTGACGACCCGGGGGTCATCGGACGCCGGGTGCAACGGCTCAGGGTCGAACGCGGGCTGACCCAGAAGCAGTTGGCGGAGCCCGTGTACACCCCGGCGTACATCTCGACCCTGGAGGCCGGGCGGGTGCGGCCCTCCGACGAGGCCCTGCGGCACCTCGCCGAGCGGCTCGGGGTCGCCTTCGACGAACTGGCGACCGGTCGTCCCGCCCGCCTCCCCACCGAGCTGCGGCTGCGGCTGACCGAGGCCCGGCGCGTCCTGGCCGTCGGCGACGCCGAGGCGGCGGCCGAGCAGTACGCCGAACTGCTGGTGGAGGCGGAGACGCACGAGCTGGCCGACGAGCGGGCGGCCGCCCTGCTCGGGCTCGGGGAGTGCGCCCTGGAGACCGGCGAACTCGTCGCCGGGCGGCAGTACTTCGAGAGGGCCGAGGCCTGCCTCGCCGACGCGCCGCTGCCCGTCCGGGTGCCCGCGCTGCGCGGACGGGCCGTCGCGCACTACCTCGCCGGTGAGCTCAGGTACGCCGTCTACCTGCTGGAGTCCACCCTCGACGAACTGAACCGGGGCGGACTGCACGACCCCGACGCCCTGCTGCTGCTCTACGCCAGCGCCATCGGGCCGTACATGGACATGGGCGCGCACGCGCGTGCCGCGCAAGCCGCCGAGTTCGCGCTGGCCCTCGCCCCCCGGGCGGGCGACCCGGCGCTGGTCGCCCGGATGCACCGGTCGGTCGCCCGTACCCTGCTCGCCGAGGGCCGCCTCGCCGAGGCCGACGCCTCGCTGGCCAAGGCCGCCGAGCTGTACCGCACGCTCCAGCTGCGCACCGAGCTCGCCAACTGCCACTGGATGCGCGGCTACGTCTACGCCCAGAACGGCCGGCTGGAGCGCGCCGAGGACGAGTTGCGCGAGGCGCTGCGGATGCTGTCGGCCAAGCGCGCCACCCTCTACAGCAGCCAGGTCGCCGTCGAACTGGCCGACGTCCTGCACCGCAGGGGCAGCTCCGCGGAGGCGGCCGCCCTGCTGCACGGGGTGCTCGGCGACCTGTCGTCCGAGCGCGGCGCCGTGCACTCCGCCGCCGCCCACCGGCTGCTCGGCATCATCGCCGAGGACGCCCGCGACACCGAACGGGCCGAGGAGCACTACGTGCGCGCCCTGAGCCTGCTGGAACGGGCCGGAGCCGCGGGCGACCTCGCCGACCTGTGCCGGCTCCTCGGTGACCTGCTGCGCCGCACCGGCCGCGTGGAGGCCGCGCTGGACGCCTACCGGACCGGGCTGGGCCACCGTACGGCCCCCGGCACGACCACTCTCGGGCCCGCCCCCGCCCAGCCCCCTCTGTGAGGATTCCGGGGTGCCGCCCGGCGCCCGCGGATACCCTGCCCCCACGTGTGAACGACCGGGGTGGGGATGTGCAGGACCAGGGTGGGGCGCGTGTGCGCCACCAGCGGACGGTGGCCGACGGCGTGCGGCTCGGGCTGCGCGCCCTCGTGTACGCGGTGCTCGGCTGCGCCGCGCTGCTGGCCGTCGTCACCGTCGCCGCCGTGCTCGCACCGGTGCTCGCCCTGGACCTGTACAGCCCGCCGGTCGCGGCCTGGTGGACGGTGTTCACCGCGATCACCGTGCAGGCCGTGCCGTTCCTGCTGCTGGGCACGGTGGTGTCGGCGGCGATCGGCGCGTTCGTGCCCGAGCGGGTCCTCACCCGGCTCCTGCCCCGCAACCAGGCCCTCGCCGTGCCGGTCGCGGGCGCGGCGGGCATGGTGCTGCCCGGCTGCGAGTGCGCGTCCGTGCCCGTGGCCGGGAGCCTGATGCGGCGCGGAGTCGCCCCGGCGGCGGCCCTGGCCTTCCTGCTGTCGGCGCCCGCCATCAACCCGGTGGTGCTGGTGGCGACCTCGGTCGCCTTCCCCGGGCAGCCGCGGATGGTGCTCGGGCGGCTCGTCGCCTCCCTCGCCGCCGCCGTGGTGATGGGCTGGCTGTGGGCGCGGTTCGGGCGGGAGGAGTGGCTGCGCCCGCCGCGGCGCCCCGCCCGGCAGGCGTCGAGCGGGCCGCGGGCCTTCGTCGCGGGCCTCCAGCACGACTTCCTGCACGCGGGCGGCTTCCTGGTGGTGGGCGCGGCGGCCGCGGCGACGTTCGGCATCGCCGTGCCGCCGTCGGTGCTGGAGGTGTTCACCGGGTCCGCCTGGCTGTCGGTGCTGCTCCTCGCCGTCCTGGCCGTCGTGCTGTGCGTGTGCAGCGAGGCCGACGCGTTCGTGGCGGCCTCGCTCGGCGGCTTCTCGCCCACCGCGCGACTGGCGTTCATGGTGGTCGGGCCGATGGTGGACCTGAAGCTGGTCGCCCTGCAGACGGGCACCTTCGGCCGGGCGTTCGCCGTGCGGTTCTCGGCCGTGACGTGGCTGGTGGCGGTGGCCTCCAGCGTGCTGGTGGGGTGGTGGCTGCTGTGAGGCGCCACGGTCCGGCCGTCCTGCTCGCGCTGACCGGCGCGGCGATCCTGCGGATCTCGCTCTTCGGCGACCTGTACCTGCGCTACGTGCGGCCCGGGCTGCGGCCGTACCTGATCGTGTCCGGGGCGGCACTGGTCCTGCTGGCCGTGACGGTGACGGCCCTGGCCAGGAGAGGGGACGGGCGGGGCGGGCGGGGCGAGGCCCCTGGCCAGGAGCGGGGCGGCGTACCCCGTCGTCCCGCTCCCCACGGCCCGCGGGCCGCCTGGCTGCTCGCCCTCCCCGCCCTGGCGCTGCTGCTGTTCCCGCCGCCCGCCCTGGGCTCCTACAGCGCCGAGCGCGAGGCGGAGCGCCGGGCCGCGCGGGGCGTCGGCACCTTCCCGGCCCTGCCGGCCGGTGACCCGCTGGACCTGACCCTCGGCGCGTTCGCCTCCCGGGCGGTCTACGACAGCGGGCGGTCCCTGGACGGCCGCACGGTCCGCCTGACCGGGTTCGTCACCCGCGACGACGACGGCACCTGGTACGTCACCCGTCTCCTCGTCTCCTGCTGCGCCGCCGACGCCACGACCGCCAGGGCGGAGATCCGCGGCGCGGACGGTCCGCCCGCCGACACCTGGGTCACGGTCACCGGCACCTGGCACCCGCGCGGCGAGCAGGGCTCGGACGCGGCCTGGCCGCCGGTCCTCGACGTCACGGACGTACGGCGGACGCAGCAGCCGGCCAACCCGTACGAGAAGCGCTGAGCGGCCGCCCCGAGGACACCTCGTGAAGGCCCGCGGCGTGCGGGTTTCGCCCTGCGGGGCGCGGGTAGTCGGGGCTCGTTTCCGGACGGACGGACGGCGGCCGGCCGAGCCCCGCATTCGAGCGAAGGCCCCGCTCCGGGAGTCCGTCGAGAGTGAAGGGCGCGGTGATCGAAGGAGGCGGGTGACCGTGCGGCCCAGGGACGACCCCAGTGGCGCCGCCGGCGGCGACCGGGGTCCACGCCGCGCCAGGGACGACGATCCTGAGGACCGGCGGTCCACCGACCGGGCCCGGGACCCGTGCCAGGACCCGTACGAGGACACCCCGCGCCAGGACCGGTATGCGGACGACCCGTGCCAGGACCCGCACGACGACGTGGACGGGGTGCGGGCCGCCGACGTGATCGCCGATGGCGTGCACGGGGCCACGCCGGCAGAGCTCCCGGGGCGGCTGTGCGCGGCGGCGGTGGAACTGCTGCCGGTGACCGGCGCGAGCGTGTCGCTGCGCAGCGACGGCATGCCCGTCCAGCTCAGCGCGAGCAGCGAGCAGGCCGCGCGCGTGGCGCAGATCCAGGCCACCCTGGGCGACGGACCGTGCCGGCTCGCCCTGGAGACCGGTGCGCCCGTGCTCGCCTGCGATCTGACGCAGGGTCACGACGCCCACCGCTGGCCGGTCTTCGCCCAGCAGGCGACGGCCGCCGGGGTACGGGCGGTGTACGTGATGCCGCTGGGCAACGACGCGGTGTGCGTCGGCACCCTCGACCTCTACCGCGACACCCCCGGCGGGCTGACCGAGCGGCAGCTGCACATCGCCCGGCTCGTCGCCGGGATCATGACGACGGCCCTGATGGCGCTGCCGCACGGCGATGAGCACGAGGCGCAGGGCGGCGAGCCGTGGCTGAGCGGACTGGCCGCCGACCACGACGAGATCTACCAGGCCGTCGGCATGATCATGGCGCAGCTCGGGGTGGGCGCCGACGAGGCGCTCGCACGGCTGCGCGGCGACGCCTTCGCCCGGGGGCGCACGGCACTGGACGTGGCACGTGACGTGGTCGCCCACCGCAAGCGGTTCGACCGCGACTAGTGTCTCGGAGCCCGTCGTCGGTGCCGCCGTGCACCGGCGGCCGTGACCTTCCTAGGCTTGCCGGTCATGGCCATCACCACCCTGCTCTTCGCCCTGGTCGTCCTCCTGGCCCTCATCACCCTCCAGAGCCGGATCGCGCAGGCCGACCGCCGCGCCGCCCGTATCGAGCGCAAGCTCGACCACATCCTCGACCACCTGGGGCTGCGCGAGCACGAGCCGTGGCGGGAGGAGGTCGCGGCGCTCGTGCGGGACGGCAGGAGGACCCGGGCGATCAAGGCGTACCGGGAGGCGACCGGCGCGGGACTGCTGGAGGCGAAGGAGGCCGTCGACCGTCTCGGCTAGCCGGCCCGGCTCAGACCTCCGCCCGCCCCTGCTTCCTGATCTCCGTCAGGCGCTGCGTCCCGAGCTGGACGACCGTCTGCGTGACCTCGGCCGCGAGGTCGCCGTAGCCGCCGTGGGTGAGCGTGATGGCGTTCTCGCCGACGCGGACGGCGGCCAGGTCCATGGTCAGGTGCGCCGGTGCGCCGTCCGAGGTCTGTCCGCTCAGCACCACGCGCAGGGCCTGCCGGGCGTCCCCGGCCTCCGGCAGCGGCAGGTCGGAGACCTGGACGTGCGCCACGCCGCCGCGGGTGGTCGCGGCCGAGAACTCGCCGCACCTGCCGGGCAGTGACGTCAGCCAGGCCAGTGTGCGGTCCACGTCCGCAGGGCGGTGCGCGGCGACCTGGTAGCGCAGTTGGGCCTCGGTGCCGGAGTCGTCGAGCGCGGACGCCGCGCCCGGCCCGGTGGGGGTGCCGAAGAGCTCCTCGGTGTACAGGGCGTCGAGCAGGCGCTGGCAGTCGGCGTCCTCCGTGCTCGCCTTGAGCAGCCCGTCCCGCCAGGTCGCGCCGCCTCGGGTCGGCACCCACGGCTGCCCCAGGTCTGCCTCCGTGATCAGCGCGGCCCGGACCTGGGTTGCGGTGAGGGCGGCGGACTGTTCCGCGGCGGGCCCGGCCGAACTCGACGTGGACGCCGCCGTGCGCCCCGACCCGGGCGCCGTCCGCCCGTCGACGGAACAGGCGGCGGCCCCCAGCAGGACGGTCGCCGACAGCGCGGTGGCGAGGAGGATGCGGGCGGCGGCCGGGGGGTGGGTCATCGGGGGTGCCTCCAGGTGGGGCCGGACGTTTCCCAAGATCGGTACGTGCTCCTACGGCACCACCCCGCGCGGTGGCTTTCCAGCGCGGCGGGCCGTCCGGGTGAGACCGGACCGGCGATGTGATCTTGCGTACCTGTGCGGCGGGCGGCTAGGCACCAGCCGCCTGCCCGGCCTACCGTGGCCGGGCCGTGGTGTTCGGGAAGCCGGTGACGTGCCCTCAGGGGCCCAGTCCGGAGCGGCCCTCGCCACTGTGATCGGGGAGTTCCCGTCCCACGTCCCCCGCGGGACAGTCACTGGCCGTCAGGCCGGGAAGGCGGGCCGGGAACGTACGACCCGTAAGCCAGGAGACCGGCCACGGCATCTCACGAAGTGATCCACGAGGTGCTGGAGCGTGACCGGATGAGCCTGCCCACCCCTGCTTCCTTCCGCTGGCGTCGGGAGGACACCGTCAAGACGGCGGGCCTGATGGCGGCCGTCGCCGCCCTGCACGTCGTCGCGTTCGGCGTGCTGTTCCTGCTCGTCGTCCCCGGGCACTTCGAGGTCGGCGACAAGGCCTTCGGCATCGGTCTCGGCATCACCGCCTACACACTGGGCATGCGCCACGCCTTCGACGCGGACCACATCGCCGCCATCGACAACACCACCCGCAAGCTGATGGCCGACGGCGGCCGCCCGGTGTCCGTGGGCTTCTGGTTCGCGCTCGGCCACTCCAGCGTCGTGGTCCTCCTCGCGCTGCTGATCGCGGGCGGCACCCGGCTCGCGGGCAGCGTCATGGACGAGGACTCCCGCACCCATCAGGTTCTCGGCGTCCTGGGCACGACGGTCTCCGGCTCCTTCCTCTACCTCATCGCCGCCCTCAACCTGGTCGCCCTCGCGGGCATCTGGAAGGTGTTCCGGGCGATGCGGGCGGGGACGTACGACGAGAAGGAGCTGGAAGCCCACCTGGACGCACGCGGGTTCATGAACCGCATCCTGGGCCGTCTCACCAGGTCCATCTCCCGGCCCGGGCAGATGTACCCGCTGGGCTTCCTCTTCGGTCTCGGCTTCGACACCGCCACCGAGGTCACCCTGCTGGTGATGGCGGGCTCCGGCGCGGCGGCGGGCCTGCCCTGGTACGCGATCCTGTGCCTGCCCCTCCTCTTCGCCGCCGGCATGAGCCTGTTCGACACCCTCGACGGCACCTTCATGAACTTCGCCTACCAGTGGGCCTTCTCGAACCCCGTCCGCAAGGTCTTCTACAACCTCACCATCACCGGCCTGTCCATCGCCGTAGCCTTCCTGATCGGCACCATCGAACTCGTGGGCGTCCTGCGCGACAAGCTCGAGCTGCGGGACTCCGTCACCGGCTGGATCGCGGGCCTGGACCTGGACAACGTCGGCTACGTCATCGTCGGGCTGTTCGTGGTGGTGTGGGCGGCGGCGGTGGCGTACTGGAAGCTGGCGAGGGTGGAGGAGCGGTGGGCGGTGCGGCCCGCGGACACCCGCTAGCGGAGGGCCGGCGCGAGGGAATCCCCCGGCAGGGCCGCGGGTTGACGACAGGTGTCCATCCATACGAGGGAGCCGACATGTCCGAGCAGCCCGCCGTGCACGAACTCCGCCTGGTGGTGACGGCGGCCGACTACGACGCCGCGCTGCGCTTCTACCGCGATGTGCTGGGCCTGCCCGAGCGGGGCGCGTTCAGCTCCCCCGGCGGGCGGGTCACGATCCTGGAGGCCGGCCGGGCCACCCTGGAGCTGACGGATCCGCACCACGCCGCCTTCATCGACGACGTCGAGGTCGGGCGGCGCGTGGCCGGGCACGTCCGGGTCGCCTTCCGGGTCGACGACTCCGCCGGCACCACCGCGAAGCTGGCCGCCGCCGGAGCGGAGGTGATCGCCGAGCCGACGCGCACCCCGTGGAACTCGCTGAACTCCCGCCTGGAGGCCCCGGGCGCGCTCCAGCTGACCCTGTTCAGCGAGCTCGGCGACGACACGGACGCCGACTAGGGCCGCCCTAGCCGCCCACGCCTTCGACCGTCGACAGGTACAGCTTCACGTAACGCTCCACGTCCACGTCCAACCCCACGTCCACCAGGGCCTGTTCACGGGTTCCCTCGTGCAGCTCCGACTCGCCGGGGCGCAGGCGCCGGTCGACGATCGTCATGCCGCGGGTCGGGCCCGGGGCCAGGGAGACCTCCACCGGCAGGCGGTGGGTGGTCAGGCCCTCCGGGTCGGCGACCGCGCACACCGCGCCCGCGTCGCCGAGGCCGCCGGCGGTCTCGGCGGGGTCGTCGGGGCGGCTGCCCGGGTGGGCCGGGCGGTGGGCGAGCAGGTCGCCGGCGAGCCGGGCCCCCGGTTCCGCGCTCGCGCGCAGCCGTCGTACGTCCGCCGCCGGGACGACGACCCGCGAGAACACGTCCAGCCCGTACATCGTGATCGGCACCCCGGCGGTGAGCAGGACGGCGGCCGCCTCAGGGTCGTGCCAGACGTTGAACTCCGCGACCGGCGTGGCGTTGCCGACGGCCGCCGCGCCGCCCATGAACACGATCCGTTCGATGTTGCGGGTGATGCCGGGGTGGGTGCGCAGCAGCAGCGCGATGTTGGTCAGGGGCGCGGTGGGGATCAGGGTCACCGGGCGGGGGGAGGCCAGGATCTCGCGGCGCAGCAGCGTCACCGCGTCCACGTCGACGGGGGTGCGGGCGGGCGCGGGCAGGCCGAGGTCGCCCATGCCGTCGTGCCCGTGCACGTGCCGGGCGGACCTCGGCGCCTCGATCAGCGGGCGCTCGGCGCCCCGGGCGACCGGGATGTCGGGCGCGCCCGCCCGCTCCAGCACCGTCAGCGTGTTGCGGACCACCCCGTCCACGTCCGTGTTCCCCGCCACGCAGGTCACGGCGCGCAGGTCGAGTCCCGGGTGGCGTACGGCGAACAGCAGGGCCAGGGCGTCGTCGACCCCGGTGTCGCAGTCGATGATCACCGGGATGGGGCGGGCGTCGGTCGTCACGGCCTGGCTCCTTCCACCGTACGGCTGCTGCAAGTGACCTTACGCGCCTTCCCACAGGGCGGTACCGCGGGCCGCCACCCGCTCCCCGATCCGCCGCAGCAGCTCCGCGACGGGCACCGCTCCCGGCCGCCGCCCGTCCCGCAGCCGTACGGCGAGCAGGTCGGTGCCGGCCTCCCGCTCCCCGATCACCGCCTGGTACGGCACGAGACGCGCGGCGCGGACGCGGGCGCCGAGGGTGCCGTCCCCGGGCCCGGCGACCTCCGCCCGCAGTCCGCGGGCCCGGGCCCGCCGTACGACGTCGTGCGCCCGCTCCACCTGGGCGTCGGCGACCGGCAGGACGGCGAGCTGCACCGGGGCCAGCCACGCCGGGAACGCGCCGCCGTGCCGCTCCACGAGGTGGGCGACCGCGCGCTCCACGCTGCCGATGACGCTGCGGTGCACCATGACCGGGCGGTGTCTGCCGCCGTCGGGGCCGACGTAGTGCAGGTCGAAGCGTTCGGGCTGGTGGAGGTCGATCTGGACGGTGGACAGGGTGGACTCGCGGCCGGCGGCGTCCGCGATCTGCACGTCGATCTTGGGGCCGTAGAAGGCGGCCTCGCCCTCGGCGGCGTCGTACTCGACACCGCGGAGCACCTCTTGGAGCAGGGCGGTGGCCCGCTCCCACAGGCCGGGGTCGGCGACGTACTTGCCCGCGCGCCCCGGGAGGGAGAGCCGGTACCGGGCGGCGCGGATGCCGAGGTCGTCGTACGCGCGGGCGATGAGGCCGAGTGCGGCGCGGGCCTCGTCGACGGCCTGGTCCAGGGTGCAGAAGATGTGCGCGTCGTTGAGCTGGATGGCCCGCACGCGGGTCAGCCCGCCGAGCACGCCGGACAGCTCGGCGCGGTACATGCCGCCCAACTCGGCCATGCCGTAGGGGAGTTCCCGGTAACTGTGGGAGCGGGAGCGGTAGATGAGGGCGTGGTGGGGGCACAGGCTGGGACGCAGGAGGACCTGTTCCGCACCCAGTTCCATCGGCGGGAACATGTCGTCGCCGTAGTGGTCCCAGTGGCCGGAGAGCTCGTACAGCTCGCGTTTGCCGAGGACGGGCGAGTACACGTGCCGGTAGCCGGCGGCGCGTTCCGCGTCGCGGACGTACTCCTCCAGGGTGTGCCGTACGACGGCCCCGTCGGGCAGCCAGTACGGCAGCCCGGCGCCCATCAGGGGGTCGGTGTCGAACAGGCCGAGTTCGCGGCCGAGTCGCCGGTGGTCGTGCACGGTGGTCTCCTCACGTCGGTCACCGGGACGAGCACCACGCGACGAAGCCCCGGGGCACTCGCCCCGGGGCTTCGGACTTCGGTCAGCTGTCAGCGCGCCGGGACGGGGTCCGGCGTCGTCGTGAGGGACGGCTGGATGGCGCGCTGCATGGGACCGACGCTAGCAAGGGGCGCGTCTCCCCCGCGAACGCTTTTGCGGCCGGTGCGCGCGTGGTGCGCGCACATCGGTGGGGCGGCGTCAGGAACGCGTCGCGCGCTTCCTGCGGGTCACCACCACGATCGCCGCGCCGCCCGCCAGCAGCGCCGCCGCGCCGAGGGCGATGGGGCCCGTCGCACTGTTGGCGCCCGTCTCGGCCAGGTCACCGCCGCCGTTCGGCGTGGGGGCGGGGGCGGTGGTGGACTCGGAGGCGGACGGGGTGGGCGCGTCCGTCGACGGGGTGCCCGAGGGCTCGGTGGGCTCGGCGGGCGGCTCGGAGGCCGGCGGGGTGGTCCCCTCGGCCGGGGTCGAGGGCTCGGCCGGCTCCGACGGCGGCGGGGTGGTGGGCGGCTGCGACGACGGCGGCGGAGTCGCCGTGCAGTCCTTCGCGCCGCCGTTCCAGGCCGCGATCAGTTTGTCCTTGATGACCGGGCGGTCCGGGCCCTTGGGCAGCTCACCGTGCTGGAAGCCGTCGTTCGCGTCCAGCTTGCCGTCGAACTTCACGGCGCCCCGGTACAGGTCGATCTGCGCGAAGCAGCCCTTGTCGGGGATGGCGATGTCGAGGGAGTCGGTCTGGCCCGGCTTGACCGTCACCGTGTCGAAGTCGACGAACACCTGCTCGCCGGAGGTGGCGAAGGTCGGGCCGTGGGCGAGGTAGGAGGCGAGGGAGGCCGTGCAGGTGGTCGCGTCACCGGCCGTGCGGACCTTGATGTGGACCTTGCCGTCGTCGGTGGGCTTGAGGTTCTGGTCGTCGACCTTCACGGAGTCGAAGAAGTTCACGCCGTCGAGCGAGAACTGGCAGCGGTCGGTCTCGGTCTCCGTGCCCGCGCCCGTCCCGGGCTTGTAGGCGCCGCCGGAGCCCCAGCCTTCGCCACCGGGCGTACCGGTGGCGAAGGCGCCCGACGCGGAGGCGAGGGAGGCGGCGCAGAGGGCGAGCGTCGCGGCGCCCGTCCCCAGCAGGCGTCGCGCGGTGACACGTCTCGCTATGGACATGCGGATCCCATCTGGGTGTGCCGGAACCCGGGGGAGGGCAGCAGGGCAGCGCGCGGCGGCCGGCCGTCCCGGGGATGAGTGGTCTGAGAAACACTGGGCTCATTGGTCATATGCGCCTCAGTGAGCCCCCATGGTGGCGGCGCCGCAGCACACTGTCAACCTGCGGGAATGCAGGGGCAGTTACGCCTTCGACACACTTCCGCCACACAAGGAACGATCCGCTCCGGGTCGCCCGGGTGTTCACTTTTCCGGCGTAGTGGACAGATTTCTTGCTGTCACCCGTACGACCGCAGAGGAGACCGCGTGACCGTCCGCACCACCACGCCAGACTCCACGCCCCTCGCCGCGCCCGACCTGTCCTCCAGGGACCCCGACTGGTGGCGGCAGGCCGTCGTCTACCAGGTCTACCCCCGCAGCTTCGCCGACGCCGACGGCGACGGACTCGGCGACCTGCGCGGCATCACCCGCCGCCTGACCCACCTGGCCGCCCTCGGCGTCGACGCCCTGTGGCTGAGCCCCTTCTACCCGTCCGAACTCGCCGACGGCGGCTACGACGTCGCCGACCCGAGGGACGTCGACCCGCGCCTGGGCACCCTCGACGACTTCGACGCCCTGGTCGCCGAGGCGCACCGCCTCGGCCTGAAGGTGATCGTCGACATCGTCCCCAACCACACCTCCCACCAGCACGTGTGGTTCCAGGAGGCGCTGCGCGCCGGGCCCGGCTCGGCGGCCCGGGACCGGTACGTCTTCCGGGACGGGCGCGGTGAGCGCGGTGAACTGCCCCCCACCGACTGGCATTCCGTGTTCGGCGGCAGCGCCTGGCGGCGGGTGCCCGACGGGCAGTGGTACCTGCACCTGTTCGCCCCCGAGCAGCCCGACCTCAACTGGGAGAACCCCGAGGTCCGCGCCGACTTCCGCACCACGCTGCGGTTCTGGTCCGACCGCGGCGTCGACGGCTTCCGCATCGATGTCGCGCACGCCCTCGTGAAGGACCTCAGCGAGCCGCTGCGCGACCTGGGCGCGCCCGAGCTCAGCCGCGAGGAGGCGCTGACCGATCTGCCGCCCGGCACCCACCCGTTCTACGACCGGGACGAGGTGCACGAGATCTACCGCGACTGGCGCAAGATCCTCGACGCCTACCGCCCGCCCCGCACGGCCGTCGCCGAGGCCTGGGTGCCGGGCGCCCGCCGCGCGCTGTACGCCCGCCCGGACGAGCTGGGCCAGGCCTTCAACTTCGAGTACCTGCAGACCCCGTGGGACGCGGACGCGCTCCGGCAGGTCATCGCCGACTCGCTGGCCGGCGCCCGGGCGGCCGGCGCCTCGGCCACCTGGGTGCTGTCCAACCACGACGTGATCCGTCACGCCTCCCGCCTGATGCTGCCGCCGGGCACCGACCTCGACGCCTGGCTGCTGTCCGGTGGCCGGGCCCCGGCCGTCGACGCGGCCGCGGGGCTGCGCCGGGCCCGGGCGGCGACCCTGCTGATGCTGGCGCTGCCCGGTTCGGCGTACGTCTACCAGGGCGAGGAGCTCGGCCTGCCCGAGGTCGCCGACCTGCCCACGGAGGTCCTCCAGGACCCGATCTGGGAGCAGACCGGCCATGTCCGCAAGGGGCGCGACGGCTGCCGGGTGCCGCTGCCGTGGACGACCACCGGACCGTCGTACGGCTTCGGCCCGGGCGGGTCGTGGCTGCCGCAGCCGCCGGACTTCGCCGCGTACTCCGTGGAGGCCCAGGACGGTGTGGAGGGCTCCACCCTGGAGCTGTACCGCACGGCCCTGCGCCTGCGCCGCAAGCTGCTCGACGGCGAGGAACTGGTGTGGGCCGAGGACACCCCGGACGGGGTGCTCCAGTTCGACCGCTGCGACGGCTGGCGGTGCGTGACGAACCTGTCCGGCGCGACGGTCCCGCTCCCGGCCGGCGAGGTGCTGCTGACCAGCGCGCCGCTGGAGGACGGGCGGCTGGGGCCGGACACGACGGTGTGGCTCGGACGCTGACCGGTTCCCCCGCACGGCGGTCGGCCCCCGGTGGGGGCCGACCGGACCGGACCCCGGGGGCCTCACCGGGTCTCGGGCGTCGGCTGCGGATGGCCGCCGGCCTCCAGCAGTGGAGCCGTGTGGCGTTCGGGGCGGTGCGATCCCTCCGTCGGGACACGGCTGCGCGGGGCGCCGGCCGTGCCGGGCAGCGGGACCGGACGCCGGGCCACGAGGCGGCCCACCCAGCGGCGCCCGCAGTGCTCGCAGGGCGGTGCCCCCTGCGGGGTGTACGGGGACGGGACGGCGGTGTTGTCCCGGTAGAAGTACTCCCATTCGTCCCCGTGGCCGTCCAGGTAGCGCTGGACGTCGTAGTCGACGCTCCAGCGGTGCCAGCACGAACCACAGGTGAACTCGACTCGTTCGACGGCAAGTTCGGTGATCACTGCGGCACACCTCCATCCGACCTGCTTCTCCCACCTTGCTCCGGTCTCCCCGGCGGCGCCACCCCGTCCGCCGCCGGCCCCGCCAGGCTTGACAAGAGGACGCTCAAGTTTTATTCAGGCTATGAGGCAAGAAGGGTCCGAACCGCAGGTCGCAGGGGGCGGGGAGGTGGCTGACGCAGATGCCGAACGTGGCTGACACGGCCGACATGGCCGAGGACCCCTACGTGGTGCTCGGGGTCGACCCCTCGGCGTCCGCCGAGGTGATCACCTCCGCCTTCCGCCACCTGGTGCGGGAACTGCGGCCCGACGCCCGTGTCGACGCCGTCACCGCCGAGCGGTTCGGCAGACTGCGCACGGCGTACGAGACCCTCCGCGACCCCGGGCTGCGGGCGGCGTACGACCGCACGCGCGCCGCCCCCGCCCCCCGCCCGGCCCGCGCACCGCGCCCGGCTCCCGCTCCGCCGGCCCCCTGGCCGTTCCGGCTGCCCGGCCTCTTCGGAAACCCGGCACCCGAGCCGCCGCTGCGGGCCGGTCCGGTCCGGTGGGAGCGCGGGTCGTGAACAGCGCTATCCGGACGGGTGGTTCGGGCGCCGAGAACGTCGACGACGGCAAGGCCGACAGGGCAGGCTGACCATGGACCGCGGCCCCCAGCGGAGCACGGAGGAACTGCACCGCCTGTTGCAGGAGCGCACCGCCGACCTGCAGCGGGTGAAGGCCGAGTACGACAACTACCGCAAGCGGGTGCGGCGCGACCGGCTGGCCGTGCGGGAGATCGCGGTCGTCAACGTGCTGACCGCGCTCCTGCCGGTGCTGGACGCCGTGGACCGCGCCTGCGAGCACGAGCCCCTCACGCCGGGGCTGCGGGACATCGCCGAGACACTGGCGGGCCAGGCCGGTTCGCTGGGGCTGGTGGAGTTCGGGGAGGTCGGGGACCCCTTCGACCCGACCCGTCACGAGGCGCTGACCCACCATGTCTCCCCGGGCGCCGACCGGCTCGTCTGCACGGCGATCCTGCGCCCCGGCTACCGGCTGGGAGAGCGGCTGCTGCGCCCGGCCCAGGTCGAGGTCACGGGGCCCCCGCCGTCGCGGGCCGGGGACCGGGCGGCGGGCTGAACGGGCACCCGTACGGCCCACCACCGCCGGCCACCTGCGGGAACGTCCCGCGAGAAGAGCTCCCAGGGGCATCGGAGCCGTCCGCACAGGGAGCTCCGCGACGATGACCGGGTCTAGCGGGACAGCGTCCGCGACAGCCGTCGCGGACGTGCTCGGCCTCTGTGGGGCCCGGCCCGTCGGCGGTGGCCGACGACCGTGAGCTGTGGGCTGGGGCGACCGTCGCCCCCGGTTCGGAGGGCGTCGTCGAGATAGCCCGGGTAGGCGACCGACGGCGTGAGCGCGGCCAGTGAGCTGGCTGACGTCTTGGTGGCCGGTGTGCGCGCCGGTCGTCAGGGTGGCGTCGGGTCCGGTCAGTAGCGCAGGGCCCTGCCCAGCTCCGCGCGGATGTCGCCGGACAGGTCGTGGGTGCCGCGGGCGGTGGCCTCGGCGGACCTGCCCGGGGGCACGTCGTCGAGGGTGACGACGACCGTGTCGAGCAGGTTGCCGTCCCGGTCGGTGAACTCGACCTGCACCGCGAAGGACTTCGCCGAGTCGGCGGTGTTGCGGGCGGTGACCTCGACCGAGGCCCGGCCGTCGGTGACGGTCGGCGCACCGAGCCGCACCTGGTCCTTGGCGTCGACGCCGCCCTTGATGTCGTCGAGCCTGCGGTCGGCCTCCGCCGTCGCCGACTCCAGCGCCTCGGAGGCCTGCGAGGCCACCGACTCGACCGCCGACTCGGCCCGGCGCGCCGTCTCCGAGGGACTGTCGGTGCAGCCGGCCAGCACGACGCCGAGCACGGCCGCCAGTGCCGCCGCGGCGCTCGCCCGGCGTGTGCGATGACCGGCCATGTCGCCTCCCGGAGAGGGGCCGCCGCGCCGGCCGGTGGGGCGGCCCGCACGGATCACACGTGTCCCAGGCCCCCGCTGCCGAAGGAGCCGCTGGACCCCGGCGTCCACCGGCGCCGGTGCTGGTCCTTCCCCGTCCTGGTCTGTGCCCGGTGGAGCTCGTGGGGCAGGAGGCGTTGGTTGTCGTCGGTCACGACCGGCACCTCGTCCGGCTCCCGCATCTCCCGGATCTCGCGGATCGGGCCGCCCTCGGGCAGGTGCGGCTGCTCCTCGGGGGAGGGGTGGTGCGTGTCCGTGTCCATGACGCGCATGCCGACGCGTACGGCCCAGATCAGCGCGCAGGCGATGACCAGCCCGCCGATGAAGGCCACGGTCACGGCGAACGCGTGATCGGCAGACGCGGCCAGCAGATTCGTTGCCGTACTCATGTTCCGATTATCGCCGACGGAATGCGAATAAGCGCCTGGTTTGCCCGGGCAACTTGGACGGCTTTGGTGGCGACCTCCGGGGGGAGAGCCCGTTCCCCCCCCACGAGGAGATCACCATGCGCAGACACCTCGCACGGCTGCTCGCCCATCTCGCCGCGCTGGCGGCCCTGGCCGCCACGCCCGCTCTGTCGGCCGGCCGGGCGCAGGCCGCCGACCAGTGGAACCCGCCCGCGCACCTCGTCCAGCCACTGAACGAGGTGTGGCGGCACGTCGAGTCGACCTACCCGGACCTGTACGGCTTCCGCAACTACGGCTGGGACCAGATCATGGCCAACCGGGGCAGCGTCCACTACTGCGTGCGCTGGGAGTCGGACGCCCCGGTCAGCGCCGCCCTGCGCGACCGGATCCACGCGGCGCTGAAGAAGCAGTTCGGCAAGTGGATGTCCGCCCTGGTGGAGAACGGCAAGGGCCACAACGCCTGGCCGTACCCCACGGTCCGGGTCAACGTCGTCGGCTGGGCGGTCAAGAACCGCTCCACCCTCCAGTGGACCGACGACTCCGTCGACATCCACACCGGCATCCTCGACAGCGGCGGCGCCCCGCAGTGCGCGCCCGACTGCGGCCGCTTCTTCCACCAGGACGGCGACTACTCCAGGTGCCCGGGCGGCGCGGCCCGCCACTACGACCAGTCGCTGTGGCTGACCAAGGGCTTCCAGGGCGGCGCGGGCGGCGACTGGGGCCAGCGCCTGGGCCAGGAGTACTTCACCGGCGCCCTGAACCAGGAGGACATCCACATCTACCTGCACGAGGTCGGCCACACCTTCGGGCTCGACGACTTCTACGACTGGACGCCGACCGGCCAGTGCTGCTTCCTGATGAAGGCGGGCAGCGCCACCCGCATCACCGAGTTCGACACGTGGATGCTGCGTGACTTCTGGCGCCACCTGAAGAGCCGCTACGGCTACTGACGTACGCGGGGACGCCCCGGCCCCGCCCCCGGGGTTCGGCCCCCCGGGGGCGGGTATGCCGCAACCGGTGGCCGAACCGGTCTCGCCCTCGGCGCACGACGACCCTCCGCGCACCAGGACACCCCCCACCGCACCGGGCTCGCGGCTCCGCCACCTTCTCGGCCCCGTTCCCGTCCCGCAGGAGCCACGATGACGTCCGCCCCGACGCCTGCGTCCCCGCCGCCCGCCCCGTCCGGGGTCCGGCTGCGGCTCGCGGCACAGCAGCACGCCGACCGCACGGCCCGCCGTATCGACGGCGCCTGGTGGCCGTGGACGTACGACCTGGCCGCCGAACTGCCCGGCTTGCTCGGCGAACTGCCGTGCGCCTGGGGGCGGATCAGCAGCGTCCGGGTCGACGGGGGCGGTTGGACCGCCTGCCCGGAGCGGATGATCGTCGCCGGGCAGCCGGTGCGGGTCCGGCGCACCCAGTCGCCGAAGGCGTTCCACGCCCTCTGCCTGCTCGCGCCCGGCCGCGGCCGCTGGGACCTGCTGGTGGTGCCGCCGGGCGCGACGGAGGCGGAGGCCGGCCGGCTCATGGAACGGGCGGTGACCCAGGGCACGTAGACACCCGCCCGGCCTCAGTGCGCGAGCAGCACCAGGGCCAGGGCGGCCAGGGCCGGTACGGTCTGCGCGAAGAGGGTGCCGCGCCCGGCCGTGGCGGGCCCCGCACAGCCCGGCCACGGCCACGCACACCAGGAAGAACACCGACCCCGGGAATCCGGCCGGGTCGGACGCCACCGCGCCCCGCACCGGTCCGGCGGTCAGCCGTTGTACGGGCCCTGGCCGGCGGCCGGCGTCCAGGGTCCCGGCGGCGAACTCGGCGGTGGTGCCGAAGGCGGCGCGGGCCCGGCGGGTCCGCGGCAACATCTCCGGGCCCAGGATGCAGGCGTGCAGCGCGGCGCGGGCCGGTACCGCTGGCGGGGCGACGGTCGACATGCCGCTCATCGTCACAGAGCCGCCCGTTCGGCCCCGCCCCGGCGGCGGGCGCCCGGGCCCCGTGCGAGTCTGCGGCCAGAGGGAGACCGGGCCGGGCCGTCGCGTCCCCACGTGTGCAGCTCGGGAGCCCGGACCGGCCTCCCCGCACGGGGAACCGCCGCGGCGTACGGACACCGGCACGGGCGTCAGGGGGTGCGACGCCTCCCCTATGGGGCCTGCGCCTCAGAGAGCTCTTTCTCGAACAAATGACTCAACAGGGTGCGGGTGCGTAGGTAAGCTGGCGCGGGCATGATCACGGGCTCCCAGGGGGGAGCTGTCCGGGTGGGGAGTCACGAGCGATGCATCAGGGTTCTTCCATGCCGCGCCGCGGCAGATTCCGGCGGGGTGCCGCCGCACTGACCCTCGTCGCGCTGAGCGGCGGGGGTCTGCTGACGGCGGCTCCGGCCGCGACGGCCGCGGACCCCGCGGCGCCCGCCGGGACGGCGTGCACGCCGACGGAGGGGTTCGAGGGCTGCCGGCTCTTCGTCCCGACGGGAGGCGCGCAGGACTTCCAGGTTCCGTCCCGTGTGACGGAGCTGAACGTACGGGTGTGGGGCGAGGGCGGCACGGGCAACTCCATGGCGTCCGGCGGTGCGGGCGGGTTCGTCGCCGGCACCCTCGGTGTCACCGCCGGGGAGAAGCTGAGGATCAACGTCGGCGGGCCGCGGTTCGGTGACGCGCGCGGCGGCAAGGGCGGCACCACCACGGCCGACCGCGGCGGCAACAGCAGCGGCATCCGCACCGGCACCGGTAAGCCGCTGGTCATCGCCGGCGGCGGTGGCGGCGGTGGCGGCGACTGGACCGCGCACGCCCAAGCGGGCGCCGCCGGCGGCGTCAACGGCTCGGACGCCTCGGAGCCCGGCCGCGGCGGCAAGGGCGCGACCGGCGCGAAGGGCGGTGCGGGCGCCGGCAACGGAGCCGCGGGCGCCGACCACTCCGCGGGCGGCGCGGGCGGCGACGGAGGAGACGGCAGCAACGGCGGCGGGGGCGGCGGCGGCGCCGGCTACGCGGGCGGCGGCGGTGGCACCGGCTCCGACACCGTCTCCAGCAAGGGCACCACCGGCAGCGGGGGCGGCGGCTCCAGCTACACCGACCCGGACCGGGTGACCGAGGCCCGTCTCGTCGTCGGCAACGGCACCAAGCCCCCGGAGAAGACGGACCCGTTCTGGGCTCCCTCCGGCGACCCGGTCAACTCCGGTGTGGCGGAGGGCGGCGCCAACGCGCCCGGCGGCCCCGGCCGCATCGTCCTGCAGTGGGACACCGCCGCGATCGCCGACCTGACCCAGGTCTCCGGCGCCGACCAGGTCGTCCACTCGTTCGGCGAGGTCGCCCCGTTCGGGGTCGAGGCCCGCGACAAGGACGGCGACCCGGTCGCGAACGCGTCCGTGACGTACACGATCGAGGACCCGGACGGACTCGGCGTGTACTTCGGCGACCGCGAGGACCGGAAGGCCGTCGTGGCGACCGACGCGCGGGGACGTGCCGTGTCCCCGGCCGTGTGGGGTTCGAAGGACGGCAGGTTCACCGTGCGGGCGGCCGTCGGCGGCGCGTCGACGACCTTCACCGTCGAGGTGCGTGAGGCGGAGTACGAGGTGACCGTCGCCGAGGGCGACGGCCAGGTGGCCGCTCCGGGCGCGGACTTCTCGGACGACCTGCGGGTCCTGGTGACCGACGCGGGCACCCCGGCGCAGGGCGCCACCGTCACCTTCGAGGTCTTCGACTTCACCGACGGAAGCCCCCGCTTCGAGGGCGGTGACCGCGTCGTCCGCGTCAAGACCGACGACGAGGGCCTGGCGACGGCGCCCCGGCTGACCGCCGGCGACACGGAGGGCTCGTACGAGGTCTACGCCACCACCGGCGACGCCGAGGCCGCCTTCCACCTCAAGGTCGCGTCGGAACCGGACGACGCGACGCCCTCCGGGGAGCCGACCGCCTCGGCCGAGCCGAGCCCCTCGGACAGCGCCGGCACCGGCGGATCGACCGGTGACGGCTCGGGCGGCGGCACCTCGACCGACCTCGGCGGCAGCCTCGCCTCGACCGGGGCGGGCGGGGCCGGCCTCCTGATGGCCGTGGCCGCGGCCCTCGCGGCGGCAGGCCTGGCGGCCGTCCGCTTCGGGCCCCGGCTGAAGGCGCGCCGGGGAACGCACGGCTGACGGCCGGTCATACGCACCACAGGCACGCGCCACTGCCCGCACCCGCTCACCGGGTGCGGGCAGTCGTCGTTCCGGCCGCTGCCGCCCGCGCCACCCGCCGATGCCCTCGCCGACGCCGTCGACGGGGGAAAGCGGGTCTCAGGGCGCGCGCAACGCGTCGACGGCGATACGGGCCGCCGTGCCGATGACGGCGTCGGCCGCCGGAAGCGTGTGGGCGGTGTGGGCGGTGCGGGTGAAGACGGCGACGGCGTAGCGGCCCCCGTCGGGGTACTCCACGACACCGACCTCGTTCCGTACGGTCGGCAGACTGCCGGTCCTGCCCGCGACGTGCACGTCGTCGAAGGGAAGACCGGAGGCGATGCGGTGCGGCCAGACCTGCAGGCCGAGGACGCGGCGGATGGCGGCGCCGTGCTCCGGTGGGCAGGCCTCGTCGCGCCAGACCGCGCCGAGCAGCCGGGTCATGTCCCGCGGTGTGCTGCGGTTGGTGCGGGCCGGGTCGAGAGCCCTGAGCCGGCTGATGACGTGCGGGTCGGCCAGCGCCCGCGCGCCGCCGGGGCCGGCGTCCTCACCCTGCACCCGCCGCGATGGCGGCACTCGCCGGCATCCGCCCGGGTCACCGCGTCCTCGACCCGTGCTGCGGCGCCGGCACGCTGCTGATCGAGGCGGCGCTCGCCCACCCCGGTGCCCGCTGCGAGGGGTTCGACCTGTCCCGGGAGGCGGTGGCGACGGCCCGCGCCAACGCGGCCGCCGCCGCTGCCGCCCCGCCCCTCACCGTCCACCGGGCCGACGCGGGCCGTCTCCCTCTCCCCGACGGCACCGCCGACCGCGTCCTGTGCAACCCGCCGTGGGGCACCCAGGTTCACCCCGGCGGCCTGCTCGCCACGGCCCCCGACCGCTGGTGGCGGGAGCTGCGCCGCGTCCTGGCCCCCGACGGCACGGCCGTCCTCCTCCTCCCCGACCCGACCGCCCTGACCACGGCCCTGCGCCACGACCTCACCCCGGTCCACCTGTGCCGCGTACGCCTCTTCGGAGCGCAGCCGTACGTCGTCCAGCTGGCGCCCCTCCCGGCGGCACGCTCGCGGGCGGGCTCTGCTTTGATCGGCCCGTGAGTTCTGCCCCCGCCTGCGACGAGACGCGCGAGAGGCCCGGACTCGCCGTCTGGTGCGGCGGGGCGTCCCTGGCGTGCTGGATCTGCTGCCCCTTGTGGGCGTTGGTCGCCTTCCTCGCCCTGCCGCTGGGGCTGACCGGCCTGACGCGGGCGTGGCTGGAGTACCGCTCCTCGGCGGACGGCCGTACGAGCCGGCCGCGCGCGGTGACGGGAGCCGCGCTGTCCCTGCTGGGAACGGCGGCGGCGGTCGCCTACCTGGTCTTCCTCGGCACGCACCCGCACCTGCCGGTCCAGGAATAGCGGTTCTGGAGGCCGGGCAGCGCCGTCGCAGCTGCCCGCCCTGCGTCAGACGCACCCCGTCGACCGTGAGGCGATGCGTCCGCGCGCGTCCGTTCCGGGACGGACGCGCGCTGAACCCCCGGGCCGTGGCCCGGGGGTCCGTGGGCGGGTGTTCAGCGCGCCGTGTCCCGGTCCCAGCGGTAGAAGCAGTGCGCCATCGCGTCCTTGGGGCTCCGCCAGGTCTCCGGGTCGTACGCCGACACGTACGCGGAGAGGCGTTCGCTGACGTCGCGGAACTCCGGGTGGTCCGTCAGCCGGGCGATGGCGGGGGACGGGTCCTCCGCGCTCTCGATGAGGTGGAGGTACACGTCGCCGAACTCGAAGAGGCGGCGGCGGGTGACCCCCACGAGGTGGGGGAGTTCGCCGCGGTCGGACTCGGCGAACACCTTCGCGATGTCCGGGGCCGCGCCGGGCTGCATCCGGGCGACGATCAGCGTGTGGTGCATGAGACTGCCCTTCGTGGATTCAGTCGGCCACTGCCGCGGCCGTCCGCCGCTCGCCCGCCGCCTGTTCGATCCGGTCGCGGATGAGGGCCAGCTGGGTGCGGGAGTTGCGGTTGATCATGTCGGTCATGCCGGCGTCGTCGACGGGGGCGTCGGGCTTCATCGCGAAGTCCTGGACCCAGCGCATCCGCACGCCCTCGGGCGTCTCGTCGTACGACCAGTGGATCTTCATGTACTCGAACGGGCCGGTCTCGACGCGGTGGGCGCGGACCGTGCGGGCCGCGCGGTCCGCGGTGCGTTCGGAGACCCAGCTCCACACCCGGCCCTGCTCGTCCGGGTGCATGGTGAGCCGGAAGGTGACGCGGTCGCCGTCGCGTTCGAGGATCTCGGCCGTGGCGTACTCGCTGAACAGCCGCGGCCAGTTCTCCACGTCGTTGGTCATGTCCCAGACCAGGTCGAACGGTGCGGCGATGGTGATCTCGTTCTCGGTGTGTCCGGCCATGTCCCTCACACCCCCGTCGTCAGCGCGTCGTTGACCGTGGCCAGGAACGCCTCCGGGGTCTTGCAGCGCTCCACCTGCTCCGGCAGGCCCACGCCGTGGCGCTTCTCCAGTTCGGCCACGATGCCGAGCAGGCCCAGCGAGTCCAGGCCGAAGGAGTCGAAGCCCTCGCCGGCCCGCGCCTCCAGGTCGAGCGGGTCGACGTGGACGCCCGCGGTGCGCTTCATCAGGGTGGACAGGTCCTCGTAGGTCACCTGGTAGGTCACGCGTTCGGTCATGTCGGTCATGTGCATGCGCTCCTTCGTGCTCGGATCGGTGGGTCGGAAGGCCGTCGGCCTACTCGGGGATCGGTGCCGCTCCCTTGCGCAGCACCAGCGCCGCGTTGCAGCCCATGAGGCCGCGGCTGAGGACCAGGGCCGTGCGGTGCTCGGCGGGGCGGGCGCGCCCGACCACCAGGTCCAGGTCGTGGCAGACGTCGAAGACGTTCGGCGTCGGCGGGATCAGGTCGTGCTCCATGGCGAGCACCGCCGTCGCCACGTCGAGCACCGCCGCCGCGCAGAACGCCCGTCCCATGCCCGTCTTCGGCGCGGTGACGGGGACCCGCCGGGCGTGCGGGCCGAGGGCGTCGGCCAGGGCCAGCGCCTCCGCCCGGTCGGCCTCCGGGACACCGAGGGCGTCGGCGTAGACCACGTCCACGTCCTCGGCGCGACAGCCGGCCTCCGCCAGCGCCGCGCGGATCGCGTGGGCGAGGCCCTCCCGGGACTCCTCCCAGCGGGAGGCGCCGGTGAACGTGGCCGCGTGGCCGGCTACCGTCGCCCGGGTGTCGGCACCGCGCTCGCGGGCCGCCCGCTCCGCCTCCAGGACGAACATCGCCCCGCCCTCGGCGGGGACGAACCCGCAGGCGGCGGAGGTGAAGGGACGGTAGGCCCGCTCCGGGTCGTCGCTCCGGCTCAGCTCCGGGTAGCCCAGCTGGCAGACCATCGAGTATGGCGCCAGCGGGGCCTCGGTCGCGCCGACGACGACGGTGTCCGTGCCGCGTCGTACGGCCGCCGCGGCGTGCGCGAGGGCGTCCAGGCCGCCCGCCTCGTCGGCGGTCACCACACCGCAGGGCCCCTTGAAGCCGCCCCGGATGGAGATCTGGCCGGTGCTCGCCGCGTAGAACCAGGCGATCGACTGGTAGGGGCCTACGTACTTCGAGCCCTGCCCCCACAGCTTCTGCAGCTCGCGCTGGCCGAACTCGCCGCCGCCGGACCCGGCGGCCGTGACCACGCCCACCGAGTACGGTGACGCGATGTCGGCCCGGGCCAGCCGGGCGTCGTCCAGGGCGAGTTGGGCGGCCGCCATCGCGAAGTGCGTGAAGCGGTCGGTCTGGACGAGGTACGTCTCCTCGATCAGGTCCGAGGCGTCGAAGTCGCGCACCTGGCCCGCGATCCGCAGCGGCAGGTGGTCGCAGCCGTCCCGGTCGATCGGGGCCAGACTGCTGGTGCCGTTCGCGGTCGTCTTCCAGAACGTCTCCGCCTCGATGCCGTGCGGTGCGACGACACCGAGTCCCGTGACGACCGCTCGTCGTGGCTCGCTCATCTCAGCCTCCTTTCCGGCCCGGTCAGCACGACCGCGGACTGGAAGCCGCCGAAGCCGCTGCCCACCGACAGCACGCTGCGCAGCTCCCGCTCGCGTGCCACGCGCGGCACGTAGTCCAGGTCGCACTCGGGGTCCGGTGTCTCGTAGTTGGCCGTCGGCGGCACCACCTTGTGCGCCAGGGCGAGCACGCACGCGACGACCTCGATCGAGCCGATCGCGCCGAGCGAGTGGCCCACCATCGACTTGATCGAGCTCATCGGCGTCCGGTACGCGTGGTCGCCCAGCGACCGCTTGACCGCCGCCGTCTCGTGACGGTCGTTCTGCTGGGTGCCCGAGCCGTGTGCGTTGACGTAGTCGATGTCCGCGCCGTTCAGGCGGGCCATCTCCAGGGCGGTGTCGATGGCCCGCGCCATCTCCAGTCCCTCCCGGGTCAGCCCGGTCATGTGGTGGGCGTTGCCGAAGGTGGCGTAGCCGCCGATCTCGCAGTACACGTCCGCGCCGCGGGCCCGGGCGTGCTCCAGCTCCTCCAGGACCAGCACCGCGCCGCCCTCGCCCATCACGAAACCGTCACGCCGGGCGTCGAAGGGACGGGAGGCGTGCGCCGGGTCGTCGTTGTTCGGCGAGGTCGCCTTGATGGCGTCGAAGCACGCCATGGTGATCGGGGAGATCGGCGAGTCCGAGGCGCCCGCGATGCACACGTCGGCGCGGCCCTCGGCGATGGCGTGGTAGGCGTAGCCCACCGCGTCCAGCCCGGAGGTGCAGCCGGTGGAGACGGTCTGCACCGGGCCGTGCGCGCCGAACCGTTCGGCCACGGCGGAGGCGAGCGTGGCGGGCGTGAAGGCGCGGTGCAGGTGCGGGCCGGCCCGACGGTCGTCGACGTCCCAGCGGGAGCCGCGCTCGCTGACCAGGACGTAGTCGTGCTCCAGGCGGGTGGTGCCACCGACCGCGGTGCCGAGCACCGCGCCCATCCGCCAGGGGTCCTCGGCCGACGGGTCGAGGCCCGCGTCGCGGACCGCCTCGTCGGCGGCGACCAGCGCGAACTGCACGTACCGGTCGCATCGTTCGACGGTCTCCGCGTCCAGTCCGTGGCCCGCGGGGTCGAAGTCGCACTCGGCGGCGATCTGGGAACGCAGCCCCACCGGGTCGAAGAGCGATATCCGGCGTGTGGCCGTACGGCCCCCGGCCAGCAGGTCCCAGAACCGTGCCGAGCCGATGCCGCCCGGGGCGACCACGCCTATCCCGCTGACGGCGACCCGCCGGGTCATGACACCGCCCCGGCCGGTGCGGTGTCCCGGTCGTCCCCGGTCTCCTCGGTGTCGACGTGCCCGAGTTCCGGCCGGGGCGCCAGCGGTCCCAGGTGGAAGACGAGGCGCGCCTCGACGTCACCGGCGTTGCGGAAGCGGTGCCGTACGTTCTTCGGGATGAACAGGCCCTGGCCGGTGCGCAGCGGATGCGGCTCCCCGTCCAGGTCCACCTCGAAGACGCCGTCGGTGACGAACACGAACTCCTCGGAGTACGGGTGGTAGTGCTCGCCGATGCGCTCCCCGGGCCGTACGACGGCCATGCCCATGAACCCACTGGTCGATCCGGCGGTCGTGGGCGTGAGCAGGGCCCGGACGTCTCCGCCGCGCCGTCGGTTGGGCGCGATCTCGTCGAAGCCGACGATGCGTGCCTGCTGTTCTGCCATGTCGTTCACTCCCAGATAGAGGGGATGAGGTGCGGGGCGTCAGGAGGTAGGCGCCCGGCGGTCGGTGAGGGGCCGCATCCGGGCCTGCGCGAGAAGCCCCGGCAAGTCCCGGTCGTCCGTCAGGGGCCCGTCGAGCCCGAGGGCGGCCGTGTCCAGCAGCCGTCCGGCCTCGGCGAGGGCGTCCGGCCCGGGCAGGGCCAGGACGGACGCGGGTGCCTGCTCGGGGGCGCCCGCGGTGTCGACGAGCCGGACGACGAGGTCGTCCCGGTGGAAGACGGTGCAGGCCACCACCGGGCTGTCCGGGGCGCCGGCGACGTCCTGGTCCTGGCGGGCCAGCAGCCGGGCGAGCGCCTGGCCGGAGCCGGGGCGCGCCGGGTAGAACAGCGCCAGCCGCTGTACGTCGTCCGTGGGGAGCCCGGCCGTCACGTGGTGGACGGCGGGCAGCGCGGCGCGGGTGAAGAACAGCCGGGCCGACTGAGGGTCGGTGAGGTCCCGGTCCTGCTCCAGGTACGGGTTGATGGCCTCCTCCACGGCACGCACCTCGGGCTGCCGCGCGACGTGCCGCAGCGCGGCCTGCAGGTCGCCCTGCACCTCCACCGCCCGCACGACCCGGTTGCCGTGCAGGAACAGGGAGGTGCGCAGCAGCCGTGTGGTGTTGTCCACGCGGGCCTCGGGGGAGGCGTAGTCGGAGAGGATCCTCGCGACCTCCGGCTCGCTGCCGGGGCGGACGGTGAAGGTGATGGCGTGCCGGACGACGTTGCCGCCGACCCGGGGCGCCGGCTCCGCCCCGCCGAGCGGCGCCGGTTCCGTCCCGGCGCGCCCGCTGAAGGTCTCGCGCAGCACGGAGTAGCGCATCGAGCGGGTGTCACGGACGCAGTCCTCCATGGGCTTGACCGTCTCCAGGTGCTCCTCGCTGTTCACCCAGGCGAGGAACGGCGGCGCGCTCTCCCACTCGCTGGTGATGAGCCACTGGGTGGGGTTTTCCAGGGACTGGCACAGCTGGTCGCTGATGTGCCCGGGCACGGAAGCGACGCGGTCGCGCATCCGCTCGTAGGCGTCCAGGAACTCCTGCTGTGTGCCGTCGCGGATGTCCAGCATCAGCACGACCCGCAGCCGGGACCCGTCGAACGCGGTGAGCGGAACTGCGCAGTCGCGGTGCGGGACCGTCGACACAGCGGGGGAGACCGTCATGCGGCACACCTCTTCCTCGGGGAACGGCGAGAGCGACCGTCGCGTCGGGTGACGGGGCGCGTCGGCCCGTGAGCACGATCGTCGGGTGTGCTCCGGGGTCGCGCGAACGCAACGGGTTAAGCGGGTGAAGTGTGCGGCGCCGGGCGGCCCGCCCGGGCCTCGCGGGGCATGGATGTCCCCGGCCGGAACCGGCCGACACGGCCCGTCCGGCACCGGCCGGGACGGCGGACACCACGTGCTGGAGGAGAGAGATGAACACACGAGCCGATCAGAACGGAGACACCGTCCACCGGGTCCCGGTCCTCGTCGTCGGAGGTTCGCTGGTCGGCCTGTCGACGTCCGTGTTCCTGGGCCGGCTCGGCGTGCCGCACACGCTGGTGGAGCGGCACGCGGGGACCTCCATCCACCCCCGCGGGCGCGGCAACAACGTCCGCACCATGGAGCTGTACCGGGTGGCGGGCGTCGAGCCGGGGATCCGGCAGGCCGCGGCCACGCTGGCCGGCAACCACGGCATCCTCCAGACGCCCACCCTGGTCGGCGACGCGGGGGAATGGCTGTTCCGGGAGATCGACCCGGGCGGCGGACTGGCCCGCTTCAGCCCGAGCTCCTGGTGCCTGTGCAGCCAGAACGACCTGGAGCCGGTCCTGCTCGACCACGCCGTGAACTTCGGCGGCGATCTGCGTTTCGCCACCGAGCTGATGTCGTTCGAGAGCGACGCCACCGGGGTCACGGCCGTCGTCAAGAGCCGGGAGACGGGCGAGCACACCACCATCCGCGCCGACTACCTCGTCGCGGCGGACGGCCCCCGCAGCCCCGTCCGCGAGCAGCTCGGCATCGGACAGAGCGGCCCCGGCGACCTGTTCCACAACATCAGCATCACCTTCCGCTCCCGCGCGCTGGCCGACGTGGTGGGCGACCGGCACTTCATCGTCTGCTACCTGACCAGCCCGGGCGCCGACGGGGCGCTGCTGCCGGTGGACAACCGCGAGCACTGGGTCTTCCACGCCCCCTGGCACCCGGAACAGGGCGAGACCCTGGAGGAGTTCACCGACGAGCGGTGCGCGGACCACATCCGCCGCGCGGTCGGCGTACCGGACCTGGACGTGGAGATCACCGGCCGGGCGCCCTGGCACGCCGCCCAGCGCGTGGCCCGCCAGTACCGGGCCGGACGGGTCTTCCTGGCTGGGGACTCGGCGCACGAGATGTCCCCCACGGGGGCGTTCGGCTCCAACACCGGCATCCAGGACGCGCACAACCTGGCGTGGAAGCTGGCCGCCGTCCTCGGCGGCTGGGCGGGCGAGGAGCTGCTGGACACCTACGACGCCGAGCGCCGCCCGGTGGCGGAGGCGACCAGCGCCCGGGCCGCCGCCCGCTCCGTCGAGCACAGCCACCCCGGCTTCGCCCCGCCCCCCGGCACCGGCGGCGGCCCCCGGAACGGCATCCTCAACGTGGCCCTCGGCTACCGCTACCCACAGGGCGCCGTCCTGGGGGCCGACCCCGCCACCCCGGTCGTCCCGGAGTCCCTGACCCTGACGGGCGAGCCCGGCAGCAGGGCACCCCACCTGTGGGTCCATCGGCAGGGCGAGCGGGTCTCCACCCTCGACCTCTACGAACGCTGCCCGGTCCTGCTCAGCGACGCCGACACCCCGAACACCTGGCACGAGACCGCCACCCGCCTCGCCGAGGAGCTGTCCGTGCCGCTGGTGTCGTACCGGGTGGGCACGTCCCCCGACGCCGACCTCACCCCCGAGGACGACACGAACTGGGCGGCCCGCCACGGCACACCCCCCGGCGGCGCGGTCCTCGTCCGCCCCGACGGTTTCGTCGCCTGGCGCACCACGGACCCGATCCCCCCGGAGGAAACGGAAGCGACCCTGCGACACGTCCTGACGACGGTACTGTCCCTGCGCTGACGGCCCCGACGCCGGGACGGCGCGGGCACCGGCTGCCCGGCGCGGTGCCCGCGAGGCGCCCTTGGTCGTAGGTCGATGGCCGGGCCGCCAGCCGCCCGCGCGGCGGTCGGTGGCCCGGGCTGCGAGGCGCCCCTGGTTGTGGGTCGGTGGCCCGGGCTGCGCGCCGCCCTTAGGTGCGTCGTGCGCGTACGGACGGCGGACGGGGCGCGCGTCGCAGGCGTTCGTGCGTGGGTCGGCGGGGGTTTCGCGGCAGGATGGAGGAACCGGCGTGACCGGGCGAGGGCGCCTGTGGCCGTCCGGTGCCGTGACCGCGTGGCGAAAGGTGATCCGGCCATGGAGCTCACTCTGGTGCTGCTGATCATCGTCGTGGGGCTGGTGTTCGACTTCACCAACGGCTTCCACGACGCCGCGAACGCCATCGCCACCTCCATCTCCACCCGGGCCCTGACCCCGCGCATCGCCCTGGCCATGGCGGCGGTGATGAACTTCGTCGGCGCCTTCCTCGGCACCGAGGTCGCCAAGACCGTCGGCAGCGGCATCATCGGCGCGCCCGAGGAGCTGTCCGGTCTGCTGCTGGTGATGTGCGCGCTGCTCGGCGCGATCGGCTGGAACGTCTTCACCTGGTGGAAAGGACTGCCGACGTCGTCCTCGCACGCCCTGATCGGCGGACTGGTCGGCGCCGCCCTCGCCGCGTCGGCGACCGTCCACTGGACCGGCATCCTGGACAAGGTCGTTCTGCCCATGCTGCTGTCCCCGCTGGTCGGCGTGGCCCTCGGCTATCTCCTGCACACGATCATCCTGTGGGTGTTCCGCCGTGCCGCGCCCCGGCCCACCACCCACGGCTTCCGCATGGCGCAGACCGTCTCCGCCGCCGCCATGGGCCTGGGCCACGGGCTCCAGGACGCGCAGAAGACCATGGGCGTCATCGTGCTGGCGCTGGTCACGGCGGGCTGGCAGGACGACTTCTCCGTACCCCTCTGGGTCGTCGCCGCCGTGGCCGCCGCGATGGCCGCCGGCACCTACAGCGGCGGGCGCCGCATCATCACCACCCTCGGCCGCCGCATCGTCCACCTCGACCCGCCGCGCGGCTTCGCCGCCGAGAGCGCCGCCGCGGCCGTCCTCTACACCACCGCGTTCGTGGTCAAGGCCCCGATCTCCACCACCCAGACGATCACCGCGGCCATCCTGGGCGCCGGCGCGACCCGGCGCATCTCAGCCGTGCGCTGGCAGGTGGCCCGCTCCATCGTCACCGCGTGGTTCCTGACCTTCCCCGGGGCGGGGCTGCCCGCCGCCGCCCTCTACCTGATCCTGCACGCCCTCACCGGCCTGTGACCCAGCCGGAGGCCCACCATGCCCGTTCCGCCCACCTCGCGACCGGGGACGCCCGAAGGCCTCCCCACGCCCGGCCGCTTCGCCCATCTGCACCCCGAGGACGGCGCCTGCCTGATGGAGGCTGCCTCCCTGCTGGCCACCGGCCGCTTCACCGACAGCCCGGCCGGCACGCACCCGGTGCTCGCCGCGCTCGCCCGCGCGGTCAACGACGCCGTCGACGACGACACGCGCCACGCCCTGTGGCCGCTGGCCGCCGACCTCGCCGACGCCTGGCCCGCCGACCGCGCCTACGGCCCGCTGCTGGTCGGCACGGTCGTGGACGCCGCCCGCCGGGTACGCCCCACCTCCCGGAGGCTGCGGCGGCGCGGCGCGGCCGACCACGCCCGGGCCGCACGCCTGGCCCGCGCCCGTACGTCCGGGGCCCGGGCCCGCGTCGCCGACCTGCTGTGGTGGCACGGCCCCGGCCATCACCACCTCGAACACGCCCTGCGCGTCCTGCTCACCGCGCCGGACGCCGACCGGCGGCTGTCCCGGCTCCTGCGGGACGCGGTGACCGAGGCCCGTGCCAGGGCGGCCGGGGCTCCCGCCCCCGTTGCGCCGCCGAGCGGGGCCGTCCGCCGGCCCTAGGACCGGCTGTCCGGAGAGGCCCGGGGCATCGGCCGTCGGGGTCGGTCAGCCGAGGCAGACCACGAGCAGGCAGAGCTTGTCCGGCTGGGTGGTCGTCGCGGGCGCGGTGCTCGGCTGGGACGGCTCCTGGGCCGTACCGTCGTCGGCCGCCGGGGGCGGGCTCGTCGGCTGGGACGCCGCGTCGCCGCCGTCCGCGCTGCCACCGCTGCCGGAGGTCGTGCCGCCGGAGGTCGTGCCGTCGGAGACCGGGGGCGTGGTCCGCGGCTGCTGGGGTTCGGTCACCGGCCGCTGCGGGCTGGTGACGGCGTCCGTCCGGGTGTTCGCCGGCGTGGTGGGGGTGGGGGTGCCGACGGGCACGGACTCGCGCTGCGCGGTGTCGCCCGTACGGGTGCGGTCGGGGCGGCTGGGGGTGGCGGTGCGGGCGGGCCGGGTCGGTGTCGGTCGGGTGTACTGCTCCGCCGGTTCCTCCGCGGAGCCCATGCCCTTGGTGTCCGGGACCGTGGCGGCCTGCGCCCGGTCCCCGGTGGGACGGTCCAGCGAGGCGACGGTCAGGCCGCCTCCGACGAGCGCGACGGCCGTCGCCACCACGGCCCGGCGCTGGTTCTTCTTCCAACGGGCCATCTGACGGCGCCGCGCCGCCCGGCCCTGCGGCGCGGGTGCCGCGCCCGGCGCGCCCACGGTGGCCGCCGTGTCCTCGGGGCCGCCGGACGGCTCGGTGTGCGGGGCGGCTCCGGTGCCGTACGACGCCTGCGAGGCCGCGGCCTCCCAGGCCGGCGCGGCGTTCGCCACCGTGCCCGCCGCCGTGCCCTCCGGTGGCGTCGGGGTGGCGGGGCCCGGGACGGCGTGGCCGTCGACGAAGCCCGGCGCGATGTCCGGCGCGATGTCCGGCGCGTAGGCGCCGCACCCGGGGCACACCAAAGCGCCGTTCAGGTGCCGGCGGCACGTGGAGCAGTAGTCCATCTGCGGTCTTCCTGGGTTGCCATGCCGTCGGCCCACCGGGCCGGACACCCGGAGGGGTGTGCGCATGGGGAAGCGAGTGGCCAGTCACGCTAGCGAGGCTTTCGAAAGACCGTGTGGGTCATGTGTGACGCTGCTGCGGAGATTGTCCGGGCATCCTGCGACCGTCTGTCCCTTCCCATTGCGCGGTCGCGCACCCGTCTGCTGCTCTCGCCCGTCCCGCCCGGCCGGTGAGCCGGGCGGGACGGGCGCCCCGGTGAGCCGGGTTCAGCCGCCGAGGACGGAGCCGAACTCGGCGTCGGGATACGTGAAGCCGAAGGCCCGTTCGCTGAAGGAGCGCGCGCCGCTCGTCGTCAGTCCGGACGCCGAGCCGTGCAGCACCCAGTCGGCGCCGTCGCGGGTCGATCCGGTGAAGACGTCCTCGCCCTTCGCCGCGGCCGTCAGGTCCGCGCGGCCGTCGCCGGTGACGTCGGCGAGCCGCACGGCGGAGCCGAACCAGTCGTGCGCCTCCGCGGCGCCGGGCACGCCGCTGGTCGTCTGGTAGAACGCCTGGGCGCCAATCCCGGTCAGGCCGGTGGCCGTGCCCTTGAGCAGGACCACCCCGCCGGTCTGCGCCACGTCACCGACCGCCTCGCCGGGGACGCCGACCGCCACGTCCGCGTGGCCGTCGCCCGTGACGTCGCCCACCGCGAGGGACGCGCCGAAGCTGTCACCGGTCTCGTTCGAGCCGGGCACACCGGAGGTGTTCTGGTCGAGTGTGGCGGTGCGGTGGGCGCCGAGGCCCTCCGGGCTGCCGTAGCGGACGTGGACGGAGCCGGCGGCGTCCGGGTACTCGCCCGTGGTGGTCGCCGAGGCGGGTACGTGGCCGGTGACCAGGTCGGTGTAGCCGTCGTGGTCGATGTCCCCGGCGGCGGCCGCGACCGTGGGGGCCTCGTTCTCGCCGGCGGCACCGGTGCCCGGGTCCGCGACCCACACCTTGTCCAGCCGGTCGGCGCCCCAGGTGTAGACGCCGGTGTACTGGCAGTCCGTGGTGCCGTCGCAGTTCTGGGGGCCCGTGACGACCAGCTGGGTCCGTCCCGAGCCGGTGAAGTCGCCCACGGTCAGGGTGCGGGGCTCGATGAACGAACGGAAGTACTCGGAGTACTTCGGGCCGTCGGGTGCCGTGCGGCCCGCCAGGTCGTCGTACACCCACAGCTTGTCCTCGCTGAGCGCGGCGAGCTGCGCGGTGCCGTCGCCGTCGAAGTCGCCGACGGCGATCTTCCTGGCGAAGTCCCGCTCCTGCTCGTAGGGGCTGGTGGCCAGCGGGCTGTCGAGCTGGATGCCCCCGTTCACCAGGCCGTTCGCGCCGCCCCACAGGACGGTGAGGCTGCCGGAGGAACCACTGTTGTAGTCCGGCCGCTCGCCGGGGGAGCCGACGACGAGGTCGGTGTAGCCGTCGGCGTCCAGGTCGCCGGTGGCGTAGGCGCCGCCGAACCGGTCGCCGTACTCGGCGGTGCCGGGGACGCCGGAGGAGTTCTGGGTGAGGGTGGCCGAGCGGGCGGGGGACACGCCGTCGCCGGAGCCGTACAGGACGGTGACCGAGCCGGCGCCGGCGCTGCTGCCGACGGGGGCCGAGGGGGTGGCCACGACGAGGTCGGCGACACCGTCGCCGTTGAAGTCGTCGGACGTGGGGGTGGCCGCACTCGCCGTGGGGACGAGGGCCGGGGACAGACCGGCGGACACCGCGGCGACGGCCACGGCGACGGCCAGGATGCGTACGCGCAAGATCACTCCAGTTTCGGAGGAGAGGACGGCGTGGGGGGCCGACAACACGACGCTCCAGGCGGGGCCAGGGTTGTACGTGAACCGACAAAAGATCGTGGGGCCGGCCCTGTGCGGGGCCGGGCGGCCGTCCCCGCCCCTGCCGGTCGCGGGACCGGGGTGCGGCTACCCGGTGCGGCGCCGGCCGCGGCGGTGTGCGTGGCGGCCGAGGAACGTCAGGGCGGCGATCTTCACGACCGCGACGGCCAGCACGGCACCGACGGCCCAGGCCGTCCACCGCGGCCCGGAGAGCACGGCACCGGCCGACCCCAGATGGACGGCGACGGCCACGAGCACCAGGGCCGTGACGCCCGCCCAGGTCAGCTGCCTGCGCCACGGCGGGGGCGTGGGGGTACCGGCGGTGTCGGCCGTCCGCGTCCGCCGGGCGGTGGGCGCCGCCGGGTCCGGTGCGGCCTCGCCGTCCCGCCACCGCACGCGCAGTCCCTCGCGTCGGCCGAACCTTTCGAGGTGCGAGGTCATGAGGTCCTGTAGTCGGCGCATCCCCTGTGCGTCCTCGGCTTCGGCGCGCAGCACCAGCGCGTCCGGTGCGGCGTGCAGGGTGCACCGGCCCCAGGGGAGGGTCAGTACGCCGTGGGTGGTGGACCAGTCGAGGCGGATCTGCTCGGGACGCGGCCCGGTCGGGTGGTGGGCGCGGTGGGCGAGGTGACGGCCCTTGGCGCTGAGGTGCCTGCCCAGCTGGGCGAGGTACCGGCCGGGACGGTCGGTCTCCACACGGGCTTCGGATAGGAGCATGGGCCGTCCTCGGGTCGGTGGCGCGGGTGCCCTGGGGCGGGCGATCGCCAGAGTTATCGATACATAGTGTCTGCGTCAAGCCATGCTGTATCGAAGGTGTCGCCTCGTACACTGCGGAGGTGCCCAAGCTGTGGAACGAGACGATCGAGGAACACCGCCGCGCGGTACGGGAGGCGGTTCTAAAGGTCACCGCGGCCCTGGTGGCCGAGCAGGGACTGCGCGGGGTGACGATGTCACGGATCGCCGAGGGGACCGGGATCGGCCGGGCGACGCTGTACAAGTACTTCTCCGACGTCGAGTCGATCCTGGCGGCCTGGCACGAACGCCGGATCGCGGGGCACCTGGAGGAACTCGCCGCCCTCCGTGACGGGCCGGGCAGCCCCGGCACCCGCCTGACGGCCGTCCTCGACGCCTACGCCGGCATCCAGCGCCGGCGCCACGGCCACGACCCGGCGAGCGGCGCCGCACTGCACCGGGGACCGCACGTGGCCCACGCGGAACGCCGTCTCCTGCGGTTCCTCGGCGACCTGCTCGCCGAGGGTGTGGCCGCTGGTGAGGTGCGGGACGACATGGCGCCGGAGGAGCTCGCGGCGTACTGCCTGCACGCCCTGGGCGCGGCGGGCGGCCTGCCGTCGGAGGCCGCGGCGCGCACGCTCGTCCGCGTCACGGTGGACGGACTGCGTCCAGCGCGACGGGCGTAGCCCGGCTGCCCGCGGCGGGCCCGGCGGCCGTTCGCCCGTGCCACTCGCAGGCACGCGCCCGGAGGCCCTGTGCCGTCAGGGCCTCCGGGCGGAGCCTTGCGCGGTGAGCCAGAGCCGTGCTCAGTGGTACGCGTGCACCACGGCGTGGCCCTTGCCGCGGCCGATCATCCACTTGTTGACCGGCGTGGTGATCACGAAGGCGACGGCGAAGCCGCCCAGCAGGGCCGACCAGAACAGTCCGTCGGTCAGGTGGGCGTCCATCGCGCCGGGGGTGAGGGCGATGATCAGGTTGTCGACGAGTTCCATCACCGCGATCGACACGGTGTCGGCGGCGAGCGCCACCTTGATCGCCGACTTCAGGTCCAGGCCCGCCCGGCGCACGGCGAACAGGGTGAACGAGTAGCCGAACAGGAACGCCAGGCTGATCGCCAGCGCCATGGTCGGCACGTTGCCCCACAGCAGCGCCGTGCCGATGACCATGCCGAGGATCTCGCCGATGGCGCAGCCGACCAGGCAGTGCAGCGTCGCCTTGGCCGCGGTGCCCCAGGTCGCGCCTTGGTGGGCGGCGTGACCGCCGCCGTGCTCGGGGGCGTGGTGGTGCGTGGTGTCGGTGTGATGAGCGCTGTGGTCCATGACCTTCATCCCCATTCCCGTCAGGGTGACCCGTTCCCGGGTGCCACGGTCACTAGGAACCATATACCCCCAGGGGGTATTTCGCACCCGGTGTTCAGACTTCGTCCGGGACCGTGCCGGGAACCGCCCGGTGGCCGTCGCCGAACCCGTGGTGCTCGCCGTGTCCGTACACCGCGTGCGCGCCGTACGCCGCCCGGTGGGCGACGAGCTGCCGGACCCAGCCCTCGACGACCGCGTTCCAGTCCTGTCGGCCGACCCCGTCGTGGGAGACGGCGAAGCGGGTGACCGCGTCGTGACCGGCGGAACGGGGGCCGCCCCGCTTGTCGGCCTCCAGGACGACCTCCATGCCGCCGGCGTGCGCCAGGAACGTCACCTCGATCTCGTTCATCTGCTGCGCGTACTCCGGCGGCGGGCTGAACGCGATCTCCTGGTGGAAGGGCAGCCGCTGGCCGGTGCCGCCGATGCGGTCCGGCTGAAGGTCCGCCGAGCGGAAGCCGAACCCGAGCTGCTCGAAGGCCCCGAGGACCGCCTCCTGCGCGGGCAGCGGGCCGACGGTCAGCGGATCCGGTTCGCCCTTGCCCCGCGCGCCGGACACCGCCAGCTCGGTGCGCACCCCCAGGACGACGCCGAGGTCCCGGCCGTGCAGCCCGGTCACCGGGGTCTCCCACGGCAGCCGCACGCCGAACGGCACGTCGTGCCCCTCGTCCTGGGCGAGCCGGAAGCCGCCGCCGACGGTGAACCGGTCGAAGGCGACGAGGCCCTCGCCCCCGCCCTCCGCGCTCCCGGCCTCGACCCGTGCCACCAGGTCCAGCGCGACCAGCTCCACGTCGCAGCCGGCTGTGCCGCCCTTGAGGCGGACCTGTCCGGTGAGCGCGCCGCCGGGCCGGACCGGGCCCGGGTCGAGAACCGTGTCGACCGTGGGACCGCCCACGCCGAGCGAGCCGAGCAGTCGTGTGAACACCATGGTGGGTCGCGCTCCTTCAGTGCGTGGTCGGCTCTGCCGCGAGCCTGCTGCGAGCGGGTCGAAGCATAGAGGCGGGGACGGCGAGGAAGATCGGGGAGGCTTTTTTGCGAATCCTTTACAGTGGTTGGGGAGTCAGGTGATCCCGTGTCCACCCCGACTGCCCCGTGTCCACCCGCGTCCTGACGAGAAGGAGAGAGAGTCCCGCCATGGGCGAGCCTCCCAGTACCGGCCGTGCCGTACCCCACCGGACCTGTGCGACTGAGGGAGTGGGGGTGGCACGGTGACCGAGGCCCTGCTGCTCCTGGCGGCCCTCCTCCTCACACTGGCCTGCGCGGTGTTCGTCGCGGCCGAGTTCTCCCTCACCACCGTCGAACGCGCCGACCTGGAGCGCGCCGTGGAGGCCCGCGAGCGCGGCGCCGAGGGCGCGCTGAAGGCCGTACGCCGTCTGACGCTCCAGCTGTCCGGCGCCCAGCTGGGCATCACCGTCACCTCCCTGCTGATCGGCATGCTCGCCGAGCCGTCCCTCGCGGCGCTGCTGCGCGGCCCGCTGCGCGCGGCCGGTCTGGGCGGTGCCGCCCCGTCGGTGGCGACCGTGCTGGGCGTGGTGGTGTCCACCGTCGTGCTGATGGTCGTCGGCGAACTGGTCCCGAAGAACTGGGCGATCTCCCGGCCGCTGGCCGTCGCCAGGGTGGTGGCGGGCCCCCAGCGCGGTTTCACCGCCGCGTTCGGCCCGTTCATCCGCCACTTGAACGGCACCGCGAACCGTTGCGTACGCCGCTTCGGCCTGGAACCCGCCGAGGAGCTGGCCTCCGCCCGCACCCCCGAGGAACTGGTCGCGCTCGCCCGGCACTCGGCCGCCGAGGGCGCCCTGGAGGCGGACTCCGCCGAACTGTTCGTCCGCACCCTGCACCTGGGCGAGCTGACGGCGCAGAACGTGATGACGCCGCGCGTGGACGTCAAGGCGCTGGAAGCGCGCGCCACGGCCGCCGACGCGGCCAACCTCAGCCACGCCACCGGCCTGTCCCGCTTCCCGGTCTACCGCGACACCCTCGACGAGGTGGTCGGCAGCGTGCACATCCGCGACGTCCTCGCCCTCCACCCGGACCGGCGGGCCACGACCCCCGTCACGGAGCTGACCACCGCACCGCTGCTGGTCCCCGACAGCCTGCCCGCCGACCGCCTGCTGGAGCGGCTGCGCGCGAGCCGCACCATGGCCGTCGTCATCGACGAGTACGGCGGCACGGCCGGTGTGGCCACCGTGGAGGACATCGTCGAGGAGGTCGTCGGCGAGGTCCGCGACGAGCACGACCCCGTCGAGACACCCGACCTGCTGCCCGCGCCCCGCATCGGGGACGGGCGGGCGGTGTGGGAGGCGGACGGCAGCGTCCGCATCGACCGGCTGGCCGAGACGGGACTGACCGCGCCCGAGGGGCCGTACGAGACCGTGGCCGGACTGGTCGCCACCCGCCTCGCCCGTATCCCCGCCAAGGGCGACACCGTCGACCTCGACGGCTGGCGGCTGGAGGTCCTGGAGGTCGACCACCACCGTGCCGACCGCATACGGATCGTGGCCCCGCCGGCCGTCGTCCGCCCCGCCGACCTCCCGGAGGACGCCCGATGACCGCCCTGCAACTGGCCATCGGCGCCCTCACCCTGCTGACCAACGCGTTCTTCGTCGGCGCCGAGTTCGCCCTGATCTCCGTACGCCGCGCCCAGATCGAACCCCGGGCCCGGGAGGGCGACCGGCGGGCGCGGATGACGCTGTGGGGCCTGGAGCACCTCTCCGCGATGATGGCCACCGCCCAACTCGGCATCACCGTCTCCTCGCTGGTGCTCGGCGCGGTCGCCGAACCGGCCGTCGCGCACCTGCTGGAGCCCGCCTTCGCGGCGGTGCGCGTCCCGGACGGGCTGGTGCACCCCGTCGCGTTCGTCATCGCCCTGGCCGTGGCGACCTACCTGCACATGCTGTTCGGCGAGATGGTCCCGAAGAACCTCGCGCTCGCCGCGCCCGTGCCCAGCGCCCTGCTGCTCGGCCCGCCCCTGGTGGCCGTCACCCGCGCGCTGCGGCCGGTCGTCTTCGGCGTCAACGCCTTCGCCAACGCCCTGCTGAAACTGCTGCGGGTGGAACCGAAGGACGAGGTCGGGTCGGTGTTCACCGACGACCAGCTGGCCCGCATGGTCGTCGACTCGAGCGAGGCCGGGCTGCTCACGCCCGCCGACGGCGAACGGCTGCGCGACGCGCTGGAGCTGGGCACCCGACCGGTCGGCGAGATCCTCGTCCCCGCGCGGCGGATGCGCACCGCCGACCACACCGTCACCCCCGCCCGGCTGGAGCGGCTGGCGGCCGAGGCGGGCTACTCCCGCTTCCCCGTCACCGGCCCCGAGGGCGCGCTCCTCGGCTATCTGCACATCAAGGACACCCTCGGCGTCACCGACCGCGACAAGCCGTTCCCGCGCACGGCCCTGCACCGCGTCACCCGGGTCCGGATCGACACCCCGCTGGACGACACCCTCACCGCGCTGCGCGCCGACGGCAGCCATCTCGCCGCCGTCCTCGGCGGCGGCGGCACGGTGATCGGCTTCGTGACGATGGAGGACGTGCTGTCCGAACTGGTCGGCCACGCCCCGGCGGCGTCCTGACCGCCGGGCCGGTGCCGCTCCGGGCGCGGCTGCCTAGGCAGCCTGTGGCGGGCACACAGCGGCCCCGTCGTCAGGAGCAGCACATGCTCGCCCGGCGCGTGGCGCCCGTCCTCGTGAGCGGCGCCGCCGCGGCGCTCGGTGCCGTGGTGGCCCTGGAGGGCGCGGCGGCGGCCAGGACCCGGGCGGGTTCGGTGCGCGGCGTGAGCCCGTACGTGATCCAGCGGCGTGAGCCCCGGGGGCCCCACGGCGTTCCGGGGAGCGCGGACGGCCGGCGGGCGCACGACGACACGGAGGACTACGTCGCCCGGGCGCTGCGCGCCGGTGCCGACGGCTTCCTCGTGTCATCGCCCACCAGATCGGCCTCCTCCGGGCCGGTCCCCCGCGCCCTGATCCGGCTCACTGGTCCGAGTAGCCGATGTCCCCGATGGTCCATGCGCTGACGTCCGCCAGCGCGACGCGGTACATGCCGCCGGTGTCGGGAATGCCGAAGCTGCCCTGGAGGATCCGGGCGAGATGGAAGTGCAGGTGCGTGGGGCGGCCGTCGGGCCGGGGCGGCTCGCCGGCCGCGGCGGGCGTGGTGAACACCTCGGCGAAGCGGCCGAGGTGCTCGGAGTCCCGCAGCACCTCCGCCACGCGCTCCTTCCACAGGGCCTCGGGGGCCAGCCGTCCCGTGATGACCGCGCCGGGGACCACCACGGTCAGGGACATCCGACTGCTGTGCTCCGACTCCACCAACGCGGCGAGGTCGACGAGCAGTTCATCTGGGTGCGCCATGGGCGAGGAGCCTAGCCCAGCCGGGGCGGCTCCCAGGGGAAGAGGTCAGCGGATGCGTTCGCCGGTGCGGCCGCGGGGGCGTCGTGGCAGACGAAACCGAGCCGGGTCAGCGCCCGGCGCACCTCGCCGACGGTGAAGTCCCGGCGGTCCTGCCCGGTGATCACTTCACCGACCTGCTTGACGGGGTAGGTGCGGCGGCCGATGGTCACGGAGACTCCCGTGACGGGTTCGGCCTTGATGCCCTTCATCGACTGCTCCACCTCGCTTTTGAGGAGGTCGAACGGGAAACGGGCGATGACACAGCGCATGGATGCCTCACAGGGTTGTCGGGGGAACACCGGGCGGGGCCGCCCTCGGCGGGAGGGTCAGGGGGTGAGAGCGAGGACGCCCAGGGTGTAGCCGTGCTCGTCGACCACGGGGGACACGTCCAGTGTCCGCGTCCGCATGGCGGCCTCCGCGTCGCCGAGGACCGCGGCGGACGCGGTGAACGGCCCCCGGTCGAGCGGGATGTCCCGCAGCCTTGTCCGGTCGCTGTACCACGAGCCGCCGCGGTGGGCGTCGAGCTGGGCCCGGGTGACCAGGCCGGTGCACCGGCCGTCGTCGTCCCTGAGGAGCAGGTGGGTGACGCGGGCGCCGATGAGCACGGACAGCGCGACGTCGACCGCCATGTGGTCGTCGACCTGCGGTCCGGGGGCGTCCATGGCGTCACGGGCCGTCAGGTCGGTGCCGTGTGCCGGACGGTGCCGTGTCTGTGAGGGCGTCAAGGCTTCTCCTCTTCGATGGGGCGGATCCTTCTCGACGGGTGGGCCGGACGACCGTGTGCGCGTCCGGGCCGCTGGCTAGGAGTCGGTGCTGCGGGCGGAGCGTCGGGTCCGGGCGGAGGACCGCCCGCTCCGGCCGCGGCGCGAGGACCGGCTCCGCTCGGGCCGGTCGGCGACCGGGGCGGCGAGCGTGACGGGCACCCCGGAGGGGGCCTGGGCGCCGGTGATGCGGTTCAGTTCGGCCTCGCCCGAGCGGACCCGGGTGGTCCGCGCGGTGACGCCCGCGTCGGACATCAGGCGGTCCATCGCGCGCCGCTGGTGGGGCAGGACCAGGGTGACGACGGTGCCGGACTCGCCGGCACGCGCGGTACGGCCGCCACGGTGCAGGTAGTCCTTGTGGTCGCCGGGCGGGTCCACGTTGACGACGAGGTCGAGGCCCTCCACGTGGATGCCGCGGGCGGCGACGTTGGTGGCGACCAGGACCGTGACGTCACCGTCCTTGAACTGGGTGAGGGTCCGGGTGCGCTGCGGCTGGGACTTGCCGCCGTGCAGGGCGGAGGCGCGCACGCCGACGTCCCGCAGCCGCTTGGCCAGCCGGTCCGCCGCGTGCTTGGTGTCCAGGAACATGATCACGCGTCCGTCGCGGGCGGCGATCTCCGTGGTGGCGGCCTGCTTGTCGGCGTCGTCGATGTGCAGCACGTGGTGCTCCATCGTGCTGACGGCCCCGGCGGACGGGTCGACCGAGTGGACCACGGGGTCGTTCAGGTAGCGCCGTACGAGGCGGTCGATGTCGCGGTCCAGGGTGGCCGAGAACAGCATCCGCTGTCCGTCGGGGCGTACCTGGTCGAGCAGGGCGGTCACCTGCGGCATGAAGCCCATGTCGGCCATCTGGTCGGCCTCGTCCAGGACGGTGACGGCGACCTTGTCCAGGGCGCAGTCGCCCCGGTCGATGAGGTCCTTGAGCCGGCCGGGTGTCGCGACGACGACCTCGGCCCCGCTCCGCAGCGCGCTGGCCTGACGGCCGATCGACACTCCGCCGACCACGGTGGTCAGCCGCAGCCGCAGCGCGCGGGCGTACGGCGTGAGCGCGTCGGTGACCTGCTGGGCCAGTTCCCGGGTGGGCACGAGGACGAGGGCCAGCGGCCGCCGCGGCTCGGCCCGCTGTCCGGCGGTACGGGCCAGCAGGGCGAGACCGAAGGCGAGCGTCTTGCCCGACCCGGTGCGTCCGCGGCCCAGCACGTCGCGGCCGGCCAGCGAGTTCGGCAGCGTGGCGCCCTGGATGGGGAACGGCACCGTCACGCCCTCGGCGCGCAGGGCGGTCAGCAGGCGCTCGGGCAGGTCGAGGTCGGCGAACGCCTCGACGGCCGGCAGCGCCGGGGTGACGGTGGCCGGAAGCGCGAACTCCTGGCTGCGGGCGGCGGGGCGGCTCTGGTGGGTGCTCCGTCCGGTCCTGGCCGAACGGGAGGGGGCGCCGCGGCGGCTCGGCTCCTGTCGGCGGGTGCGGGACGAGCGGGTGTTCGTGCGGGCTGGGTTCATACGGAACCTTCCTCGATGCGGCACGTGTCGAGGAATTCCCGCAGGCGGTGAGCAGCGTACCGGGATTCGCAAGAAATGAGCCGGGGCGAAGGCAGAAGGAAGCCGGGCCGGAGGGCCGGCTGGTTCGCCGGGGAGATTGCGAGAAAAGCGCAATGGAGCGGGGCCCGCACCCCAAAGTGTGCGGGCCCCGGTCGCGTAGGACGCGGCGCGTCAGGCGGGAACGATGTTCTCGGCCTGCGGGCCCTTCTGGCCCTGCGTGACGTCGAAGGTAACCTTCTGGCCTTCCTGAAGCTCACGGAAGCCGGACGTGGCGATGTTCGAGTAGTGGGCGAACACGTCGGCGCCGCCGCCATCCTGCTCGATGAAGCCGAAGCCCTTTTCCGCGTTGAACCACTTCACGGTGCCAGATGCCATACTGAATCTCCTTTGGGGCAATGCCCGGAGTCCGCACCTTGCGGACCCGGAGTCGCCGCGATGATCACCCCTCCGGACATCTCCGGAACGCTCCGAAAACAAGAAGAGCGCCCGTCGACGGAAGGTCGGAAGAGCGCTCGAAGTCTCTGGTAACCAAAACTGCAACTGTTATCACGGTAGCACAGGCCCTGATTCGGCGCCCATCTTTTTCCGTATTTTCGTCCGCCGAACGGAAAAACCTGCCGGGGCCCGGCCGGAATGTCTGCACCGGCCGTGGCAGATATCAGGAGCCGTCGTGCGTGCCGCCGCCCGCGCCGTCGTGCGTGCCACCGCCCGTGTCGTCGTCCGCGTCGTCGCCCGTGCCGGAGCCGTCCCGCTCGCGGCGCAGCTCCTCGTTCACCCGGCGGGCCGCCTCCAGTTGGTCCTCCAGGACGATGATGCGGCAGGCCGCCTCCATGGGAGTGCCCTGGTCGACGAGCTCACGGGCCCGGGCGGCCCGCCGCAACTGGTGGCGGGAGTACCGGCGGTGGCCGCCGTCCGAGCGGAGCGGGGTGACCAGCCCGGCCTCGCCGACGGCCCGCAGGAACGCGGGGGTGATGCCGAGGAGGTCGGCGGCTCGCCCCATGGTGTAGGCGGGGTAGTCGTCATCGTCGAGGGGGCCGGCGGCGGAGTTGTCAGCAGGCATGGCACCATCTTGGTCCCCTCCCGGCGACCCGTGCGTTTCCGCCGGTCAGGGCGGGGGACTCGCCGTACGTGGTCGCGTACGGGGCGGTACAGCGGGTGCGGCTTCCCGCGCTGCGGGCCGGCTGGCTGCGGCAGACGTTCGTCCACTGGCCGTTCCCGCCGGAGCGGGTCCAGGCGCTGCTGCCCGAGGAGCTGGCCGTCGACGTGTACGACGGAGCGGCGTGGGTGGGGCTGACCCCCTTCGTCATGGCCGAGGTGCGGCCGGGTGCCGTGCCCGCCGCGGTGCCCGGCCTGCCGTCCTTCGCGGAGACCAACCTGCGCACCTACGTCCGCCACCGCGACGGCCGGGACGGGCTGTGGTTCCTGTCCCTGGAGGTGGCCTGTCCGCTGATGCTGGCGGCCCGCGCCGTCGGGGCCCCGTACCACCCGGGCACCCTGCGGGTCTCCGTGGACGGGGACGCCGTGTCCTACACCGGTTCGAGGTGGGGCGGCGGTGCCTCCTACCGGCTGGTCGTCCGCCCCGGTGCCCCGATCGCCCCCGCGGAGCGGGACGTGTGGCTCACCTCGCGCTGGCGCGCGTACACCCGCCGGCTCGGTCTGCTCTGGGAGACGCCGGTGGAGCACGAGCCGTGGCCGCTGGCACAGGCCGCCGTCGACGTGCTGGAGGAGACGCTGACCACCGCTGCGGGCCTTCCCGCGCCCGCCTGCGAACCTCTGGTGCACTTCTCGGAAGGAGTCCGGCATGTGCGGCTCGGGGCGTCCACACCCTGTGCGCCGAGGCCGGGTCCTCGCTGACCCGCGGCGGACCCCGCGGCTGCGCTTCGACGGCTGGATCGCGGGCCTGGGCACCTCCTCCGGCACGCGCGTCGTGCTGGGGCACTGGCCGCGGTCGCCGTTCGGGCCGTTCAGCGACGTGATGCTCGAACGGGCCGACGGCGAACGGCTGCTGCTGGCCCCCTCCCGCCGCACGGCGGACTTCGTGAGCGGCACGTACGTCTTCGACACCGTGCGGGTCGTGCCGGTCGCCGTGCGCGTCGCGGACGACACCTGGACGGTCACCGCGGGGCCGCTCGCCCTGCGTTTCACCGTCGGGCGGCGGGGGCCCCTGGGGCTGCTGCTGCGGGCCGTGCCCGGTGTCCTCGCCGGCCGTCCGGCGTGGGCGGCGCTGACGGACCGGCCGGCCCGCCTGCTGCCGGCCGGCGTACGGACCCGCGGCAGCGCCCGCGCGGGCCGTCACGAGTGGTACGGCGTACGGGATCTGCGGCCGGTCGGCGCCCTGTCGGCGGTCCTGGAGGGCCACGACCTCGGTGCCCTGGCGCCCGTCGAGCCCGCGGTGCGCTTCGGGTTCGGGTCGGTGCCCCGCCGGCCCGCCGTCGTACGGGTCACCACGACGGTGGAGCAGAGCGGCCGCTGTTCCTGGTTTCCCGCCGGGCCGCCCGGGTACCCGGTTGGCTCTCAGGGAACCGGCGGGACCCGAAGGGGTGGCGCATGAGTACGGAGAGAGTTCCCGGTCGGGCGGACGCGGTCGCGGTGGGGCAGGGTCTGTTCAACGTCCTGGGCGGGCTGTGGCCGTTGCTGCATCTGCGCAGCTTCGAGTGGGTCTTCGGACCCAAGCGCGACGTCTGGCTGCAGAGGACGACGGGCGGGCTGCTGCTCTCCGCCGGTCTCGCCCAGCTCGCGGCGGCCCCGGGTCCGCAGGGCCCGGCCGAGGCCCGCCGCATCGGACTGGGCACGGCCCTGACCCTGCTGGCCGTCGATCTGGCCTACGTGCCCCGGCGGCGGATCCGGCCGACGTACCTCCTGGACGCCGCGATGCAGACCGGATGGATCGCCGCCTGGCTCCGCGCGTCCGCCGACGGGCGCGACCCGTCCCGCGCCTGAGCCCGTGCCGTGCCGCCTCCGCACCTGGGCCCGTCCCGTGTCTGAACCGGCCCCCGTGTCCGGCCCCCGCGCCTGAACCGGCCCCCGCGCATGAGCCCGTGCTGTGCCGCCTCCGCACCTGAGCCCGTCCCGCGTCTGAACCGGCCTCCGTCCCAGAGCCCGTGGCGTGCCTGAACCGGCCTCCGCACCTGGTGCCGTCCCGTGCCTGAACCGGCCCCCGTGTCCGACCCCGTCCCGTGTCTGAGCCCGTGTCGGCTCCTCACCCGGACGGATGGATCAGTCAGCCGTCCGGACCAAGGAACGCCCTCGCTGAGGCGGTGGCACGGGCCATCAGGACTACCTTCCTCGGGGCTGGTCGCGCTCTGCTCCTCCCCGCACCGCCGGCCGGCCACGCACCGATCGCTGCCGATTGAGGGACCTGATGGCGACACATACCGAACCGGTTGCCCCGGTACCGGCGGCGGAGCGCCGCGGCAGGGGGCAGGTGATCGTCTCCTGGCTGACCACGACGGACCACAAGAAGATCGGGCACCTGTACCTGATCACGTCGTTCGTGTACTTCCTGATCGGCGGGGCGCTGGCGATGGCGATCCGCGCCGAACTGTCCCGGCCGGGCCTGCAGATGCTCTCCAACGAGCAGTACAACCAGGCGTTCACCATGCACGGCACGATCATGCTGCTGCTCTTCGCGACGCCGACGTTCGCCGGGTTCGCCAACGCAGTCATGCCGTTGCAGATCGGCTCCCCGGACGTCGCCTTCCCCCGGCTGAACATGCTGTCGTACTGGCTGTTCGCCTTCGGCGGCCTGATCGTGCTCGGCAGCTTCCTCACCCCGCAGGGCGCGGCCGACTTCGGGTGGACCGCCTACACCCCGCTCAGCGGGCCCATCCGCAGCGGTTACGTCGGCGGCGACCTGTGGATCATGGGGCTGGCGCTGTCCGGGTTCGGCACCATCCTCGGCGCCGTCAACTTCATCACCACCATCATCTGCATGCGCGCCCCCGGCATGACGATCTTCCGCATGCCGATCTTCACCTGGAACGTGCTGCTCACCTCGGTGCTGGTGCTGCTGGCGTTCCCGGTGCTGGCCGCCGCGCTGCTGGTGCTGGAGGCCGACCGTCGCTTCGGCGCGCAGGTGTTCAACGCCGAGAACGGCGGGGCGATCCTCTGGCAGCACCTGTTCTGGTTCTTCGGCCACCCCGAGGTCTACATCCTCGCGCTGCCGTTCTTCGGCGTGATCAGCGAGATCATCCCGGTCTTCGCCCGCAAGCCGATCTTCGGTTACACCGGGCTGGTCGGCGCCACCATCGCCATCGCCGGACTGTCCGCGACCGTGTGGGCGCACCACATGTTCGCCACCGGTGCCGTACTGCTGCCGTTCTTCTCCTTCCTGACGTATCTGATCGCCGTGCCGACGGGCGTGAAGTTCTTCAACTGGATCGGCACCATGTGGAGGGGGTCGCTGTCGTTCGAGCCGCCGATGCTGTGGGCGACCGGCTTCCTGGTGACGTTCCTCTTCGGCGGGCTGACCGGTGTCATCCTCGGCTCCCCGCCGCTGGACTGGCACGTCACCGACACGTACTTCGTCGTCGCCCACTTCCACTACGTGCTCTTCGGCACGATCGTGTTCGCGATGTTCGGCGGCTTCAGCTTCTGGTGGCCGAAGATGACCGGCACGATGCTCGACGAACGCCTGGAGAAGATCCACTTCTGGACGCTGTTCATCGGCTTCCACACCACGTTCCTGGTGCAGCACTGGCTGGGCGCCGAGGGCATGCCCCGCCGTTACGCCGACTATCTCGCCGCGGACGGCTTCACCTGGCTGAACACCGTCTCCAGCATCGGCGCGTTCCTCCTCGGCCTGTCCACGCTGCCCTTCCTCTACAACGTGTGGAAGACCTCCCAGCAGGGCAAGCGCGTCGAGGTCGACGACCCCTGGGGATATGGCCGTTCCCTGGAGTGGGCCACGTCCTGCCCGCCGCCCCGCCACAACTTCCTGACGCTGCCCAAGATCCGCTCCGAGTCGCCCGCCTTCGACCTCCACCACCCGGACGTGGCCGAACTCGACGAGAAGGAGAACACCGGCAAACGCGACATCCTCGACGCCCGCGGCCACGAGTCCGAGCGGCCGTGAGGGCGGGGGCGCGGGGCGGACCGTACGACGGTGAGGGGCTGCGCGGCGGGGGACCGCGCGGCGGTGAGGGACTGGGTGACGGCGGTCGGCACGCAGACGGGCCGCACGGCGACCGCGAGAGCGCTCTGGCCGCCGAGGCCGAGGGGTACCTGCTCGCCCGCCTCCACCACGATCGCGCGCTCCGTGAGGCCGAGGACCTCTGCGTCCTGCTGCCCTGGCTGACCACCGCCCAGGCCGAGGACCTCACCCGGCACTACGTCGACCGGCGCCGGGAACTCACCCGCCGGATGCTGCTCGACACGGTCCGGCGTGCCGACGAGCTCCGCCAGGAGTACGAGAGCCGTTACGCCGCCCTGCGGCGTGATCTGCTCAGACGTCATGCCGCCGGAGCCTGCGCCGTACTGGCCTGCGCCGGCGGCATGAGCACCCTGCTGTGTCTGCTCGGCCGCTGAGCACCCATCAGGGAGTCGGCATGCCTCGCGTCCCACCAGGGGTCCCGCCCGGGGTACGGCCCCTGGACCGGCCCGTGTCGGTCCGGCGGGCGGCGGCGCTGGCCACCAGGCCCAGCAGCAGGGCGAGGGCACCGACGATGACGTTGTTGACGACGCTCCTCGTGGTGCTGACGTCACCCGAGACGACCCAGGGCGAGACGATCGTCCACGCACCCAGGGCGCAGGCCGCCCACGCCATGCTGTGGGTGCGTTCGTAGGCACGGCCGAACCCACCGCTCATCAGCAGGGCGTAGGCGATGCCGACGACCAGGTTGGTGATCGCCAGCGTCGTGAGGTTGTTGAACCCCGCGATCCACGGCGATGCCGCCAGGTAGAGACCCGTGAGGAAGGCCAGGGTCTCCACGGCCTGCGCCTGGGGCGTGGTCGCCGCGCGTTCGGCCATCTCGTGCCGGGCGCGCATGTCGAGGATGTCCGGGTGGGTTTCCATGGACGAGTGGGGAGAGGTTGTCATTCCTGTCACCTCCGAGGTGAAAGGTCCCCGAGTGCGCACACCGGGTACCCCCACGACACGGCCGTACCACTCGTTTCCCCGAGCTGTGGCACGCTCGCCGCGCGAGGGGCGGCTCAGCGGCCGAGCGGACTCGCATGTCCTGGTCACAGGGGCGGACGCCAGGGGCCGACGTGCGAGGTCCTGGAGTCCGCAAGCGGCGCGGGCGCCGAGGCCGCGAGGCGGGTGCGGGCGCGGTGCTCTCCGGGACGTCAGTCCGGCACAGACGTCTGTCGACCCAGGGTGCTGGCCCGGGGGATGAGGCGGTGGGGGGCGCGGATCTCCATGCCGGGTACCGGCGTCGATGCCGTGATGCGCTTGAGCAGGCGGTCCACCGCTGTTTCGGCGATCAGTTGCTTGTCCGGGGAGATCGTGGTGACGGGCGGGTTGGAGTACCGGGCGTCCTCGATGTCGTCGTAGCCGACGACGGCGACGTCCTCCGGGACGCGCAGCCCGCGTTCGGCCAGCGTGTGCAGGGCGCCGAGGGCGACCAGGTCGCTGTAGCAGAAGACCGCGTCGGGGGGTTCTTCGAGGTCGAGCAGGTGGGTCATGGCGCGGGCGCCGTCGGCGCGGTTGAAGCGCGGCGTGGAGATGATGAGCTCCTCGCGGACGGGTACGCCGGCCCGCTCGTGGGCCGACCGGTAACCCCGGGTGCGCAGTTGGGCGGCCTCACCGGTGCGGTAGGGCTGGTCGCCGATCGCGGCGACGCGGCGTCGGCCGAGGTCGAGGAGGTGCTCGGTGGCCTCCCGGGAGGCGGTGACGTCGTCGATGCCGACGTGGTCGAAAGTGCCGTCGCTGACCCGCTCGCCGAGCACGACGAGCGGCAGGCTCGCGTCGCGCTCGGACAGGTCGGACTGGGCCAGGCCCAGCGGGCTGAAGATGACGCCGTCGAACAGCAGGGACTGGGAACCGCGGCTGAGGAACAGCCTCTCGTGCTCCGCGTCGCCGTCCGTCTGGTCGATCAGGACGTTGTACCCCTGCACCCGGGCCGCGCGGATGATGCCCTGCAGCAGCTCGGCGAAGTAGGGCGTGTCCAGGTACGGCACGACGACCGCGATCTGGCCCGAGCGCCCGGCGGCGAGGTTGCGGGCCAGCACGTTGGGCCGGTAGCCGAGTTCGTCGACGGCCCGCTGCACCCGGGCCCGGGTGGCCTCGGAGACCGGCGCGTAGCCGTTGACCACGTTGGACACGGTCCGGCTGGAGACGCCGGCGAGCGCCGCGACGTCGCGGAGCGTGACGCCCTTTGCCATGTTTCCACCTGGTGCTCGGGGTGCCTGCCTCTTGCAGCGCGGCGGCAACTGCTGATGCGAACGCTTTTGCAGCGTTGCAGAGCGTAGCAGAGGGGACTGATCGGGTGATCGAACGCCATCACCGCCTGGCCACCCGGAGGGACGGCGGCAGGTGTCGGGCGGTCCCCCCGCAGCCGGTTCCGGCTCGGAGGTCGTGCCAACGGCACCACCCACCAGGACCGCGCGGACCGCTAAAGGTGCCGGCGGCCGTGCTGGAACGGGCCCGGTTCGCCACTGAAGCCCCTGGGTGAGGTGCGCCGACCGGCTCGACGACCTGGCGTTCTTCACGCGGGGCGACAGGTATCCGTGGGCCGGACCCGAGTCCCGAGGTTTCGACCCCGGGCCGGCCCCGTCACGTACTCCTGCCGACCGCTCCCCCCGGGGCCCCGACAAGCCGCCAACAGGCCCGCCCCGGCGGGATATTGCCGTCTCGCTTGTCACTTCCATGCCATACGCTGCTCCCTCAGGCAGCGTCCGCACACCCGTTCGTCGGTGTCAGGGGGGACGCGCGGCCTCTTTCCTGTCCGCCCGGCGACCACCGGGCTTTCTCTGTGGGGGTTCACATCACTGTGCGCAGGCGCAGCATCTCGGCAGCGACGACGCTCGCGGTCGTCTTCAGCTCCGCGGCTCTCGCCGTGGGTTCGGCGGGGCAGGCAGCGGCCGACTCCGCGAAGATCCTTCCGGTGAAGTCGGTCGGCGACCTCGTCGTGGACGGCGCCCACCGGCGTGTCTACGTCTCCGACCCGGCCAGCGGCAAGATCGTCGTGACCGACTACTCCGGCGCCGTGCAGGCGACGGTCACCGGACTGCCCGGTGTCACCGGCCTGGCGCTGTCCGCCGACTCCGCTCAGGTGTACGCGGCCGTCAAGGACAGCGACCGGATCGTCTCGGTGGAGACGCGGACGTACACGCGGACGGCCGACTACGCGCTGGCGGGCGCGGACGCCCCGGCCGACCTGGAGGTCGTGGACGGCCGCATCTGGTTCGGCTACGGCTCGGACCTCGGATCGCTCGACCTGTCCGGCGCCGAGCCCGTCGTACGGCTCGACCAGGAGGCCGGCGCCGGCTTCTGGACCGGCCCGCTGCACCTCGCCGCCGACCCGGCCGTGCCGGGCGTCCTGGTGGCCGGGGCGGCCGGCACGCTCGCCGTGTACGACGTCACCGCCGACGGGGCCGTGCCGCGCGTCAAGGGCAGCATGGACACCGCGGTCAAGCAGCTGGACCTGACGCCCGACGGCACGCAGGTCATCACCTCCTGGGACGGCTCCGGCTCCGGCTACGGCCTGCCCGCCTACTCCACCACCGACCTGACCGAGGTGGCGAGTTACCCGATCGCCGCCTACCCGAACGCCGTGGCCGTCGGGCCCGACGGCAGCATCGCGGGCGGCAGCTTCTCCTGGTACGACCCCGACGTCCACATCCACCGGCCCGGTGACCCGCGGCCCGTGCGGGAGTACGAGTTCCCCAACACCGGCGACAGCAGCGGCGGCGACACCCTGGTGGACGGAGCGCTGGCGTGGGCGCCGGACGCGAGCCGGGTCTTCGCCGTCTCCGTGAACAGCCACGGCACGTACACCCTGCGCGCCCTGACCGACCCCACCAAGGAGCTGCCCACCCTCACGGTGTCCGCACCCGCGAAGGCGGAACGGGCCAAGAAGCTCACCGTCACCGGCAAGCTGACCTCCAGGACGCGGATTCCCGCGGGCACCGCCCTGCAGGTGACCCGTACGGACCTCGACTCCCCGAACGGCAAGGCGCTGCCCGCCGTCACGACGAAGGCCGACGGCACCTTCTCCTTCACCGACACCCCGCCCGCCGGCGGCAAGGTCACGTACAAGGTCTCCTTCGCGGGCGACGCCACGCACGCCGCCGCCTCCGGCTCCGACGCGGTCGAGGTCTCCCGCAAGGCGACCACCCTGACCGTGAACAACAACGGCAAGCTGTACGCGTACGGCAAGGACGTCACGTTCACGGCGCACCTCGGCACCACGTACAAGAACCGCACCGTGTCGATCTACGCGGACCCCTTCGGCTCCGACAAGCCGAAGAAGCTGCTGAAGACGGCCAAGGTCAACTCCAGCGGCAACCTCTCGGCGACCGTCGACATGACCCGTGACACCACCGTCACGGCCGTCTTCGCCGGCGACGCCCGCTACGCGCCCAAGACCGTGAAGTCCACCGCGTACGCGAAGGCGAAAATCTCCACGACCGTCGCCAAGCACTACAAGACCGGCAAGATCGGCAACACCACGTACTACTACTTCCGCAAGAGCACCGACCCGGTGTTCACCACGACCATGAACTACTACGAGGGCCGCAAGCAGCGGTTCCAGCTCCAGGTCTACCACCAGGGCGCCTGGTACGACTCCGGCACCGAGTACTTCGCCCTGGCCACCAACGGCAAGTCGGTCGTGAGCCTGGACGCGCCGGGCGAGTCCGGCATCCGCGCCCGCATGCGTTCCTCCTACATCAACGGCTCCTCGGGCGACTCGGTCAACTCCACGACCCACGGGTCCTGGAAGTACATGACCTTCACCAGCTGAGCCGTACCCGGCACGCACGCCCCGGCGCCACGCAGGCCCCCGGCACCCGCAGGTCGCGGACCTGGAGGTGCCGGGGGCCTCGCCGTCCGCCGAAGCCTTCCGGCGGTCCGCGCGCCAAGCGACGGCCCCGGACGGCGGGCGCGGCCGGGCGCGGGGGCTAGGATCCCGGCCATGGCCCTGACCATGAACGACGTGGAGCGGTTCGAGGCGTCCAGGCCACGCCTGGAGGCCATCGCCTACCGCCTCCTCGGTTCCGCGAGCGAGGCCGAGGACGCCGTGCAGGAGACGTTCCTGCGCTGGCAGGCCGCCGACGTCGACCGCATCGAGGTCCCCGAGGCCTGGCTGACCAAGGTGCTCACCAACCTCTGCCTCAACCAGCTCACCTCGGCCCGCGCGCGGCGCGAGACCTACGTGGGCCAGTGGCTGCCCGAGCCGCTGCTCGCCGGAGACCCGATGCTCGGCCCGGCCGACACCGCCGAACAGCGCGAGTCCGTCTCGTACGCCGTACTCGCCCTGCTGGAGCGCCTGTCCCCCAATGAGCGGGCGGTGTACGTGCTGCGGGAGGCCTTCGACTACCCGCACCGGGAGATCGCCCGGATCCTCGACCTCACCGAGGCCGCCTGCCAGCAGATCTTCCACCGCGCCAAGAAGCACCTGGCGGACGGCAAGGCCCGCACCGAGATCGACGAGGCCGCCGCCCGGCGGATCGTCGAGGAGTTCCTCGCGGCCGCCACGAGCGGCCGGACCGAGCCGCTCGTACGGCTGCTCACCCAGGACGCCGTCTCGATCGGCGACGGCGGCGGGAAGGTCCCGGCCCGCGCCAAGGCGTTCCAGGGCGCTGCCGCGGTCGCGAAGTTCATGCGGGGCCTGTTCACACCCGGCAAGGCCAAGCGCGCCCTGCTCGGCGGCTCGCCCGAGGTCTACGCCACGACCGCCAACGGCGGGCCCGCCGTCGTGGCCGTCCTCGACGGCCGCATCGTCGGCGTCATGTGCCTGGAGGTGACGGCCGAGGGCATCGCCGCCGTCCGCAGCCAGGTCAACCCCGACAAGCTCGAACGCGCGACCCGGCGATGGGCGGCCACCGGCCACGGCGAACCCCTGCTGCGCGCGGCCTTCTGACGCCCGTGTGAGGTGCTTCACATCCTGCTCCTGTCAGGAAACGGCGGGCCGCCCGGTTCAAGGGGCGAACCCGCCGACGACAGGAGCAGGGACATGCAGCACCGCATCATCGTCCTCGGAGCCGGATACACCGGAGCGACCGCCGCCGGACGCCTCGCCGGGCGGCTGTACCGCGACGACGTCACCATCACCCTCGTCAACGCCGAGCCCGACTTCGTCGAGCGCGTCCGGATGCACCAGCTCGCGGTCGGCCAGGACCTCCGGCCCCGGCCCCTGAGCGAGATGCTCGCGGGCACCGGCGTCGAGCTGAGGCATGCGAAGGTCACCGGCATCGACGTCGACCGCAGGACGGTCACCGTCACCGGCCCGAGCGGCGCCGGGGAGGCCGAGAAGCTGGAGTACGACACCCTCGTGTATGCCCTCGGCAGCGGCTGGAACGACCAGGGCGTCCCCGGCACCGCCGAGCACGCCCACGAGATCGCCAGTCGCCCCGGAGCGCTCCGGCTGCGCGAGCGCCTGGCCCGCCTGGACGCCGGACAGCCGGTGGTCGTGGTCGGCGGCGGCCTGACCGGCCTGGAGGCCGCGGCCGAGATCGCCGAGGCCCGCCCGGACCTCGACGTCGCCCTCGCCGCCCGCGGCGGCCTCGGCGACTGGCTCTCGCCCAAGGGCGGCCGGCACCTGCGGAAGGTCTTCGACAGGCTCGGCATCACCGTCCATGAGCACACCGAGGTCACCGCCGTCGAGGCCGACCACGTCACGACCGCCGACGGCACGTCCCTCCCGGCGGCGGTCACCCTGTGGACCACCGGTTTCGCCGTCCACCCGATCGCGCGGGCCACCACGCTGGAGGTCACCGACACCGGCCGGATCGTGGTCGACCGGACCATGCGCTCGGTCTCCCACCCGGACGTGTACGCCATCGGCGACGCGGCCCTGGCGATGGGCCCCGGCGACAAGCCGCTGCGGATGTCCTGCGCCTCGGGCGTCCCCACCGCCTGGCAGGCCGCGGACGCCATCGCGGCGCGCCTGACCGGCGGCAAGCTCCCGAACGCGCCGCTGCGCTACTTCAACCAGTGCGTCTCGCTGGGCCGCCGTGAAGGGCTGATCCAGTACGTCACCGCCGACGACCGCGCCGTCCGGGCGGCCCTGACCGGACGCCTCGCCGCCGTCTACAAGGAACTGATCTGCAAGGGCGCGGCCTGGGGCGTCGCCCACCCGCTGCTGCTGCCGACCCGCCGCCGCCGTGTGGTGCGGGAACCGGCCCTGGCCGGTCAGGCGGCCAGGACGGCGGCCTGACACACACGGGAGCGGGCGTGCCGTGCTACGGGACGCCCGCTCCGTGGGCCGGGTCAGGTGTGGGGTGGCGGGTCAGGTGTGGGGTGTGTCCTCCGCCGGCTGGGTGTCCGCGAACTCCCACCAGGCGAGCGGCAGCCAGTCACCGCCGACGAAGCCGTCGACGGATCCTCCGGTGCCCCGGATGGCCACCTGGGTCCCCGCCGGATAGCTGGTGCCGGACAGCCCTGACACCGGGACGAGCAGCACGCCGAGACGTCGTGACAAGGTTCTTGATCCTCTCCGAACCGTACGGAAACAGGACTTGGCAGTCCTTGGATGCAAATCGTCTCATCATGCACCAGTCTGGAATATGAGGAAAAGCACAAAAGGCCGGTCGAATTGCGGAGGTGCTCGACGATGAGGGCTGTCGTGTACAAGGGACCGTTCGAGGTAGCGGTCGAGCAAGTGGAGGATCCCCGGATCCAGCACCCGAACGACGTGATCGTACGTGTCACCTCGACCGCCATCTGCGGCTCCGACCTGCACATGTACGAGGGCCGCACCGCGGCCGAGCCGGGGATCGTCTTCGGTCACGAGAACCTGGGGATCATCGAGGAGGCCGGCGAGGGGGTCACCACACTCAGCCGTGGGGACCGGGTCGTCATGCCGTTCAACGTCGCGTGCGGCTTCTGCAAGAACTGCACGGCGGGCTTCACCGGCTTCTGCGTCACCGTGAACCCGGGCTTCGCCGGCGGCGCCTACGGCTATGTGGCGATGGGGCCCTATGTGGGCGGCCAGGCGGAGTACGTACGGGTGCCCTACGCGGACTTCAACTGTCTGAAGCTCCCCGAGGGCACCGAGAAGGAGACCGACTTCGTCCTGCTCGCCGACATCTTCCCCACCGGCTACCACGGCAACGAGCTGGCCGATGTGCGTCCCGGCGAGAGCGTCGCCGTCTACGGCGGTGGTCCGGTCGGGCTGATGGCCGCCTACTCGGCGATGCTGCGCGGGGCCAGCAAGGTGTTCGTGGTCGACCGGGTGGCCGAGCGGCTGCAGAAGGCCGAGGAGATCGGCGCCGTACCGATCGACTTCAGCGCGGGCAACCCGGTCGAGCAGATCCAGGAGCAGACCGCGGGTGAGGGGACGGACAAGGGCATCGACGCCGTCGGCTACCAGGCCCAGGCGCGTGGAGAGGACCGTGAGGAGCCGGCGACGGTGCTGAACTCGCTGGTGGATACGGTCCGGCCGACGGGTGCGCTCGGTGTGCCGGGTCTGTACGTCCCGCGCGACCCGGGCGGACCGGACGAGCAGGCCAAGCAGGGCATGCTCATGGTCGCCATCGGGCGCCTCTTCGAGAAGGGGCTGCGCATGGGCACGGGCCAGTGCAACGTCAAGCGCTACAACCGTCAGCTGCGTGACCTGATCATCGAGGGCCGTGCGCAGCCCAGCTTCGTCGTCTCGCACGAACTGCCCCTCGACCAGGCGCCGTCAGCGTACGAGAAGTTCGACAAGCGAGTGGAGGGCTACACCAAGGTCGTACTGCACCCGCAGGAGGCGTAAGGACACCTCGCGGGAAACGGCGAACCCCCAGGTCACGGGCCTGGGGGTTCGTGATGGGCGGTACGGGCTCCGCACAGGTCCTGGCGGCCGTGCCCGGCGTGGAGGTGGGGGCGGCCCTGGCGGCCGTGTCCGGCCTGGACGTCACGCCTCCCGCGCGATGTCGATCTCGGCGATCAGGGCCTCGATGCGGGTCCTGATCTCGTCGCGGATGGGGCGGACGGCCTCGACGCCCTTGCCGGCCGGGTCCTCCAGGGCCCAGTCCAGGTACCTCTTGCCGGGGAAGATCGGGCAGGCGTCGCCGCAGCCCATCGTGATGACGTAGTCGGACGCCTGGACGGCCTCGGTGGTCAGGATCTTCGGCCTGGCCCCGGAGATGTCGATGCCGACCTCCTTCATGGCCTCGACGGCGGCGGGGTTGACCTGGTCGCCGGGGAGGGAGCCGGCCGAGCGGACCTCGATCCGGTCGCCCGCGAGGTGCGTGAGGAATCCGGCGGCCATCTGGGAGCGCCCGGCGTTGTGGACGCACACGAACAGCACGGAGGCGAGCGGGCTGGAGGAGGACATCGGTTCTTCCTTCGTGAACAGGTCAGGCCCGACTGGTATCAGGTCCGAGTGATGTGACAATATCAGCCCATGATGACGTCAGTCGACACTGACCTGATCCGGGTGCTGGCCGACCCGCTCAGGCTGCGGATCGTGACCCTGCTGGCCAAAGAGACGCTGTGCACCACCCACCTGGTGGAGGAGACCGGCGCGAAGCAGACCAACCTCTCCAACCATCTGAGAGTGCTGCGCGAGGCCGGAGTCGTCGAGACGGAGCCGTGCGGCCGGTACACGTACTACAGGCTCCGCCCGGACGTCATCGCCTCTCTCGCCGGCCGGTTCGCCGACCTCGCCGAGTCCGCCCGGTCCGCCGCCGACAACAAGAGGGCCTGCCCGTGACCCGCACCGAAACCGCCGCGACCGCCGAGGAGTCCTCGGTCGTCGCGAAGCTGTCGACGCTCGACCGTTTCCTCGCCGTCTGGATCCTGCTCGCCATGGCCCTCGGCCTCGGCCTCGGCAGGGTCGTCCCCGGCCTCGACGACGCCCTGGCGAAGGTCGAGATCGGCGGCATCTCGCTCCCGATCGCGCTCGGCCTGCTGATCATGATGTACCCGGTGCTGGCCAAGGTCCGCTACGACCGGCTCGACGCGGTCACCGGCGACAAGAGGCTGATGATCTCCTCGCTGGTCATCAACTGGCTGATCGGCCCGGCCGTGATGTTCGCACTGGCCTGGATCTTCCTGCCGGACCTGCCCGAGTACCGCACCGGCCTGATCATCGTCGGCCTGGCCCGCTGCATCGCCATGGTCATCATCTGGAACGACCTCGCCTGCGGCGACCGCGAAGCCGCCGCCGTCCTGGTCGCCCTCAACTCCGTCTTCCAGGTCCTCGCCTTCGGCCTCCTCGGCTGGTTCTACCTCGACCTGCTGCCCGGCTGGCTGAACCTGGGCGAGGGCGAACACCTCGACATCTCCATGGGGAAGATCGCCCTGAACGTCGTCATCTTCCTCGGCATCCCGCTGCTCGCCGGCTTCCTCACCCGCCGCATCGGCGAGCAGAAGCTCGGCCGCGCCGACTACGAGTCCACCTTCCTCCCGAAGATCGGCCCGTGGGCGCTGTACGGCCTGCTCTTCACGATCGTCATCCTCTTCGCCCTCCAGGGGAAGACGATCACCTCCCAGCCCCTGGACGTGGCCCGCATCGCGCTGCCGCTGCTGGTGTACTTCGCCGTGATGTGGTTCGGCACCTTCGCCCTCGGCAAGGCCGTCGGCCTGGCCTACGACCGCACCGCCACCCTCGCCTTCACGGCGGCCGGCAACAACTTCGAACTGGCCATCGCGGTGGCGATCGCCACGTTCGGCGTCACCTCCGGCCAGGCCCTGTCCGGAGTCGTCGGCCCCCTGATCGAGGTCCCGGTCCTGGTCGCCCTCGTCTACGTCTCGCTCGCCTGGCGACGCAGCTTCCCCGCCGCCCGGCAGGCGACAAAGACCCCTCAGCCCACCTGACACCGGCACGGCACCTGCCCGGCGGCTCCCCTCGGCCGTGCGCATCGATGCCGACGGTGAACTCCTGTGAGTTGAGACCGAGTTCGCGTCGGGCGGGGCCGGGGCGGGAAAGCGCGGGGGCGCCACGAGAGTGACTCCTCTGTGTGGGGACCGACTCGGGCGTCCCGCGCGGCCGGGGCGGGGGTCCGGAGGCCGGGCAGACCGTGGTGTATCCGCGCGGACGTGGGGCGCGTGGTCCGCGTACGTGGCGAGCATCTCGACGGTGACTCCCGCATAGGGGAACCGAGTGGGGCATCCAGCGTTGCTGGGGCAGGGGTCTCGCGGCGGGCATCCGGCGCGGCCGGGGCGGGGGTGTCCGGAGGCCGGGCAGGTAGTTGCGGGTCCGCGCGGTACGGCGGCCGGCCGGCGTACGCGGTCAGCCGCGACGGTGAAGCTGCGTACGGAGAGACCGACTTTGGCGCCGGCGCGGCTGCTGCCGGAGGAGCGCGGCGAGCACCGCGACGAGTGAGTCCCGTGTGTCCAGGCCCACTCGGCACCCGGCCCGCTACGGGCGTGATCAGGTAGCCCGGCCCCTGGGTGCCGCCCGATGCTGCCTGCCGTCGTCTGGCCCCTGGGTGCCGCCCGATGCTGCCTGCGTCGCCCAGTCCTGGGGTGCCGCCCGGCCGTGCCTGCCGTCGCATCTGGGCGTTGCCCCACCCTGCCCGCCGTCGCACGGCACGGCGCCGCGGCCCGGCAGTCGCCCAGCGGCGCGTACCGACGGCCCCGTCATCCCCGCGAAGCGGCCCCCGGTATCGGCACTCGGGGTCGCTTCCCGCCATCCCGGCGCGACTGTCGGTCGAATCACGCGCGCCCCTCTAAACCAATGCGCAGCACTCCGATAACATGTTCGAACTCGCGACGAACACCCCCATCGCCCGTCGTTCCCCGGAAAGCCATGCCATCGAGCGCGAAAAGTAACTTACGCAGCCAAAATCTCACAAATCGGTCGAATAAGTGATATCTATAGCGTCGCGGGTATTTTCGCGAATACGGTGCGGAATTAAGTGCTCCGCGTGGCGTCAGCCACGGGTAATACTGTGGGCCACGGCGAGTGTGGCGGCCCTTGGATTCTTCATTGCGCTGGAAATCGCCGCGCGGCACTACGGCCTGCCGGGGCCCCTCACCTGTCAGGTCCAAGAGGTGATCTTCGCCCCCAGATCCGGCCCCCTGCTGTACGCCAGTATGGCGCTGACGATGGTGGTGCTCACCTGGCGGCAACGGGTCATCGCGGCCGCTGCCGCGATCGGCGTCGACCTCGTCTTCCTCCTGGTGCGGTGGGTCGCCGGCGCGATGCCGGCCGACGGCCACCCCTTCGGCAACGGCGCGCTCTGGGTGATTCTGGGCTGCGCGGTCATCGCGTTCACGCGCCGGACCGGCCAGGAGCGGATCCTGCTGCTGAAGGGCGTAGGGCTGGGCCTGCTGCTGGTGGCCGGCCGCAAGACCGGCGACACCTGGCTGCTGATCACCTCCAAGACCCGCACCGCCGTGCTCGACCAGTACGTGGCAACCGCCGATCAGGCCCTCGGCAACCCGTCGTGGCTGGTGGGCCGGCTCGTCAGGGCCACCGGTCCGGTCGGCACCCATCTCCTCGACTGGGTCTACATCCAGCTCGCCGTGGCCGCGGTCGTCGTCGCGCTGTACCAGCTGCGCAACGTGGCGGTCGAGCGCCGCTTCCCCCGCCACCACCTGGTGCGCACCTTCCTGGCCATCGGCCTCCTCGGCCCGGGCATCTACATGATCTACCCGGTGGTCGGCCCGGTCTTCGCCTACGGCACCGGCGCCTTCGGCACCGGCGGCGCGCACTGGGCGCTGGCCGACCTGTGGCCGGACACGCTGCCTCCGATCACGCCCCCGCACCCGTTCTCGTACGACGACATCACCCCACGCAACTGCATGCCCAGCCTGCACACGGCATGGGCCACCGCGATCTTCATCCACTCCCGGAAGGCCCCGCGGGTCCTGCGCTACGCGGGCACGTTCTGGCTGATCGCCACGCTCTGCGCGACGCTGGGATTCGGCTACCACTACGGCGCGGATCTCATCGCCGGCGTGGTCTTCGCGCTCACCGTCGAGGCAGCCCTGCGCTCCATCGACCGCGGCTGGGACCGCGCAGGAATCCAGTTGGTGGCTTACGGCGCGACCGTCTTCGCCGCCCTCCTGGTGTCCTATCGCTATCTGCCGCTGGAGATGGCCAGACACCCGTGGGTGTACGGCCCCCTCCTCGTCCTGGCGATGGCCTCGGTGATCCAGGGCTACGTACGGACCACCGCGCTCTGGGAACCGAAGGCGGCACCGGCGCCGCGCCCCGAACAGCAACCGGAACTGGTCTGACGTCACGCTCCAGGCGCCGGACGAGGAGCTCACCGTCACGGTGCGCACCTCATCCGCGGAGCTCCCCGCGCACTTTCGATCTCGCCCCGGAAATGCAAAGTGCTGCGCCCATAGCGCCTGGGGCGGTGGTCGGCACGGATGCCCGCTGATGGCTCTGTGGTGCCGAATTCAACCGGTTGGGAACTCGTCCGTCACTTCGCGGGAACGCGTGACTCATCGAGGCACACTATAAATCCCTCGATACCGTTCCGCATAGGTTGCGAGGCAGGTGCTGTGGTGGCGTCATGAAGAGAGGAGAAACAGGGACAGGGTAATTCAAGGAGGGTCCCATGCTTCTGGCCGTATTCAATCGGTTGCACTGTCACAAAATGGAAGACGCAACCGAGGACGAAGTCCAGCTGAGGGCCGGCGGCCAACGAGTCTGGCCTGCCGAGGGAGACTTCACCATCGTGGAGAACACGTCCGCGTGGATGCAGGTGCCGGTCATCTCGGCCGGTGACATACGCGTCGAGCTGTGGGAGGAAGACTGGCCCGACCCGGACGACTTCCTGGGAGACATCCTGATTCCCGCGAATCAGCAACCGGGCGCGCATACGGGTGAGTTCACACGGGACGAAGCGCACTACACGCTGCACTACACCACGGTCAATTTCTGATCGGGGCACAGGGACTGAAAGGCCCCGCCGCTGCGGGCGGCGGGGCCTGCTCTTGTCGCGGCCGTGCCCCGCACCGGGTCATGGCCCGCTCCGGTCCTCGCTTGTCATGACCTGGCTGGCCCACTGTTAGGATCCGGCCACCTGTCTACGGAAGTTCGGCCATCAACGACTCGTCGGCCTGCCGCCGCACCCTCCGTCCAACGAGCTTCCGTACTCCCTTGTCCCTGTGGAGGAACCGAGTGGGCAGACCTGCCCTGCTGCGTGGCGGCATAGCCGCCGCCACATCGCTCACGCTGGCCCTGGCCATCGGACCGCTGGCCTTCGACGCGCACGCGGAGACGGCCGCGCAGGCGGTCATCCCGGCCGACACCTACATCCTGCCGGGGACCGCCCTGTTCAGCGCGGGACCGTCCGGGTTCCTGCGCTACGAACCCGGACGCGGCCACCTGTGGACCACCTACACCGGCGCGGACACGGTGGTCGACTCCGCGGCCACCGAGGTCTGGGGCATGCCGGAGCTCGGCGCCGGATCGGACGTCGTCGCCCGTCACGACAGAGCCACGGGGACCGTGACGCTGCGGGACATGGCGGACGCGGGAGCGGTCACGACGATCGCGGTACCGGAGGGCCACACCTACCGGGGCACGCTCGGACGAACCGTGGTGACCACCGCCTCGACGGGCGGCTGGTCCTGGCACCTGCTCGACCGCCAGGACGACGGCACGGTGCGCGACCGCGTGGTGGCCGACGTCCCGGCCGGCATCAGCTCCCTGAACGAAGGCGACTCACCCGTGGCGGACGCCCACGGCATGATCGTCCAGTACCGGATCGACGGGGAGAACAAGAGCGGCTGGCTCGACGCCGACGAGGGCCGGCTGGTCGAGCTGCCGTACAACCCGATCGTCACCGCCACCGCCCGCACCGTCCTGACCGCCACCCACCTGCTGTCCTGGAACGGCACCGACACCGTCTCCGTCTACTCCCGCGACGACCTGACCACCGCCGTCCGTACCGTGCCGCTGAAGAACGACGTGGCGTCCCATCTGCTGGGCATGGTGGGCGACACGCTCCTCGTCTCCCGGTACGACTCCTCGCTCGGCGCGAGGGACGGCAGCCTGCCCGTGTGGCGGGTCGACGCGGTCGCCCCCGACGGCTCCACGACGGGCACCGTGCTGGACCGGTCCGAGAGCCTCGCCCTGGCCGTCCCGACGCCCGACGGCGGACTCCTGGTGCCCGGCAGCGGCCCCGACGTCGCCGACTGGGGGGTCAACCTGGTCCGGGCGGGCTCCGACGGCAAGCCCGTGGTTCAACGGGTCGCCGCCGCGGCACTCAAGCCCTGGCCCGAGCCCGTCAACGACATCACCCTCGAGGGCGGCCGGCTGACCGTGCTCAAACGGGACGTCGACGAAGGCCGAACGCTCCTCCACAGCCGACCGGTCGACGTCACCCCCGACGGCATCACCGTCGGCCCCCGTACCTCCCACGGCGCCACCACCGCCGACACGCCCGACCCGTGGATCGTGAACAGCGGCGACGGCCGTACGGTCGTCTGGAACCTGTGGGACTCGGGCGGCGACCGCGTACCCCGGGTCGTGCAGCCGACGGGCTCGCTGCCCGGCACGCCCGTCGACGCCACGCACCCCTACGTCCGCGTGTGGGACGCCAAGGGCCGCCACGCCGCGATGGCCACCGAGTACACCGAGGAGGCCGGGTCGCAGACGCGCGTCGTCGACCTCGACACGGGCGGCACGGTGCTGACCTCGGCGCAGCACGGCAACGCGCTGTGGGGCACCACCCTGTGGGTGCGCGAGAACACCAACAGCGTCGTGCCGGTCGACGTCCGCACGGGCAGGCGGGGCGAGGCGGTGTGGTTCGGCAGCGGCTGCATGCTGGAGAACCTGCAGGCCGTCGGGCGCTGGCTGCTGTGGTCGTGCGTGGGCTCGCGCGAGGCGCAGGGCGTCTACGACACCGTCGCGAAGACCTCACTGACCCTCACCCAGGGTGCCTGGGGGCCCGCGGAACTCGGGGACGGATTCGTCGTGACCGCCGTGGACGGCGGGTTGAAGGTGACCGACGTCCGTACCGGCACGCCCGTGTCGCACACGGTGCCCGCCCAGGTGTCCTGGCAGGCCTGGGACGTGGACCCGCACACCGGCCTGATCGCGTACGTCGACGGCAAGCACGACATCCACCTGGTGTCCAGCGGCATCCCCGTCTCGCCGCTCACCCAGCTCGACGCGTCCGTCGCCGGGTCGGCCGACGTCAAGGGCGGCGCCGCGCTCTGGAGCCCCAGGTGGTGGCCGTCGAAGCCGGCCGCCTCCTGGCAGCTCGTGATCAAGCACAAGGCGACCGGCACGACCGTCCGTTCCCTGTCCGGCGGCACGGCACGCGGCGTGCTCCGCGCGTCGTGGAACGGCAAGGACGCGGCCGGCAGGCTCGTCCCCAACGGCGCGTACACCTGGACGCTGAACGCCGCCCCGGCGGACGGCCGGGGCGCGGCCCTGACGAAGACCGGCACGGTCGGGATCACCGGCGCCGCCCCGGTCCGGCGGGACTTCGCCACGTCGGACGGCCACGGCGAACTGCTGACCCTGAACGGCTCCGGCGGCCTGACCTACCAGTACGGGACCGGCACCGGAACCTTCACCGCGAAGAAGACGGGCTCCGGCTGGCCGACGACCGTGAAGGCGGTGCCCTTCGGCGACCTGAGCGGCGACCGCTGCAACGACGTGCTCGTCCGGCTCAGCAGCGGGGCGCTGCGCGCCTACCGTCCCGCCTGCGGTGCGGCGCCGACCCCGTCCACCGCGTACACCTCGCTGGGGACGGGCTGGAACCAGTACGACGTGCTGACCTCACCGGGAGACATCAGCGGTGACGGCCGGGCCGACCTGATCGCCCGCCAGTCCTCCACCGGCGACGTCTACCTCCACAAGGCGACGAGCACGGGCACGCTCGCCGCCCGGGTGAAGATCGCCTCCGGGTGGACGGGCTACAAGAAGATCGTGGGCGCCGGCGACCTGAACGGCGACGGGCACGGCGATCTCCTCGCCCAGGACAAGTCGAACGAACTGTGGCGGTACGACGGCACCGCGACGGGCAGGTTCAAAAGCCGCGTGAAGGTCTTCGACGACTGGGGCTCGTCCTACAACACCGTCGTGGGCGTGGGCGACATCACCGGTGACGGCAGGGCCGACCTCGTCTCCCGTGACAGCTCCGGCAGTGTGTGGCGCAACAAAGGCAACGGCAAGGGCTCCTTCGGCGGCCGCACGAAGATCGCCGACGGCTGGCAGAGCTACAAGGGCGTCTTCTGAGCCACTGACCGCCACGCGCGACACGAAGGCCCAGGTCGGTGACCTGGGCCTTCGTCATGGAGCGGGCGACCGGGCCCAGCGTGCCCCGACCGCCGGAGGCCTGGGGGCCCGGATGCGCGGGCCCCGACCTGTCGCGGTCTGTCGCTGATCCGGGTCACCGTTCCGCGAAGCGGCGTGACGGGTGGCGGCCCGACCGTGGCCGCCCCGGTCTCTCTGCGGAGCGGAGCGGGGACACCCGCCGGGGCGGTCCATGCGTCCACGTGCTACGAGCGAAGAGAGACGTATCCCTTGATGCCGGCCTGTCTCGCCCTGGCGATGCGGTCCGCCGGGGCGTTCGCTCGCTGTTCCGACGTCAGTGGCCAGTCGTGAGGTTGCATGAACAGCAGTTCGCCGGTGGTTGGGACGAGGGCGGCGCCTCCGAAGAGGTCATCGCCGGCGAACCAGATGCCCGCATCGCCGCTCGTCGGTCACCCTTTGCCCGACACGTTGGTGCCCGTCATGGTGGGAGATCCCGAGCCGTCCCTGCCGAGCTTGATGATGAAGCAGTTGTTCCTTTCGATGCCCATCTGCTGGACCGGGCCGCGGAAGGCGATCGGGTAGGTACGGAAGAGGCGCGAGCATCTCCGGGTCCAGGAGAGGGCGCTCGACAGACGGATCGCCGAGATGAGAAGGCCGAGGAACCCTACGATGGCGATCGGGAGCAGATAGTCGGTGCGCGTCACGAAGATCTGCAACCACATGGGCCCGAACATTGCTGCACGTTTCGCGAAACGCTTCAGCGCCCTGGTGCGGTGACGCTTCACAGCACCCTGGAAATCAGTTCCGCCCGTCCCGCAGGGCGAGCGGGTCTCCTCTTGCACGGCGCTCCTTCCCGCCTCTCCGTGATCACCCGAAGTCGGACTGCATGGCTTCCGCCGCGGAACCGGGAGTCACAGGCCCAGTCCCCTGATCCGCTTCGGCCGTCGGGTCCGTGAACGTCAGCGTGCGGGCAGTGCCGAGCAGCACCGAGCGGTAGTCGTCGGCGAGTTCGACCGACGAGGTCACCAGCTGCACGGTGATGATCGACGACGTACGGGGCTCCGGTACGGCCACCGTTCCCTGCCAGACCGAACCCTCCAAGGGGCCCTCCTGACCTTCGGGCGGCACGCCGGGTGCCACCGTCCTACGCACCTGCTCGGTCAGGAACCCGATGCCCACGGGCAGTTCGATGGGCTGCATGCCGTTGCTCGCGTTCCCTCCCGCATGGCCTCCCACCATGCCGGCGAGGACACGCTTGGGGTTCACACCACCGGACGGGAAGGCTGAGATGGTGAGGACCGACAGCGAAGCCTTTCCGTTGCCATCGGGATGCATGCCGAGCGCGCACACCGCCACCGGCTGCTTCTGCAGGAGCAGTACGGTCATGGCGTAGAGACGGAATGTCTCGTCCGCCCGGTCGCGGGCCTCCTCGGGCAGTGCGCTGATCTGCCGGGCCAGTTCCGCGACCCCCTCCTCCGTCGGGTTCAGGTCCAGTTCCAGATACCCGCGGGGGAGCCCGTACCAGAACTGCGGCCTCGGACCGGTGTCCGTGTTCGCGACGCCGAGTCGGGTGTTCACAGCCGGATACTCCCCGCGAGCTCGGCGATGTCCGTACCGAAGGTCCCGAGCGTGCCCGCCGCGCCGGACAGGGCCACGCCCGCCTTGGTGGCCTCTGTGGAGTCGTGGCCGATGCCGTCGTCCGGCAGCAACCCGGCAGTCTCGGCCGAGGAGACCACGTTCGCAGTCGCGTTCACACCGTTGAGGGCCCAGTCGCGCACCTTGCTGGGGCTGGTGGCGACATCCACGGCCCTGTCCCAGTTGACGGCCTTCACTTCGGAGGCGAAGGAAGTGACCTTGGAACCCAGCGACATGGCTTCACCGCCCTCCCGGGCAACCGCTGCCGCCAGTCCCACCTCGCTTCCCGCCCGGGCCAGGATGCCGACTCCCGGTACGACCCCCAGGGTGTCGCCCACGACCGAACCCCATGCGGTCAGACCCGCTTTCCACCCGTGCTCACCCATGAGCGAATCCCTGAAGTCCTCGCTCGCGAGGTTCTTGCTCAACGCCGCAGCGCTGGCCACGATCGCTATGGCCGCGAAGGCAGGAGCAAGGGGAGTGGGGAAGAGCGCGAGGAGGCCGGCGATGGCCCCGATGGTTCCGGCGTGGTCCAGCAGGAACTGTCCCACCTGCTTGAGGGCATCCCCGATGCCCTCAAGGGTCTTGCTGAACCACCCCGGCTCCTTGGGCGCCAGTTTGTCGTCCGCCACTGGCCCGAGGAACTGGAGCACGGTGCCTGGTACGCCGGTGAGGTCTGGCAGCCAGGAGGCGCCAGGACGCGCGGATTCGGTGTCCTCGCCGTCCCGGGTGGCGGCGAACTCATGGAAGTGTCACGAGAGACGGCGGTGCGGCGGTAAGCGGCGAAGCGTGAGGCAGGTCTCTCACGCGCTGGGCAGGAGCTGAACGCCCCGCAGGCGGCCCACATGGGCGACACGGCCCAGCCCGATGCGTTCACCTCCGGTGCCCTCGGTGCCCTCGGTGCCCTCGGTGCCCTCGGTGCGTGGAGCGAGCGGCGGGAGGCGGTCGGCGACTGGGCGAGCCCACTCCATGCTGACGGCAGCCTCGGCTCCGCCGCACTGAGGCGGCTCGGGGCGGATCAGCCACCGGCAGGCGACTCCGCTACGGCACCTCTGGCAGCGCAGGCCACGCTGTTCGTGTGGCCGAAGGAGACGCCCTGCTCGGCCGGCCGTAGACCTGCTTGGCCTTCGAGTCGATGTCGACGAACACGACCTCGTCCCCTGTGGGACCAGGTCGGGATGTGCGGCGAGATCGCAGGGGAACGCACCTGCTGCCGACTCCAGTCGCGTAGGTGCGCCCAGGGGGGAACGCGCAGGAACGTGCCCGGCGTCGACGGGGCACGTGCCCCGCCGCATCACCGGGCCGGCCCACCATGACGCAGCATGTTCAGGTCATCGGTGCCGTCCGCCCCGGCCGCCATCGCGACCACGATGCTCATGACCTTCGCCTCGGCGGCCGCCCCGGCGCCGTTCTTCGCGCCGGTCGACCTCGCCTTCGCGGCCACCAGAGCGACCGGCCCGCACCGCTCGGCCGGCCGGATCGCGGGGACCAGCCCGGCATGTGCGATCAGGCGGTGTCGTCGAACGCACGCGCACTGCCCGGCCGGTGCGGGTCTGGAGCGCGGCTGAAGTCTCGCTCGGGAAGGCATCCAGGGACATCGCCCGTGAGGGCGGGTATTTGTCACGCTCGGGCCGAGAGACCTCGATGTCTCGAACCTCGTGACGGGGAGTCCCGCATGCCCAACGCCGCTTCTTCCACCGAATGCTCCGCCGTGCCTTCCGTCGAAGCCGCCACCGGAATCCTCCTCCGGCAGTTGGTGCTGGCGGCCGGACCGCTCAATGTGCTTCAGATCGGCTGTCCGTACGAGTCGTTCACCGCCGGGCTCGCCGCGGCGATGAGCGAGAACGGGCACGGCCGTGTCATCTGCTGCGAACCGGACACGGTACGCGCCGAGGCCGCCGCGGCGGCGGTCGAGAAGGCCGGACTCGGACAGTACGCGCAGGTGCGGGTGGGCGGTCCCGAGCGGTTGCAGGCGACCGTCCCCGGACCTGTCGATCTGCTGCTGCTCGCCGGCCCGCCGGAGTCCTTCCTCCCGCTGCTGAAGCTGGTGGAGCCCCGGATGCTGCCAGGCGCGATGGTGGTGGCTCACGGTGTGCGGGACCTGCAGACGCTGTGCGCGGGGTTTCTCGCCCACGTCCGGTCTTCCGGCAGCGGCTATGTGTCGCTGCCCCTTCCCATCGACGGCGGTGTGGAGATGGCCGTACGCGCTGCTTGACGACTTCGCGCATCGACACCTAGGAGTGCCGTGTCCCTTCGTCCGTTCGACCCGGAGTTCCTCCCCGAGGGGCATCCCGACAAGATCGCCGTCCCGTCCCGCGGCACCGCTTCGGGCGCTGTGTGGCGGGGGCTGGTGCGCTACCTCCTGCTGCCGTCGTACCGGGCCCTGGTGGCTCTCGGGGCCACGCAGGTGGCGGTGCCCTGGCATCCGGAGTTCGGGCCCCAGTGGTGGCCTCCGCAGGAGGAGCCGTCCAGCTACAGGGCGTTTCGAGCGGGTCTTGAGAGGGGGCCGGAAGCCTGGCCGGGACATCCCACTGCCCCAGTTCCCCCAGAGAATCGAGGAGATCTGTGATGAGCGACGCACGGCTGGTCGGCACCTGGACCACGCAGTTGGACGACGACGGGAAGGCGGTTCCCGGGCTGGTCTGCTTCTCGGCGGACGGCACGGTCGTCTCCACCCAGCTCAACACGAAGAACATCGGCCTGGGCACCTGGCGTGCCACGGGCCCGGACACCTTCGAGTACGGCTTCCACATCCTGGCCGCCGATCCCGAGGGCAAGCACGTGGGGGAGGCGCATGTCCGGGTGTCGGGCGAGTTCGTCTCGGACACCGAGTGGCAGGGCACCGGCGGCGCCGAGTTCTTCGACCCGCAGGGCACCAAGCTGCGCGGGCACGCCGGCTCCAAGGTGACCGCCGGCAAGTTCGGCATCGACGACTGATGCGGGCGGCGGCGCTGCGGGACCGGCTCGACGGGGACCTGGTCTCCCCGGACGAGGCGGGCTTCGCTCTGGCCAGACAGCTCCAGAACACCGAGTACGACACGATCGAGCCGTACGCCGTCGCGTACTGCGCCTCCGAGCGGGATGTCGCGCTGTGCGTGCGCCATGCCCGGGAGCAGGGGGTGCGGCTGCACGTCCGGGGCGGCGGCCACAGCTTCAACGGCTGGTCGACCGGTGAGGGGCTGGTCGTCGACCTGTCCCGGATGAACCACGCCGTCGCCGAGGGGTCCGTGGTGCGGCTCGGGGCGGGCGTCCAGTCACTGGACGCGCTGGACGCCCTGCGGACCCAGGGGCGGCAGATCGTCACCGGGACGTTTCCCACGGTCGCCGCGGGCGGATTCCTGACCGGAGGCGGGATCGGCTGGCAGACACGGAGGTTCGGGCTGGGCAGCGACCGGGTCACCGCGGCGCGCGTGGTGCTCGCGGACGGCAGGAGTGTTCGCTGCTCGCCCACCGAGGAACCCGACCTGCACTGGGCGCTGCGCGGTGGCGGTGGAGGCACCTTCGGGGTGGTAACGGAGTTCGCGGTGCGCTCGATCGAGGCGCCCACGCTGACCGGCTTCGAGACGCTGTGGGCGTACGACGACGCCCTGGAGGTGCTGACGGCCTGGCAGGAGTGGGCCGTCGACGGCCCCGACGAGCTCGGCACCTCGCTGGTGGTGCTGCCGGGCATGTTCGGGCCCGGCGGGCGTCCCGTGGTCCGTGTCTGGGGCGTGCACCTGGGTACGGACGAGGCGCTGCGCGACGGGCTGGACGAGCTGGCCGAACGGGCCGGGTGCAAGCCGCTGAGCAGGACCGTCGGTGCGCGGGGCGGGTACGCCGAGGTGATGCACGAGGCGCTGTGCGGCTCGAAGTCGGTGGCCCAGTGCCGTCGTACCGGAACCGGGCCCGAGGCCGAGGGGCACCGGCATCCGTACACCCGGCAGAGCTATCGCCTGACCGGTCGGGCCGCGACCCGGGCGGAGTCGGAGGCGCTGCTGGACGCCTGGGATCCCGCGCTGGACGCGGTGGGTCAGGAACGCTATCTGCTGTGCATCGCGCTGGGCGGTGCGGCGAGCCGGGTGCCGAGCACCGCGACCGCCTACGCGCACCGGGACGCCCGGTTCCTGATCGGCTATCAGTTCGCCTGCCGTGAGGTGGCACAGGATCCGGCGGCACCGGCGCGGCTGACCGCGCTGGCCGACCGTGCGGCGGCGGCCCTCACGCCGCTCTCCTGCGGCTCGTACATCAACTTCCCCAGCTCGCGGGTGGGCGGGGACTGGGAGACGGAGTACTTCGGCGCGAACCGTCTCCGGCTGCGCGCGGTGAAGCGGGCTTATGACCCGGAGGACTTCTTCCGGCACGCGCAGAGCATCGGCCACCGTGCCCCGACGACCGAGGTGGAGTCATGAGGACGGATCTGCGGAACAAGGTCGTGCTGGTCACCGGTGCCTCCTCTGGCATCGGCCGGGCGACCGCCGTGGCGTACGGGGAGGAGGGGGCCAGGGTCGCGATCACGTACCACAGCAATGAGGACGGGGCCCGGGAGACGGCCCGGCTGGTGACCGAGGCGGGCGGCACGCCACTGGTGGTGCGCTACGACCTCGCCGACGAGCGGTGCATACGGGAGGCCGTGGGGCGGGTCGCCGAGGAGTGGGGCGGCATCGACGTGCTGGTGGCCAACGCGGTGGTCTGGAGCGAGGCGATCCCGCGGCCCGGGCAGCCGGTGCCGCGCTTCGAGGACGTACCGGCGAAGCAGTGGCAGGAGGTGCTGCGCAATTCCGTCGACGCCGTGTTCCACACGCTTCAGGCGGTGCTGCCGTCGATGCGTGGACGCCCGTGGGGGCGGATCGTGCTGCTCGGCGCGGGTCTCGCGGACACCGGCAAGGCCGGGGCGGGGGCCTACGGCGCGGGCAAGTCCGCGCTCTTCGGGCTGATGCGCAGCCTGGCCTGGGAGCTGGGTCCCGACGGGATCCTGGTCAACATGGTGGTGCCGGGTCAGACCAGCACCGAGACCGTGCGGGCGCACGTGCCCCCGGGTTTCCTGGAGGAGAAGGGCAGGACGTTGCCGTCGGGCCGGATGTCCGCGCCCGAGGACGTGGCCCGGGCGGTCGTCTTCCTCGGGTCGGCTGCCAACGGCAACACCAACGGCGAGACGCTCCGGGTCACCGGGGGGGCCTGAACTCACCGGTGCACCGCCGGTACCGGGCCCCGCCGCTCTCCAGGGAACCTCGATGTGTCCGCGAGAGCGGCGGGGCTCAATGACCTGTGTCGGGAACCGACCCAGGAGGCGCACACCATGACGCAGACCGCCAGCCCCGAGCTGACCGGGGCTCCGGCCTACCCGATGACCCGGGCCTGCCCCTACCAGTTGCGTCGGTTACGAGCACTGCGCGAGCGCGGCCCGCTGACGAAGGTCACGCTGGACGACGGACGCCAGGTGTGGCTGGTGAGCGGCAACGAGGTGGGCCGGGCTCTGTTCCCCGATCCCCGGTTGTCCTCCGACGTCCTTCATCCCGGCTTCCCGGTCCTGGCACCGCGTATCGCCGCTCAGACGCAGCAGCGGGCCGCACCCCCGCTGGTCGGCGTGGACGATCCCGAGCACGGCCGTCAGCGGCGCATGGTGATCCCGGGCTTCGGCATCCGGCGGGTCGCCGCGCTGCGCCGGAGATCGAGCGCATCGCCGAAGGGCTCATCGACGAGATGCTCGACCGGGGCAGCCCCGCCGAGCTGTTGTCCCGGTACGCTCTCCCGCTGCCCTCCGCGGTGATCTGCGCCCTGCTCGGTGTGCCGTTCGAGGACCGCGCATACTTCGACGAGCGCTCCCGGCACGTGCTGTCCTCATCGGGGGAGGACGAGGCGGAACAGGCTCGGAAGGCCTTCACCGAGATTCTCGTTTATCTGTTCGAACTGATCGCGAAGAAGGAGAAGGAGCCGGGCGACGGGCTGATCGACGAGCTGATCGCCCATCAGCTCGCGGAGGGATCGGTCGACCGTCAGGAGCTGGCGATGATCTGCTCGTTGCTGCTTGTCTCCGGTCACGAGACCACCTCCAACATGATCGCGCTGGGGACCGTGACGCTCCTCGAACACCCCCAGCAGCTCGCGCCGTTGCGGGCGGACGAAACCCTGATGCCCGGCGCGGTCGAGGAGCTGATGCGTTTCACCTCCATCGGGGACGTGCTGACGAGGGTGGCGGCCGCGGACATCGACATCGCGGGGCACACCATCAGGGCCGGCGACGGAGTGGCCATGTCGACGATGCTGATGAACCGGGACCCGGGGGCATGGGAGGACCCGGATTCCTTCGACGTCCGGCGCTCCGCCGGGCGCCATGTCGCCTTCGGTTACGGGATCCACCAGTGCATCGGCCAGAACGTGGCGCGGGCGGAGATGGAGATCGCGTTCCGCACCCTCTTCCGGCGCGTCCCGAATCTGCGGGTGCCGGTCCGCGCGGACGAACTGCCGCTGAACGCCCCGTACGTACTGCAGGGCGTCGCCGAACTCCCCGTCGAGTGGTGAGGGAGCCGCCTCGAAGACCCCTCGGTGGAGGAGGCGGCCAGGGCCCCGGTCACAGCACCAGGGCGCGTGGCGAAAGTCCGGCCTGCCCCGTGAATCCCGCTCCCCCGGGAGCGGACCCCCGGCCGCGTGGCCCGGGGGTCCCACGTACGCGCCGTACGAGGGCGAGCCTCCGCTGCGATCGCACCCACCGGACGCCGCGAGGCCGGCCGGGCGCCGCTGGCCTGGGTAAGGCTCCGCGCGCAGGCCACAGCCCTCGTGTGCCGACGTCGAGTTGTCCTCGACGGCGCTTCGAGAACGGGGGAACACAGTGGGGCCATGGAAATTCGTAGCCTCGACGGCGATGAGCCGGCGACCATCGCCGCGCTGCTTCCCGGTTTCCGGGAGACCATGAGTCTGGAGCTGCCCGGTGATCCGCCGGTGACGGAGGCGCTGCTGGCGCGGCTGTTCCAGCGGCGGCACGGGACGGAGCGGATCGTGCTCGCCGCGTTCGACGGCGGCACGCCGGCCGGTGTGCTGAAGCTCGGGCTCGACCTGGGGGATCCGGGCGGTCCCGGCCACGGTTCGCTGTGGGTGTTTCCCGGCTTCCGGCGGCGCGGTGCCGGGCGGGCGCTGGCGGAAGCCGGGCTGGCGGCGCTCAGGGAGCGGGGACGGGACCTGCTGCTGGCCGACGCTCCCCGGGGAGTTGCCGGTGAGCGGTTCGCGGCGGAACTCGGTGCGGAGCTGATCGGCGAGAGCGTGCGCAACCGGCTGCGCCTGGCCGGCCCCGCGCGTGCGGTGCTGGAGGCCGCGGTGGCCCGGCCGGTGCCCGGGTACCGGCTGGTGACGTGGCAGGGGGCCTGCCCTGACGACCTGGTGGAGTCCTACGCGCGGGCCTGGAGCGCGCTGGAGGAGCGGGTCAACGGCCAGGCCCGGGTCCGGCGTCCCGCCGCCGACGACGTACGGGCACGGGAGGCCGAGGCGGAGCGGGCCGGGCACGTGCCCCACGTGGTCGCGGCGCTGCCCGCGCACGGCAGCGCGATCGCCGCGTACGCCACCTTGTTCACGCGGAACAGTCCGATGGCGGACATCGGCGAGACGCTGGTCCTGCCGGAGCACCGGCGGCGCGGTCTCGCCACCTGGCTGAAGGCCGAGCTGCTGCTCGGGGCGGCCCGGGAGAACAGCCGTCTCGCGCTGGTCCAGGTCTTCAACGACACCGCCAACACCGCCGTGGCCGCGCTCAACCAGAAGCTCGGCTTCGAGGCTGACTCCCACTGGTCGACGTACGCGCTCAAGGCCTGAGCGCTCATCTCACCGTGACCCTCCCCCTGATCAAGAGCCGAGCCGAGAGGAACCCATGACCACCGTGCTACCCGCTGGGCGGCGTACCGGCAACGCCGAGCTGGTCCGCGAGCTGTACGAGACGCTCTACCACGAGCGCCGCTTCGAGGAGGCGGGCCGTTTCCTCCACGCCGACTGCGTCGAGCACGACCCGGTGGACTGGAGGTCGTCGGACCGTGAGTTGCCGGAGCTGCGTGCGGACATCGACCATCTGGTGGCCGACAACGACCGGGTGATGCTCTTGGCGACCTGGACCGGACGCACCCGCTCGGGAGCCGCGTTCCGCTTGCACACAGCCGAGTTGTACCGCCTGCGGGACGGCAGGGTCGCCGAGCACTGGAATGTGGTGGACCGGGACGTGCTCGCCGCGCACGGCGTGGACGGCGGGCCGGAACGCGGCGGTCAGCCGGCCGCGCCCGGCCTGCACGGCCCGCACAGCGAGACCGAGCGGGCCAACGCGGAGCTGGTGCTGGGCGCGTACCGCGACGTCTTCAGCGAGCACCGGCTGGATCTGGCCGAGCGCTACTACCACCAGGACTACCGGCACCACAACATGCGTACGGACGCGGTGCCGGACGGGCTCGACGCGTTCAGGGCGTTCTTCGCCGACAACATCGCCGCCTTTCCCGACCTGGTCACCACCGTGGACCACATCGTCGCCGCCGACGACCGGGTGATGGTCTTCGTGACCTGGACCGGCACGCTCACCGGCGCGTGGAGCGGGGGCGGCCCCTCCGGGCTGCCTCTGGAGATGCGCACCTGCGACCAGTTCCGGATCGAGCGCGGAAAGGTCGCCGAGCACTGGGAGGTCGTGGACTACCTGGCGCTGGGCAAGGCCGGACTGCCGACGCCGTGAGCAGGCCCGATGTCCGTTCCGAGGACCGAGAGAGGGACGTTGTGACGACTTCCGCTTCCGACAGCGCACCCGTACTGATAGTCGGCGGCAGCCTCGTCGGGCTGTCCACCGCTGTGTTCCTCGCCCGGCACGGCGTCCGCTGCACCCTCGTGGAGCGCCATCCGGGCACCTCCATCCATCCGAGGGCCGTCGGCTACTACCCCCGGACCGGTGAGCTGCTGCGCCAGGCCGGCGTCGAGGACGCCGCCGTTCGGGAGGCCGCGGGGTTCGCCACGCACCGCACCCGTGCCGGGGTGACCTCGCTGGCGGGTGAGGTGCTCTTCAGCAAGGAGGAGCTGGAGGGCGACGACGAGCTGGGCGACCTCACCCCGTCCCGGCTGCTCCTGCTGCCCCAGGACCGGCTGGAACCGCTGCTGCGGGACCGTGCCGAGGAGCTCGGCGCCGACCTCAGGTTCGGAACGGAGCTGTTGTCCTTCGCGGAGGATCCGGACGGGGTCACCGCCGTCCTCGGTGACGGCGCCGGCGGCACCCGGACCTTCCGCAGCTCCTATCTGGTGGCCTGTGACGGGCCGCGCAGTACCGTGCGGGAGGCTCTGAAGGTGCCCCGGCAGGGGCGCGGGGTGCTGTCCCGTCATGTGAGCATCGCGTTCGGCGCGGATCTGCGCCCGGTGCTGGGGGATCGCCGCTACAGCGTGGTCCATGTGAAGAACCCCCAGGTCACGGGCATCCTCGTGCATGACGACACGCTGACCGGGGGCACGCTGATCGTCGGGTACCGGCCCGAGGACGGCGAGAGCCTTAAGGACTTCACGGACGCCCGCTGTGCGGAGCTGGTGGGGGCCGCCGTAGGAGCGCCCGGGGTCGAGGTGACGATCCGTTCCCGCTTCCCCTGGGACATGGCGGAGCAGGTGGCCGAGGGGTTCGTGCACGGGCGGGTGCTGCTGGCCGGGGACGCGGCGCATGTGGTGCCGCCGACCGGGGGCTACGGAGCCAACACCGGTATCGCCGACGCCCACAACCTCGCCTGGAAGCTCGCCCTGGTGGTCGGAGGCGTTGCGGGGGCCGGCCTCGTGGAGACGTACGACGCGGAGCGGCGGCCTGTGGCGGTCTACACGGCCGAGCAGGGCTCCCTCCAGCTCGCCCTGCGTTCGGGCACCGCCACGGAGGAGCAGCGGGCCGCCGTCGCGGACGCGGTGACGGTGACGTCGGGCCAGGCGTACCGCTCCGCAGCGGTCGTCCAGGAGCCCGGCGGCGCGGACCTTCCGGTCTGCTCCGATCCGCGGGAGCTGCGCGGAGCGCCGGGAACCCGGGCGCCGTACGCGGTGCTGTCGCGGGACGGCGAACCTGTCTCCACGCTCGACCTCTTCGGGGAGGACTTCGTGCTGCTGACCGGGGAGCACGGCCGCGAGTGGATGTCGGCCGCCGTCTCCGCCTCCGCCGAGCTGGGCCTGAGACTCAGGGCACGCCGGGTGGTGCCGGGCACGGGTGGCGGGGCGGGCACACTCGCAGACCCGGACGGCACCTGGCCCGAGCGCTACGGCGGTCTGCGCCCCGAAGGCGCGGTGCTGGTACGGCCGGACGGTGTCGTCGCGTGGCGGTCCAGGGGCGCGGATCCCGGGGGCGAGGAGACCGCGGTGCTGTCGGCAGTACTGCGGAGGATTCTCGTGCGGGAGTCCCCTACGGGGACGAGGTAGCGGGTCGGGGTCCGTGGCGGTCGTCGCCGCGGGCCTTTCCCGTGGGCTCGGCGCAGGGCCGGGCTGCGGCCCCGGTGCCGGTCCGGCGGTGCGCCGGACGGTCAGGCGGAGCCCGGGTCGTGCTGCACCTCGCCCACGGAGTCGACGTACTTGATGAGCAGGCGGGCGAACTCCAGGCGCTCCTCCTCCGGCCAGTCCTTGGTGATGCGCTCGAAGGCCGCGCGCTGGTGGCGGCGGAAGCGGGCGAGGGTCTCGTGCCCCTCCGGGGTGAGCTGGAGGATCGTACGGCGCCCGTCGCGCTGAGAGGCCGCGCGGATCAGATAGCCGGCCGTGATGCAGTCGGAGACCATTCGGCTCGCCACGGAGGGGTCGACGGCCAGGCGCTCGCCCACGACCCCGACGGTGATCTCCTGGCCCTCCTGGTCGGGCCCGTCCTGGACGATGTTGAGGACCAGCGTCCTGGTGAAGTCCTTGCGGGACACCTGCTTCTCCACGTTCAGCGCCTGCGCGCGCCGCAGCCGGGAGAAGGCGGGGCCGACAGCGTCGAGCAGATCCGCTGCCCGCGGCGGGGGCTGAGTCGAAGTGTCCATGTCCGCATTCTAAGCGAGTTGATAACCGCGGACGAGCATCTGTATGCTCTCAATCCACTGCATGACATTAAGCATATACCTGATGCCTAACATCTATCGAGGCCCACACCCAGGGGGGACCCATGTCCACCGAGACGTCCGACCGTGACTACGAGATCACCTACGACACCGACGTCGAGTTCGACGTGCTCATCGTCGGCGGCGGCCCCGTCGGCATGCTGCTCGCCGCGGAGCTCCGCATCTCCCGCGTCCGTGCCGTCGTGCTCGAACGGCTGCCCGAGCGCACCCCGCACTCCAAGGCCTTCGGGCTGCACGCCCGCTCCCTGGAGTCCCTCGACCGGCGCGGTCTGCTCAAACGGTTCCGCGAGGGCGCCCGCTCCTGGAACAACGGGCACTTCGCCGGCCTCGACGAGTGGGTCGACTTCTCCACCCTCGACAGTGCGCACGGCTACGCCCTGCTCTCCGAGCAGACCAGGACCGAACGCCTGCTGGAGGAGCGCGCCGCCGAGTTCGGCGCCGAGATCCGGCGCGGTCACGAGGTCACCGCGATACGCCAGGACGCCGACGGCGTCGAGGCCGAGGTGACCGGCCCCGACGGCTCGTACACCCTGCGCGCCCGGTACGCCGTGGGCTGCGACGGCGGGCGCAGCCTGGTCCGCCGGGAGGCCGGCATCGCCTTCCCCGGCACCGGCGGCAGGGTCACCGCCCGGCTCGGCGACGTCATCCTCGCCGACCGTGAGAACGCCCCCATGGGTATGGAGCGCACCGAACGCGGCCTGCTGTTCTGCGTGCCGCTCGACGACACCTACCACCGGGTGTCCACGTTCGACTTCGCGGCCGAGCGGGAGCCGGGCGCGGAACTCACCCTGGACGAGCTGACCGCGAGCCTGCGCGAGATCTGGGGCAGCGACCTCGGCGCGCACTCCCCGCGCTGGCTCTCCGTCTTCACCGACTCCGCGTGCCAGGCCGACCGCTACCGCGAGGGCCGGCTGCTGATCGCGGGCGACGCCGCCCACACCCACTTCCCCGTCGGCGGCCAGGGCGTCAACCTCGGCCTCCAGGACGCCTTCAACCTCGGCTGGAAGCTCGCCGCGGAGGTGCACGGCTGGGCTCCCGAGGGCCTGCTCGACAGCTACGACCGCGAGCGCCAGGCGCCGGCCCGCAAGGTGCTGGCCAACACCCGTGCGCAGATCGCGCTGATGAACCCGGACCCGTATGTCACCCCGCTGCGCGAGCTGTTCACCGACCTCATGCGCAAGGAGCAGGTGAACCGGTACCTCGCCGAGATGCTCAGCGGCGTCACCGTCCGCTATCCGATCGACGGGCCCGAGCACCGGCTGCTCGGTGACTTCGCCCGCGATCTGGAGCTGAAGACCGAGGACGGTGTCAGGCCCCTCCCCAAGTACCTGAAGCGCGGCACCGGTCTGCTGCTCGACCTGACCGGCGACGGGCAGATCGGTCAGGTCCACGAGAAGTGGGCGGCGGGCGTCTCCTGGGCCGGCCGGCTCCAGCACGTCAAGGCGGAGTGCGCCGAGGAGCCGCAGCTTGCCGGTCTGCTGGTCCGCCCCGACGGTTATGTCGCCTGGGCCGCGGACCGCGACATGCCTCAGGCGGACCTGCGGGAGTCCCTGACCACGGCCGTCACCACCTGGTTCGGCACCGTCTGACGGCGAGCTGTCGCCCTTGTGCGGATCCGCCCCACCTTCCCCCCATCCCCCCACAGCGGTTGTGCACGTGAGAGAGGACGAAGTGAGCAATCCCCCCTGGTCGCAGGAGTTACTGGAGAAGAGCGACCTGATCACTCCCATGGCCATCAGAGTGGCCGCCACCCTCGGACTCTCGGACCACATGGCCGCCGGAGCGACCACGGTCGAGACGCTGGCCCACGAGGCGGACGTGGACGCGGCCTCGCTGGGCCGGCTCCTCGGTCACCTGGTGAACGCCGGGATCTACCGCCCGCTCCCCGACGGCGGCTACGAACCGACCGAGCTCGGTGCCCTGCTGCGCGACGACGTCCCGGAGTCGGGCCGTGACTGGCTCCGCCTGGACGGCCCGACCGGCCGGGGCGAGGCTGCGGTGTTCCGGCTGCTCGACGCCGTGCGCTCCGGCGCCCCCGTCTACTCCGCGCTGTACGGGCAGGAGTTCTGGACGGACGTCGAGTCGGACAGCGCCCTGGCAACGTCCTTCGCCCGGCGCATGGCGGCGAGCATGCGCTGGGTCGTCCCCGAGCTGCTGGCCCGGGGCGACTGGCAGGCCGTACGGCATGTCGTCGACGTGGGCGGCGGGAGCGGCGACCTGCTCGCGGCCGTGGTCGGCGCCACCCCGGGCGCGCGGGGGACGCTGCTCGACCTGGAGGGGCCCGCGGCGGCCGCCGAGCGGGACTTCGCGGCCGCCGGCCTTCAGGAGCGCTGCCGAGCGGTGGTCGGCAGCTTCTTCGATCCGCTGCCCGCCGGCGGCGACGTGTATCTGCTGTCCAACGTCCTGCTCAACTGGCCCGACGACCGGGCGGCCGAGATCCTTCGGCGCTGCGCCGAGGCGGTCCGACCGGGCGGGCGGGTCATGGTCCTCGAAGGCCTGCTCGACGTCCAGACCGACCAGACCGATCTGGACCTGCGGATGCTCGTCTATCTGGGTGGGCGGATGCGCACCACCGAGCAGCTGCGCGAGCTGGCGGCCAAGGCCGGGCTCGACCTGCGCCGGGCGGTCGGCCTGGGACCGGTGCGCTCGCTCGTCGAGCTCACACCGGCCTGATCCGACTGGACCCCGTATCCGAACCCCCGTGTACCTGAACCCCCGTAACGCACGCGATACACAGAGGAGTACGTCCATGCGCATCGTCCGACACCACGAGTTCGGCGCCCCTTCGGTTCTGGTGCTGGAAGAGGCCGACACCCCCGTCCCCGGTCCTGGCCAGGTGCTCATCCGCACCGAGGCGGTCGGGGTCAACTTCGCCGAGTGCCAGCGCCGTCAGGGCATCCCGGTCGGCGGTCCCGCCACGCTCCCCGGCTCGCCGGGCGGCGATGTGGCGGGCGTCGTCGAGGCGCTCGGCGAGGGTGTCGACCAGGTGAAGGTCGGTGACCGGGTGGTCACCGGTGTCGCCGCCGACGGGTACGCCGAGTACGTCATCACCCAGGCCGACTGGCTGTTCGCCGTTCCCGAGGGGATCGACGCCGGTCAGGCCACCTCGCTGCCGATCCCCGGCCAGACCGCCTACCACGTGATCGTCACGGCGGCGAAGCTCCAGCCCGGTGAGTCGGTACTGATCACCGCCGCCGCGGGCGGTATCGGCCATCTGCTGGTCCAGATGGCGAAGGCGCTCGGCGCGGGGCAGATCATCGCCGCGGCCCGCGGCGCGGAGAAGCTGGACTTCGCCGCCTCGCTCGGCGCGGACGTCACCGTCGACTACGGCGAGGACGGCTGGGACGAGAAGGTGCGCGCCGCGACCGGGGGCCGGGGCGTGGACGTCGCCCTGGAGACCGTCGGCGGGGACATCCTCACCAAGTCCGTGAAGGTCACCGCCCCGTTCGGGCGCACGGTGGTGTACGGCGCGGCGGGCGGCGAGCTGCCGGCCATCGAGGTCACCGACATCTTCGACAACCGCATCGTCATGGGCTTCAGCATGTGGGGCGTGATGGGCGAGAAGCCGGACGCCATGGCCAAGGGCGCCCGGGAGCTGCTGGACATGGTGACCTCCGGCAAGGTCCGTCCCCTGGTCCACGCGGAGCTGCCGCTGAAGGACGCCGCGGCGGCGCACGAGCTGATGGAGTCGCGCTCCCAGCTCGGCCGCGTGGTGCTCGTCCCCTGACCCTTTTCCAGTCAATGCGTCGGATCATCGATGTGCAGATAGACAGACGCGTGCACAACAACATATAGTTGCTGTCAGTCAACCACTCATGTAACCCGGGTCCCTGGGCGGAGCCGCGCGACGACCATCCGCGGCTCGACAACACTTCCTAGTTGGGAGAACACCATGCGAATCGTCCGCCACTACGAGCACGGCGCCCCCTCGGTGCTGCGTGTCGAAGAGGCGGAGAAGCCGCAGCCCGGACCGGGCGAAGTGCTGATCCGCTCCGAGGCCGTCGGTGTCACGTTCGCCGAGGTCCAGCGCCGCCAGGGCATCCCGATCGGCGGTCACGCCACGCTGCCCGGCGCCCCCGGCGGCGATGTCGCCGGCGTCGTGGAGGCGCTCGGCGAGGGCGTCACCACCCTGAGCGTCGGAGACCGTGTCGTCGTCGACGTCGACCACAGCGCCTACGCCGACTATGTGACCGCCGACGCCGCCTGGGCCATCACCATCCCGGACACCATGGACGCCGCCGAGGCGACCCTGCTGCCCAGCCCGGCCCAGACGGCGTACCACGCCATCAAGGAGGCCGGTCAGCTCAGGCCCGGCGAGTCGATCCTCATCGACGCCGCCTCCGGGGGCGTCGGCCACCTCGCCGTGCAGATCGCCAAGGCGATGGGCGCCGGCAAGGTGATCGCCACCGCCAGTACGCAGGCCAAGCTGGACTTCGTCCGGGACCTCGGTGCCGACGTCACCGTCAACTACACCGACGACGACTGGGACGAGCAGGTCCGGGCCGCGACCGACGGCCAGGGCGTGGACGTCGTCCTGGAGACCGTCGGCGGCGACATCCTCACCAAGAGCGTCGCCCTCACCGCCCAGTTCGGCCGGCTGGTCTTCTACGGCTCGGCCAGCGGCGACATCCAGCCCATCCACCCGCTGATGCTCAGCCGGATGAAGACCGTGGCCGGATTCGCCCTGTACGCCATGCTCTACAACAAGCCCGAGGCCATCGCCGCGGGACAGCGCGACCTGCTCGACATGATCGCCACCGGCAAGGTGCGCCCGATCGTCCACGAGCGGCTCGGCCTCGACGAGGCCGTCAAGGCGCACGAACTGATGGAGGCCCGGGCCCAGCTCGGCAAGATCGTCCTCGTCCCCTGACGGGACCGGCGTCCCGCCGCCTCCGACCGACGTGACCGGTCGCGATCATCCCCCGCTCGGGGCCGGCCACCCGCCGTACGGCACGAGAGGCACTCGTGCCGTACGGCGCACTCCACCACAGACCACAGCGATCCCCCGACGGATCCCACCGCAGACGACGCCGGCCAGGGCCGGCGGGACGGGGATGGCACCCACTCCAGCCCGAAAGGCGAATCACCGTGCCCTCCCGCACCACGGGGACCGACAGCCCGCTCACCGCTGTCTCCCCGCCCCAGACCCGGATCCGACCGGTCATCACCGCCTGCCTGCTGGCCGTCTTCCTGGCCATGCTGGACTCGCAGATCGTGGCCACCGCGCTGCCCCGCATCGTCGGGGACCTCGGCGGTCTCGACGTGTTCGCCTGGGTGACGACCGCGTACATCATCGCCGCCAGCGTCACCACGCCCGTCTACGGCAAGCTCGGTGACCTCTTCGGCCGCAAGAAGATCTTCCTGATCGCCGTCGCGGTGTTCCTCGTCGGCTCCACGCTGAGCGGCGCCGCCCAGTCCATGGACCAGCTCATCCTGTTCCGCACCGTGCAGGGGATCGGCGCCGGCGGCCTCTTCGTCTCGGTGCTCGCCATCATCGGTGAACTGTTCAACCCGCGCGAGGCCGCCAAGTACTTCAACCTCTTCGGCATCGTCTTCGCCCTCGCGGCGCTCGCCGGGCCCGCCGTCGGCGGTGCTCTCACCGACCTGCTGAGCTGGCACTGGGTCTTCCTGATCAACCTGCCCGTGGGCATCGTGATCCTGGTGCTGGTCTCCACTTGTCTGCACTTGCCCCGCGTCGACCGCCCCGCCCACATCGACTACACCGGCTTCGTCCTGCTCAGCGCCGCGATCGTCGCGCTCACCCTGGCCGCGAGCTGGGGCGGAGTGAAGTACGAGTGGCTGGACTGGCGGATCCTCGGGCTCGCCGCAGGAGCGGTGCTGCTCGCCGTGGGGTTCGTCGCCGCCGAGCGCCGGGCAGCCGAACCCGTCATCCCGCTGCACCTGTTCCGCGACTCCACCTTCAGCGTCAGCGTGCTGGTGAGCGTCGCGGCGGGCATCGTCTTCCTCGGCTCGGTCAACTTCCTGGCGATCTACATTCAGGTGGTGACCGGCGCCAGCCCGACCATGTCCGGTGTGGTGCTGCTGCCCATGATGTTCGGCCTGGTCGCCTCCTCCGTCGTCAGCGGCGCGGCGATCACCAAGACGGGGCGCTACAAGTGGTACCCCGTGCTCAGCATGGCCATCGGCATCGTGGGGGCCCTGCTGCTGGCCACCATGGACACCGGGACCTCCCGTGCCGTGCTCATCGCCTACATGCTGGTCTTCGGCGTCGCCGCCGGACTGAACATGCAGGTCCTCACCATGGCCGCGCAGAACACCGCGCCCCGCGACGACATCGGCGCGGTCCACGCCACCGTGTCCTTCGCCCGGCAGTTGGGCACCACCGTGGGCATCTCCCTGTTCGCCTCGATCTTCTACAACCGGCTCACCGAGGAGATCGCCGACCGGACGCCCGCGGACGCGCTGCGCGGCATCGACCCCGACGCGCTGTCCTCGACCGAGACACTGGACCGGCTCACCGAGCCGGTGCGCAACGCCGTGGAGCAGTCGTACGCCGCCGCGCTCACCCCCGTGTTCCTCACCGCCGTGCCGGTCCTCCTGCTGGGCCTGCTGGCCGCCATGACGATGAAGAACCTCCCGCTGCGCGGTGAGGACCACCAGGGGCACGGGGCGGCCGCCGAGGAGAACTGACCTTGTTCACCTGCCGCCTGCGAGCCGCCCTCCCGCACGGGAGGGCGGCTTTCGTACGTCCGCCATCAGGCCTTCAGCGCCCTTCGAGCCCGAATCGACGGCTCGCCGACATCGTCGGCACTGCATAGCCGTAGGACAGGCAGAGGCAGACCAGGAGGCTCGTGTGACGACGACCGAAGACCCCAAGGCGGCCCCGGCGGTCGACCCCGGACCGCTGATCCGGCTGACCATCGCCGACTGCGCCGCCAAGGTGCTGCACAGCGCCGTGACCCTCGGCGTGTTCGGCGCACTCGCCGACAGCCCCGCCGACGCGGCCGAGCTCGCCGCGCGGACCGGGACCCACCACCGGATGGTGCCGGACTTCCTGGACGCGCTCGTCGGTCTCGGCCTGCTGGAGCGCGAGGAGGGCCGCTACCGCAACTCCCCGCTGGCGCAGGCGTATCTGGTGCCGGACTCCTCCTCCTACCTCGGCGGCTTCGTCGAGCTCACCAACGAGACCCTGTACGGCACGTGGGGCCGGCTCACCGAGGCGCTGCGTTCCGGCAAGCCGCAACACCTCGACCCGGACAAGGGCGGCTTCGTCGGGGACCGGCACAAGGACCCCGCCAAGATGAAGCGGTTCCTGGCCGGACTCGACGCGTACAGCGACCGGATGGGCGCAGAACTCGCCCGACGCCTCGACTGGGGCCGCCACTCCTCGTTCGTCGACCTCGGCGGCGCGCGCGGCAACCTCGCGGCCGTACTGGTGCGGGCGCACCCGCACCTGGAGGCGACCTGCTTCGACCTGGAGCGGACGCGGCCGCTGTTCACCGAGCACATCGGCGGCCTGGGCCTGACCGACCGGGTCGCCTTCGCCGGCGGCGACTTCTTCACCGACCCGATCCCGCAGGCCGACGTCGTCGTCCTCGGACACATCCTGCACGGCTTCGACACCGCTCGGCGGCGCGAGCTGCTCGGCCGGGTCTTCGAGGCGGTGCGGCCCGGCGGCACAGTCCTCGTCTACGACCGGATGATCGACGACGACCGCAGCGACCCGGAGCGGCTGCTCAGCAGCCTGCACATGCGGCTGGTCAGCCCCGACGGCTCCGAATACCGGGTCGCGGACTGCCAGGCCTGGCTGCGCGGGGCCGGCTTCGGCGACGGCGACGCGCAACCCCTGCTCGGCACCCACACCCTGGTCACCGCCCACAAGGAGGCAGCATGAAGCCGCACCGGACCCCGGTTCTCATCGTCGGGGGCGGACTGACCGGACTGTCCGCGGCCGTCTTCCTCGCCCACCACGGCGTGTCCGCCACCCTGGTGGAGCGCCACCCCGACACCTCCACCCACCCCAAGGCCCGCGCCATCAACCCGCGGACGATGGAGCTGTACCGCGCGGTCGGCATGGAGGAGCGGGTGCGGGCCGGGCGTTCCCCCATCTCCGGCAACACCGACCTGGTGCACGTCGAGAGCCTCGCCGGCGCGGAACGCGTGCGGATGCCCAACGCCTCCCCGGAGGACATCGGCCGGATCAGCCCCACCCAGTGGACGCTGATCGACCAGAACCAGCTGGAGCCGATCCTGCGGGAGCGGGCCGTCGAGGCCGGCGCGGACGTCCGCTTCTCCACGCGGGTCGACGCGATCGAGGAGTACGACGAGGACGGGGCCGGGGTGCTGGTCCGCACCACCGACCTGGCCACCGGCGCGAGTTCGGAGATCCACGCCCAGTACGTGATCGCGGCGGACGGCAGCCGCAGCCCGTTGCGCGAGATGCTGGGCATCGGGGCGCACGGCCGGGGCACCCTCACCAACCTCGTCAGCTTCTTCTTCGAGGCCGACCTGACCGAGGCGCTGCGCGGCCGCCGGATCATCGCGGCGTACGTCAACAACCCCGAGGTGCGCGGCACGATCATCCCCATCGACAACGACCGCCGCTGGGTCATCAACGTCTCCTTCTTCCCCGAACAGGGCCAGCGCGCCGAGGACTTCACCGAGGAGCGCTGCACCGCCCTGGTGCGGGCCGCGGTCGGGGTGCCCGACCTGCCGTTGAAGATCGAGTCGGTGGACATGCCCGCCTGGGACATCTCCGCGCGCGTGGCGGACACCTTCGCGACCCGCAGGGTGTTCGTCGCCGGCGACGCCGCCCATGTGATGCCGCCCACCGGGGCGTTCGGTGCCAGCACCGGCATCCAGGACGCGTACAACCTGGCCTGGAAGCTGGCCCTGGTGCTGTCCGGCACGGCCGGCCCCAAACTGCTGGAGAGCTACGACGCCGAGCGGCGGCCGGTGGCCGAGGAAACCGTCCGGCAGGCGATGCTGCGGTTCGCGGTCCGGGAGGGCAGGCAGTACCAGGAGGTCGCCGCGGAGCTGTTGGACGAGACGACCATGACGTTCGGGTACTGCTACCGCTCCGGGGCCTTCGACGCGGAGGAGGGGGCGCCGGATGCGATCGTGGAAGACCCCGCGCACCCCTCGGCGCGGCCCGGGGCGCGGGCACCGCACCTTCAGCTCGACGGGCCCGACGGAGCGGTGTCCGTCATCGACCTGTACGGCGACGGGTTCACGCTGCTCGTCGACGAGATGGCGGGGCGGTGGACCGAGGCGGTGGAGGGGGAAGCCGCGCGGCTGGGTGTCGGGCTGAAGGTCGTGCGGATCGGACGGGGGACGCGGTTGTGGGACCAGGACGGGTCCTTCCGGCGGCGGTACGGGCTGCTGGCCGGGGGCGCGGTTCTGGTGCGGCCTGACGGGTTCGTGGGGTGGCGTACCACTGCTGGACGCAGTGGGCCCGTTGATCAGGCGGCGATCGCCGCGCTGCGGGGGATTCTGGACCGGCTCTAGGCGCCGGAGGCGCGCTTCGCGCGCATCGGACGGCCGCGGTGCTCCGAGGAGAGGCACCGCGGCCGCTTCATGGGCGTTGCGGGGAGCTGCGCGAGCAGCCGCGCGATGCCGCCGACGACGGGCGGCATCGCGCGGCACCGAGCCGAGTGCTTACGCAAGGTCCCGCTGCAGCACCGTGTCGAGTACCGCCGTCAGCGATCCGGTGGGGTCGCCCACGGCGCCGGTGGCGCGCCACGCGATGAAGCCGTCCGGGCGGAGCAGGACCGCGCCGGTGTCTTCGACGCCGTAGCGGGTGAGGAACCGCTCGGCGGTTTCCGGGGACTCCTCCGTGCCCACCCGGTGGAAGGCGAGGCCCAGCGCCTGCGCGGACTCCTGCCAGGCCGCGCCGTTCGGGCCGGTGAGGAGCCAGAAGCCGCCGTCGAGGAGGTCATGGAGGGGGATCTCCTTGCCCTGGCGGACCAGGAGGAGGTGGGGAGCGCGGGTGCCGGGGCGACCGGTGGGGGCCGTCGGGTCCTCGACCACGGCGGTGTCATCGTCGCCCGCCTCGCTGAGGACGGCGTCCGATCGGTACACGTGGCCGAACAGCACCGTGGTCTCGGGACGGTGCCGGGCCGCCGCCGCCTCGTCGAGGCCGCTGCGCTGGAGGTAACGGATGACGCCCTGGTCGACGGTGAACTCGGCGACCGGCGCCCGCTCCTGCTCGTAGGTGTCCAGCAGACCGGGGCCCGCTTCCCCGCGCAGCACCCGCGCGAGCTTCCAGGCCAGGTTGTGCGCGTCCTGGATGCCCATGTTGCCGCCGAACCCTCCGGTGGGCGGCATGACGTGCGCGCAGTCACCGGCGAGCAGCACCCGCCCCGAGCGGAAGCGGTCCGCCACCCAGGCGGCGATCTCCCAGCTCGTCGCGGACTCCACCGCGACCGGCAGATCGGGCACCCCCACGGCGGCCCGCACCAGCTCCACGCAGTCCGCGGTGCCGTAGACGCGGTGGTCGGCCCCGGGCGGCAGGCTCGGCGCGAGCACCCAGCGGTCGGAGTCCGCGCCGCCGAGCTTGCCGAGCACACCCTTGACGGTCGGGTTGCTGACGAAGCAGAGGAAGAAGGTGCGTCCCGCCACGTACGGGTCGAGGTCGGCGTGGAAGACGATGTTCATCTGCCGGCCGAACACACCCTGTCCGTGATGGCCGATGCCGAGTGAGGTGCGGATCGGTGCCCGTGAGCCGTCGGCCGCGACCAGGTACCGCGCCCGCACCGTCCGCTCGGAGCCGTCGCCCAGGTCGCGCACGACGGCCGTGACGCCCTCCGCGTCCTGGGTGAATCCCGTCATCTCGGTGGCGAAGCGGATGTCCGCGCCGAGCTCCTCGGCTCCCTCCCGCAGCACCGGTTCGAGGCGGTCCTGCCCGATCAGGGTCCAGCCGGTGGTGCCCACGTCGTTCGGGTCGTGGCGGAACGGCCCGTCGAACCGCCCGAGTTCGGCCCCGGTGAGGGACTCGGCCTGGAGGATGTCGCCGTACTGGGCGTGCGGGTTCTCCCGCGCCCGTACCGCGTCCTCCAGGCCGAGCGTGCGCAGCAGCTCCATGGTCCGCGGGCTCGCGGCCTGCGCCCGGGGGTGCGCCGAGATCTCCGCGTGCCGCTCCACCAGCAGCGGTCGGATGCCCTGCCGGGCGAGGAACAGGGCCTGGGCGAGGCCCACCATGCTGCCGCCCACGATGAGTACTTCGGTCGTCTCGTCCGCCATACCGGCTCCTCGAAGGGTGTGGGAATGCGTTCGGTTTCGGCGGGCCGATGCAACACCCGGGGCCTCGAACCGGGCTCGCGGCGCGGGCGAACGGAACCAGTGCGGAGCGGCGCGCTCCCAGGCGGATTCGAGTGCCGTCCGAGGGGCGGCTGACAGGTTCGAGCCGTACCAGGCCCGAGATGCGGCGCGAGGCTCGAAGGAGGGCGGAAGCGGTGGTGGAGGCTTTGAGTGTGCTGGTGCTGACGGGCACCGGCCTGGTGGCGGGGGTGCTCTTCGCGGTGGCGGTGAGCGTGATGCCCGCGCTGATCGCGATGACCCCGGAGCGGTACGTGTCCACGCACATCCTGCTCGGCAGGCGCTACGACCGGATTATGCCGTTCATCGTCACCGGCTCCACCGCCGTGGACGTGGGGCTCGCGGTACGGGCGTCGGGCGGCCCCCGGGTGCTGTTCGCGGCCGCCGCCCTCTGCATGGCGGGGGTGGCCGTGGTGTCGCAGACCCGGAACGTGCCGATCAACCGGACGGTCAAGCGGACCCGGCCCGAGGACCTGGGACCCGGCTGGCGGGACCCCCGCCCGGCCTGGCGCGACTGGCATCTGGTGCGCACGTGCCTCGCGATCGCCGGCTGCGCGCTGACGGCCGCTGCGGTGGTGCTGTCGTGAACCCCGTCGTCGTACGCGATCTGCCGGAGGGGGCGGAGCGGGCGGCGGCCGACGCCCGGATGCGGGAGCTGCTGTCCCGCCCCGAGCCCGGTCCGGTGGCCGAGCGGCTCGCGCTGCTGCACTTCACGGGACGGCGCAGCGGGCGGGCGTACACGGTTCCCGCCGGAGTGCACACCCTCGGCGGCGCGCTGGTGGTGGCGACCGGCAGCGGCTGGCGGCACAACTTCGCGGGCGGCACGGCGGGCGAGCTGACCTGGCGTGGGCAGCGGCGGCCGGTGGGGTTCGCGCTGGTCGACGACGCGGAGCGCACCGCGCGCGGCTATCTGGAGCTGTACCGCCGCTACGGGGAGGCGGCCCCGCGCCGGCTGGGGATCGCGGTGCGCGGCGAAGGGGCGCCCGGGCTCGCCGAGTTCCGGGAGGCCGTCGCCCGGCACGGGCTCTCCCTGGTGGAGGTCACCCACGTCACCGATGTCCCGGCCGAGAACAGCGCACCCACATCAGACGCAGAGAACGAGAGGACACCACGATGAGCGGAATCGCCGGCTGGGTGGACTTCGAGCGGGACCTGACACCGGAGGCGCCCACCGTCCGGGCGATGGCGGCAGCGCTCGCCCATCGCGGCCCCGACGGCTTCGGTGAGTGGATCGAGGGGCATGCCGCGCTGGCACACCGGCGGCTCGCCCTGCTCGACCCCGAGCACGCGGCGCAGCCGGCCCTCGTGGAGTCGGAGGCCGGGAGCCCGGTGGCCGTGCTGACCCTGGACGGGGCTGTCACCAACCACGTGGAGCTGCGCCGTGAGCTGGCCGCCAGGGGGCACCGGTTCACCGGAGGCGGCGACGCGGAGGTGGCGCTGCACGCCTATCTGGAGTGGGGCGCCGCCTTCCCGGATCGGCTGGAGGGCCTCTTCGCCCTGGCCGTGTGGGACGTACGGCGGCAGGAACTGCTCCTGGTCCGCGACCGGTTGGGGGTGAAGCCGCTGTGCTACTTCCTGACTCCGTCCGGGGTGGTCTTCGGCTCCGAGCCCAAGGCGCTGCTGGCGCACCCGGCGGTACGGCCGGTGGTCGACGCCGACGGGCTGCGGGAGCTGTTCGCGCACAGCCGCAAGCCGGGCACCGGGGTGTTCCGAGGCACGCGCGAAGTGCTGCCCGGCCACACGATGACCGTGCGGGCGCCGGGCACCGGCCACCGGCGCTACTGGTCGCTGCCCGCCCGCCCGCACACCGACAGCCTGGGGACCACCGTCGCCACCGTGCGCCGGCTGCTGTCGGAGGCGGTGGCCACGCATCTGCGTGCGGACGTGCCGGTCGGCGCGATGCTCTCCGGAGGGATCGACTCCAGCGCGCTGACCGCGCTCGCGGCCCGTCAGCGGCGGGCCGAGGGGGGAGGGCTCCGGTCGTTCTCGGTGAACTTCTCCGGCTACGCGGAGAACTTCGAGCCGCACCCGACCATGCGCGCCACCCCCGACGCCCCCTACGCGGCCCTCGCGGCCGAGCACATCGGGACCGAGCACACCGAGATCCTGCTGGACACGGCGGCGCTCGCCGACCCGCGGACGCACGCCGCCGCCCTGCACAGCCAGGACGCGCCCTCCCCGCTCGGCGACATGGACGTCTCGCTGCTGCTGTTCTTCGAGGCGCTGCGTGGCGCCGGGATCAGGGCCGTGCTCTCCGGGGAGACCGCCGACGAGGTGTTCAACGGCTACTTCTGGGCGTACGACCCGGCCCACAGCAACTCCACGACCTTCCCGTGGGTCTCCTTCGAGCGCGGGCACGACGCCGCCGCGGGCGGCCTCGGCTGCTCGCTGGTGGACCGTACGCTCCGCAAGGAGCTGGACTTCATGGAGTACGCCGACCAGCACTACCGCGACGCGCTCACCGAGGTCCCGCAGGTGGCCGGGGAGGGCCCCGCCGAGCGCCGGGCGCGCGAAGTCACGTATCTGGCGCTGACCCGGTGGGCCCCGACCCATCTGGACCGTGCCGACCGGATGAGCATGGCGCACGGGGTGCAGTTGCGCCCGCCGTTCTGCGACCGTGCACTGGTGGAGTACGTGTACAACGTGCCGGCCGAGCTGAAGCGGGTGAACGGCCAGGAGAAGAGCCTGCTGCGGGCCGCCGTCGCCGATCTGCTGCCGGAGCGGGTGCTCAACCGGCCCAAGAGCGCCTACCCGACCGTCCAGGAGGCGGCGTACGGCGAGTTCGTGCGCCACCGCTTCGGGGACGTGGCCGCGGACCGGGCGGCGCCGGTCGCCCCGCTGCTCGACGCCGAGGCGACCCGGGTGGCGCTGGGCGCGGCGGCGGCCCCCAGCGGGGCCTTCGCGTGGGTGGAGCGGGCCAGCATGGAGATGGTCCTCCAGCTGAACACCTGGCTGGCGGAGTACCGGGTCGAGCTGAGCCTGTGAGGGTGCCGGACGCCACACCCCCCGAAGAAATGTGCACCTTGTCATCCATGTGCGCCAAGCAATAGGATGCGGTGAGATGGGGACCGGAAATGCGACATTCGGCCGGAGTGGAATTCAGGATTCCATCGCCGGGTGGTCGCAGGGTTTTTGCTGAATTCAACTTCTTTTTCGGTGAAACCGTTTTCCTGAGTAAAGGGAAAGCAATTTCTTGAGCCATCGGTGCGGGAGGTGTTTCGCCCGGGATCGAGTGGCGTAGGAAGGTGAACAGCCGATGGCCGCCACCCCACGAAGGCGGCGCACCCAGGGGGAATGCAGTGATAGAGATCGGTCTGCTGGGCTCGATGCGAATACGCAGGAACGGGGAGGACGTCACACCGTCGGCCCCCAAGCTGCGGCAGGTGCTTGCTTTGCTGGTGCTCAATGCAAACTCGCTGGTCAGCGTGGACCAGCTGTGCGAAGAGCTGTGGGAGGACCACCCACCGCTCAGCGCGCTGACCACCTTGCAAACCTACATTTATCAACTGCGCCGCAGGCTGCTGCTGGCCACCGGCCAGAACGGCGCGCCTTTCGGATCCCGTCCACCGCACGGCTGCCCCGCAATCCTGACCAGAGTGGGTGGGTACGAACTGCGACTGGACGACAAGCAGTCGGTGGACGCCTACCGGTTCGACCAGCTCACCGAGCAGGGCATGGCGCACCTCCGTACCGGTGCGGGGAAGGAGGAGGCGGCCCACACCCTCAAGGCGGCCCTTTCCCTGTGGCACGGCGGAGCACTGGTCGACGTCACGACCGGACGCCGGCTTTCGGCCTGGTCGACCCAACTGGAGGAACGCCGTAAGAGCGTCCAGGAGCAACGTTTCTCCTTGGAGCTCGAACTCGGCCGTCACCACGCCGTGCTGGACGAGCTGTCCGAGGCTTTCCGCGCCCACCCGACCCACGAGGCGTTCGCCGGACAGCTGATGCGGGCCCTGCACCGCTGCGGCCGCCGCCCGGACGCCCTCAACACCTTCCGCACGCTGCGCAGCCACCTCGTCGAAGAGCTCGGACTGGAACCCTCCGCGCAACTCCAGCGGCTCCACCAGGAGGTGCTCGCCGACCGCGGCCACCTCCGCGGAGCGGCTCCGGCCAAGACCGAGACCGCGCCCGGCGGGCGCCGGCTCGGGCCAGGCCCGGCCCAGCTCCCCGCGGACGTCGGTGACTTCGTCGGACGGGAACGGGAACTCGACCAGCTGGAGACCTTCCTCGGCGCGGACCGGCCCAGCACCGGCATGCGGGTGGTGGAGGTGCACGGCCCGCCCGGTGTCGGCAAGAGCGCCTTCGCCGTGCGTGCCGCGCACCGGCTGCGCCCGCGCTTCCCCGACGGGCAGCTCTTCATCGACCTGTCCGCCGTCGGCGAGGGCTCCCAGCAGCTCGCCGACGTGCTGTCGGCCTGTCTCACCGCCTGCGGCATACAGCGCGAGAAGCAGCCCGCCGGGCTCGACGAGCTCAGCAGGCTCTTCCGCACCTGGACCGCCGACCGCAGGGTGCTGGTCGTGATCGACGACGCGCTCACCGCCTCCCAGATCCGCGCCGTCCTGCCGGGTGGTTCCGGCTGCGCGGTGATCGCCACCAACCGCTACCGCGCGCACAGCCTCTCCACCGGCCGCAAGATCGTGCTGCCCGCCCTGTCCCCCGAGGAGTCACTCAAGCTCTACGACCGGGTCGCCGGGGAGCGTTCCCGTCGGGATGACCCAGCGGCGGTGCAGGAGCTGATGGGGCTGTGCGAGGGACTGCCGCTGGCTATCAGGGCGGTGGCCGGCCGGCTCACCGCACGGCCCGGCTGGTCGGCAGCACGGCTGGCGCTGCGGTTGCGCGGCAACCACCGGATGCTGCTCGAACTCCCGGCCGGGACGCAGTCGTTGATCACCACCGTGGCCGCCAGTCACCGGCATCTGCCCGCCCGCTCCCGGGAGTTGTTGCACCTGCTGCTCCAGCGGGAGCGCCCCCGCTGGCGCCTCGAGGAGGTGGTGGCACGGCTGCGTCCCGGCATCGGCGACGCCGAGACCCTGCTCGAATACCTCGTCGATGTCCACCTCGTCCAGGAGCACCTGACACCGGACGCCGAGCTCCTGTACTCCGTTCCCCGGCTCACCCGGCAGGCCCTGATCCTGCTGATGCGGGGCGCGTCCGCGGGTGACGTACCGAATGCCCGGACGGCCGGGGCCGGCGGTGCCGGCGTCACCCTGGTGAAGGCCGACATCCGCCGGTAGCACGACCTCCACGACGGCCCGCCGCACCCCAGGTGCGGCGGGCCGTCGTGCTGCGTCTCGCCCGCCGCACCGGGGCCGCCAGCGGTTCTCCAGGCGCCTTCGAGAGCGCCTCGACCCCTGCCGACCAGGGTGAACACAGAACCGACAAGCCGGGAGGGCATCGTGCACCGAACGCTGATCGTGGCGAGGATGGACCTCGCCGACGCCGAGGGCGTCGCGCAGGTCTTCGCCGATTCGGACAGCACCGAACTGCCGCATCTGGTGGGGGTGTCGAGGCGGACGCTGTTCGCGTTCCACAACCTGTACTTCCATCTGGTGGAGGCCGACCAGGACATCGCGCCGAACCTGTACAAGGCGCGCAGCCACCCGCTCTACGAGGAGATCAACACCCGGCTCGGCCAGTTCATCTCGCCCTACGACCCCGACTGGCGCGAGCCCAAGGACGCCATGGCCGTCCCCTTCTACTCCTGGACGCCCCAGCAGGGCCCGCAGATCAGCGCCCCGCGCTCGGCGAACCTGGGCGGTGCCCGATGAGCGCCCCCGCCACCACCAGGGTCTCCGTGAACGAGGTCGCCGCCAACACCAAGCGCGGTGGCGACATCCGCGTCACCCTCAGCCCCAAGACCGTGGGCTGCACCTCGGGCTTCGGCGGAGTGCTGCGGCTGGCCCCCGGCCACCACGTCACCGAGCATTTCCACCCGTACTCCGAGGAGTTCCTGCACGTCGTCCAGGGCCGGCTGGAGATGACGCTGGACGGCGGCACCCCGGTCGCACTCGGCCCCGGCGACTCGCTGCTGGTGCCCATCGGGGTGCGCCACCGCCTGGTGAACACCGGGTCCGTGCCGGCCGAGGCGGTCTTCCACCTCTCGCCGCTCGCGCCGCGCCCCGAACTGGGACACGTCGACACCGAACAGCCGCTCGACGCGTCCGCGGGCAACCCCGATGTGGGAGCGGCCCGATGACGGCCCGGCACCGACGCGCGGTGATCACCGGGGTGGGCGCCGTCGCACCCGGCGGGATCGGGCGGGACGCCTACTGGGACCTGCTCACCGCCGGCCGCACCGCCACCCGCCGCATCAGCCTGTTCGACCCGGCAGGGTTCCGCTCCCAGGTCGCCGCCGAGTGCGACTTCGACCCGCTCGCCGCCGGACTCACCCCGCAGGAGGCCCGCCGGATGGACCGGGCCGGCCAGTTCGTGGTCGTCGCCGCTCGCGAGGCCGTCGCGGACAGCGGCGTCGAACTGCCCGGCGCCGACCCGGAACGGGTCGCCGTGAGCATCGGCAGCGCCGTCGGCTGCACCACGGGCCTGGAGGAGGAGTACGCGGTCCTGTCCGACGGCGGCCGCGACTGGCTGGTCGACCACAGGTACGGCGTTCCCCACCTGTACGGCTACATGGTGCCCAGCACCCTCGCCGTCGAGGTGGCCCGGCAGGCCGGCGCCGAGGGGCCGGTCGCGCTGATCTCCACCGGCTGCACCTCGGGTCTGGACGCCATCGGACACGGCGTCCAGCTGATCGAGGAGGGCACGGCCGACATCGTGCTCGCCGGTGCCACCGACGCCCCGCTGTCGCCGATCACCTCCGCCTGCTTCGACGCCATCAAGGCCACCACCGCCAACAACGACGACCCCGCCCACGCCTCCCGGCCCTTCGACGGACGGCGCGACGGCTTCGTCCTCGGCGAGGGCTCCGCCGTCATGGTGATCGAGGAGCTGGAGTCGGCCAGGCGCCGCGGTGCCACCGTGTACGCCGAGATCCTCGGCTTCGCCGGCCGCAGCAACGCCTTCCACATGACCGGACTCAAGCCGGACGGCCGGGAGATGGCCGAGGCCGTCCGGGTCGCCCTGGACCGGGCGAGGCTCGACCCCGGCGACATCGACTACATCAACGCGCACGGCTCGGGCACCAAGCAGAACGACCGGCACGAGACCGCCGCGTTCAAGCGCAGTCTCGGACAGCGGGCCCACGAGGTGCCGGTCAGCTCCATCAAGTCGATGATCGGGCACTCCCTCGGCGCCATCGGCTCCCTGGAGATCGCCGCCTGCGCCCTGGCCCTGCGCCACCAGGTCGTCCCGCCGACGGCCAACCTGTCCACGCCCGACCCCGAGTGCGACCTCGACTACGTGCCGGTGACGGCCCGCGAGCACCGCATGGACCGGGTGCTCAGCGTGGGCAGTGGCTTCGGCGGCTTCCAGACGGCGATGGTCCTGGGCCGGCCCGCCGCCGCGCACGGGGAGGCGGCATGAGCGCCTCCGGCATACTCCCCGGCCGCCGCGGCCGGTCCGTCGTGACCGGGCTCGGCGTGGTCGCCCCCACCGGGATCGGCGCCGCCCGGCACTGGGAGTCGGTGCTCGCGGGCAAGAGCGGCCTCGGCCGGATCACCCGCTTCGACCCGACCGGCTACCCCGTCCAAGTGGCGGGTGAGGTCCCCGGATTCCGCGCCGGTGAACAGGTGCCGGGTCGGCTCGTCCCGCAGACCGACCGCTTCACCCACTTCGCGCTGGCAGCCGCCGAGGACGCCCTCGCGGACGCCGCTGCCGACCCGGCGACCCTGCCGGAGTACGAGATGGCGGTGGTGACCGCCAGTTCCTCGGGTGGCACCGAGTTCGGACAGCACGAGATGGAGAACCTCTACCAGAAGGGTTCCTCCTGGGTCGGCGCCTACCAGTCCATCGCCTGGTTCTACGCGGCCACCACCGGCCAGGTCTCCATCCGGCACGGCATGCGCGGCCCCTGCGGGGTCATCTGCGGCGAGCAGGCCGGCGGCCTCGACGTCCTCGGCCAGTCCCGGCGGCTGCTGGACACCGGCTCCCGGCTCGTGCTCAGCGGCGGCACCGACGCCTCGCTGTGCCCGTACGGCCTGGTGGCGCAGTTGTCCACCGGTCGGCTGTCCACCGAGGACGATCCCGCCCGCGCCTACCTGCCCTTCGACGCGGCCGCCTCCGGCTTCGTCCCGGGCGAGGGCGGCGCCATGCTCGTCGTCGAGGACGCCGAGGCGGCACGCGCCCGCGGGGTCCCGGCGTACGGCGAACTCCTGGGCTACGCGGCGGGTTTCGACCCCACGGCGGACGGCGCCACCGCGCGCTGCTCCGTGCTGGTGTCCGTCGTCCGGCGGGCCCTCGCCGACGCCGGGCTCGCCCCGGGCGACATCGACGTGGTCTTCGCCGACGCCTCCGGCACACCCGCCGAGGACCTCGCCGAGGCCCGCGCCATCACCGAGGTCTTCGGTCCCGGCGCGGTACCGGTGACCGCGCCGAAGACCCTCACCGGGCGCCTCTACGCGGGCGGCGCCGCGCTGGACGTGGCGACCGCGCTGCTCGCCCTGAGCGCCGGTGTCGTCCCGCACACCGCGGGGCTCGGCCGGCCGGCCCCCGGCTGCGAGATCGACCTCGTCCTCGACCGCCCCCGCCAGACCGACCCGCGCACCGCCCTGGTCGTGGCCCGTGGCCACGGCGGCTTCACCTCAGCACTGGTCCTCGGCGCCGGCGACCGCGACGCCCTCAAGAAGTGACCGGCCCACCACCACCGACGTACGAAAGGCGGCACCCCATGGCGGAGTTCACCCTCGACGACCTCCGGCGGATCCTGCGCGCGAGCGCCGGAGTCGACGAGCAGACCGACCTGGACGGCGAGCATTTCGCCGACATGGCGTTCGCCGACCTCGGCTACGACTCCCTGGCCCTGCTGGAACTCGTCAACCGCATCGAGCGCGAGTACGGCATCCAGATCCCCGACGGCGACCTGGCGCACACCAACACCCCGCGCGAGGCCCTCTCCTATGTCCACGCCCGGCTCACGGAGGCCCGCGTCTGATGGCAGGACACACCGACAACGCGATCGTCGTCGAGGCACCGATGGACCTGGTGTGGACGATGACCAACGACGTGGCCGCCTGGCCGCGGCTGTTCAACGAGTACGCCTCCGCAGAGATCCTCGGCCAGGACGGCGACACCGTCACCTTCCGCCTCGCCCTGCACCCGGACGAGAACGGCACGGTCTGGAGCTGGGTCTCCGAGCGCACCCCCGACCCGGCCACCCGCACCGTCGTGGCCCGCCGGGTCGAGACCGGTCCCTTCGCGTACATGAACATCCGCTGGGAGTACGAGGAGGTGCCCGGCGGCGTACGGATGCGCTGGATCCAGGACTTCGCGATGAAGCCCGACGCCCCGATCGACGACGCCGGGATGACCGCCCGGCTCAACCGCAACACCGCCGTCCAGATGCGGCTGATCAAGGCCAAGGTGGAGACCGCGGCCCGGGCCGGCCGGCAACTCAAGGGCAAACGCGTCCTGGTGACCGGCGGCAGCCGCGGCATCGGGCGGGGCATCGTGCTCGCCGCGGCCCGGGCCGGGGCCGACGTCGTCACCTGCTACCGCACTCCCGGCGAAGCCGTCGCCACCCTGGAGGAGGAACTCGCCGGCACCCCGGGCAAGCACCAGGTGCTGCGGGCCGACGCCGCCGACGAGACGGACGTGGACCGGCTGGCCGCCGCCTGCGAGGCGAGCCTCGGCGGACTGGACGCCGTCGTCAACAACGCCGGCACGTTCCGCCCCCAGCCGTACGCCGACCTCGGACCCGCCGAGTGGGCCGCCACCCTCCAGGGCAACCTCACCGCCACCCACCTGGTCACCCGGCGCACCCTGCCGCTGCTCTCCGCCGGCTCCTCGGTGATCAACATCGGCTCCACGGTCGCCTTCATCGGCATGGCCGGCGGCGTCCACTACACCGCCGTCAAGTCCGCGCTGGTCGGCATGACCCGCTCGCTGGCCCGGGAACTCGGGCCGAGCGGCATCCGCGTCAACACCGTCTCCCCGGGCCGTATCGCCACCGAGGCGCTCGACGAACTGCCCGCCGAGGAGGCCGAGCGGCAGCGCGCCACCTTCGCCTCCTTCACAGCGCTCGGCCGGCTCGGCACCGTCGAGGACATCGCCCAGGCCGTGCTGTTCCTCATCAGCGACCACGCCGGCTACGTCACCGGCCAGAACATCCACGTCGACGGCTGCGTGTGAGCCGCGGCCCAGCCATGGAGGGAAACCCAGTGGAACTCGCACTGCACGGCAGGAAACTGCTCGTCACCGGCGGCACCCGGGGCATCGGCCGGGGCATCGTCCTCGCCGCGGCCCGGGCCGGCGCCGACGTCCTCACCTGCTACCGGCAGGAGAGCGAGGCCGTCGACAGCCTGACCGCCGCGCTGAAGGAGACCGCCGGCGACCACCTGATCCGCGCGGACGTCGGCGACACAGCCGAGGTCGACCGCCTCGTCGGCGAGGCCAAGGACCGCTTCGGGCGGCTCGACGGCGTCGTCAACAACGCGGGTGTCATCAGCCACATCCCGTTCGCGGACCTGCCCGCCGACGAGTGGGGGCGCATCCTCGACACCAACCTCACGGCCGCCTACCGGGTCATCCAGCAGGCGCTGCCGCTGCTCGGCGCCGGCTCCTCGGTGGTCAACATCGGCTCGCGCGGCGCCGCCGCGGGCATACCGCTGCGCGCCCACTACACCGCCGCCAAGGCCGCCATGATCGGGCTGACCCGCTCCCTCGCCAAGGAACTCGGCCCGCAGGGGATCCGGGTCAACGTGGTCGCCCCCGGCGTCATCGAGACCGAGGCCTTCGCCACCATGCCCGCCGACCGTGCCGACGGACTGCGGGCCACCTACTCCCGCAAGACCGCGCTCGCCCGCCTCGGCACCGTCGAGGAACTCGCGGGCCCGGTGCTGTTCCTGCTCTCCGACGCCTCCGCCTACATCACCGGCGAGACCCTCAACGTCGACGGGGGGATCTGACATGCCCGAGCGCTCCGAGAAGGTCTTCCGGGTCATGCTGCGGATGCAGATCAAGCCCGGCATGGAGACCGAGTTCGAGAAGGTGTGGCTGGAGGTCGGCGACTCGGTCACCACCCACCCCGCCAACCTCGGCCAGTGGCTGTCCCGCGGCGCCGAGGAGGACGGCGTCTACTACATCGTCAGCGACTGGGTGAACGAGCCGCTGTTCCGCGAGTTCGAGACCAGCGACCGGCATCTGCAGCACCGCCAGAAACTGCACCCGTACCGCAGCGGTGGCTCCATGACGACCATGCACGTCGTCGCCGCCCTGCCCGGCGCAGCCGGCGGCACGTCGTGACCTCCGCAGCGGCCCACAGCGCGATCGAGGTGGTGCTCTACCACCTGAGCGACGACCCGGACCGGGTGCTGCCCGCCTACCACGAGGCCAGCCGCCGGATGGCGGGCACCGCCGGCCTGCTCGGCAACAAGCTGCTGCACGCCCTCGGCGACCCGCGCTCCTATGTCGTGGTCAGCCGCTGGTCGGACTGGGAGGCGTTCACCGCCTGGGAAAGCGGCCCCGCCCACAAGGACCAGACCGCCCCGCTGCGGCCGCTGCGCGACACCGGCCGGGACCGGCCCTTCGAGATCTACCGGGAGCTGGCCAGCTACGCGGGGGACCGGGCCGCCGCCCCCTCCGCCGACGTCACCGAAGGAGTCTGACAATGGCCCGCACGGACGCCCGGCAGGCTGCCCCGCAGACCGCCCCGCCGACCGACCTGTTCACCCCCGCCTTCCACCAGAACCCGCACGAGGCGCTGGCCGGCCTGCGGCGAACCGCGCCCGCCGTGCCGGTGGCGACACCGAACGGCCTGCGCACCTGGCTGGTCACCGGCTACGAGCACGCCAGGGCGCTGCTCGCCGACCCCCGGTTGAGCAAGGACATGCGGGTCGGCCGGGACCTCATCCCGCGCAACTTCGCCGACCCCGACAAACAGCGCGCGTTCCTCGCGGAGTCGGGGGAGCGCAGCCAGTTCCCGCACGTCCTCAGCGTGCACATGCTGGACAGCGACCCGCCGGACCACACCCGGCTGCGCCGGCTCGTCGGCCGGGCCTTCACCGCGCGCCGGGTGGAGTCCCTGCGGCCGCGCATCACCGAGCTCACCGACGAACTACTGGACGCCATGGCCCGGCACGAGCGGCTGGACCTCATGGAGGCGCTGGCCTTCCCGGTGCCCTTCACGGTCATCTGCTGGCTGCTCGGCGTGCCCCCGGACGACCGGGCCGCTTTCCGCCGCTGGTCCAACCTGCTCGTCTCCGGCGCGGGCACCGACGAGGTGCGCGAGGCCAGCGCGTCGATGATCGCGTACCTGAAAGCGCTGATCGAGGCGAAGCGGGCCGAACCGGCCGACGACATGCTCACCGACCTCGTGCACGCCCAGGACGCCGGCGACCAGTTGTCGTCCGACGAGCTGATCTCCATGGCGTTCCTGCTGCTGGTGGCCGGCCACGAGACCACGGTCAACCTCATCGGCAACGGCACCCTGGCCTTGCTCACCCACCCCGAGGTGCGTCAGCAGCTCGCGGCGGACGAGTCGCTGTGGCCCGCGGCTGTCGAGGAGTTCCTGCGCTACGACGGTCCGGTCACCAACGCCACCTGGCGGTTCACCACCGAGCCCGTCGAGGTCGGCTCCGTGGTCATCCCCGAGGGCGAGTTCGTGACCATCTCGCTCGGCGCCGCCGGCCGGGACCCGGCCCGCTACCCCGACCCGGACCGCCTGGACATCACCCGCGCCCACACCGCCTCGGTCGCCTTCGGCCACGGCATCCACCACTGCCTGGGCGCCCCGCTCGCCCGGCTGGAGGGGCAGATCGTCCTCAGCCGCCTCCTCGCGCGCTTCCCCGGGCTGCGGCTCGCCGTGGACCCGGACGAACTGCGCTGGCGCAGCAGCCTGATGATGCGCGGCCTCGAAGAACTCCCGGTGTTCACGGCGTGACCGCCGACCCCGCCCCACCCCTACTGGAGGAGACACCCGTGGAACGTCAGGACACCGAACGCCCCGCCTGGGCCCCGCCGGAGGTCGACATCGACACCCCGAGCATCGCCCGGGTCTACGACCACTGGATCGGCGGCATCCACAACTTCCCGGTGGACCGGGAACTCGCCCGGAAGGTCGCGGCAGGCAACCCGGACCTGCCCGCCACCCTCAAGGCCAACCGCGCCTTCCTGCGCCGCGCCGTACGCGAGCTGTCCGCGCTCGGCATACGGCAGTTCCTCGACATCGGCTCCGGCATCCCGGCCGAGGGCAACGTGCACGACGTGGCCCTCGCCGCCCACCCGGACAGCAAGGTCGTCTACGTCGACATCGACCCGGTGGCCGTCGCGCACGGCCGGGCGCTGCTCGCCGACGAACCCAGGGCGGCCGTCTTCCAGGGCGACCTGTACAAGTCCCGGGAGATCCTGGACGCCGAGGACACCCTCCGCCTGATCGACTTCGACCGGCCGGTCGCGCTGATCCTCGCCGCCGTCCTGCACTTCGTCCCGGACGGCGACGATCCGCTCGCCCTGGTGCGCCAGTACACCGAGCGGCTGGCACCCGGCAGCGCCCTGGTGATCTCGCACGCCGGAGCGGAGGAGGTCCCGAGGGCGGCGCCGGCGGCGGCCGAGCAGTACCGGGGCGCGGTGAGCCAGGTGATCTGGCGCAGCAACCAGGATCTCGCCGCGCTGTTCGAGGGCTTCGAGCTGGTGGAACCCGGTGTGGTCCGTGCCCCGCTGTGGCGCCCCGAACCGGCCGAGACCCCCGACCCGAAGCTCGCCATGCTGGCCGGAGTGGCGCTCAAACCGGCCCGGTGACCTCCGGTGGACACTTCTCTCACCCCACCGGACTCGTCGCCGGCCACCGCCCCCGCCGCAGCGGTACGGCCGGGGAACGGCCGCAGGCCCGGCTTCGGCACTCTGCTCGCGGTCGACCTGTGGGAGCGGTTCAGCTTCTTCGGCATGGCGGCGATCCTGGTCCTCTACCTGACCGCTTCCGAGGCTCGCGGCGGCCTGGGCATGGCACCGCAGTCGGCCACCGCGATCTTCGCGGCGTACATGTCGCTCACCTTCATGGCCGGTCTGCCTGGCGGCTGGCTCGCCGACCGGGTGCTGGGTGCGCGCCGGGCTGTGCTGCTCGGCGGTGTGCTCATCACCTGTGGCCACGCAGTGCTCGCGGTCCCGGTGACGGGCTCGCTCTGTGCCGGGCTGCTGCTGGTCGTCGTGGGAACAGGCCTGGTCAAGCCGGCCATGGCGGCCATGGTCGCGGGGGTCAGCGGGGACGGCGAGGGCCGCCGCGAGGCGGCCTTTCGGCTCTTCTACATGTGCATCCAGGTCAGTGCGCTCGTCGCCCCCGTCGTCACGGGGCTGCTGGCGGAGCGCGTCGCCTGGCACCTGGGCTTCGCGGCGGCCGCCTTCGGCATGACGGCGGGGCTGATCCAGTTCGCCCTCGGCCTGCGCCGATACGGGGACGTGGGCGCGCGTCCGCCCCGCCCGGTGCCGCGCCCCGAGGCCGCTGCGATGCTCCGGCGTGCCGCCTGGGTCACGGGGGTGGTGGGCGCGCTTGTGGTGGTGCCGGCGTCCTGTGGGCTGCTGCCTCTCCCCGCGGTGCTCGCCGTTCTCGGCCTGACCACGGTCACCCTCCCGTTCTGGTACCTGCGTTCACTCCGCCGGACCCACGCACTGGCAGTGGGCCACAAGCGTCGGCTCGGCGGATTCACCGCGCTGATGGCCGCCTCGGCCGCATTCTGGATGATCTTCGCGCAGAGCGGCTCGGCGCTCACCCTCTTCGCTGAGCGTCACACCGACCGGGACCTGCTCGGCTTCGAGGTCCCCGCCAGCTGGTTCCAGTCCGTGCACCCGCTCTTCGTCCTGCTGGTCGCCCCGCTCTTCGCCCGGCTCTGGCTGCGTGCCGGGCCGCGCGTCGACGTACCTGTCAAGTTCGCGGGAGCGCTGATCACAGCCGGTCTCAGCTTTCTGCTGATGGCCGTCGCGGCCCGGCTAGCTGAGCACGGCCCGGTCGGCCCCCACTGGCTGCTGCTGGTCTACCTGCTCTACTCCTGCGGCGAGATCGCGCTCGCTCCGGCCGGTCTGGCACTGGCTGCCGCGGTCGCGCCGCCCGGCAGCACCAGCCGTCTGCTCGCGGTGAACGGCCTGTTCGGTGCCGTGGGTGTGGTTGTGGGAGGCCAGCTGTTCCGGCTGACCGCCGTGCTGTCGTCGGCGGCCTACTTCCTGCTGCTCGGCGCCTTCGTCCTGGTGGTCGGCACAACGGTCGCACTCGGCACCCCGCAGCTACGCCGACTGCTCGGCCGACCGGCCGCCCCCGCCAGCAGCTGATCACCGGGGTCTCTCCTCGGCGAACGACCGCTGCAGAACCGCGACCGAGCGACATGGCTGCCCGCGACCGCCGTCGTACCCTGCCGGAACCGCACCGGTCTGGCCGTCGACTGGGAGTCCCTGCGTGACCAGCCGAACGCCCCGGAGTAGAGGCCGTCCCCGTACGTCGTCGTGGGACGCCGCTCGACCCCTGCGAGGGCACGCGGAGCACGCAACCACCGACGTGGCCAGCACTGGTTGCGGTGCCGGCCTGGGGCCGGATCGCTTGACCTGGCACGAGTCCGACACGGACCCGGGAAGTGCTCGCGAAGTGCTTGCCTCGCGGCCGTGAGCAGTGACCTATCCGACGCCGGCGTGTTTTGTTCTGCGTTTGACTAGTGGGTGCCATGGGGTTGGACTGAAGGGACAAGCGCTGCCGCAAGACTCCGTTCGAGGGAGAGCAGCGATGACCACCATGGAAGCTTTCGATCTTCTGCAACCGTACAAGATCGCCGAGGAGACGTTCGTCATCCCGTGGGCCCTGGAAGCCCCGCCGGTCGGCCACTTCCCCATGAATTCGATGGTGATCCGAGGAGCCGAACCGGTGCTTGTGGACACTGGGGCACCGGCGGTGCGGTCGCAGTGGCTGGAGGCTGCGTGGTCCGTGGTGGATCCGCTGGACGTGCGGTGGATCTTCCTCACTCACGATGACCGTGATCACGCCGGCAACCTTCTGGCGGTTCTCGCTGCATGCCCGAACGCGACGCTGCTGACGACCTGGTTTTCGATCGGGCGCATGGCCGAGGAGTGGGAGACGCCGATCAACCGGTGCCGCTTCATGATCGACGGCGATACGGTGGATGTGGGTGACCGAACACTGGTTGCCAAACGGCCGCCGTTGTACGACAACCCGACAACCCGCGCCCTGTTCGACCCGAAGACCAATGTCGTGTGGGCAGTGGACACCTTCGCAACGAACGTGCCGAATCCCATGCCCGAAAGCGCTGACCTGTCTGCGGATGAATTCCGTGACGGGCAATTCTTCGGCGGGCGCCTGGTTTCGCCGTGGGTCGCGTTGCTGGAGGGCCAGAAGTTCCGGGCAGTGGTAGACGACTTCCAGCGTCTGGACGCCGAGGTCATCGCCGGCTGCCACTCGCCGGTGCTTCGCCGGCCACAGATCGCGGAGGCGTTCGACCTTCTCCGCCAGCTTCCTGACCTTCCGCCATGGTCGGAGTTCACGCAGGCTGACCTCGACCAGTGGATGGCGATCGCCGAGGGGTCCGTCCCGCCGGAACAGCCGCGGCCGTCGGCAACGTGACGGGCGTTCTCGCGTCTTGGTCGAGCCGACACCCGCTTCAGGAGTTCGCACAACGGGGCCTCACGGGACTGGGGACCGCGCGGTGGCTGGTCGCCGACGGTCGCGAGGAGCCGTTGCTGTCCACCGTCGTTGAGGAACTTGAGGACGTTCATCGGCTCAGTTGAGGCACAGCACTCCCCTCGCGTGACTCGTAGTCGACCGCCGGGGAGTCGTGCATTGGATGGCCCGCCTCAGCCGCGGGACTGTCGGCTGGTGAGTCGGTAGATCAGATATGTGAGAGCCAGGATGAAGTCGGTGGCTACCCAGAACGCAACCACGAACCCCACCCCGATCGTGGTGCCGACGGTGCGCGCATCCTCACACAGCTCCAAGTCGTCGCCCGTCAGCCCCCTGCACCCTTCGGGTGTGCCGCCAGCGCTCACGGCACCCCCGATGATCCAGATCAGGAACAAGATCTGGACAGCCAGAAAGACCCACAGGAAGACACGACGCCGCTTTCTGGGCTGTGGTGGCTTCTGGCCCCGGTAGGGGCTGCTCGGAGGGGACCCCTGAGGTGGCGCTGACCAGCCATCCGGCGGCCGTGCTGATCCATCAGGAGTGCGAGGCCCCCACTGGGGTTCTTGAGCGCGGTGTTGTTTGCCCATATCGCGCCCTCCTCAGGCTGCTGGCTTCATCGTGCGCTTGCCTGACTGGATCCGCTCGTTGTCCACGGCTCATTTGACAAGTCAACCTGACACCTCTAGCTCCGAGTTTGGACTCCGACGAGGAACGCCAGCGCGAGGTGGCCGCCGGACTCGACGACCTGGTCCGCGCCGAGCGTGCGAAGCACCACAAGGACGCGTCCGCGCACCACAGCGAGGAGGCCGCCGAAGGGTAATGGTGCGGTTGTGGTGCGCGACCGGGGTACTGGTCTAGACAACAAAAGAACCCCCGGGTTGATGACCTGGGGGTTCACATGGAGCGGGTGACGAGAATCGAACTCGCGCTCTCAGCTTGGGAAGCTGATGTTCTACCATTAAACTACACCCGCGTAAGACGCCGACCGGGGTGATCCGGAGTCGGTGTCCGAACGTTTGCCACTGTACCTCATGTCAGGCCCCCGGTGCTGAAGCCCCTGGGGCCTGATGGTGTTTCAGAGGGGCGACCGGGCTGCGGGTGGCCGGAGTTGGGGCGTACGGTGGAGGGGCGGAGGGGGTCCGGGCGGGGTCGGAGTGCCGCCTGGAGGGCCGTCCCTTTGATCCCGTACTGTGGCTTTTGTCGTCAGGCGAGCAGCAGCCAGACGCGGCTCTTGGGGAAGGGACTTGAAGGACTTGATGGAGCGCACCGTCGTCCGCTGTGCCGATGGGCACGTGTTCAGCACCGCTTCGTTCCCGATGCAGCAGGCCGAGCGGCTCGGCCCCGGCCGGCTCCTCCGGTGCCCGCGATGCGCGCGGCTCCGCAGCGTCGTGCCGGTCAGCCTCGAGAAGCGGTAGCGGCCCGACAGGGAGAACCGGGAGGGCCCGAGGAACGGAGTACCGGGAGGGCCCGAGTATCGGAGCGCCGGAGGGCCCGAGTGCCGGTCATACCGCGGGAAACCCTCATCACCCCCCCCGCATCACAGGTACCGGCACTACCAGCGGGACCACCGGCACCAGCGCAGTACCAGGCGCGTGGAGTCGTCACGATTGTGGCTGCTCCGCGCGCCTTGCGTATCCTCGGGGCGTGCTTCTCTCAGACAAGGACATCCGGGCCGAGATCGACGCCGGGCGCGTGCGTATCGATCCCTTCGACGACGCCATGGTGCAGCCGTCCAGCATCGACGTGCGGCTGGACCGGTACTTCCGGGTGTTCGAGAATCACCGGTACCCCCACATCGACCCGTCCATCGAGCAGCCGGACCTCACGCGGCTGGTGGAGCCGGAGGGGGACGAACCGTTCATTCTGCATCCCGGGGAGTTCGTCCTCGCCTCCACCTACGAGGTCATCACGCTCCCCGACGATCTCGCGTCGCGACTGGAGGGGAAGAGCTCGCTGGGGCGGTTGGGGCTGGTCACGCACTCCACGGCCGGGTTCATCGACCCGGGATTCTCCGGGCACGTGACCCTGGAGCTGTCGAATCTCGCGACGCTCCCGATCAAGCTGTGGCCCGGCATGAAGATCGGACAGCTGTGCATGTTCCGGCTCAGCTCGCCCGCCGAGCACCCCTACGGGAGCGAGCGGTACGGGTCGCGGTACCAGGGGCAGCGGGGGCCGACCGCCTCGCGGTCCTACCTCAACTTCCATCGGACCCAGGTGTGACAGGCCCTTCATGAGTGACATGAACAACATCAGTGGCGCGGGTGGCGTGCGCGAGAACCTGACCTACGAGCAGTTCGGGCGGGCCGTCCGTGAGCTCGCGCAGGCCGTCGCCGACGACGGGTACCAGCCCGACGTCGTGCTCTCCATCGCCCGCGGTGGGGTGTTCGTCGCCGGTGGACTCGCCTACGCCCTGGACTGCAAGAACATCCACCTCGTGAACGTGGAGTTCTACACCGGCGTGGGGACGACGCTGGAGATGCCCGTCATGCTCGCGCCCGTGCCCAACGCGATCGACTTCACCGACAAGAAGGTCCTGATCGCGGACGACGTCGCCGACACCGGCAAGACGCTCAAGCTCGTCCACGACTTCTGCGTCGAGCATGTCGCCGAGGTGCGGTCCGCCGTGATCTACGAGAAGTCGCAGTCGCTCGTGAAGTGCGAGTACGTGTGGAAGCGGACCGACGACTGGATCAACTTCCCGTGGAGTGTGTTGCCTCCGGTACATAAGTCAGGGGAGGTCGCCAAGCCGAACAGGGAGGCGCTCTAGCGCGGCACCGTGTAGTCGCTGAAGTGCCGGCCTCACCCCGGCTCGCGAATCCTCGTCCGTCTATTGGGTCAGCCCCGTGGGAATGGCGGGTACACCTGCGGCCCCAGTGATGGAGAGCGGGGTGATGAGGCCTGCCACCACAGATTGGACGATGACGTCGTTGGCGGCTCGCTCGCTTCCCACGCCGGCAACGTAGAGCAGAGCGGAAACAGTGAGAAGGAGGACCCACCAAGGTGACTGCAGCCAGCTGAGTGCGGCCGTCAGCCCCAGAAGGGCGTAGGCGACGTTCTTGCGGAACTCTGCCTCAGCCACCGCTCGGTCGTACTCGTTGAACAAGTCGTAGTTGGCGATCAGCAGCTTGGTACGCAGCTGGCGAGTCTCCCCAAGGATGTCTCGTACCGTCAGGTTGGCCACGAGGCGTGCGCCGCGCTCGCGCTCCGGGGTGGCGAGCGCGGTGCCTTCTGGCTCTGCTCGGGGCAGCCGTTCCTGATTGTGGAGGAAGCTGACCAGGTCGTCGTATGCGAAACGTGACACACGGGGGGTGAGGGCTGTCCTGCCACCCAAGAAGGCAAAGGGCTTCGGCGCTTCCCTTGCGTTGACGGTAACTACTCGAACGGTGAGCATGGCGCCGATGAGGTAGGCGAGGAAGGCTCCGGATGCGAGCACGCCGGCGGGACCTATCAAGCCGCCGAGGCGATACACGGAAGCCCAGACGCCCTGGGCCTGCTGGGGCGTCGGAACACGGTCCTCGAAGATCAGCCAGAGCGTCAGGAGCCAGATGCAACCAGTTGAGAGTGGGGCGCGGACGTCGCGAAGGCCCGGCAGCAGATTCGCCAGCAAGTTCGTCCCCCCCTGATCCCAAGTGCCGCCCTCAGGGGCAGCGATCCTTTGGAACGTCCCGAGTATCTGAGACCGGGGTCGACTTTGCATCACGTTCGGCTGCATCGCAGAGTCTTGGCGGGCCGCGACGCCTGGCCGTAGCGATCTGACCTGCGGACAGTGCTCTCATGAGACGTCTTTACCGGACCACAGTGCCTGAAGTGTCGAGCCGCCCGTGGTCAAGCGTGCCGGGCAGGTCCTCGACGCCTGAGCTGGGATACGGGCCGTACGGAAAGGGCCCCGGCGGGAGCCGGGGCCCTTTCGTGTGTCGGCGGGGCCCTAGAACGTGCCCAGCTTCACGATCGACACCAGTGCGATCAGCTGGATCGCGGACGCGCCCAGTGCCTTCGGCCACGGCAGGTCGTGGGAGCGGCTGACCATGAGGGTCAGCAGGGCGCCGGCCGCGACCCAGGTGGCCCAGCCGAGCAGCTGGACGAAGGTCGCGTCGCCGCCGAGGAACATCGCGACGACCAGGCGGGGGGCGTCCGTGAGGGACATGATCAGCATGGAGAGGCCGACCGTGGGCTGCCAGGCGCCGTCGCCGCCGAGCTGGCGGGCCAGGGTGTGAGTGACCACGCCCAGGACGAAGGCGCTCAGCACCATCGCGACCGCCGTCGTCAGGACGATCGGGATCGCGTTGGAGAGGGTCGCGTTGATCGCGTCCTCGCGGGCGCCGTCGAAGCCGAAGACGGCGAGCAGGCCGTAGAGGAAGGTCACGACGAGGGCAGGGCCCCACATCGTGTAGTCCCGCATCCGCAGGAACGTCTGGTTGGGGGAGAGGACGATCCCCTTCAGCAGTTCCTTCCAGTGCAGGCGGGGGCCGACCGGGCCGGGCGGCGGGGCCGCGCCCGCGCGGTAGGTGTCGCCCTGGTTGTAGGGGTCCTCACCGACCGAGAACGCCTGGGTGTGGCCCGGGTTGTTGGCCGCGTACGGGTCGTGCGGGGCGCCCTGCGGGCCGGTCGGGCCCGGGGGGTAGGCACCGTCGCCGAAGTACTCCGGCTCGTCGGGGCCGCCGTAGCCGCCGCCGTTCGAGTGCGGCCACGGGCCGCCGCCACCCCCGTACTGCTGCTGCGGGTACGGCTGCGGCGCCTGCGGGTAGCCGTACGACGGCCCCTGCGGCGTCTGCTGTCCGTACGGAGGGTGTTGCGGTCGCGTCTGAGGAGCGCCGTTGTCCCGGCCGCGTCCGATCCTGAATCCAGCCACGTCTTCGAACGTACCTGGTCCCGGAGAGTGACGTGCCGGGCCCGGGCTTCCGGGCCCGGCTTTGCGGCCGAGCTGTGACATCCCCTAAGGGAGTGAACCGCCTTGTCCCGGTGGGCGGTCGGGGTTCGGCCGTACGGGTGGGGCCTCGTCCCGGCGTGGCGGCGGCATCGGCGCGGCATGTCCTCCGAGCGTCGGAGGTTCAGGGCCGTGCCGTACGCCGGCGGGCCCGGCGTCGGGATGCCCCCGGACGCCGGGCGGGAGCCGACCGGGCCGGTGGCCGTGGGCCGGTCGTCGTGGCGGGCAGGGACCGGACCGCGCCGTCGCCCGTGCCCTGGTCGAGGGAGGCCAGGGCGGTGACGAGGGCGGCGGCGGTGGTGCCGGCGCGCGGGCGCCGGACGGTTCGCGCGGAGCGCCCCGCCCGGTACGGCGTCACTGGGCGATCGCCCACGCGAACTCGCCGCCGCCCTTGATCCCGGCGTCCCGGGCGGAGATGAACTTCGCGCCCGAGGTGGTCAGGCCGGAGGAGGCGGCGCGCAGGACGGTGACGGCGCCGTAGCCGTTCTCGTAGCCGGCGCCGGTGACGAGGTCGGCCCTGCCGTTCTTGTCGAGGTCGACCAGGCGGACCGTCATGCCGAAGGCGTCCATGTACTCCGAGGAGCCGGGGACCCCGGCGGTGTCCTGGGAGTAGGACCTGGCGCCCGTGCCGGTCAGGCCGGAGGCCGAGCCGAACAGGAGGGTGACCGAGCCCGCGTCCTTCACCGAGCCTAGGTCCTCGCCCCAGGCGCCGACCGCGATGTCGGCGTAGCCGTCGCCGTTGACGTCGCCCGCGCTGAGCGCCGAGCCGAAGACGTCGTCGGTCTCGCCCGCGCCGGGCACGCCGGTGGTGTCCTGGTGGATGACGGTCGGCTTCTGCGCGGGGTCGGGGCCGTTCGGGCCGCCGTACCAGACGGTGATCTGGCCGCCCTTGTGGCCGCCGGGCTTGTCGGCGCGCGGGTCCTGGTAGTCGCCGAGGACGAGGTCGCCGTAGGTGTCGCCGTTGACGTCGGCGATGACGGCCTCCTCGCCGTCCGCGTTCGGCAGGTCGACGAGGGCGTAGTCCGACTCGGGGTGGGCGTCCCAGTTGCCCGGGTCGTAGGTGTAGTACGGGACCGCGCCGCCGGGGTCGCCGTCGACCAGGTACGGGTAGACGCGCTCCGCGTCGCCGTCGCCGGTCAGGTCGCCCGCCGTCACCTCGTAGGCCCCGCCGAGCTCCCCGGTGCCGGTGCGGGTGAACGGGCCACGGTAGAGGTGGATGTGGTTCTGGCCGGTGACGGTCACGTCCGGCTTGCCGTCGCCGTCGAAGTCACCGGTGGCGACGGCGGAGCCGTAGCCGCCCCATTCGTTGAGCTCGGACGGGGACGGCTGCGGCAGCGCGGCGCCGCCGGACAGGCCCGAGGAGCCGCCCCAGATGACGGTGGCCGTGCCGACGCCCTCGCGGTCGCCGATGGCCTCGTACTGGGAGCCGACCACCAGGTCCGCGTATTTGTCGCCGTTCAGGTCGGCGGCGGCGAGGCTGTAGCCGAAGCGGTCGCCCTCCTCGGCGGCGCCGGGGACGCCGGTGGAGTTCTGGGTGATGACGGTCTTCCTGGTCGCCGAGACGCCGGTGGACGAGCCGTACAGGACGACCACGGCACCGGCGTTCTGGACCGAGCCGACGTCGGCGCCCATGGCGCCGACGGCGACGTCGCGGTAGCCGTCGCCGTTGAAGTCGGCCTGGGGGACGTAGGTGGAGTCGGCGGCTGGCGCCGGCGCGGCGGCGAACGAGAGCAGGCCGCCCGTCAGCGCGGCCGCGGTGGCCGTCGCGAGGGCGACTCTCAGGTGCGGACGCCCGTGCGGGCGCTGGTGCTGGTGCATGCGGGGTTCTCCTGCGGCATGCGGGGATGCCTGGCGGGCATCCGCAGAGGATGGGGGCCGGGGTGTCCGTGTTCGCCGGGAGTCGTCCACGGGTTCACGGAGTGATCGGCGATCAGGAGACCAGCGCTGGTGCGTAAGGGTTGTACGTGCGTTCGGTAAATTCCCGGGCCGTTGCCGCACGGTCGGGACTCCCCGGACTCCGTGGGTGGGCTCAGTCCGCCAGCGCGGCGGCGAAGGACGAACGGGTGGTGCCCAGGCCCAGGTCGGCGACGGTGAGCAGGGTCGAACCGGCGCCGGTCGGCCCCGACGAGGTGCCGGGGAGGAGGTGCAGGCGGCCGACTTCATTGGCGGTGGCCGCCAGTTCCGCACGGCCGTCGTGGTCGAAGTCGCGCAGCAGGACGGAGGCGCCGAGCCAGGTGTCGTTCTCCTCGGCGGGGTCGCCCTCGACGCCCGCGGTGGCGTAGTCGTACTGGCGTGCGCCCGTGCCGGTGAGGCCGGTGGAGCCGCCGCGCAGGACCGTGACCGCGCCCGTACGGAACAGGTTGTCGCCGATCACCTCGCCCGGGACGCCCACCGCCAGGTCGGGGTAGCCGTCACCGTTGGTGTCCCCGGCCGAGACGTCGTAGCCGAAGTAGTCCACGGACTCGCGGACGCCGGGCACTCCGGCGCTGTCCTGGGTGAGGGACCTCACCGTCGTGTCGAAGCCGGTGGAGGTGCCCTTCAGGACGTGCACCGCACCGCCCTTGCCGGAGCGGGAGACGCCGACCGCCAGGTCCCCGTGGCCGTTCCTGTCGAAGTCGGCGATCACGGCGCCGGAACCGGCCAGTTCGGAGGAAGCGGGCAGAGCGGTCTTCTTCGGCGGCCTGACCGGGCCGGTCGTGCTGCCACGGTAGAACCAGACGCGGTTGCTCCGGGTGTCCGCATCCCAGCCGATCACCGCGGCGTCGGCGGTGCCGTCCTTGGTGACCTTGCCGGAGACGACCAGTTCGGGGTTGATGTCCTCGCCGTCGACCGGGTCGAGGTTGGTCGCCTTGCCGCGCGCGCCGGACTTGGTGAACGGGCCGCGCACGAACCAGACGTACTCGTCGTCCACCGCCATCACGTCGGGACGGCCGTCGGCGTCGAAGTCGCCGACCGCGACGTCCTTGGCGAAGCCGACCTCCCTGCCCGCCGGGGCGGCGTGGGAACTGCCGCCGGAGATCCCCGACCTGGACCCCCACAGGACGGTGAACGTGCCCCGGTTGCCGTTGCCGGTGGCCTCGCCCGGGGAGGTGGCCACGATGTCGGCGTACCCGTCCTTGTTCAGGTCCGCGGTGGTGATCTTCGCGCCGAACGCGTCACCTGCCTCCGCCGCGCCCTCCACGCCCGTGCTGTTCTGTGTCACCACGGTCCGCTGGGCGGGGTTCAGCCCCCGCGCCGTGCCCCAGACGACGACGACCGCCCCCGCCTCCTTCTTGCCGCCCGCGACGGCGGTGCGATCGCCGAGGGCGAGGTCCCGGTGCCCGTCGCCGTTGAAGTCGTCCGCGTACCGGGCGGTCGCGGCGGCGGCCGGGCCGGTCAGGGCGAGCGGAGTGAGCGCTGAGGCGAGGAGGGCGGCTGCGGTGAGGAGAGAGGCGGACGTGCGCAAGGGGGCTCCACGGGTGGGCAGGGACATGCGGTGTGGGCGTTGCGAACAGAAGACCCCCGGACCGGCGTGAGGGTTGTGCGGGAGGCGTGCTCCTTCCTCATGCGCGGGCCGGTGCGATGACCGCCGCCGCGCGCATACGGGGTGCCCCGCTCGACCCGTCCCCCGCACCCGGCAGGATGGGGACATGAGCGTAGTCAAGATCAATGTGCTGACCGTTCCCGCCGAGCAGCGGGAAACCCTGGAGAAGCGCTTCGCTTCCCGCGCCCACGCCGTGGAGAGTTCCGACGGGTTCGAGTGGTTCGAGCTCCTGCGCCCGGTCGAGGGCACCGACCAGTACCTCGTCTACACCCGTTGGCGTGACGAGGAGTCGTTCCAGGCCTGGATGGAGGGCCCGATGAAGGCGGCCCACCAGGGCGGCGGCGAAGGCGGGGAGCGCCCGAAGCCGGCGGCGTCGGGGTCGACGCTGTGGTCGTTCGAGGTGGTGCAGCAGGCGGCGCCGAAGGGGGAGTAGGCGGCAGCGGCGGACACGGAACCGCTGAACGCGGAACCGCTGGACACGGCGACGCCCCCGGGCCGGGAAGGCCTCGGGGGCGTCGGTGCACGGAAGGTGCCGCCTACTTCACCGGCTCCGGCTCCGGCTCACTCTCCGACTCCGCCGCTCCCGCCGGGGGCTCGTCCTCGTCGGCGACCGGGGTCTTGACGGAGTCCAGCAGCAGCTGGGCGACGTCCACGACCTGGATGGACTCCTTGGCCTTGCCGTCGTTCTTCTTGCCGTTGACCGAGTCGGTCAGCATGACGAGGCAGAACGGGCAGGCGGTGGAGACGATGTCGGGGTTGAGGGAGAGGGCCTCGTCGACGCGCTCGTTGTTGATGCGCTTGCCGATCCGCTCCTCCATCCACATGCGGGCGCCACCCGCGCCGCAGCAGAAGCCGCGCTCCTTGTGGCGGTGCATCTCCTCGTTGCGCAGGCCCGGGACCTTGCCGATGATCTCGCGCGGCGGCGTGTAGATCTTGTTGTGGCGGCCCAGGTAGCACGGGTCGTGGTACGTGATGATGCCCTCGACCGGGGTGACGGGGATCAGCTTGCCCTCGTCCACCAGGTGCTGGAGCAGCTGCGTGTGGTGGATGACCTCGTAGTCGCCGCCGAGCTGCGGGTACTCGTTGCCCAGCGTGTTGAGGCAGTGCGGGCAGGTGGCGACGATCTTCTTCGCCGACTTCGGCTTGGCGGACTCCGCGACCACCTTGCCCTCGTCGTCCAGCTCCTCGCCGAACGCCGTGTTCAGGGCCATGACGTTCTCCATGCCGAGCTCCTGGAACAGGGGCTCGTTGCCGAGACGCCGGGCGGAGTCACCGGTGCACTTCTCGTCGCCGCCCATGATCGCGAACTTCACGCCCGCGATGTGGAGGAGTTCGGCGAAGGCCTTCGTCGTCTTCTTCGCGCGGTCCTCCAGCGCGCCCGCGCAGCCGACCCAGTACAGGTACTCGACCTCGGACAGGTCCTCGATGTCCTTGCCGACGACCGGGACCTCGAAGTCGACCTCCTTGGTCCATTCCAGGCGCTGCTTCTTGGCCAGGCCCCAGGGGTTGCCCTTCTTCTCCAGGTTCTTGAGCATCGTGCCCGCCTCGGACGGGAAGGAGCTCTCGATCATCACCTGGTAGCGGCGCATGTCGACGATGTGGTCGACGTGCTCGATGTCCACCGGGCACTGCTCGACGCAGGCGCCGCAGGTGGTGCAGGACCACAGGACGTCCGGGTCGATGACGCCGTTCTCCTCGGCGGTGCCGATCAGCGGGCGCTCGGCCTCCGCGAGAGCCGCGGCGGGGACGTCCTTCAGCTGCTCCTCGGACGCCTTCTCCTCGCCCTCCATCGTCTTGCCGCCGCCGGCCAGCAGGTACGGGGCCTTGGCGTGCGCGTGGTCCCGGAGGGACATGATCAGCAGCTTGGGGGAGAGCGGCTTGCCGGTGTTCCAGGCGGGGCACTGCGACTGGCAGCGGCCGCACTCGGTGCACGTGGAGAAGTCCAGCAGGCCCTTCCAGGAGAACTGCTCGACCTGCGAGACGCCGAAGACGTCGTCCTCGCCCGGGTCGCTGAAGTCGATCGGCTTGCCGCCGGAGGTCATCGGCTGGAGCGCGCCGAGGGCCGTGGAGCCGTCCGCGTTGCGCTTGAACCAGATGTTCGGGAAGGCCAGGAAGCGGTGCCAGGCCACGCCCATGTTGGTGTTGAGCGACACCACGATCATCCAGATGAACGAGGTGCTGATCTTGATCATCGCGACCAGGTAGACCAGGTTCTGCAGCGCGGTGACGCTCAGCCCCTTGAAGGCCAGGACCAGCGGGTACGAGGCGAAGTACGCGGCCTCGTAGTGCTCGACGTGGTGCAGCGCGCCCTCCAGGCCACGCAGCACGTAGATGGCCAGGCCGATGGTGAGGATGACGTACTCGACAAAGTAGGCCTGGCCCGCCTTGGAGCCGGCGAAGCGGGACTTGCGGCCCGGCCGCGACGGCAGGCTCAGCAGGCGGATCACGATGAGCACGGCGATGCCGAGGACCGTCATCACACCGATGAACTCGATGTACAGCTCGAACGGCAGGAAGTCGCCGATGACCGGCAGCATCCAGTCGGCCTGGAACAGCTGGCCGAACGCCTGGGCCAGGGTCGGCGGCAGCGTCAGGAAGCCGACCGCCACGAACCAGTGGGCGATACCGACGATGCCCCAGCGGTTCATGCGCGTGTGGCCGAGGAACTCCTTCACCAGGGTCACGCTGCGCTGGTAGGGGTTGTCGGTCCGGCTGCCGGCCGGGACCGGCTGGCCCAGCCTGAAGTACCGGACGAACTGGCCGATCGCGCGTGCGAGCAGCGCAACGCCGACCACGGTCAGGACCAGCGACACGATGATCGCGGCGAGTTGCATGGGGGCTCCTCGGGCCTGCGAGGGGTTTCGTGGGGACACCTTCGCCTGAAGAGGTTCCCCGAGATTACTAAGCGGTAACTTATGCAGTCCGTCTGAGACTACCCCTATCTCCCGCCGCACTGTAGCCGGGTGCGGGGTGATCTGAATCGCTGAGGCTTGCCTGAGGGCGGCGAGGGCCGATCGAGATCCGGCCGTGTTAGTCGTACGGAATTGTCATATCTCGCCCTAACTTATAACCGTGCTCTACGGTATCGCCGCCGCCACGGCCGCCTTCCTTCTGTCTGTCGTCGTCACGGTCCTGCTGCGGGCCCCCGCCCTGCGCCTGGGCGTCGTCCGCAGGCGGCGGCCCCGGGTGGTGCCGCTGTCCGGGGGCGTGGCCGTCGTGGCCGTGACCGCGGCGGTCGCCTGGGCCGGTGACCTGACCGGGGTCGTGCCGCTCGGCGGCGGGGTGGGCGTGCTGCTGGCCGCCGGCGCCGGAGTCGCCCTCCTCGGGCTGGCCGCCGACGTGTGGCGGCTGCGCGGACGGGTCCTGGCGGCCGGTACGGCCGTCGCCGCCGCGTGTGTGGTGCCGTACGAGGAGACCGGGGTGCCGGGCGGGCTGCTGGCCGTCTGCTGGATCGCGCTCGTCACCCTCGCCTTCCGGGGCCTCGACCACGCCGACGGGCTCGCGGGCACGGTCGGGGTCGTGACCGCCTTCGGGGTGGGCGCCTGTGCGGCGGCCGAGGTCATGGACGCCGTCGCGGTGCTGATGAGCGTGCTGGCCGCCGCGCTGACCGGGTTCCTCCTGCACAACTGGCACCCCGCGCGGAGTGCGCTCGGCGCGAGCGGCTCGCTGTTCGCCGGGTTCGTGCTCGCCGGGGCGGCCGTCTTCACCCGGGCCGGGCAGGACGTCGCATCCAGCGCGGGCGTGCTGTTCGCGCTGACCGTCGTGGTGGCCGCCGACGCCGTGCTCGTGGCCGTCTCCCGGCGGTCGGCCGGGCGGCCCCTGGCGCGCACGGCTCCCGACCATCTCGCCCACCGGCTGCGGCGGCTCGGACTGACCCCGCACGGCGCGACCGTGCTCCTGGGCGTCGGGGCGTTCTGCGGGGTACTCGTTGGGCTGCTCGCGCACACCGGGTGGGCGGGGCGGACCGCGCCGCTGTGGGTGGCGGCGGTGGCGTCGGTCGTCGTGGTCGCCCTGCTGCGGGTGCCGGTGTACGGCACCCGCCAGGCGCCCGGCCGGGTGTCCCCGGAGCCGCTGACCGGATGTCCGCCGCGTGCCCGGAGCGCCACGTCTTCGCAGGTCGGCGACCAGTTGCGCGTAAGGAATGGATAAGAGTTGAGCCCAGTCGACTCAGCTCTGTTGACCCCACGCTGAGCCTCGGGCACACTTGAGTCCGTTCCACTCAAGTCAGCTGGAGGAATCACAATGGCACGTGCGGTCGGCATCGACCTGGGCACGACTAACTCCGTCGTCAGCGTTCTGGAGGGCGGCGAGCCCACCGTCATCACCAACGCCGAGGGCGCCAGGACCACGCCGTCCGTCGTCGCCTTCGCCAAGAACGGCGAAGTGCTCGTGGGTGAGGTGGCCAAGCGCCAGGCGGTCACCAACGTGGACCGGACGATCCGCTCGGTCAAGCGCCACATGGGCACCGACTGGAAGATCGAGCTCGACGGGAAGCCCTTCAACCCGCAGCAGATCTCCGCGTTCATCCTGCAGAAGCTCAAGCGCGACGCCGAGGCCTACCTGGGCGAGAAGGTGGCCGACGCGGTCATCACCGTCCCGGCGTACTTCAACGACGCCGAGCGCCAGGCCACCAAGGAGGCCGGCGAGATCGCGGGCCTGAACGTCCTGCGCATCGTCAACGAGCCCACCGCGGCGGCGCTGGCGTACGGCCTGGAGAAGGAGGACCAGACCATCCTGGTCTTCGACCTCGGTGGCGGTACGTTCGACGTCTCGCTGCTGGAGATCGGCGACGGTGTCGTCGAGGTGAAGGCCACCAACGGCGACAACCACCTCGGTGGTGACGACTGGGACCAGCGCATCGTCGACTACCTGGTCAAGCAGTTCCAGTCCGGCCACGGCGTGGACCTCTCCAAGGACAAGATGGCGCTGCAGCGTCTGCGCGAGGCCGCCGAGAAGGCGAAGATCGAGCTGTCCTCGTCCACCGAGACCTCGATCAACCTGCCCTACATCACGGCCTCCGCCGAGGGCCCGCTGCACCTGGACGAGAAGCTCACCCGCGCCCAGTTCCAGCAGCTCACCAGCGACCTGCTGGAGCGCTGCAAGGTGCCGTTCCACAACGTCATCAAGGACGCCGGCGTCTCCATCAACGAGATCGACCACGTCGTCCTCGTCGGTGGCTCGACCCGTATGCCCGCCGTCGCCGAGCTCGTCAAGGAGCTGACCGGCGGCAAGGAGGCCAACAAGGGCGTCAACCCGGACGAGGTCGTCGCCGTCGGCGCCTCGCTCCAGGCCGGTGTCCTCAAGGGCGAGGTCAAGGACGTCCTGCTGCTCGACGTCACCCCGCTGTCCCTCGGCATCGAGACCAAGGGCGGCATCATGACCAAGCTGATCGAGCGCAACACCACGATCCCGACGAAGCGCTCCGAGATCTTCACCACGGCCGAGGACAACCAGCCGTCGGTGCAGATCCAGGTCTACCAGGGCGAGCGCGAGATCGCGGCGTACAACAAGAAGCTCGGCATGTTCGAGCTGACCGGTCTGCCCCCGGCGCCGCGCGGCGTCCCGCAGATCGAGGTCTCCTTCGACATCGACGCCAACGGCATCATGCACGTCACGGCGAAGGACCTCGGCACCGGCAAGGAGCAGAAGATGACCGTCACCGGCGGCTCCTCGCTCCCGAAGGAAGAGGTCGACCGCATGCGCGAGGAGGCCGAGCGCTACGCGGAGGAGGACCACAAGCGCCGCGAGGCCGCCGAGACCCGCAACCAGGGCGAGCAGCTCGTCTACCAGACCGAGAAGTTCCTCAAGGACAACGAGGACAAGGTCCCCGGCGAGATCAAGTCCGAGGTCGAGGCCGCCGTCGCCGAGCTGAAGGAGAAGCTCAAGGGCGAGGACACCGCCGAGATCCGCACCGCCACGGAGAAGGTCGCGGCCGTCTCCCAGAAGCTGGGCCAGGCCATGTACGCCGACGCCCAGGGCGCCCAGGCGACCGCCGGCGCCGACGCCGGTGCCTCCGACGGCAAGGCCGACGACGACGTCGTCGACGCCGAGATCGTCGACGACGAGCGGAAGGACGGTGCCGCGTGACGGAGGAGACCCCGGGCTTCGACGAGCAGCAGCAGGCTCAGCAGGGCCAGCAGCAGCCTGCTCAGCCGCAGCAGCCCGACGTCCCCTCCGGCGCCGCCTCCGAAGACGCCGAGCCGAAGGCCGCCTCCGCTTCCTCGCGTGAGGAGGGGGCGGCCCCGGCCGGGGACGCGGGCCAGACCGCGGGCCTGGTGGCCCAGCTGGACCAGGCGCGCACGGCGCTCAACGAGCGCACGGCCGACCTCCAGCGCCTCCAGGCCGAGTTCCAGAACTACCGCCGCCGGGTCGAGCGCGACCGGATCGCGGTCAAGGAGATCGCCGTGGCGAACCTCCTGACCGAGCTCCTGCCCGTGCTCGACGACATCGGCCGCGCGCGGGAGCACGGCGAACTGGTCGGCGGCTTCAAGTCCGTCGCCGAGTCGCTGGAGACCACCGTGGCGAAGATGGGCCTGCAGCAGTTCGGCAAGGAGGGCGAGCCCTTCGACCCGACGATCCACGAGGCCCTGATGCACTCCTACGCGCCGGACGTCACCGAGACGACGTGCGTGGCGATTCTGCAGCCCGGGTACCGGATCGGCGAGCGCACCATCCGCCCCGCGCGGGTGGCCGTGGCCGAACCGCAGCCCGGCGCGCAGACGGTCAAGTCGGCCGAGGACAAGGGCGGGCAGCAGACCGAGGCGCAGGCCGACGCCGCAGAGAACAAGGAGAACGGTGGCCCGGAGGAGGGCTGACGTCACAACCGACGCAGGAGAGGAGGGACGTCGAGGATGAGCACCAAGGACTTCATCGAGAAGGACTACTACAAGGTCCTCGGCGTCCCCAAGGACGCCACCGAGGCCGAGATCAAGAAGGCGTACCGGAAGCTCGCCCGCGAGTACCACCCGGACGCCAACAAGGGCAACGCGAAGGCGGAGGAACGTTTCAAGGAGATCTCCGAGGCGAACGACGTCCTCGGTGACCCCAAGAAGCGCAAGGAGTACGACGAGGCACGCGCGCTCTTCGGCAACGGCGGCTTCCGCCCGGGGCCCGGCGCGGGCGGCGGCTCCTTCAACTTCGACCTGAGCGACCTGTTCGGGGGACAGCAGCCCGGCGGAGCCGGCGGCTTCGGCGGCGGGCTCGGTGACGTCTTCGGGGGCCTTTTCAACCGCGGCGGCGCGGGCCCCACCCGCACCCAGCCGCGACGCGGCCAGGACATCGAGTCCGAGGTCACCTTGAGCTTCACCGAGGCGATCGAGGGCGCGACGGTCCCGCTGCGGATGTCGTCCCAGCAGCCCTGCAAGGCCTGCTCGGGCACCGGCGACAAGAACGGCACACCGCGCGTGTGCCCGACCTGCGTCGGCACCGGACAGGTCGCCCGGGGCTCCGGCGGGGGCTTCTCCCTCACCGACCCCTGCCCGGACTGCAAGGGGCGCGGCCTGATCGCGGAGAACCCCTGCGACGTGTGCAGCGGCAGCGGACGGGCCAAGTCCTCCCGGACCATGCAGGTCCGCATCCCGGCCGGCGTCTCCGACGGCCAGCGGATCCGGCTGCGCGGCAAGGGCGCACCGGGCGAGCGGGGCGGCCCGGCGGGTGACCTGTACGTGGTGGTCCACGTCAAGGAACACCCCGTCTTCGGCCGCAAGGGCGACAACCTCACCATCACGGTGCCCGTCACGTATCCCGAGGCGGCCCTCGGCGGTGAGGTCCGCGTCCCGACGCTGGGCGGCCCGCCCGTCACCCTGAAACTGCCGCCGGGCACGCCGAACGGCCGTACGATGCGGGCCCGGGGGAAGGGCGCGGTCCGCAAGGACGGCACCCGCGGCGACCTCCTGGTCACCGTCGAGGTGAGTGTCCCGAAGGACCTGACGGGGAAGGCTCGTGACGCGCTCGAGGCGTATCGCGAAGCCACCGTGGGCGAGGATCCGCGGGCGGAGCTGTTCCAGGCCGCGAAGGGAGCTTGATGAGATGGACGGCCGTCGACGCAACCCGTATGAACTGACCGAGGACACCCCGGTCTACGTCATCTCGGTGGCGGCCCAGCTCTCCGGTCTGCACCCGCAGACACTGCGCCAGTACGACCGTCTGGGGCTCGTGTCTCCGGACCGCACCGCCGGCCGTGGCCGCCGCTACTCGGCCCGTGACATCGAACTGCTCCGCCAGGTGCAGCAGTTGTCGCAGGACGAGGGCATCAACCTGGCCGGTATCAAGCGCATCATCGAACTGGAGAACCAAGTCGCCGCGCTCCAGGCCCGTGTGGCCGAACTGCAGGACGCCCTCGACGGGGCCGCGGCGGCGATGCGCCAGCGTGAGGCGGCGGTGCACGCGTCGTACCGCCGCGACCTGGTGCCGTACCAGGACGTCCAGCAGACCAGCGCGCTGGTGGTGTGGCGGCCGCCCAAGCGGAAGCAGCAGTCGGACTGACCCGCGCCGGTGTGCGCGCCATGTGCGGCGAAGGGGCCCGGAGAGCACTCCGGGCCCCTTCGCCGTGCCGGGCGCCGGAGGCGGACCACGAGCGTCTGGCTGGGATCGTTCGGTCGCCCGGTCGTATCGGAACGGCGGTGGCCGGTCGTCGTGGTCACGGTGCGTGAGGAGCCGGGTTGGCTGCGCGGATCTTCAACTGCCCCTGTTTCCGCGGGGTGGAGAGGCCGTAAAGAGCGTTTGGAGGTCGTTCCGCTACGCCTTCACCGACACTGCGGAGCGTGGTGTTGCCATCTCGTTAAGTGGTTCCGCTTGACGCCGGGGACCGCCGCCAAGTTGGCTTTTCAGTCACATGGGCCGCAATGCTGCACCCACGTCCCGAACGCACCCGAAGTGAGTCCCCGAATGCGTCGTCGTATCGCCATATCCGTGGCCGCCGCCACGTTGTCCGTCACGCTCGCCGGCTGCGGTGTGCTCAGCGCGACAGGGAGCAGCGGCGAGGCGAGTCCGACCAAGGGCAACGACATCACGGTGGGTCTGCTGCTCCCGGAGAAGGCCAACACCCGGTACGAGAACTTCGACTACCCCATCATCAAGAAGAAGGTCGAGTCCCTCACCCGCAACCAGGGCCGGGTGGAGTACGCCAACGCCGAGGCGGACGCCGACCGGCAGGCCCAGCAGTTGCAGAAGATGGTCGACGACCGGGTCGACGTGATCCTGCTGGACGCCGTCGACGCGCACGCCATCGCGTCCGGCGTGAAGAAGGCGAAGGACGCCGGCATCCCCGTCATCGCCTACGACCGGCTGGCCGAGGGCCCGATCGACGCGTACATCTCCTTCGACAACGAGCTGGTCGGCGAGGTCCAGGGCCGCACCCTGCTGGAGGCGATCGGTCCCGACGTCTCCGTCGCCGACAAGATCGTCATGATGAACGGCTCGCCCACCGACCCGAACGCCAAGCAGTTCAAGGCCGGTGCGCTCTCCGAGCTGAACGGCAAGGTGACGATCGCCAAGTCCTTCGACACCAAGGACTGGAAGCCGGAGAACGCCGAGGCCAACATGGCCCAGGCGATCGCGGCGATCGGCGCGGGCGACATCGCGGCCGTCTACTCCGCCAACGACGGCATGGCGGGCGGAATCATCAAGGCCCTCAAGGCCGCGGGCGTGACCAAGCTGCCGCCCATCACCGGCCAGGACGCCGAGCTGGAGGCCGTGCAGCGGATCCTGCTCGGCGAGCAGTTCATGAGCGTGTACAAGTCGTACCCGCAGGAGGCCGAGAACGCCGCGGAGATGGCCGTGGCGAAGGTCCAGGGCCGGGACATCCAGTTCGACGCGCTCGCCCGCGACAAGGTCGACAGCCCCACGCACAAGGAGATCCCCGCCCAGCTGGTGCCCGTCGTCGCCCTGACGAAGTCCAACATCAAGGACACGGTCGTCGCCGACGGCATCTACAAGGTGTCCGACATCTGCACCGCCAAGTACAGGGCGGCCTGCTCGGCGGCCGGACTGAAGTGACGCGGGACCGGCGGATCTCACGGATCCCACGGGCCTGACGGCCCGAAGGGGCGGACGAGGCAACGGGCTTGAGGGGCGTGGCCGGCAAGACCGGCCACGCCCCTCGCCTTACTCGGCTGAGGCCGGGCGGCGGGTCGCGGTGACCACGTCAGCGGCCGACTCGTTTCCGGCCGGGTCCGCGGAGGTCACGCGGTAGTAGTACGGCTGCCCGGGCTCACCGGTGGTGTCGCGGTAGGCCGTGGTGACGGTCGGCGTCGTGGCGATCAGGTCGCCGTACGACGCGGGCGACGTGGACCGGTACACGCGGTACTCGGGCGCGCCCACGGAGTTCCACGTCAGCGTGATGCCCTCCGCGTCCTCCTCGGTGACCGTCAGGTTCTGCGGGGCGAGCGGCGCGAGGGTGTCCCACTCGCCGCGGGTGTAGGAGTACGCCGAGACGTTGCCGGCCTTGTCGGTCGCCCGCACCCGGTACCAGTAGGTGACGTCGGGGTCGGCGGAGACGTCGTCGAACGCGGGCGTGGCCGGCTTGGCCAGGAGCGTGTACGGGCCGTCCTGGGACGGCGCGCGGTACACCTCGTAGCCGTCCGCTCCGTGGCTCGCGGTCCAGCGCACCTTGACGGCCTTGTTGCTCGGCTCCGTCCAGGCGATGTTCGGCCGCTCCGGCGGGAGTTCGTCGGCCGTGGTGACGGCGACGTCGGCGGAACCGGTCGACTCGTTGCCCGACTTGTCGATCGCCCGCACCTCGTAGAGGTAGGTGTTGCCCGCCTTCTCCAGCTGCTCGGTGTACGTCGTCGCGGTCGTCCGGGTCCGGGAGTCACGGGGGAACTCCTGCCACGGCAGCCGCTTGTAGACGCGGTAGCCCAGCAGGTCCATCTCCTTGTTCTTCGCCCACTTCACCGTGGCCTCGCCGGTGACCTTGTCGTACGTCACCGACACACCGGCCGGGGCCAGCGGCTTGACCTTGTCGATGCTCGACCCGTTGCGCGGGTAGTAGTCGAAGGCGACGTTCGCCGCGCCGGTCCAGTTGACGTAGTCGACGCGGAGGGTGTGCCTGCCGGGCGGGACCGTGACGTCGACCGTCTTCTTCTGCGTGGTCGCAACGTTTTTCCAGAGGTCGACCTCGCGGACGCCGTCCAGATAGACCCGGATGCCGTCCCGGGACGCGACCGCGAAGGAGAACGGGCCACCCGAACCGAAGTCGCGGGTCACGGTCCAGCGCACGCCGAAGTTGTCCTTCGGGAGCCCTGTGGCGGGGGCGCCCGTACCCCAGTCCTGGTCGATCCGCGAGTCGCAGTCCACCTTCTTCGGCGCGCCGGAGAGGGTGGTGTTCGCGTAGAACTGCCGCTTGAACACGGGGGAGGTGCAGCTCGTGGCGGCTGATGCGGGGGTGGCCGCGGCCACCAGGCCGCCCGCGGTCGCGAGCACGACGCCGGTGGTGAACGCGGCGGTCGTCCGTCTGGCTGGGTTCATGGCTCCTCGGTCCTGGATCGTCTCCGGCCCGTGGGAGGGCCGCTGACGTTCAAGACCTGTGGAGGTACTGGGTGGTTGTAAGGGTTTTTTGTGAAAGGTGAGGCGGACGCCGGGAGTATGCGTTTCTGTCGGGCGGCCTGAGTGCGGCGTCCGGCGGTCGTGGCGCGGGGAGCCGTGTTGCGGAGCAGGTCCGGTCCGCGCATAGTTGCGCTGCGGAAAGATGCGCAAACCGGGGGTGGGATGGGCGATGGCCGGGCACGGGACGGACGAGCATCCACATGGTGCTGACCGACTGTGCGAGGCCGGGGATCGGGTGTATTCCCGGGCCGTACGGCGGGGCCGCGTGCCGCGCCGGGACGCCGAGCCGGTGCCCTGCCTGCTGGAACTCGCCCTGCTGCATCCCGACCCCGACGACATGGACTGGCTGGTGCCGACCTCCCCGCAGGAGGTCATGACCCGGCTGCTGCGCGGGATGTACGACGAGGTCAGCGCGAGTCAGCGGCGGGTGGGCTCGGCGGTGCGGGCCGTCGAGTGGTACGCCGGTCTCGGCCGCCAGGTGCGCCCGGCCCCGTCGGCGACGGAGGGCTCGGCGATCCGGGTGCTGGACGGGCTGGCCCGGATCCAGGCCGCGATGGACGAGGCGACCGAGGCGTGCACCACCGAGGTGCTCACCGTGCAGCCCGGCGGCATCCGCCGCGAGGCGGAACTGTCCGAGGGCCTGCACCGGTCGCTGGCGCTGCGCGGCCGCGGGGTGCGGATGCGGGACCTGTACACCCATGTCGCCCGGCACGGCCAGGGCCTGCTCACCTATCTGGAGCTGATGGGCGACGCGGTGGAGGCCCGCACCCTCGACGAGGTCATCGACCGGCTGATCCTCTTCGACCGCACGGTGGCCTTCATCCCCGCCAACGCCGACCGCACGATGGCGCTGGAGCTGCGGCATCCGGCGCTGGTGGAGTACCTGGTCACGGTCTTCGAACGCCTGTGGCGGCTGGCGATCCCGCTGACCGCCCCGCTCCCGGACACCGGCATCGAGGGCATCTCGCACCGGGAGCAGTCGATCGCGGCGCTGCTGGCGGAGGGCCACCAGGACGCGGTGATCGCGGAGCGGCTCGGGATCAGTGTCCGTACCTGCCGGGCCCATATCGCCCGGCTCTCGGAGACCCTCGGCGCGGCCAGCCGCACGCAGTTGGGCGTCCGCATCGCCCAGGCCGGCCTGGACGGCCCGCCGCGCTCCGCCGCGTCCCTCAGCGTTCCCGATCAAGGATCCCGGACTGCCCGATGAGGTAGCCGAGTTGGGCCCGGTTCTGGCTTCCCAGCGTCGCGGCGAGCTTGGCGATGTGCACGCGGGCGGTGCGGACGTTCATGCCGAGGCGGTCGGCGATGACGGCGTCGGTGTGGCCCTCCACCAACAGGCGGGCGATGGCGCGCTGGCGGGCGGTGACGCCGTCGTGGGAGGGCCGGGGGGCGGCCTCGGGGTAGACGGGGGTGGCCAGGCGCCAGAGGCGGTCGAAGGCGGTGGCCAGGTATCCGACGATGGCCGGGTGGCGGATCTCCAGCGCGAGGTCGCCGTCGTCGTCGGCGGGGATGAACGCCACGGCCCGGTCCACGAGGATCAGCCGGTCGGTGACCTCGTCCAGCGCACGTGCCTCGATGTCGCCGCGCAGCCGTTCGTGGTGCGCCGTGATGGTGGGGAAGTGGCGCTGGGTGTGCTGGTAGAGGGTGCGGATGCGTCCGCCGCGGTCCAGCAGCGCCTGGTCGCGTCGGGTGGCGACGGCATAGGCCGCCTCGATCTGTGCACCGCTGTGCCTGGTGCGGGGCTGCACGGTGAGGAGTTCCCGGGACGCCTCGGCCATGGTCTCGGTGATGGCCTGGTTGATCCGCTGCTTGCCGTCCAGGAGCCGGAGGGTCGGCGTGGCCGCCGCGGCCGTGCGGTGCCCCTCGACCGCCATGAGCCGCTCGAACGTCTCGGCCAGCCGCTCCTCGCGGCGCCGTTCGCGCGCGATCAGCTCCTCGGATGTCCGCAGCAGCCGGTGGAGGGCGACGGCCGGCGCCACCGGTTCGAGCCGGTAGAGGTCGTCGACGGCCGGGTGCAGCAGACCGAAGTCCAGCAGGCACGGGGTGGTGAGGGCCGCCTCGGCGGGTACGTGCCCTTCGCGCAGGGCCCGCTCGTACAGCTCCGTCCCCGCGGGGCACAGCTCTTCCGCGCCGTGCTCCGGGTGTGGCGCCGACGTCACTCGGTGACTCCCTCCTGCTCAGTGATCCTGTTCGAGGATCCCCGACTGTGCGATGAGATATCCGAGTTGGGCCCGGCTGCCGCTGCCCAGGGCCGACGCCAGCTTGGCGATGTGGGCGCGGCAGGTGCGTACGTTCATGCCGAGGCGGCGGGCGATGGCCTCGTCGACGTGGCCCTCGACGAGGAGCTTGGCGATGGAGTGCTGGATCTCCGTGATGCCGCCGGAGGCCGCTTCGTACGGGGTGCCGGTGTTCAGCGGCACCGCGCGGTCCCACAGGTACTCGAAGAACTTGATGAGATAGCGGACCAGGCCGGGGTGGCGCAGCTCCAGGGCGACCTGCTGGTCGTCGCGGGCGGGGATGAAGGCGACGGCCTCGTCGCAGATGATCAGTCGCTCCACCAGCTCGTCTATGGTGCGGTACTCCGCCTTGCCGTCGGACAGCCGGGCGGCGTAGGCCAGTTGCTCCGGGTTGTAGCGGGCGGTGTGCTGGTAGACGGTGCGGATGCGCACACCGCGTTCGATGAGCGGCTTGTCGCGCTCCAGCCCTCGCAGCAGGCTGCGTTCGGACATGCGGTCGCTCGGCTGGAGGGTGAGGACCTCGGTCCGGCACTGGGCGGTGGCCATGTTGAGTGCGGCGTTGATGCGTTCGCCGCCTTCCAGCACGGTGATGGAGTCGCTGGTCGTCGCGATCTGGGTACCCAGGGCCATGAAGGGCTGGAAGGTCTCCGCCAGGTCGATGGCCAGGCGCCGGCGCTCGGCGATCTCGTGTTCCAGGGGGTTGAGTTGCCGGGACAGGGCGACGACCGGGGGCACGGGGCGCAGCCAGTCGGGATCGTCCGGGTCGGGGTGCAGAAGGGCGAACTCGATCAGGCAGGGTGCCGGCTCCACTTCCGCGCGGGGGATGCGTCCCGTGCGCAGAGCGGCGGCGTACAGACGGCTGCCCTCCTCGCACCACTCGGTCATCGCATGGGGATGTGTCGCTTTCGTTTGATTCGTTGCCAAATCTCCACCCCCCAGGGTCCTGAACATGCAGGAACATGATGCATCGATTGTGTGGCCATGACGTGCCCGAATGAGCCATCGTCGTACCCGACGGGGGAAAAGGGGACCTTCAAGTGAGGACGAAGCCGACTATGCGTAACAGAATGCTTCGCTCGGTGCTTGTCGCCGCCTTCTCCGCCGTTGTGGCCCTCGGCGCGCTGAGTGGCTTCTCCGATGCGAAGGATGATGTTCGGGCGAACACCAGCTGGCCGTCGGTGGCTCAGACCACCTACGGCGTCAACAACACCAGCTGGCCGAGCTCCGGGGCTGCTGGATCCGGGAGCTGACGTGACCACTCCACCCGACGACCGCTCCTTCCGTCGTGAGATGGCCACGGCATACCGGTCCGGCTGGCACTTCATCGACCTGGTCACCGCCATCCCCCACAGCGGTGACTCGCTGATGGTGACCGTGTTCGGTGAGCCGGTCGTCGTCACGCGCGACGAGGACGGAGACGTGCGGGCGTACCGGTGTCTGCGGCGGCCTCGGGGGGCGCCACAGCCTGTGCGGTGTGCCATCCGGTACGGAATGATCTTTGTGAACCTGGACCAGCGAGACCATCAGCAGGTGGAGTCCCGCTCCCCTGTGCCTCGGACCATCTCGGCCACCCCCCGCAGTGCCTGACGCGATTCCCCCGTCGTAACAGATCGCTCAGGTGCTTCCCCCCGCAGCGGCGTCACCGTGACCTGAACACGGTGACGCCGCTGCAGTTTTCCGGGACATTTCGCGACATACGCGCTGTCGCGCCGGGCTTTGCCGTGGCCGGAAATAATCGATCTTCGGTACGGAATTCCGCGGCGCTCTCATCCCCGGCCCATCGCGCGCGTCAGCCGGATCTCGATGACCACGCGGTCCGGGTTCGGCGACGGCCGTCGCCCGTAGCGCTCCGCGTACCGCCGTTCCGCCTCCGCCACCGGCTCGGGCTCGGACCGGACGAAGGCCCGGCCCTCCAGGGTCGCCCACCGCCGGCCGTCCACCTGGCACACGGCCACCGGCATGCCCTCCGGCCCGGCGGCGAGCACATGGCCCACCTTCGCGCTCGCCTTGTGCGCGATGACTCGGGCCAGCCGCGCCCCGGGGTCGTACGTCACCCCGACGGGCACGACGTGCGGCGTGCCGTCCGGGCGCAGGGTCGTCAGCGTGCACAGGTGCCGCTCCTGCCAGAAGGTGAGGTACGGCGCGTCGGGTGCGCCGGGGTCCTGGGGGTACGTGGCCATGGGTCCGGAACTTAGTCGCCGTACACCTCCCACACCGACCTTGAGTGGAATAGACTCAACTTTGTGGACGTTGCTCTAGTCAGTGCGGACGACGGCTGACGCAAGGAGGAGACAGGGAACGTGGACGCCGAGCTGACCAACCGGAGCCGGGACGCGATCAACGCGGCCAGCAACCGTGCCGTGACCGAGGGGCACCCGGACCTCACCCCCGCCCACCTGCTCCTCGCTCTGCTCCAGGGGCAGGACAACGAGAACATCACCGACCTGCTCGTCGCGGTCGAGGCCGACCTGGCCGCCGTACGCTCCGGTGCGGAGAAGATCCTGGCCGGGCTGCCGAGCGTGACCGGGTCCACCGTCGCGCCCCCGCAGCCGAACCGCGAGATGCTCGCCGTCGTCGCGGACGCGCAGGCGCGGGCCAAGGAGCTGGGCGACGAGTACCTCTCCACCGAGCACCTGCTGCTCGGCATCGCCGCGAAGGGCGGTGCCACAGGCGAGGTGCTGGAGCGGCAGGGGGCCAGTGCGAAGAAGCTTCAGGAGGCCTTCGAGAAGGCGAGGGGAGGACGCCGGGTGACCACCCCCGACCCCGAGGGCCAGTACAAGGCCCTGGAGAAGTTCGGGACCGACTTCACCGCCGCGGCCCGCGAGGGCAAGCTCGACCCCGTCATCGGACGGGACCAGGAGATCCGGCGCGTGGTGCAGGTGCTGTCCCGCCGTACGAAGAACAACCCCGTGCTCATCGGTGAGCCCGGCGTCGGCAAGACCGCCGTCGTCGAGGGGCTCGCCCAGCGGATCATCAAGGGCGACGTGCCCGAGTCGCTGAAGAACAAGCGGCTCGTCGCGCTCGACATCGGCGCGATGGTCGCGGGCGCCAAGTACCGGGGTGAGTTCGAGGAGCGGCTGAAGACCGTCCTCGCCGAGATCAAGGACTCCGACGGGCAGATCATCACCTTCATCGACGAGCTGCACACCGTCGTCGGCGCCGGCGCCGGCGGCGACTCCGCCATGGACGCGGGCAACATGCTCAAGCCGATGCTGGCGCGCGGCGAGCTGCGCATGATCGGCGCGACGACCCTGGACGAGTACCGCGAGCGGATCGAGAAGGACCCGGCGCTGGAGCGCCGCTTCCAGCAGGTCTTCGTCGGCGAGCCGACCGTCGAGGACACCATCGCGATCCTGCGCGGCCTCAAGGGCCGCTACGAGGCCCACCACAAGGTGCAGATCGCGGACTCCGCGCTGGTGGCGGCGGCCACGCTGTCCGACCGGTACATCACCTCCCGCTTCCTGCCCGACAAGGCGATCGACCTGGTCGACGAGTCGGCCTCCCGGCTGCGCATGGAGATCGACTCCTCGCCCGTCGAGATCGACGAGCTGCAGCGTGCCGTCGACCGGCTGAAGATGGAGGAGCTGGCGCTGAGCCGGGAGACCGACGAGGCCTCCCGCGAACGCCTGGAGAAGCTGCGCCGCGACCTCGCCGACAAGGAGGAGGAGCTGCGCGGGCTCAACGCCCGCTGGGAGAAGGAGAAGCAGTCCCTCAACCGGGTCGGTGAGCTGAAGGAGAAGCTGGACGAGCTGCGCGGCCAGGCCGAACGCGCCCAGCGCGACGGCGACTTCGACACGGCGTCCAAGCTCCTGTACGGCGAGATCCCCGCCCTGGAGAAGGAGTTGGAGGCAGCCTCCGAGGCCGAGGAGGAGGTCGCCAAGGACACCATGGTCAAGGAGGAGGTCGGCCCCGACGACATCGCGGACGTCGTCGCCTCCTGGACCGGCATCCCCGCCGGCCGCCTGCTGGAGGGCGAGACGCAGAAGCTGCTGCGCATGGAGGACGAGATCGGCAGGCGCCTCATCGGCCAGAGCGAGGCGGTCCGCGCGGTCTCGGACGCCGTACGCCGCTCCCGCGCGGGCATCTCCGACCCCGACCGGCCCACCGGATCCTTCCTCTTCCTCGGCCCGACGGGCGTCGGCAAGACCGAACTGGCCAAGGCGCTCGCCGACTTCCTCTTCGACGACGAGCGGGCGATGGTCCGCATCGACATGTCGGAGTACAGCGAGAAGCACAGCGTGGCCCGGCTGGTGGGTGCCCCGCCCGGATACGTCGGCTACGAGGAGGGCGGCCAGCTGACCGAGGCGGTCCGCCGCCGCCCGTACTCCGTGGTCCTGCTGGACGAGGTGGAGAAGGCCCACCCCGAGGTCTTCGACATCCTGCTCCAGGTGCTCGACGACGGCCGGCTGACCGACGGGCAGGGCCGCACGGTCGACTTCCGCAACACGATCCTGGTGCTGACCTCGAACCTGGGCAGCCAGTTCCTGGTCGACCCCCTCACCAGTGAGGTGGAGAAGAAGGAACAGGTCCTGGAGGTGGTCCGCGCCTCCTTCAAGCCGGAGTTCCTCAACCGGCTGGACGACCTGGTGGTGTTCTCGGCGCTGACCAAGCCCGAGCTGGAGCGCATCGCCAAGCTCCAGATCGACCGCCTGGCCAAGCGGCTCGCCGAGCGGCGCCTCACCCTGGACGTCACACCGGAGGCCCTGGCCTGGCTCGCGGAGGAGGGCATGGACCCGGCGTACGGCGCGCGCCCGCTGCGACGCCTCGTCCAGTCCGCCATCGGCGACCGCCTCGCCAAGGAGATCCTCTCCGGCGACGTCCGCGACGGCGACACGGTCCGCGTGGACCGCTTCGGCGACGAACTCCTCGTGGGCCCGGCAACGACCAAGACCCTCTGACCACCCACCGGCCCGCCCCGCCAAACCCTGGTGGGGCGGGCCGTCGCGTGTCACGCGGTGGTTCCGTGAACGGGCCTCACTCGCGCGGCAGGCCCAGCGTGTGGTGCGGATCGGGACCGAGATCGGTGTCCCGAGATCGGTGTCCTCGTCGGCGCTGGACGTCTCGGATGCGGTGGAGTGTCCGGACGGGGTCGTGCCGACCGGGTGCGGATGTCGGGCGTGGCGGGGAAGGTGGCTCGATCACCCGGGTACGCCCGGTGCGGGCCGGGTGCCAACGGGCGGCTGGGCCCGCGGGGCCGGGGGGGTGTCCGCGCGGGCACATGCTCGGGCTGTGCGAGGTGCGGGACGGCCCGCTCGCTGCTCGCGGGGAAGGCCCCGCGTGCGGTCCGTGATGTAGGCCGGCGTTGTCGTCGGCCTCGGACGTCTGCCGGGACGACGGGCCGTCTGGGCAGGTCTGCCGCCGGGTGCGGATGTCGGTTGTGTGGCATCCGGAAGGCCGCGCGCCACCCCTGGGTGTGCCGGGCGCGGGCCGGGTGCCTGCGGGCGGTTCGGCGCGTCGCCCCCCTGTGCCCGGCTCGGCGCGTCGGGGCGCTGGGTGGGGGCGTGGAACGCCTTCTCGGGGTCTGCACGGGCGGGGCGGCGGCCCGCATCGCGCGCGACAGGCCCGCCGCGTGTGGGTTCGGTGTGAGCGCCTCCGGGTACTCCGAGCGAGGGCCGGGGGCCCGTCGGCGGCGGGCTCCGCCGGGGTGACAGTCGCGCCGGGGCGGGCCGGGTGCCCGGGCCCGCGGTGCGCGGCATCGCCATCTCCGCGTCACCGGAAGGTCGGCGTCCGTCCCCCGACCGGCCGGATCATGTCAGCCGAGGGCTGACAGGGGCTGTCGGGGGTTGCGACCCCCCTCCCCGCATGGGGGAGGATGGCGGGATCCGTACGAAGGGAAAATCACGGTGAGCATCGACCCGTCCTCGATTCCGAACTTCGGGGGCCAGCCCGAGCCGCAGCCCCAAGGACCGGCGGGCCCCGTCGTCCCGGATCAGGACCTCGTGAAGCAGCTCCTCGACCAGATGGAGCTCAAGTACGTCGTCGACGACGAGGGAGACCTCGCGGCGCCGTGGGAGCAGTTCCGCACCTACTTCATGTTCCGCGGCGAGGGTGACCAGCAGGTCTTCTCGGTGCGCACGTTCTACGACCGGCCGCACCAGATCGACGAGAAGCCGCAGCTGCTGGAGTCCATCGACGACTGGAACCGCCGGACCCTGTGGCCCAAGGTCTACAGCCACACCCACGACGACGGCACGGTCCGCCTGATCGGCGAGGCCCAGATGCTGATCGGCATGGGCGTGAGCCTGGAGCACTTCGTCTCCTCGACGGTCAGCTGGGTGCGGGCGGCCATCGAGTTCGACAAGTGGCTCGTCGAGCAGCTCGGCCTGGAGCAGGAGATCAACGAAGCGGAGAAGCCCGAGGACGACGAGTAGGCCCGAGCGGCCCCGTCACATCGGCGTGCCGACGCGTACGACCAGGTACGCGCCGTACGCGGAGCGGAGCCCGGCCCGGACGCCGACCACCACCGGTCGCGTCCCGGACCGGGCTCTTGCCTGTGTGATCAGCCCGCCGACGCCTTCAGGCGTCGCACGGCCTCCTCCAGCACACCGGTCCGCTTGCAGAACGCGAACCGCACGAACGGGGCGCCCGCCTCCCGGTGGTCGTAGAACACCGCGTTGGGGATGGCGACCACCCCGGCCCGCTCCGGCAGCGAGCGGCAGAAGGAGACGCCGTCCGTCTCGCCCAGCGGGCGGATGTCGGTGGTGACGAAGTACGTGCCCGCCGGGCGGAACACCCGGAACCCCGCCTCCTCCAGGCCCGCCGCCAGCAGGTCCCGCTTGGCCAGCATGTCCGCGCGGAACGCCTCGAAGTAGGTGTCCGGAAGGGCCAGCGCCTCGGCCACCGCGTACTGGAACGGGCCCGACGACACGTACGTCAGGTACTGCTTCGCCGAGCGGACCGCCGTGACCAGCCCGGGGGAGGCCGTGATCCAGCCGACCTTCCACCCCGTGAACGAGAACGTCTTTCCGCTGCTGGAGATGGTGACCGTCCGCTCGCGCATCCCCGGGAAGGCCGCCAGCGGCACGTGCTCGGCGTCGTCGAAGACCAGATGCTCGTACACCTCGTCCGTCACCACCAGCAGGTCCCGCTCCACGGCGAGCTCGGCGATCGCGGTCAGCTCCTGGCGGCTCAGGACCGTGCCCGTCGGATTGTGCGGGGTGTTGATCAGCAGCAGCCGGGTGCGGTCGGTGACGGCGTCGCGCAGTTCGTCGAGGTCCAGGCGGAAGCTCCCGCCGTCCGGCCGCAGCGTGACCGGCACCCGCTTCCCGCCCGCCATCGCGATGCAGGCGGCGTACGAGTCGTAGTACGGCTCGAAGGCGATCACCTCGTCGCCCGGCTCCAGCAGGGCCAGCAGCGCGGCGGCGATGGCCTCGGTGGCGCCGGCGGTGACGAGGACCTCCGTGTCGGGGTCGTAGGACAGGCCGTAGCGCCGCTGCTGGTGCGCGGCGACGGCGGTACGCAGCTCGGGGACGCCGGGGCCCGGCGGGTACTGGTTGCCGCGGCCGTCGCGCAGGGCCCGCACGGCCGCCTCCCTGACCTCCTCGGGGCCGTCGGTGTCGGGGAAGCCCTGGCCGAGGTTGATGGACCCGGTCCGCAGGGCCAGGGCGGACATCTCGGCGAAGATCGTCGTCCCGAACTCGGCGAGCCGGCGGTTCAGGAGGGGGCGCGCGCTGGAGGTCATGACGTGCATCCTGCGCCGAAGCTCTGGAGTTCCTCAACTCTGCTTTGGGCCGCGACAGGGCGGGGCATCTCCCGGTCACGCACGGAGCGAGGCGCCCACGGGGGGCTGCTTCGGGGGAACTTCGGGGGAACGAAAGGAGGGTGACGCCATGGTCATCGGCATCATCCTGGCAGTGATCGGCGTGCTGTTCGTCGCGGCGTTCGTGTCGCTCGCCCGCAGGGGCGGCGGCCGTACGCGGCCGGCGCGCGGCCGGACGTCCGTGGCCTCCAGCCGGCGGGACAGCGGTGACAACAGCTGGTGGGCCGGCGGGTCGGCCGCCGGCTCGTCCGGCGGCGACGGAGGGGGTCACTCCTGCGGGGGCGGCTCGTCCTGCGGGGGCGGGTCGTCCTGCGGGGGCGGATGCGGCGGCGGAGGCAGCTGACACGGGGCAGCAGGCCTCCGAACGGGAGACCGCATCCACCCAGCGGGGCTCGCACCTGGGGCGAGCCCCGCTTCCCGTTCCAGGAGCGCGCGGTTGGTTTCCGGGGGGTATGGGGCGGGGCGGGTGCGCTCGGCTCGGGGTGCGGGGACGGGAGGGCGCGCGGTCGTTGTCCGGGGTGTGCGGGGCGGGGCGGGGCGGGCGCGGTCGTCGTCCGGGGTGTGCGGAGTGGGGAAGGGCGCGGTCCTGGGCGGGGCGCGCGCCGGGCAGGACGTGCGCCGGCGCCCGCTTCGGTGTTCCGGCGTACGCCGTCGTTGAACAGGTGAGCAGTGGAGCCCCCTGAGGGATGGAAACCCCACGAAGTTGGGTAAAGACGCTGTGTCGGCGCCACAGTTCATGATTCCCTCTAAAACGCCAACGTCAGCGCCTCGGACGTCCTTCGGACACCTTCCTGACCGTGCCGACTGGGCTGAACGGGCCGGATCCCCGGTGTGGCCGGGGTGCGGACCCACACCTTCCTCTTCTTGTGTGCTTGCGGAGCCGATCCATGCTCACGACCCTGAACACCCCTTACACCGACACGCGTGCGGCCGACCTCGCCTGGGCACTGGGACGCGAGCCGCTTCCCGCGCTGGCCACGCTGGATCTCGAACTGACCGGCGTCAAACTGCAGTTGAGACTCCTCGGCGCGTCCCACCAGATCCTGATGGAGGACGAGCGGGCCACCTGCTCGGAGACGGTGGCGTGCATGCCGGGCAGCAGCACGCCCCTGCCGCTGGGCGTCGCCAAGCGCGTCGGCGACTGGGAGTACCAGTTCGCGGCACGGGTCGAGGTCCTCTCGCCCGGCTCGTTCGCGGGCCGCGCCCAGGAGCTGCTGGCCCTCGTCTCCGACCACCCGCACGGCCTCGCCGGCGTCTTCCCGGGCAGCCCCTACGCCTTCACGGCGCTGCTGGCCCAGCGCCACGAGGGACATGTCCACTGGCGGACCTGGCACGCCTACCCGCAGGACGGGCAGTTGGTGGCGACCCGCACCAGGGTCGGTGTGCGGGTGCCCGCGGCGCTGTGAGCGACGGCCCCTGCTCATACCAATATCGGGCAGGTGTAAACAAGCACCACACGTGTGGGTGACGAACCGCACCGGAGGCGTCACGTAACGTCGCAGCGTGATCGAACCGCACGCGCCCGCCCCGCCCGGCTCCCCGCCGTCCTGGGGCGGCCCAGGCGGCCCCATCGCTCCGGCGCTGCTGCCCGTCCGGCCGGGCACCGGACGGTTCCTGGTCCTCGTGTGCGTCTTCGTCTGCGCGGCCTGCGGACTGGTGTACGAGCTCGAACTCGTCGCGCTCGCCACGTACTTGATGGGCGACTCGGTCACCCAGGCATCGGTCGTGCTGTCCGTCATGGTCTTCGCGATGGGCCTCGGCTCCCTCGCCGCGAAACGGCTGCGCTGGCACGCCGCCGCCGGGTTCGGCGCCGTCGAGGCCGCCCTCGCCCTCGTCGGCGGCTGCAGCGCGATGGCCCTGTACGCCGTCTTCGCCTGGACCGGCGACTGGGGCGGCGCGTGGACGCTCGGCCCCCGCTGTCTCCTGGTCGCCTTCTCCCTCGCCACCGGCCTGCTCATCGGTGCCGAGGTGCCGCTGCTGATGGAGCTGATCCAGCGCATCCGCCGCCAGGACGCGGGCGGCGCGGTGGCCGATCTGTCCGCGGCGGACTACGTCGGCGGCCTGGTCGGCGGCCTCGCCTTTCCCTTCCTCCTGCTGCCGTTCCTCGGCCAGCTGACCGGGGCCCTGCTCACCGGTGCCGTCAACACGGTCGTCGGCGGCGCCCTGGTCCTCGGCCTGTTCCGCCGCGACCTGACCCCCCGGGCCCGCTGGCTGCTGCTGGTCGCCAACGCCGCCGTGCTCGCCGTCCTCGCCTCGGCCGCCGTCCTCGTCGACGACTTCGAACGGGCCGCCCGGCACGCCGTCTACGGCGAGGACGTGCGCGTGGCCCTGAAGACCGACATCCAGGAAGTGGTCCTGACCGGCGGCACGCACGGGCGTCCCCTCGCCCTGTTCCTCGACGGCCGGCTCCGGGTCAGCGGCAGCGACGAACGCCGTTACCACGAGGCGCTCGTCCACCCCGCGATGGCCGGGCGGCACGCGCACGTGCTCGTCCTGGGCGGCGGCGACGGCCTCGCCGTCCGCGAGGTGCTGCGGCACCCGGGCGTGCACCGCGTCGACGTCGTCGAACTCGACGCGGGCGTGGTCCGCTTGGCCCGCCGCGATCCGGCGCTGGCCCGGCTCAACGGGCACGCCCTCGACGACCCACGCGTGCGCGTGGCGACCGCGGACGCCTTCGGCTGGCTGCGGGCGGCGCCCCCGGCGGCGTACGACGTGGTGGTCTCAGACCTGCCGGACCCGGGCATCACCGCGAGCACCAAGCTGTACTCGCAGGAGTTCTACGGTCTGGCGCGGCGCGTCCTGGCGCCCGGCGGCCGGCTCGTCGTGCACGCCGGTCCGCTCTCCAGCCGCCCCCGGGTGTTCTGGACGGTGGAGTCGACCCTGCGCGCGGCCGGCTTCCGCACCGCCCCGTACCGCGCGGGCGGCCGGCACACCGGCTCCGCCTCCGGCCCCGACCGCACCCCCGCCTCCCGCTCGCCCCGCGACTGGGGATACGTGCTGGCCGCCCGCACGTCCCCCGAACTGCGCCTTGCCCCCGACGGCCCCCGGCCGCGCACCCTCACGGTCGCGTCCCTCGCGGCGGGCGCCGACACCGCCGCCCGCACCCGCGTCCCGGACCTGCCCCCGTCCTCCCTGGTGCACCCGCGCTACGCCGACTGACCCCTGCTGTGGCCGCCGCCCGCCCGGCCGGGAACGGAACGGCCCGCAGCGCAACGGCCGGGAGCGCAACGGCAGGCCCCCTCGGTGACACGGATGCGTGGTCACTTTCGGTCGGCGGGGGTGCGAGGAGCCGTCGGCTGGGTAGGCTCCCTCGACATGGAGCACGAGGTGTTCGTTCCGGTTGCGGCCGAGCGGCTCAGGGAAGTGCTGGACGACCCCGCGCGGGTCGCCCGGGCCGTTCCCGGGCTCCAGCAGGATGCCGGGGCCGATCCCGTCGCCGGACGGCTGAAGGTGCGGATCGGCGGCCACTCCATCACCTACCGGGGCTCCGTCCGGCTGTCCGGGCGGGACGACGGGGCGTACGCCGTCGAGGGCGACGCGACGGAGGCCCGGGGCACCGGCTCCGTCAAGCTCGCACTGCGGCTGCGCCTGCGGGACGCGGAGGGCGGCACGGCCCTGGCGTTCGAGGGGACGGCCGACGCCGACGGCCGGATCACGCAGTTCCCGGCGGAGACGGTGGCGGCGGCCGCGGGCCGGCTCCTGAACCGCTTCGCGGAGAACCTGGCCGCGGCCGTCGAGGAGACTGCCCCCGAGCCGGAGCCCGAGCCGGAGGCGGACCAGTACCTCGCCCCGGGGGAGTTCGAGCCGCGCGCGACCGACGACTTCGAGACCACCCCGGACGCCGACGACAGTCCGGTTCCCGTCACCGAGACCCCCTCCACTGCCTCCGCCGATGTCTCCCCGTCCTCCCTCGACCCCGCCACCGAGGACGAGGACGAGGACGAGAACGACGACGACCCGGGAAGTGGCGAGTCACCCGTGGCCGAGGCGGCACATGCCCGGCGGACGATGATCGGGCGCAGTGCCGAGGAGGTGGACCACGCCCCGCCGCGCGGGCGTTACGCCCCCGTGCCAACACCCCAGACCGTCTCGCCGCCCACGCCCCTGCGGTGGGCGGCCCCCGCGGCGGCCCTGGCCCTGGCGTCGGCGGTCGTGGCGGTCCGGGCGCTGCGCAGGCGCCGGTAGGGACCGGGACGCCGCGAGGCGAGGGCCTCTTGATCACCCCAGTAGGGTCATGGCGTGAGTAACGAAGACATCACGCTGACCGCGGGTGACGCGGAGGTGACCGTGCAGCCGGGCAACGGCGGCCGGGTCGGAGGGCTGCGTCTCGGCGGGGTGGAACTGCTCCGCCAGGGGAAACGGTTCGGCTGCTTCCCGATGGTGCCCTGGTGCGGCCGCATCCGCGAGGGCCGTTTCCGGGACGGCGCCGCCGTCCACCAGATGCCGCTGAACGCCCCGCCGCACGCCATCCACGGCACCGTCCGCGACGCCGCCTGGCGCACCGCACGCAGGAGCGCCGACGAGGCCGTCCTCACCTACGACCTCGTCGACCCCTGGCCCTGCCCGGGCCGCGTCACCCAGGTCCTGACCCTCGCCGAGGACGCCTTGACGCTCACCATGTCCGTGGAGACGTACGCCTCGTCCTTCCCGGCGCAGATCGGCTGGCACCCGTGGTTCAACCGGAACCTGGGTGCGCAGGACGTACGGATCGACTTCGCACCCGCCTGGCAGGAGGAGCGCGGCGACGACCACCTGCCGACCGGCAACCGGATCGACCCCAAGCCCGGCCCCTGGGACGACTGCTTCGGGATGCCGGACGGCGTCGACGTCACGCTCACCTGGCCGGGACAGCTGGAGCTGAGGGTGACCAGCCCCGAGCAGTGGGTCGTGCTCTACGACGAGCAGGCCGAGGCCGTGTGCGTGGAGCCGCAGACCGGCCCGCCCGACGGGCTCAACACCCTCCCGCGCCTGGTCACGCCCCTGGAGCCGCTGGAGGCCACCACGACCTGGACCTGGCGGCGCCTGTAGGGCCGTCTAGTCTGGCTGGCATGAGTGACGTACGCGGCGCGCTGCTGCAGCAGATCAAGGACAAGGCCGTGGTGCACGGCAAGGTGACCCTGTCGTCGGGTCTGGAGGCCGACTACTACGTCGACCTGCGCCGCATCACCCTGGACGGCGAGGCCGCCCCGCTGGTCGGGCAGGCGCTGCTGGACCTGACCGCCGACCTGGACTTCGACGCGGTCGGAGGGCTGACCATGGGCGCCGACCCGGTGGCCGCCGCCATGCTGCACGCGGCCGCCGCGCGCGGCCGGCGCCTGGACGCGTTCGTCGTCCGCAAGGCCGCCAAGGCGCACGGGCTGCAGCGGCGCGTCGAGGGGCCGGACATCAAGGGCCGCCGCGTGCTGGTGGTCGAGGACACCTCCACCACCGGTGGTTCCCCGCTCACCGCCGTGGAGGCCGTGCGGGAGGCCGGCGCCGAGGTCGTGGCCGTCGCGACCATCGTGGACCGGGCGACCGGTGCCGCCGAGAAGATCCAGGAGGGCGCCGGGGTGCCGTACCTGTTCGCGTACTCGAAGGACGAGCTCGGCCTCGACTGACCGGAGCGTGACCAGGGCGTGGACGGCGGGATGGACCATCCGGCCAAGTCTGGAAAGATGGGGCCGACGATGACGTCGCCCCCATAGGTCTAGGTCAGGGCCGTACACGCAGAACGCCAACCGCACATACAAGGAGCGGACAGATGCCCATCGCAACTCCCGAGGTCTACAACGAGATGCTGGACCGGGCGAAGGCAGGAAAGTTCGCCTACCCGGCCATCAACGTGACCTCCACCCAGACCCTGCACGCGGCCCTGCGTGGTTTCGCTGAGGCGGAGAGCGACGGCATCATCCAGATCTCGACGGGTGGCGCCGAGTTCCTGGGCGGCCAGCACAACAAGGACATGGTGACCGGTGCGGTGGCCCTGGCCGAGTTCGCGCACATCGTCGCCAAGAAGTACGACGTCAACGTCGCCCTGCACACGGACCACTGCCCGAAGGACAAGCTCGACGGGTACGTACGTCCGCTGCTGGCGATCTCCGAAGAGCGCGTCAAGGCCGGCCAGAACCCGCTGTTCCAGTCCCACATGTGGGACGGCTCCGCCGAGACCCTGGCCGACAACCTGGCCATCGCCCAGGAGCTGCTGGAGCGCACCCGCGCCGCGAAGATCATCCTGGAGGTCGAGATCACCCCGACCGGCGGCGAGGAGGACGGCGTCTCCCACGAGATCAACGACTCCCTCTACACGACGGTCGACGACGCGATCCGTACGGCGGAGGCCCTCGGCCTCGGTGAGAAGGGCCGCTACCTGCTCGCCGCGTCCTTCGGCAACGTGCACGGCGTGTACAAGCCCGGCAACGTCGTGCTGCGTCCGGAGCTGCTGAAGGAGCTGAACGAGGGCGTCGCCGCCAAGTTCGGCAAGCAGAGCCCCTTCGACTTCGTCTTCCACGGCGGCTCCGGCTCCACGGAGGAGGAGATCGTCACCGCCCTGGAGAACGGCGTGGTGAAGATGAACATCGACACGGACACGCAGTACGCCTTCACGCGCCCGGTCGCCGACCACATGTTCCGCAACTACGACGGCGTCCTGAAGGTCGACGGCGAGGTCGGCTCCAAGAAGACCTACGACCCGCGCACCTGGGGCAAGCTGGCCGAGGCCGGCATGGCCAAGCGGGTCGTCGAGGCCTGCCAGAACCTGCGCTCCACCGGCACCAAGATCAAGTAATGGACGGCCGGGGCGGGGGCGCGGAACAGCACCCCGCCCCGGCCACCATCAGGATCACCAGCCCCACGGGCCGCTGGATCCTGCTCACCACGGTCCTCGGCTCCAGCATGGCGCTGCTGGACTCGACCGTCGTGAACGTCGCGCTGCCGGGCATCGGCCGTGACCTCGACGCGGACCTGACGGCGTTGCAGTGGACGGTCAACGCCTACATGGTCACGCTGGCCGGGCTGATCCTGCTGGGCGGCGCCCTGGGGGACCGCTTCGGCCGGCGGCGGATCTTCGTCCTGGGCGTGGTGTGGTTCGCCGGGGCCTCCCTGCTGTGCGGGCTCGCCCCGACCCCGGGCGTGCTGGTGGCCGCCCGCGCGCTGCAGGGCATCGGCGGTGCCCTCCTCACGCCCGGCTCACTCGCCCTCATCCAGGCCTCCTTCCATCCCGACGACCGGGGGCGGGCCGTGGGCCTGTGGTCCGGCTTCGGCGGGATCGGGGCCGCGGTCGGACCCTTCGTGGGGGGCTGGCTGGTGGACGGGCCCGGCTGGCGGTGGGTGTTCCTGCTCAACGTTCCGCTGGCGCTGCTGTGCGTGCCGGTGGCCGTGCGGCACGTACCGGAATCGGGCGACAGCCGTGCCCATGGCCGGTTCGACGTGCTCGGCGCGGGACTGGGCGCCCTCGCCCTCGCGCTGGTGACGTACGCCCTGATCGAGGCCCGCCAGCAGTCCCCGGCCGTGGTGGCCGCGGCGGTCGCGGGGCTGGCCGCCGCCGTGGCGTTCGGGTACGTGGAGCGGCGTCGGCCGGATCCGATGATGCCGCTCGGGATCTTCTCCTCCCGGCAGTTCACGGCGGTCAACCTGGTGACGCTGTGCGTGTACGCGGCCTTCGGCGGCTTCTTCTTCCTGGCCGTGCTCCAGCTCCAGGTCGTCGTCGGCTACTCGGCCCTCGCCGCCGGGACGGCGCTGCTGCCGACCACCGTGCTGATGCTGCTGCTGTCCGCACGCTCCGGCGAGCTGGCGGACCGCATCGGACCGCGTCTCCCGCTGACCGTGGGCCCGTTGCTGTGCGCCGCCGGGATGCTGCTGATGCTGCGGGCCGGGCCCGGGGCGTCGTACGCGGCGGACGTGCTGCCCGCGCTGCTGGTGCTGGGGCTGGGCATGGTCACGCTGGTGGCGCCGCTGACCGCCACGGTGCTCGGTTCCGTGGACACGGCCCGGGCGGGCCTGGCCAGCGGCATCAACAACGCGGCGGCCCGGGCGGCGGGCCTGCTGGCGGTGGCGGCGTTGCCGCTGCTGGCGGGCATGGGGGAGGAGGCGTACCGGCAGCCCGGGGCGTTCGACGCCGCGTTCGCACGGGCCATGGTGTGGTGTGCGGCGGTGCTGGTGCTGGGCGCGGCGGTGGCCTTCGCGACCGTACGGCGTCCCGGCCCGGGCTGCCGGCGGCCGGAGTGCCGCACGCACGGGGCCGTGACGGCGCCTCCGCTGGAGGGGGAGCGGGGTTCCTAGCGCCTCGATGGCGCAGACTGGACCTCATGTCCATTCACGAGAACCTCCTCGGGGGCCCGCCCCCGACCCATCTCCCCGACGACCCCGGGCCGCGTGAGCTGCTCGCGTCGGGCACCGCGCCCGCCGACGTCGCCGCCCAGCACCCGACCTCCTCGCTGGCCTGGGCCCAGCTCGCCGACGAGGCCTTCGAGCGGGGCAGTGTCGTGGAGTCGTACGCGTACGCCCGCACGGGCTACCACCGCGGTCTGGACGCGCTGCGCCGCAACGGCTGGAAGGGGCACGGCCCGGTGCCCTGGGAGCACGAGCCGAACCGGGGCTTCCTGCGTGCCCTGCACGCCCTCGCCCGCGCCGCGCACGCGATCGGCGAGCAGGAGGAGTATGAGCGCTGCACCCAGTTCCTGAAGGACTCCTCGCCGACGGCCGCCCAGGTCCTGGGCTGAGCCGAGCGGCTGGTTCCGGGTACCCGAGGCCCGTCTGTGATCAGGCGGGCCTTGCGGTCGCCGGGCCGGATTGCGCAGGATGCGGGTGGGGACCGGGGCCCCGTGCCGGTAACGGCAGGGCGGACCGCTACCCGGAGTGCACAGCAGGAGACAGCGATGTCCCAACCGGCTCACGAGACCCCTCAGCCCACTGAGGCACACGAGCCCGAGACCCCGCATCTCGATTTCCAGGGCACGACGCCGTACGAGGACTACGTCAAGGCGGACGTGCTCACCCACCTCCAGCACACCCTCTCCGACGATCCCGGAGAGATGGTCTTCCTGGTCACGACCCAGGTGATGGAGCTGTGGTTCACCGTCATCGTCCACGAGTGGGAGACGGCCGCGCGGGCGCTGCGCCAGGACGACGTCCCCACCGCGATCGCCGCGCTGAAGAGGTCCGTGCGGGAGCTGGAGGCGCTGAACGCCTCCTGGAAGCCGCTCGGCCAGCTGACACCGCAGCAGTTCAACGCGTACCGGTCCGCCCTCGGCGAGGGCTCCGGTTTCCAGTCGGCGATGTACCGCCGCATGGAGTTCCTGCTCGGCGACAAGTCCGCGTCGATGCTCGTCCCGCACCGGGGCGCGCCGCGCGTGCACGCCGAGCTGGAGAAGGCGCTGCACGAGCCGAGCCTGTACGACGAGGTGGTGCGGCTGCTGGCGCGGCGCGGGTACGACATCCCGGAGGCCGTGCTGCGGCGCGACGTGTCGCGGCGGTACGAGGAGTCGCCGGAGGTGGAGGCGGCCTGGGCGGCCGTCTACTCCGGCGACGAGTCCGGTGAACTGGCCCGGCTGGGCGAGGCGTTGACCGATGTCGCCGAGCTGGTGTGGCGCTGGCGCAACGACCATCTGGTCGCCACCCGCCGCGCGATGGGCGCCAAGCAGGGCACCGGCGGCTCCGCCGGGGTGGCCTGGCTGGAGAAGCGGGCCCGGAAGAACGTGTTCCCCGAGCTGTGGACGGCGCGGTCCTATGTCTGAACTGGTCAGCAAGGCGGAGAAGCTCGACGCGGCCGACGACCTGGGCGGCACGCGCGCCGAGTTCGTGCTCGACGACACGGTCTACCTGGACGGCAACTCACTGGGCGCGCTGCCGGCCGCGGTTCCCGACCGGGTCGCGGACGTCGTACGCCGCCAGTGGGGCGAGCTGCGCATCCGGTCCTGGGAGGAGAGCGGCTGGTGGACGGCGCCCGAGCGGATCGGCGACCGGATCGCCCCGCTGGTCGGGGCGGAGCCCGGGCAGGTCGTGGTGGGCGACTCGACCAGCGTCAACGTCTTCAAGGCGCTGGTGGGCGCGGTGCGGCTGGCCGGCGACGGCCGTGACGAGATCCTCGTCGACGCGACGACGTTCCCCACGGACGGGTACATAGCCGAGTCGGCGGCCCGGATGACGGGCCGGACGCTGCGGCCGGTGACCCCGGCAGAGGTCCCGGGCGCCCTCGGCGACCGTACGGCGGCGGTGCTGCTGAACCACGTCGACTACCGCACGGGCCGGCTGCACGACCTGCCATCGCTGACGGCCGCCGTGCACGCGGCGGGGGCGTACGTCGTCTGGGACCTGTGCCACAGCGCGGGCGCGCTGCCGGTCGGGCTGGACGAGCACGGCGTCGACCTGGCGGTCGGCTGCACGTACAAGTACCTGAACGGCGGCCCGGGTGCGCCGGCGTACCTGTACGTGCGCCGGGACCTGCAGGACCGCTTCGACTCGCCGCTGCCCGGCTGGAACTCCCACGCCGAGCCCTTCGGCATGCGCACCGCCTACGCACCGGCCTCCGGCGCCCTGCGCGGCCGGGTCGGCACGCCGGACATCCTCTCCATGCTCGCCCTGGAGGCGGCCCTGGAGGTGTGGGACGGGGTGTCGATCGAGGCGGTGCGGGCCAAGTCGCTCGCGCTGACGGACTTCTTCCTGGAGTGCGTCGCGGAGTACGTGCCCGAGGGCCGGGTCGAGTCGCTGACGCCGGTGGCCCACGCCGAGCGGGGCAGCCAGGTGGCGCTGCGCTGCGACGACGCCGGTGATGTGATGAAGCGGCTGATCGAGCGGGGCGTGGTCGGCGACTTCCGGGCACCGGACGTGCTGCGTTTCGGCTTCACCCCGCTGTACGTCGGCTTCGCGGACGTGGAGCGGGCGGCGCGGACGCTGGCAAAGACCCTGGCGTGAGCCTCAGGTGTCCTGTTCCCGGTGGCCTTCCCCGGTGACGTACACGCCCGCCGCCGCCGCGGCGAACGCGGCGCGGGCCGCGCGGTCGGCGGCGGCGGGGCCGGGCGGTGTCCCGGTCGTCAGCAGCGCGTAGTACAGCGGCGCCGAGACCGCCCGTACGACCGCCGCCGCGTCCGTGCCGCTCGGCAGCTCCCCGCGGACGACGCCCTCTTCGACGCAGGGCGCCCACTCGGCGATCCGCACGTCGTAGAACCGCCGCAGGGCCTCGGCCGTCCGGGCGTCGCAGGCGGCCGCGGCGATCACCGCGCGGAACAGCGCGCCCTGGCGGGGGTCGGCCAGGGTGCGCTGGACCAGGTCCGCGTTGGCGCGCAGGTCGCCGAGGACGGAGCCGGTCTGCGTGCGGTGCAGCGACTGCTCGGCCATGTCGGCGAGCAGGTCGGCCACCAGGCCCGTCACCGAGCCCCACCGCCGGTAGACGGTCGTCTTGCCCACCTCCGCCCGCCGCGCGACATCGGCGAGGTCCAGGTGGGCGAACCCCTGCTCGGCCAGGACGTCCCCGGCCGCCCGCAGCACGGCCGCGCGGACCCGCGCGGTCCGCCCCCCGGGACGCACGGTGCCGGGTTCGGCGGGCATGGCGGCCTCCAAGGGGACGTGCGGTCTGCTGACGTACGGGCTGCTGACACCGGCGTCGGGGTGGCGACGGGCGCTCCGACAGCGTAACGAAACCGTAGGACCGTTAAATACTCACCGAGGGTGACATCCCCGTGTTGGCGCACGTCATCCGCCTGATACCGTCCCCGCCAACGGCCGCATTTCTCCCCTGGTCCGCCAAGTAGGTTTCTTCGCTGAGAGGTTGGAGCATGACGGACGACGTCGCAGCAGCCCGGGCCGCCGCGGAAGAGGAGTCGGCCTTCGCGCACCCGCCCGTCGACCCGGACAACACCGCTTCCTACGGTGACCACCCCGACCAGGTGATCGACTTCTACGCCCCGCGCGTCCAGGCCGGTCCCGTGGGGCCCGCCCCGCTGGTCGTGGTCCTGCACGGCGGTGCATGGCGGGCTCCGTACGACCGCCGGCACGTCAGCCCGTTCGCGGCCTTCCTGGCCCGCCGGGGCTTCGCCGTCGCCAGCGTCGAGTACCGGCGCGGCGGTGACGGCGCGTCCGTGGCCGGCCGCTGGCCCGACACGCTCGACGACGTCGCCGCCGCGCTGGACGCCCTTCCGGCGCTCGCAGGGGAGAGGCTGCCGCAGGCCGACCCGCGCCGCACCGTGGTCACCGGCCACTCCGCCGGCGGCCAGCTCGCGCTGTGGGCCGCCGCCCGGCACGTCCTGCCCGCCGACGCGCCCTGGCGCACCGACCGCCCGGCACCGCTGCGCGGCGTCGTCGCCCTCGCGCCGATCGCCGACCTCGCGGTCGCCGACAAGCTGGACGTGTGCGGCGGGGCCGTACGGCAACTCCTCGGCGGTGACGAGCGCTTCGCCGAGCGCCAGCCGTACGCCGACCCGGCGCTGCTGCTGCCCACCGGCATCGCGACCACCCTCGTCCAGGGGCGCACGGACCTGGACGTGCCGCAGGCGGTGGCCGAGTCGTACGCGGACGCGGCGGCGAAGGCAGGCGAGGTGGTGGGGCTGACGCTGCTGGAGGATGTCGGCCACTTTCCGCTGATCGACCCGGCGGCGGACGCGTGCGCGGTGGTGGCGGAGGAGATCGCGCAGTTGGCCTGGTGAGGGCGGGGCCGGTCCCCCCTCCTGGTGATACCCGTAGTACCTGAGAGCTACCGCGCGGAAGAGTTCCCTGGCGGGACGCGGACGACGCGTCACGATCCGTAACTTCCCCTCCAGACAAGCCCGATGGCCGGGCGAGCTGGGACGGGGGAGACGACCGTGGGGCTGGGAGCGTGGGGCCGGGCGGCGGGTGAGCGGGGCGGCCGTCGGCGCGGAAAGGCGTCGCCGGCCCGGCGGGGCGAAGCCGCCGTCGAACGGCGCCGGGGCGGCCGGTGGGTGCGCACCGCCCTGGCCGCTCTGATCACCGGTGCCCTGGTCGTCCCGCTCTCCGCCGCCGCGCACCCCGGGATTCCCGCGCCGCCCCCCGCCGCACTCGCCCCCGTCACCGCGGCGACGCTGGACGAGGTCTACGCGGCCAACCGGGCCAACGCCGCCGAAGCGGCCCGCATGGCCGCCGCCCACGGCGACCACCACCGCGCCGCGACGGACCGCGAGCTCGCCGCCGCGTCCCGCCGGCTCCTCTCCTTCGACGGCCGCGGCTCCGGCCGGGCGACCGAGGTCCTCGGCGACCTCGCCCACGCCGACCGCGTCGCCGTCCTGGTGCCCGGCTCCGACACCGGCCTGGACACGTACGGCCGGTTCGGCGCGGCGGCCGTCGCCCTGCACGAGCGGCTCGCACGGCAGGCACCGGCGGGTGTGCGCACGGCGGTCGTGGCCTGGCTGGGCTACGAGACGCCCGGCACCGTCAGCGCCACGGTCACCACCACCGGCCGCGCCGAGGAAGCCGCACCGCACCTGCGGGAACTCGTCGCCGACCTGCGCACCGTCGCCGGACGGGACGCGCGGATCAGCCTGCTGTGCCACTCCTACGGCTCGGTCGTGTGCGGCCGGGCCGCCGCCGGCCTGGACGTCGACGACATCGTCCTCCTCGGCAGCCCCGGCACCGGCGCCGGCTCCGCCGCCGACCTGCACACCCGCGCCCGGGTGTGGGCGGCCCGGGGCGCCGGCGACTGGGTGGAAAACGTCCCGCACCTCAGCGCCGAACTGTTCGGCACGACGGTCGGGTTCGGGACCGACCCCGTCTCCCCGGCCTTCGGCGCCCGTGTCTTCGCGGCCGGCGACGGTGGCCACAGCGACTACTTCGCACCCGGCTCGACCTCCCTGACCAACCTGGCCCGGATCGTCCTGGGCGACACGAAGGCGGTGACCCATGACGAGTGACGTGAGCGCGCGAGGCGGCCTGTGGCACGGCGTACGGCAGGCAGCGACCCGCGTCGAGGTGGCCACCCCCGCCGGCCGTGACCGGGCCGTGGACGCGCTGCGTGCCGCCGCGATCCTCGGTGTCGTGCTCGGCCACTGGCTGGTCACGGCCCTGGTCGCGGACGGCCGCACCCTGCACACCGCGAGCCCGCTGCGGCACATGCCCTGGCTGGCCCCCGTCTCCTGGGTCTTCCAGACGCTGGCCGTGTTCTTCCTCGTCGGCGGCCACGTGGCCACCCGGGGGTACGCCTCCGCCCGGGCCCGTGGCGTTCCGTACCACCGCTGGCTGGGGGACCGGCTGGCCCGGCTGTTCGGTCCCGTCGCCGCCGTCCTCGCCCTGTGGACGGTCGTCGCGCTCGCCCTGCTGCTGTCCGGCGCCGAGTTCACCACCCTGCGCACGCTGGTCAAACTGGCCCTGTCCCCGCTGTGGTTCCTGCTGGTGTTCGCCGCCCTGACGGCGGCGACCCCGCTGCTGACCCGGCTGCACCCGCTGTGGCCGCTGGCCGTCGTCGTCCACGTGGACCTGCTGCGCTTCGGTCTCGGCGGGCCGTCCTGGCTCGGCTGGGTGAACCTGGCGGCGGGCTGGCTCGTGCCCTACACCCTGGGGGCGGCCTGGACCCGCGGCGAGCTGGAGCGGCGCCGCGCGGGATGGGTCCTGCTCACGGGCGGCGCGGCGGCCACCGCGGCCCTCGTCGCCTGGGCGGGCTACCCGGCGTCGATGGTCGGGGTCCCGGGTGTCGCGGTCTCCAACCTCAACCCGCCGACGCTGGCCGCCGTCACCTTCGGCATGGCGCAGTGCGGCCTGGCCCTGCTGCTGCGCGGCCGGCTGCGGCGCGTGATGCGCCGGCCGACGGCGTGGGCGGCGGTGGCCCTGGTGAACCTCTCCGCGATGACGATCTTCCTCTGGCACCAGACGGCCATGATGGCGACCACCGCCACCGGCCTTCTCGCGGGCCGCCTCCCCGGACTGCACACCGTCCCCGACGGTCTCGGCTGGGTCGCGGCCCGCCTGCTGTGGCTCCCGGTCTTCGCGGTGGCCCTCGCGGTCTGCTGGGCCGCCTTCCGCGGCTACGAGCGGGGCGGCGGCCGGGGAGGCTCGCGGGTGGTGCGGACCCATCGTCCGTCGGACCGCGGGGCGGAGAGGCGGGTGCGCCGTGTCTAGGCTGGTCCGCGTGACGGGAACGGGGGCGGGAAGGGTGCTGACGGGCCACGTGCGGCGCTGGCTGCGGGTGCTGAGGGAGGACCTGTGGACCGTCCGGGCGGATCCGCTGCCGCCCTCGCTGTGGCTGCGGTGGCTGCCGCACGGTGTGCTGTGCCTGGCGGCGTTCGGCGTCGCGGTCGGAGGCATGGGCGACCTGCAGGACAACGGGCACCTGAACCTCGGGTGGGCCTTCCTGGTCGCGGGCGGGCAGGGCGGTGCCGTGCTCCTGGCGATGTGGCGGCCGATCCCGGCGTGGTGGCTGTCCACGGTGGCCTGGGTCCTGGGTGCTGCCGCGGTGCACGGCCGGCTGGGTCTCGACGTGGAGACGTACACCTGGCCATGGACGGCGGCCGGGATCGTCGCCCACCTGCTCGTGCTGCTGCTCCTCGCGCTGCGCGCACCCACCCGCGTCTGCGTGGAGGCCCTGGCGGCGACCGCGCTGGTCACCTATGTGCTCCAGGGCCTGTGGGGCGGGGCGCACTACGACGCCACCGGGACGGTCGCGGTCGCCCTGTCCGCCGTCGTCGTCGTCCTCGGCAGCGCCCTGCGCGGTCGCCGTGAGGCCCGCGCCGAGCTCGTCGAGCAGACCACGCTGACCGCCGAGGAGCGGGCCCGGCGCACCCTGCTGGAGGAGCGCAGCCGTATAGCGCGCGAACTGCACGACGTGGTCGCCCACCACATGTCCGTCATCTCCATCCAGGCCCAGGTCGCCCCGCACCTGGTGCAGGACCCGCCCGAGGAGCTCAGGGAGAACCTCGCGGGCATCCGGCAGAACGCACTGGAGGCACTGACCGAGCTTCGGCGGGTGCTGGGCGTGCTGCGCTCGGAACACCCCGACGTGCCCGGGTCGTCCGACGAGCCCGGCACCGGAGCCGCCCCGCAAGCCCCGCAGCCCACCCTCGACCGGCTCGGCGCACTGGTGGAGAACACCCGGGCGGCGGGCCTGGCCGTGACCGCCGAGACCACCGGCGAGCGGCGTCCGCTGCCGCCCGGCGTGGAGCTGTCGGCGTACCGGATCGTGCAGGAGGCGCTGAGCAACGTGCTGCGCCACGCGCCCGGGGCGACCGCCCGGGTCCGGGTCTCCTACGAACCGGACGGCCTGTGGGTGGAGGTCGTCAACTCGCGGCCGACACGGCCCGCGCCGCCGTCGCCGGGCGCGGGGCACGGGCTGCTCGGGATGCGGGAGCGGGTGGCGATGCTCGGCGGCAGCATGACGGCGCACCCCTGGCACTGGAACGGCTTCAAGGTGTCCGCGTTCCTGCCGGACGCCCCGCCCACCGAGGCACCGGCCGCCGGTGCCCGGGCCGCCGGTGCCCCGCCCGTCGGCTCCCGGCCCGCCGGCGCCCGGGACACTGGTGCCCCGCCCGTCGGCTCCCGGCCCGCCGAGGCTCCGCCAGCCGCTGCCCCGCCTGGCGGCTCTAGGCCCGCCGGCGCCCGGGACACTGGTGCCCCGCCTGGCGGCCTCACCGCTCCCGGCCGCGTCACCACCCCCGACCCCACCCCCGACCCGGAGGACGGCACCGCATGACGAGCAGCCCCAGCGGCCCGATTCGCGTACTGATCGCCGACGACCAGCAGATGGTCCGCCAGGGCTTCACCGTGCTGCTCGACACCCAGCCGGACATCGAGGTGATCGGCCAGGCGGTGGACGGCCTGGACGCCGTCGCCAAGGTCGCCGAGACGGCTCCGGACGTGGTGCTGATGGACATCCGCATGCCCGAGCTCGGCGGCATCGAGGCCACCCGCCGCATCACCGTCGCGACCCCGCACATCAAGGTGCTGGTGCTCACCACCTTCGACCTCGACGAGTACGTGTACGAGGCGCTGCGGGCCGGGGCGTCCGGGTTCCTGCTCAAGGACGCCTCCGCCGACCAGCTCGCCGAGGCGGTGCGGGTGATCGCTGCCGGGGACGCGCTGCTGGCCCCGGGCATCACCCGGCGGCTGATCGCCGAGTTCTCTCGCCTGGACGGCCGGCCCCGCGCCCCGCTCAAGGAGCGCGTCGGCGACCTGACCGAGCGGGAGACGGAGGTGCTCGCCCTCATCGCGCAGGGCCTGTCGAACGCGGAGATCGCCCAGCGGCTGGTGGTCGCCGAGCAGACCGTGAAGACGCACGTGGGCCGCATCCTGGTGAAGCTGGGCCTCAGGGACCGCACCCAGGCGGCGGTGTTCGCGTACGAGTCGGGGCTGGTGCGGCCGTCGGGGTACTGACCCCGGCCGGACCGTAGTACCTGAGACGGAGGGGGAAGGACCCCTCTCCAAGGGGACGACCGCGCACCCCGCCTGCGCCTACCGTTCTGTACGTGACCGAGACGACCCAGACGCCCCTGACACAGCCGGGGCGCGCATCCGAGCCGCACGCCTCGCGCAGCCCGGAGTTCCGGCTGGCCGCCAACGCCCTGCGCGGGCTGCGGCAGGACCTGCTCCACGACGCCTTCGCCTACCGGCCGCTGCCGCGCCTGCGGATGGACGGCTCGCTCGCCCGGAGGCTGCCGGCGCGTCTGCGGGAGTACGCGGCCTGGACGCCGCACGCCCTCATCACGGCGGTGGCCCTGATCACCCTGCTCATCGCCAGTGTCGACTCCGGCGCGGTGCTGCTCCTGGTCGCCCCGTTCGCCGCGCTGCCGGTTCTGCTGACCATGGTGCGGCCGGTGGGAGCGTTCTGGCTCTCCATGGCCGCCACTCCGGTCACCGTCCTTTTCGGCAGCTCCTGGGGCGACTGGCCGTGGCGGCCCGGCAGCTTCGCCTGCCATCTGACGGTGCTGACGGTGGTGGCCCTGCGCACCAGGCCGCGGACGGCCGCGTACATGTGGGCGCTGACCGCGGCCTACGGGTTCGTGGCGGAGACCGCGTTCGGCCCGGGTCACTACTACGGCTCCAACACCGGTCCCATGCTGGTGATCTCCGCGCTGATCCTGCTGTGCGTCGCCGTCTGGCACATCCGCCGCGAGGCCGAGCAGGAGGTCACCGCCCAGCAGACGGTGACCGCGCACGAGCGGTCCCGCCGCACGCTGCTGGAGGAGCGCACCACGATCGCCCGCGAACTGCACGACGTCGTCGCCCATCACATGTCGGTGGTCGCCATCCAGGCGGAGGCCGCGCCCTACCGGGTGGAGAACCCGCCGCCGGAGCTGGAGCGCGCCTTCGCCACCATCCGGGAGAACGCGGTGGCGGCCCTCACCGAGCTGCGCCGCGTCCTGGGCGTGGTGCGCGCCGAGGACTACGAGGCCCCGGACGCCCCCCAGCCCACGCTCGCCGACCTGGACGGGCTGCTCGACAACGTGCGGGACGCCGGCCTGAGCGTCGAGAAGGTCGTCACCGGCGCGGTGCGCGAGCTGCCGCAGGGGGTGGAGCTGTCGGCGTACCGGATCGTGCAGGAGGCGCTGAGCAACACCCTGCGGCACGCGCCCGGCGCGAGCGCCCGAGTGGAGATCGGGTACGTCCTCGGCGGTCTGGGCCTGCGCATAGTCAACGGCCCGTCGCCCCGGCCGAACCTCATCAAGCCTTCGCCCGGCGCCGGGCACGGCATCACCGGCATGCGCGAGCGGGTCTCCATGCTCAACGGCGAGATGACGGCGGGCGCGACGGACGACGGGGGCCACGAGGTGACGGTGTTCCTGCCGGTCCCGCCGGCGCTCGAGGACGGTGCCCCATGACCATCCGCGTGCTGATCGCGGACGACCAGATGATGGTGCGCGAGGGCTTCTCCGTCCTGCTGAACGCCATGCCGGACATCGAGGTCGTGGGTGAGGCGGTGAACGGCCGGGAGGCCGTCGCGAAGGTCCGTGAACTCGCCCCGGACGTGGTGCTGATGGACATCCGCATGCCCGAGCTGAACGGCATCGAGGCGACCCGGGAGATCGTCGCCGCGGACGGCACGGCGAAGGTGCTGGTGCTGACCACCTTCGACCTGGACGAGTACGTGTACCAGGCGCTGCGCGCGGGAGCCTCCGGCTTCCTGCTCAAGGACGCCTCGGCACGCCAGCTCGCCGAGGGCGTGCGGGTGGTGGCGTCCGGCGAGGCGCTCCTCGCCCCGTCGGTGACGAGACGCCTGATCACGGAGTTCTCCAAGCTGTCCCGGACCCCACGCCCGATGGCCTCCGCGCAGGCGGCGTACGGGGATCTGACCGAGCGGGAGACGGAGGTGCTGGTGCTGATCGCGCAGGGCCTGTCGAACGCGGAGATCGCCGAGCGGCTGGTGGTCGCCGAGTCGACGATCAAGACCCATGTGAGCCGCATCCTGGTGAAGCTGGGCCTCAGGGACCGCACCCAGGCGGCGGTGTTCGCGTACGAGGCGAGACTGGTCACACCGGGCTGACCCTGGTCAGCGCGGGGTGCGCCGGGCTAGCGTCCGGACATGGCAGCACGCACCGACCTCGCCTTCGACCCGTGGGACCCGGCGTTCCTCGCCGACCCCTACCCCGCCTACGCCGAGCTGCGCGCCCGGGGCCGGGTGCACCACTACGAGCCCACGAACCAGTGGCTGGTGCCCCACCACGCGGACGTCTCGGCGCTGCTGCGGGACCGGCGGCTCGGCAGGACGTATCAGCACCGGTTCACGCACGAGGAGTTCGGGCGCACCCCGCCTCCGCCGGAGCACGAGCCGTTCCACACGCTCAACGACCACGGGATGCTCGACCTGGAACCGCCGGACCACACCCGGATCCGGCGCCTGGTGTCCAAGGCGTTCACACCGCGCACGGTGGAGCGGCTGAAGCCGTATGTGCGGGACCTCGCGGACCGGCTGGTGGCGGAACTGGTGGCGGCGGGCGGCGGTGACCTGCTGACGGACGTGGCCGAGCCGCTGCCGGTCGCGGTGATCGCCGAGATGCTGGGTATCCCGGAGGGTGACCGGGCGCCGCTCAGGCCCTGGTCGGCGGACATCTGCGGGATGTACGAGCTGAACCCCTCGCGGGAGGCGGCGACGAGGGCGGTCCGGGCGTCGGTGGAGTTCTCCGACTACCTCCGGGAGCTGATCGCCGAGCGCCGCAAGGAGCCGGGCGACGACCTGATCTCGGGCCTGATCGCGGCGCACGACGAGGGCGACCGGCTCACCGAGCAGGAGATGATCTCGACCTGTGTGCTGCTGCTGAACGCGGGTCACGAGGCGACCGTGAACGCCACGGTCAACGGCTGGTGGGCGCTGTTCCGCAACCCGGACCAGCTCGCGGCCCTGCGCGCGGACCACTCCCTGGTCCCCTCGGCGATCGAGGAGCTGATGCGGTACGACACCCCGCTCCAGCTCTTCGAGCGCTGGGTGCTGGACGACATCGAGATAGACGGCACGACGGTCCCGCGCGGCGCGGAGATCGCGATGCTCTTCGGCTCCGCCAACCACGACCCGGCGGCCTTCACCGACCCCGGCCGCCTCGACCTGACCCGTCGGGACAACCCGCACATCTCCTTCAGCGCGGGCATCCACTACTGCATCGGCGCCCCGCTGGCCCGCATCGAACTGGCGGCCTCCATGACGGCCCTGCTGGAGAAGGCCCCGACCCTGCGCCTGACGGCGGAGCCGGAGCGCAAGCCGAACTTCGTGATCCGGGGGCTGGAGGGCCTGTCGGTCGAGGTGTGAGTGCCGCCGTCGGCGCCGGTCCGGCAGACACGCGGCCGGCGCGACGGCGAGCGACGGGAGGACGCTCCGGGCCCTGCGGACGAGGGCCGGCTCGGCGTACAGGACGCTGTAGTCGCTGCCCTCGCCCTCGGAGTCGTCGCCCGGAGGGCGCTCGGTGCGCCGCCGGTCCCACCGGCCCCGCTCGTGCCAGTCGCTGGCCGTGCCGGTTCCGCTGCGCATAAGGGGAGGGAGGCGGGCCCCGTCCCTCCCCGGGCGGTTCAGGTCGTCATGTCCCGCCGCCGCAACCCCACCAGCCCCGCGGCCACCAGCACCACCGCCAGCCCGGTCAGGACCAGCAGAGGAGGCCCCTGCATCTGCCCGCCCGGCATCTTCGGCAGATGACCGAACGGTGAGACGTCCAGCACCGCCTCCGGCAGGTGCAGCGCCGGGCCGATCCAGCCGAGCAGCAGCACCGCCCCGGACACGCCCCACGCGGCCGGTGCCGCCCGTGGTGCCACGCCGTGCAGCAGCACCGCCACACCGCCGACCACCCACACCGCCGGGAGCTGCACGAGGCACGCCCCGAGGACGGCGCCGGCGTCCTTGCCGTACCCGGCGGCGAAGCCCAGCCCGGCCAGCAGCATGATCAGCGCCGAGCCGCCGAACGCCACCGCCAGGTGACCCGCGGCCCACCGCAGCCGCCCCACCGCGCCCGCCAGCACCGGCTCCGCCCGCCCCGACGTCTCCTCCCCGTGCAGCCGCAGCACCGACGCCACGACGTACAGGGCCGCGACCAGCCCCAGCACCCCGATCATCGCCGACAGGAACGCGTCGGTGAGGGCGGCCTGTCCGCCCATCCGCTCGATGATCCGCCGGGCGTCATCGTTGTCGCCTACCAGGTCGGCCGCGCCCTCCGTCATCGCGCCGTACACCACTCCGGCCAGCAGGAAGCCGATGCTCCAGCCCAGCACACCGCCCCGCTGCAACCGCCAGGCCAGCGCCCCCGCGCCGCCCAGGCGGCCGGTGGCCGGTCCCGGCCGGGCCGGCAGGAAGCCCATGCCGACGTCCCGCCGGCCGGCCAGCGCGTAGGCGACCGCTCCCTGGAGGGCGGCGGCGGCCGTGAAGAGGAGCAGCACCCACCAGCGTTCGTCCGCGAACGCGCGCAGGTTCTCCAGCCAGCCGAGGGGCGACAGCCACGTCAGCGGCGAGGAGCCGTCGTCCGTCGCCGAGTCGCCCGCCGCGCGCAGGACGAAGGCGGCGCCCAGCACGCCCGCCGTCAGGCCCCGCGCGAGCCGCGCGCTCTCGGTCAGCTGCGCCACGATCGCCGCCAGCGTGGCGAAGACCATGCCGACGCCCGCGATCCCGACCCCGAACGCCACCGCTCCCGTGGCGCCCTGTCCGGCCAGGCCCGCCGTCACGAGCAGCGCCAGGGCGGCGTCGGCGACCGCCGCCGCCAGCAGGGCGGCCGTCAGGGAGGCCCGGCGGCCCACCATGCCGGACGCCACCAGCTCCTGACGGCCGCTCTCCTCCTCGTCGCGGGTGTGCCGTACGACGACGAGCAGGCTCAGCACGGCCGCCGCGGCCGCCGCGTAGACGCCGACCCGCCAGGCCGTCAGCGCGCCGAGGGAGTCGTCGAAGACCGGCCCGACCATCGCGCGCAGCGAGGAGTTGGTCTCCATCTGGCGGACCAGGCCGGCGCGTTCGGCCGGGGTGCCGTACAGCGCCTGGAGCGAGTTCGGCATGGACAGCACCATGAGCGCGGTCACCGCGATCCAGACCGGCGTCATCAGCCGGTCGCGGCGCAGGGCGAACCGCAGCAGCGTCGCCGTACCGGCCAGCTCGCGCGAGCCGCCGGGGCGTACGGCGAAGGCTGTCCCGGTCATCGGGAAGCCACCCCCGTCTCCCGGGCCGTCCGGTTCGTGCCCGTGTCGTCCTGGTAGTGCCGCAGGAAGAGTTCCTCCAGCGTCGGCGGCGTCGACGTCAGCGACCGCACGCCCGCCTGGCTCAGCGCGCGCAGCACCGCGTCCAGTTCGCCGGTGTCGACCTGGAGGCGGACCCGGCGGCCCCGTACGTCGAGGTGGTGCACGCCGGACAGGCGGGACAGGCCGTCGGGCGGGCCGGCGAGTTCGGCGGTGACGCTCGTACGGGTCAGATGGCGCAGGTCGGCCAGCGAACCGCTCTCCACGGTGCGGCCCTTGCGGATGATGCTGACGCGGTCGCAGAGCTCCTCGACCTCGCTGAGGATGTGGGAGGACAGCAGGACCGTCCTGCCCCGGTCCCGTTCCTCGGCCACACACCTGCGGAAGACCTCTTCCATCAGCGGGTCCAGGCCGCTGGTCGGCTCGTCGAGGATCAGCAGGTCGACGTCCGAGGCGAAGGCGGCGACCAGGGCGACCTTCTGCCGGTTGCCCTTGGAGTACGTCCGGCCCTTCTTGGTGGGATCGAGCTCGAACCGGTCGATCAGCTCCGCGCGCCGCCGGGGGTCCAGACCGCCGCGCAGGCGGCAGTACAGGTCGATGACCTCGCCGCCGGAGAGGTTGCGCCACAGCGTCACGTCCCCGGGGACGTACGCGATACGGCGGTGCAGCTCGACCGCGTCCGCCCAGGGATCGTGGCCGAGCACCCGCGTGGCGCCCGAGTCGGCCCGCAGCAGGCCGAGCAGGACGCGGATGGCGGTGGACTTGCCGGCGCCGTTGGGGCCGAGGAAGCCGTGGACCTCGCCGGACTCGACGTCCAGGTCGAGACCGTCGAGCGCGTGGGTCCGGCCGAACGACTTGCGCACTCCGGAGACGGTGATGGCCTTCGTCATGCTTCGGAACGTACGCTTCTTTCAGAAGTTTGTGAAGTTAAGGAACCGTATAAATCGCGGGGTAGGGTGGGGGACGGTGCCTGAGCAGGGGAGATGATCGGGACATGGTGGATCCGAAGGCGAGGGAAGAGAGCCAGCGGGACCCGGTGGCGGTCTCCAGGTTCGTGGAGCACTTCGCGGCGCAGCTCGTGGAGGCCGGTCTGCCCCGCATGCCCGCGCGGGTCTTCGCCGCGCTGCTCGCCTCCGACACCGGCGCCCTGACCTCCGCGGAGCTCGGCGAACAGCTCAAGATCAGCCCCGCGGCCGTCTCCGGCGCGGTGCGCTACCTGGCCCAGGTCCACATGCTCTCCCGCGAGCGGGAACCCGGCTCGCGCCGGGAGCGGTACCGGGTCCACAGCGACCAGTGGTACGAGGCCCTCACCAACCGCGAGGCGATCATCAAGCGGTGGGAGGACGCGCTGCGCGAGGGCGTCACCAGCCTCGGCGCCGACACTCCCGCGGGCCGCAGGCTCGCCGAGACGCTCGCGTTCTTCGAGTTCGTCGAGAAGGACGTGGCCCAGATGATGGAACGCTGGCGCACCCACCGCGAAAAGCTCTTCGGCGGTGTCCGGCCCTGAAGAAGGCCCGTATGGGCGGGAGTGGCCCGCCCCGCCGGTGCGGCCGGTCCGCATCGAGGGGAGGGCGCGGGAAGCCCGGCTCACGACACCGCCGGCACCGTGAGCCCCCAAGCGTCCTCCCGTACCACCCACGTCCTGGTGCGTACCGGTCCCGAGACCGCCGCGTCCGTCCGGTAGCGGAAGTGGGCTCCGGACACCGTCACCGTCCGTCCCTCCGCCAGCAGCGGCGAGGCCTCCGCGCCCACCGACACCGGCCGCACCTCGACCGAGGCCACGCCCTTCTCGCCCGGTGTGACGGACACCGCCTCCACCGGCTGGCGCAGGTCGACGAGCGTCTGTCCGTCCACCTCCACCCGCAGGCGCGAGGGCCCGGGCTCCGGCGCGGTCGCGGGGCGGGACGGACGGGCCGGCACCAGCGTCCGTACGAGGGACTGGCAGGTCCGCAGCCAGGGCCGTCCGGCCTCGGCCATCTCCCCGGGGTCCTGGCCCGGGACGGCCGACACCGGCGGGATCCGCAGCGCGCCCAGCACCACCCCGTCGCTGTCGTCCACCAGCAGGTCCATCCGCCGCTCGGCGCCGTCGAGGACCGCCCGCGCCGCCGCCACCGCGTCGGTCGGCACCCCGAGGGACCGGGCCAGCGAGAGCGCACCGCCCACCGGGACCACCGACAGCGCGCACGCCGCCAGCTCCCGCTGCCGGTGCAGCAGCGACACCGCGCGGACCAGGGCCCGGTCGTCGCCGACCACCACCGGCCGCCGTGACCCGCGCCGGCGCAGCGCCCGGGCGAATTCCTCCGGACCGTCCGGCAGGCACACCTTCATGGCGGCACCCGCGCTGAGCACGTCTTTCGCGATGCGAACGGACTCCCCGTCCGTCCTCCGCGCGACCGGATCGATGATCACCAGCAGCTGATCGGACGTCGGAGCAGTCGCCACCTCGGCCATGCCTCGCTTCCTCGGGTAGCATCTTGGTGCAAGAGCCCCTTGCGCTGCGCTGTTGCGCCAGGGGCTTCGTCTATTCCGGGGCATCCGGTCCGACGGTTGCGGCCAACGGCGGTCGCGGTGCACGCGGCGGTATCCCACCGCGTACGCCCCTGACCATGGACATGCCCCGCCCGGAAGGGGTGTACGCGCGTGCCCGCACTTGTGCTGCTCGGTGCTCAGTGGGGTGACGAAGGCAAGGGAAAGGCGACGGACCTCCTCGGTGGTTCCGTCGACTACGTGGTGCGCTACCAGGGCGGCAACAACGCCGGCCACACGGTAGTCGTGGGCGACCAGAAGTACGCCCTCCACCTGCTCCCTTCCGGAATCCTGTCCCCCGGCTGCACGCCGGTCATCGGAAACGGCGTCGTCGTCGACCCGTCGGTCCTGCTCTCCGAGCTGAGCGGACTGAACGAGCGCGGCGTCGACACCTCCAAGCTCCTCATCAGCGGTAACGCGCACATCATCACGCCGTACAACGTCACCGTCGACAAGGTGACGGAGCGCTTCCTCGGCAAGCGGAAGATCGGCACGACCGGGCGCGGCATCGGCCCGACGTACGCCGACAAGATCAACCGCGTCGGCATCCGCGTGCAGGACCTGTACGACGAGTCGATCCTGACCCAGAAGGTGGAGGCGGCCCTCGACGTCAAGAACCAGATCCTGACCAAGCTGTACAACCGGCGCGCGATCGCCGTGGAGCAGGTGGTCGAGGAGCTGCTGGGCTACGCCGAGAAGATCGAGCCGTACGTCGCCGACACGGTGCTGGTCCTCAACGAGGCGCTGGAGCAGGACAAGGTCGTGCTCTTCGAGGGCGGCCAGGGCACCCTCCTGGACATCGACCACGGCACCTACCCCTTCGTGACCTCCTCGAACCCGACCGCGGGCGGCGCCTGCACGGGCGCGGGCGTGGGCCCGACGAAGATCAGCCGGGTCATCGGCATCCTCAAGGCGTACACCACCCGCGTCGGCGCCGGCCCCTTCCCGACCGAGCTGTTCGACGAGGACGGCGAGGCGCTGCGCCGCATCGGCGGCGAGCGCGGTGTCACCACCGGCCGTGACCGCCGCTGCGGCTGGTTCGACGCGGTGATCGCCCGCTACGCCACCCGCGTCAACGGCCTGACCGACTTCTTCCTCACCAAGCTGGACGTGCTGACCGGCTGGGAGCAGATCCCGGTCTGCGTGGCGTACGAGATCGACGGCCGGCGCGTCGAGGAACTCCCGTACTCCCAGACGGACTTCCACCACGCCAAGCCCGTCTACGAGATGCTGCCGGGCTGGAGCGAGGACATCAGCAAGGCGAAGACCTTCGCCGACCTGCCGAAGAACGCCCAGGCGTACGTGAAGGCCCTGGAGGAGATGTCGGGCGCCCCGATCTCGGCGATCGGCGTGGGCCCCGGCCGCGACGAGACGATTCAGATCAACTCGTTCCTCTGATCCGCCCGCCGGATCGACGGCTGCCTTCCGCCCACGCGGGAGGCAGCCGTTCGCGTGCGATGCGCGTACCGCGCCGGGTGAACCTCGACGACGCGCAGGAGCGCCTCGCCCAGCCGGGGCGCTGACCGCCGGGCACTGACCGTCGGCCGGGCTCCGGCCCGTCAGCTGAAGACGATCATCGACCCCTGCGCCAGACTCCGCGTCACCGCCGCGTGCAGCCCCAGCCAGACGTGGCGTTCCCGGGCGAAGGGGCTGGGGTCGTACGGGGCGGGGACAGCCGGTTCCTCCAGCTCCGTGGGAGCGAGAGGGGGCTGGGGCGGCGCCGGGGGGTTCGCCGGGTCGATGCCGATCGACGGGGCGACGAACTCCAGCTCCCGCAGCAGGGCCTGAGAGGAGCCCAACGGGCCGCCGGCCGCCATCAGTTCGTCGTTGGCCAGGGGCTGCGGGAAGTCGACGGGGACGTACGCGCCCGCGTGGTCGTAGTGCCAGACCAGGTGCGACTGCTGGGCCGTGGCCTCGAACATCTCCAGCAACTGCTCGTAGTCGCCGCCCAGTTCGTCGACGGGGGTCACCGGCAGACCGCAGAGCTGGAGGAGGTACACGCGGCGCAGGAAGTGCAGCGCGTCGTAGTCGAATCCGGCGACCGGGGCGACGTCGCCGGACAGTCCAGGCATGTACTGGTACACCGGCACCGGCGGCAGCCCGGCCTCGGCCAGCACCTTGTTGTATTGCGCGAGTTCCTCGGCGAAGGGGTTGTCGGGCGTGTGGCACAACACGTCCACGAGCGGTACCAGCCACAGGTCACAGGCCAAAGAGGGCTCCTCACACAGCACGGTGGTCAAGGCAGGGTAATCGGTGCCGGGCGCGGCGGCGCCCGTCCGTACGTGTCCGGTTCCCCCGTGCATGTCCCCTACCCCGGCACCACCGTTCCACCTCGTCCCGCGGTGCCGTCGTTCAGCCGTCCGCCAGTCGTTCGATGAGTGCGAGGGAGTGGGCGTTGTAGGACTCCACGATCCAGCGGGCGGAGTCGGTGTCGCGCCGCGCCAGGGCGTCGACCAGATCCGTGTGCCCGGACCACAGCTGACCGCGCAGGTCGGTCAGCCGGCGCAGGTGCTGCACGGCGCACACCCAGGTCTGGACGCGCAGCCGGTGCAGGAAGTCGGACAGGTAGGGATTGCCGAACAGGGCGGCGAGTTCGCGCCAGTACCGCAGGTCGTACCCGATGAGCACGGTCAGGTCACCGGCGGTGGCGGCGCGCCGGGCCTCCTCGCCGCGGCGCCGGACCCCGGCGAGCGCGGCGGCGATCCGGGGGTGGTCGGGCCGTACGTGCCTGAGGTGGCCGTCGGTCAGGGCGTGGAACATCCCGTCGGTGACCAGGCTGCGGGCCTGGATCATGCCCCGGAAGTCGTCGGCGGAGTACTCGTGCACCCGGAAGCCGCGGTGCTGGTCGGCGTCGAGCAGCCCCTGCGCGGACAGGTCGACCAGCGCCTCACGCACGGGGGTCGCGGAGACGCCGTACTGCTCGGCGATCTCCTTCACCGTGAACTCCTGCCCGGGTTGCAGACGCCCCGCCAGCACCTCGTCGCGGAGCGCTTCGGCGATCTGCTGCCGCAGGGTGCTGCGCGTGACGGCGCCGTTGCCGCTGCTGCCGGAGCCGGGCATGGTCAGGGCGTCTCCCTCGTCGCGTCCGAGTGGCGTGCACGTACATGTCTACGAGCACGCCACCTTACGCGTTCGGGTCCGCCCTGGAACCGTTGCTTACCGGGCGCTCACCGGGTGTACTCGTCCGCGACCGACAGCGCCGCGTCCAGCGCCGCCAGGCCCTCCTTGGCCTCGGCCTCCGTCAGGTTGCAGGGCGGGACGACGTGGGTGCGGTTCATGTTGATGAACGGCCACAGGCCGTGCGCCTTCGCGGCGGCGCCGAACGCGGCCATCGGGGCGTTCGCCTCGCCGGTCGCGTGGTAAGGGACCAGCGGCTCACGGGTCTCCCGGTCGCGCACCAGCTCCAGCGCCCAGAACATGCCGGTGCCGCGCACCTCGCCCACCGACGGGTGCCGCTCGGCCAGCTCGCGCAGCCCGGGGCCGATCAGCTCGGCGCCCAGCCGGGCCGCGTTCTCGACGACCCCTTCCTGTGCCATCACCTCGATCGTCGCCACGGCCGCCGCGCACGCCAGCGGATGCCCGGAGTACGTCAGCCCGCCCGGGTAGGGGCGCCGCGCGAAGGTCTCCGCGATCTTCTGGGAGATGGCGACGCCGCCCAGCGGCACATAGCCCGAGTTCACGCCCTTGGCGAAGGTCATCAGGTCCGGCACGACCCTGAACAGGTCCGCCGCGAACCACGCGCCCGTCCGCCCGAAGCCCGCCATGACCTCGTCCAGGATCAGGACGATCCCGTACGTGTCGCACAGCTCGCGGACGCCCGCGAGATACCCGGCCGGCGGCACCATGATCCCCGCCGTGCCGGGGATCGTCTCCAGCACGATCGCGGCGACGGTCGACGGCCCCTCGAAGGCGATCGTGGTCTCCAGGTGCTCCAGGGCCCGCGCGCACTCCTGCTCCTCGGTCTCGGCGTAGAAGCGGGAGCGGTAGAGGAAGGGCGCCCAGAAGTGCACGACACCGGCCGTACCGCTGTCGCTGGCCCAGCGGCGCGGGTCGCCGGTGAGGTTCACGGCCTGCTGCGTACCGCCGTGGTACGAGCGGTACGCCGACAGCACCTTCGGTCGGCCCGTGTGCAGCCGCGCCATGCGCACGGCGTGCTCGACGGCGTCGGCGCCCCCGTTGGTGAAGAAGATCTTGTCCAGGTCGCCCGGCGTGCGCTCGGCGATGAGCCGCGCCGCCTCCGACCGTGCCTCGACCGCGAAGGCGGGCGCGAACGTCGTCATCCGGGCCGCCTGCTCCTGGATGGCGGCGACGACCTTGGGGTGCTGGTAGCCGATGTTGGTGTAGACGAGCCCGCTGGTGAAGTCGAGGTAGCGCCGGCCGTCGTAGTCCCAGAAGTACGCCCCCTCGGCGCCGGCGACGGCGAGCGGGTCGATGAGCTCCTGGGCGGACCAGGAGTGGAACACGTGCGCGCGGTCCGCGGCCTTCACGGCAGCGCCGACCTGCGGATTCGGCTGGGGATGAGGGGTCATGCGGGCGAGGGTAGGCAAGCGCACCGCACGGGGGACATGGGCGTCCTGTCTGCGGTCCGGGGCTTTCCGCGACAGGTTGTCGAATTCACACTATTGACAGCACGCTGTCGAACGGGCAGAATGCTGTCATAAACATTCGGGTCCGAGGAGGAGCCATGAAGGGCGACACCGGCAGCACCCCGCACGACCGCAAGCCCGTCCACCTGGCCGTCTACGACACCCTCGCGGACTGGGAGACCGGCCACACGACCGCCTTCCTCGCCCGCGCCGGGTACGGGATCCGCACCGTCGGCCCGTCCACCGCCCCCGTCACGAGCATCGGCGGACTGCGCGTCGAGCCCGACCTGGCCCTGGACGGCGTACGGCCCGAGGACAGCTCCCTGCTGATCCTGCCGGGCGCCGACCTGTGGGACACGGGCGACGACCTCGCGCCCTTCGCCCGCAAGGCACGGGAGTTCCTCGACGCCGGCGTGCCCGTCGCCGCGATCTGCGGGGCCACCGCCGGGCTTGCCCGGGAGGGCCTGCTCGACGACCGGGCGCACACCAGCGCGGTCTCCTTCTACCTGGCCGCGACCGGTTACACGGGCGGCGAGCGGTACGTCGAGACCGACGCCGTCACCGACCAGGGCCTGGTCACCGCCGGCCCGACCGAGCCCGTCGCCTTCGCCCGGGAGGTCTTCCGGCTCCTCGGGGTGTACGAGGGTGAGGTGCTCGACGCCTGGTACCGGCTGTTCCACGACTCGGACCCGTCGGCGTACGCGGTGCTGGAGAAGGCCGGGGCGGCATGAGCCGGGAGCGTCAGGAGCTGCTCAGCCGCAGCGCCCTCGGGGTCTTCCGGCTCAACGGCCAGTTCCTCGCGGTGGCCGAGGAACTGGCCCGGCCGGCCGGGGTCACCGCCGCCTGGTGGCAGGTGCTCGGCGCGGTCCTCGGCGAGCCGCTGCCGGTATCCGGCATCGCGCGGGTCATGGGCATCACCCGGCAGAGCGTGCAGCGCATCGCCGACCTGCTGGTGGAGCGCGGCCTCGCCGAGTACCGGCCCAACCCCGCCCACCGCCGCGCCAAGCTGCTCGCCCCGACCCAGGAGGGCCGGGTGGCGATCGCCCGGATCGACCCCGGGCACGCCGCCTTCGCCGACCGGCTGGCCCGGGCGTACGGCGAGGCGGAGCTCGCCGAGGCGGTACGCGTCCTGGAACGGCTGTCGGCGGTGCTCGACGAGGTCGGGCCGCCCGCCCCGGCTGTTACGGAACCGTAGGGGCCGGCCCGTCCCCACGCCCCTGACCCCGCACTATTCTCGGTCTGTCGCACACGCGCGGAACGGGGGAGGGGCGCGGACGATGGAGATGCTGGGACCGGGGGATCCACAGCGGATCGGTGCCTACCGGCTGCTGGCGCGGCTCGGCGCCGGCGGCATGGGCCATGTCTATCTGGCCCGGTCGGACCGCGGACGCACCGTCGCCGTCAAGCTGGTGCGCGAGGAGCTGGCACGGCAGGAGGAGTTCCGGGAGCGGTTCCGGCAGGAGGTGCAGGCGGCCCGGCGGGTCGGCGGGCACTGGACCGCGCCGGTGCTCGACGCGGACACCGAGGCCGCCGTCCCGTGGGTGGCCACCGGGTACGTCGCCGGGCCCAGCCTCCAGCAGGTCGTCGGACAGGACCACGGAGCCCTGCCCGAGCGGTCGGTGCGCATCCTCGCGGCCGGGCTCGCGCACGCGCTCAAGGACATCCACGCGGCCGGGATCGTGCACCGCGACCTCAAGCCGTCCAACGTGCTGGTGACGATCGACGGCCCGCGGGTCATCGACTTCGGTATCGCACGGGCGCTGGAGACCGTCACCGACGGGGGCCTGACCCGCACCGGTGCGCTCGTCGGCTCGCCCGGCTTCATGGCGCCCGAGCAGGTGCGGGGCGACCGCATCACCCCCGCGTGCGACGTCTTCTGCCTGGGCTCGGTGCTGGCGTACGCGGCGACCGGCAAGCTGCCCTTCGGCACCGCCAACAGCGGTGTGCACGCCCTGATGTTCCGCATCGCGCAGGAGGAGCCCGACCTGGAGGGCGTGCCCGAGGGCATCGCCGACCTGGTCCGCGAGTGCCTGCGCAAGGACCCGGCCGCACGTCCGACGCTCGACCGCGTCCTGCAGCGCACCGGCGCGGACGACACGGTCGCCGACGGCCGCTCCCGCGACCCCTGGCTGCCGAGCGCCCTGGTGGCCCAACTCGGGCGGCACGCGGTACGGCTGCTGGACACGGAGGACCCGGAGGGCGGGCCGGGTCCTGCCGGTCAGCCGGGGCAGCCGGGTCCTGCGGGCCAGCCGGGCCAGCCGGGTTCTGGCGGCCGGTCCGGTCAGCCGGGCGTTGTCGGTCAGCCCGGTCAGCCGGGGCAGCCGGGCGTGGTCGGTCAGCCGGGTCCTGTCGGACAACCTGGCCGGCCAGGCCCCGTCGGTCAGCCCGATCAGCCCGGTCAGCCCGGCCCTGCGGGCCACCCCGGCCCTGCCGCCCGGCCCGACGAGGCCGCTCGGTCCGACCGGCTGGGCCCCGGCCCCACCCCCGAGCACGCCCCCGCCGCCGACGAAGTCTCACCGAGCCTGAACTCGAACCCGAACCCGAGCCCGGACCCCGCCGCACCCCCGCCCCCGCCCGGCCAACCGGGTGGCGGAGCGCCCCTCGACCACCTCCCCACCCTGGTCGTGGGCCAGCCCCCGACCGCACCCCCGCCGGGCCCCGCCGCGCATCCCGCGTACGGCCACCCCCAGCAGCACCCGCAGCAGCACCCCCAGCCGCCCGGCTACGGCTATCCGCCCGCCGCTCCCGCGCCGTACGCCGGGCACGGGCACGGCGGCATCGGCTCCACCCCGCCGTACGGCCCGCCGCCCTTCGGGCCGACCCCGCCGTACGGTCCCCAGCAGGAGCCGCCGCGCGGCAGCGGCCGTTCCACCGCGCTGCTGGTGCTGATCGCACTGGTCGTCGCGGTGGCCGCGGGTGGCTCGGTCTACGCGATGATGGACCGCGGCGGCCACCGGGCCGACGGCGACCCGACCTCCACGCCGACCACCAGCGCGTCCCCGACCCCCAGCCCCACCACCTCCGGCCCGACCCCGACGACCGCGCGGCCGACCACCTCGGCGCCCGCGGACGGCACGATCCCGACGGCCTACCTGGGCACCTGGACCACGACCATCGACAACGCGGACGGCCGGCACACCCGTCGGCTCACCCTCCAGCAGGGCGAGGTGGGCGACACGGTCCTGTCCCTCGTCGCCGACGGGCCCACCGGGAGCGGCACCTACCACTGCGTGTTCGAGGCCGAGCTGACCGAGGCGCCGGGCGGCGACGGCCCGCTGCGGATCGGCCCGTCCACCGTCACCGTCGGACAGCCCCGCACCGCCTGCTCCCCGGGCGAGGCCACGCTCATCACCCTGCTGCCGGACGGCACGCTGCAGCGCGCGAACACGAGCAGCGGCGAGCAGCTGACGTACACGAGGGAGTGACCAAGTCCCCTCGGCGCCGGGTTCGTTGAACGTCCGGCGAACTTCCGCGAACGAAACCCGGCCACTCTCTCCTCCGGCCGTACGGTGAACCTCCGGTCGAACTCTGGGCAGTCGCGGGGGCACCACAGTGGAGTGGCTGAGCGCGGAGAACCTCGTCGCCGTGGGAACGGCGCTCCTCGGCATCGTCGCCTCGGGCGTCATGGTCTGGTACGAACGCCGCGTACCGCGCCGCAAACGGATCGGCTACCGCGTGCAGATGGACAACCCGATCGGTGACGACGTGCGCTCGGGCCGCGCCAACGTACGGCTCGGCCTCTTCGACGAGGCGCCGGTGATGGCCGACGCGACCCTCGTCCTGCTGCGCATCGAGAACGACGGCTCGCAGGGCATCGACCACGACGACTACACCGGACCCGAACTGCACGGCTTGACCGCGGTGTTCACCGACCGTGTCATCCGCGGTGTCTCCGTCACCCAGCCCTCGCACGCCGACCACCTCATGGACCACTTCACACCGGCCCGGGGCTTCGGCTGCGAGGGCAACACGCTGCGCATCCCGCGTGTCCCGCTCAACCGCGGCGACCACTTCAAGCTGCTGGTGCTGCTGTCCGGCGGTGACGTGGGCCGCGAGATCCGGCTGACCGGCGGTCTGCGGGACGGCGAGGTGCACCCCAACCGCAGCGCCACCCCCGACGACCAGCCACCGGTGTTCAGCCTCCCGGCCCGGCTGCTCACCGGCCTGCTCACCCTCTCGGTCCTGGCTCTCGCGGGCATCATCGTCGCCCGCGACGACGTCCGGCCGCCGCTCGGCTGCGAGCGCGGCGAGCTGACGGTGACCGGCTCGACCGCCTTCGCGCCCGTGCTGGAGACGCTCGCGAAGGAGTACGAGAAGGACTGCGAGGGCGCCGCCATCACGGTGCAGGCGCGGGGCAGCGAGGCAGGAGTCGCCGAACTCGCCGCGCTGGGCGCCACGTCGAAGAGGAGGTTCCCGCCCGTGATCGCCTTCACGGACGGGCCCATGGGCGACAGCCGGCGCCTGACGGGGGAGAAGGTCGCGCTGTCGGCCTTCACCCTCGTCGTCAACCCCGCCGTCGGACTGGAGCGCAACAGCCTGACCACCCGGCAGGTGCGGGACCTGTACGCGGGCAGGTACCAGCGCTGGGACCAGCTCGACCCCGGCCTCGCCCCGGACCCCGTCGTCCTCGTCAGCCGGGACGCCTACTCGGGCACCCGGCAGATCTTCCAGAACCGGGTGCTGGGCGGCTGGGAGCTGGCCCCGACCACCTCACTGGACTGCGCACCCCCCGGCGACCCGGCCACCGGTGCACGCGTCACCCGCTGCGAACTCGGCTCCACCCAGGCCGTGTTGAAGAAGGTCGCCGAGCAGCGCGGCGCCATCGGCTACAGCGAACTCACCCTCGCCGGAGCCCACCGGGACGTGCGCCCGGTCGCCCTCGACGGCAAGCGGGCGTCCACCGCCATCGGCAGCACCTATCCGTACCGGAGCGTCGAGTACGCCTACACCTACGGCCCCGCCCCGGCCGGCTCCCTCGCCGCCGCCTTCCTGGCCCACCTCGACCGGAGCACCAGCCGGCGCGTCATCCAGGACCACGGCCACCTGCCGTGCCCGCCGGACGACAGGGGCTGGTGCGCCCCCGCCCCGTCCTGATGTGCACACGACCATGAGCAGTCCGTACGCAGCAGTCCCCACGCATCGGCCGCGGGAGGACGCATGACCCCAGCCCCACCAGGCGAACGGTCCTGACCGTCACGGCGGCGGGCGCCGGCGCGGCGGAGCTGGCCGCACAGGCCGAAGCCGCCGCCCCCGCACCTGGTTCCCCCGCCCGTCGGCCACGCCCCACCCCAGAGCTTCGCCCCGCCTCCCGGCCGGCGCTCCGGATCACCTGGGCTCCGGTGGCCGCTGCCTCGGCATGTTCGGGCGTGCGGCGCCCGGCGGGGCGGGGAAGCGCCCGTTCGCGCTCGCCGCCTCCGGCCGTCCCGCCCCCGACGGCACCGCCGACTGAATGCCGAGCGGCGCGCCCCCCGTCCGGAACTCCACCATCCAGTCCGCCGTCTCCACCCGCACCAGCTCGGTCACGTCCTCCGAGAACCGCCGCAGCACGCCGAGACACCGCTCGGCGGCCTCCGCCGCGGTCCCCTCCGTCGGCCCGAGCACCTCCCGCACACTCTCCGACGCCCAGTCGAACTGCAGCGCCTGCAAGCGCCGCTGCACCGCCTGCGCGGTCGCCACGTCCCTTATCCAGCCGGACGTCACCCCGAAGAACCGGTCCCCGGCCACGCACGCCACGCCCAGCACCAACGCGAGGTACCCCCAGGGCGCGGCCCCGCCCACCACCCCCGTCAGATCCAGCAGCGGCAGCGCGGCCCCGGCGACGGCCCCCGCCGCGGCCCCGGCCCGCAGCGCCCGCGCCCCCCGCCGCTTCCACACGCGGTCCGCGAGATACCAGGCCGCCGTGTCCAGCGCCCCGCGCTCCACCCACCGGTACAGCTCGTCCAGGCGGGCCGCCGGCTCGCCCCAGTCCCCGAGCGGGAACGCCCGCCCGGTCAGGTCGCCCGGCCGGAGCCCGGCCGCCCCCTCGCCCCGCCCGTCCTGCGGCGGCCCCTCGGGCTGCATCTCCGGCTGACCCACCCGCACTCCCTACTGACCCGACCGACTCCGACAGTTCACGCCCGACCACGCACGATCACGCTGCGTGACGCCTGATGGCCCTGTGATGCTGATGCTGACGCGCCGCCACCCTTCCTACCGCCCAATGGGTGGCTAAGGGGAAGGTTTCGCCTCTTTTCCGCCCGGAAGTAGGTCTTGGTCAGGTATAGGGCGCCGGAGGAACTCACCCGAAAGAGTGCCGGGGCGGGGGCTGCCCGGACCACGTAGGCTCGTGCCAGGCGGGAAAAAACCCGTCCGGACAGCCGTACGAAACAGGAGCTGATCGTGATCCCCGGTGGTGGCCAGCCCAACATGCAGCAGCTGCTCCAGCAGGCCCAGAAGATGCAGCAGGACCTGCAGCGGGCGCAGGAGGAACTGGCGCAGACGGAGGTCGACGGACAGGCGGGCGGCGGCCTGGTGAAGGCCACCGTCACCGGAGCCGGCGAGCTGCGGGCCCTGAAGATCGACCCGAAGGCGGTGGACCCCGAGGACACCGAGACCCTCGCCGACCTGATCGTGGCGGCCGTGCAGGCGGCCAACGACAACGCGCAGAACCTCCAGCAGCAGAAGCTCGGCCCGCTCGCCCAGGGCCTGGGCGGCGGCGGCTTCCCGGGCCTGCCTTTCTAAGAGGGGCGGCGGGCCTCTACCGTACGTACTGAAGGAACCCCAGGAAGGACGGCAGTCCGTTGTACGAAGGCGTGGTGCAGGACCTGATCGACGAGCTCGGGCGGCTGCCCGGCGTCGGTCCCAAGAGCGCCCAGCGGATCGCCTTCCACATCCTTCAGGCGGAACCGACGGACGTACGGCGGCTCGCGCAGGCCCTCATGGAGGTCAAGGCGAAGGTCCGCTTCTGCGCGACCTGCGGCAACGTGGCGCAGGAGGAGCTGTGCAACATCTGCCGCGACACCCGCCGCGACCCGGCGGTCATCTGTGTCGTCGAGGAACCGAAGGACGTCGTGGCGATCGAGCGCACCCGGGAGTTCCGGGGCCGCTACCACGTCCTCGGCGGCGCCATCAGCCCCATCGACGGAGTCGGCCCCGACGACCTGCGTATACGGGAACTTCTCGCCAGGTTGGCCGACGGTACGGTCACGGAGCTGATCCTGGCCACGGACCCGAATCTGGAGGGCGAGGCGACGGCGACGTACCTCGCCCGCATGATCAAGCCCATGGGCCTGAAGGTCACCCGCCTGGCCAGCGGCCTCCCGGTGGGTGGCGACCTGGAATACGCGGACGAGGTCACCCTCGGCCGCGCCTTCGAGGGGAGACGACTCCTAGATGTCTGACGCCACGCTGCACGCGACCCACCAGAACCCCGACGACTTCGCGGTCCAGATCGCGGACCAGATCGAGAGCTTCCTGGTCGCCGTCACGGAGGTCGCGAAGGGCGACGAGCCGGAATCGGCGGTCCCCTTCCTCCTCCTGGAGGTCTCCCAACTCCTCCTGGCCGGCGGCCGGCTGGGCGCGCACGAGGACATCGTCCCCGACGAGCGCTACGAGCCGGATTCCGGCCCGGAGCCGGACGTCGACGGCCTCCGCGAGAACCTGGCGCGGCTGCTGGAACCGGTGGACGTCTACTCCGAGGTCTTCGACCCGTACGAGCCCCGCAAGGCGCCCGTCCCCGCCCGCATCTCCGACGACCTGGCCGACGTCATCACCGACCTCCGCCACGGCATGGCCCACTACCGGGCCGGCCGCACCACGGAGGCCCTGTGGTGGTGGCAGTTCTCGTACTTCTCCAACTGGGGCTCGACGGCGTCGGCGACGCTGCGCGCACTCCAGTCCGTGGTGGCCCATGTGAGGCTCAACCAGCCCCTGGAAGAGCTCGACGGCCTCGACACCGACCAGGGCATGGGCGACGACACCCTCGAATTCGAGGCGGGCAAGGTCATGGCCCAGGAGATCGCGAGGCCGCTGGGGCTGCGACCGGCCCAGTGACAGCCTCACCGCGTCACGGCGGCGAGCAGCGCCTCCACGTCGACGTACGGCGCGGTCGGCGTCGGTGCGCTGTACCAGCGCAGCGGCCATGTGTTCCCCTCCAGCGCCGGGACGCCGACGTACGTGACGGTGTGCAGCCCCTTCCCGCCGAACTGCTGCACACCGAGCGGCCAGTCGTGTCCGCGCACCTCCCCGGGCGCCAGCAGGAAGTACACCCACCGCACCCCGGACGCCTCGCAGACGATCGGCCCCGCGTCCTCGCCGGACACCTCGACGAGCCAGTCCGCGACCAGCTCTCCCCGTAGGCCCTCGATCCGTACGGCGTCGAAGTGCACGCCGGTCACGTGGAGTCGGTGCCCGGAGGCGGGAACCCAGTCGGGGCGGTGAATCGCGTTCGTCATGGTCACACGGTGACGCCCGCGGGGCTACGCTCGGTAGCGACCAGGGGGACACACGCCGGTGTGTGTCGGTCGGAGGTGGGCTCGGTGCCGGGTCAGTACAACAGCAACTCCCAGTCGCCCGTGATGTGGCGCTTCAGCGGCAACCAGATGAAACGCTGGCGCACCAAGGCGAACGTCAGCCGTGAGCAACTGGCCGCCGCCGCGAACTACTCGCCGGACACCATCAAGGCGATGGAGCAGGGTGCGCGCATGCCGACGCCCCGAGTCCTCGACGTGGCCGACGAGTTGTGCCGGGCGGAGGGCTTGCTGAGCGCGGCGAAGGAGTACCTGAGCAGGGAGAAGTTCCCGGCGCGGGCGCAGGAGTTCATGGAGCGGGAGAAGGAGGCGATCAGCCTCTGGTGGTACGAGGTCACGCATGTCCCTGGGCTGTTGCAGACGAAGGGCTACGCGAAGGCACTCATCGACAACCACGTCCCGCCCCTCGACGAGGAGACGGCGGCGGACCGCGTCGCGGCGCGTATGGAACGGCAGTCGATCCTCACCGGACGGAAGCCACCGGTGGCTCTGAGCTTTGTCGTCTACGAGGCTGTGCTGCGCAGTCCGCAGGTGGATGCTGAGCAACTGCACCGCCTGCTCGAGGTGTCCGGGCTGAGTAACGTCACGCTTCAGGTGCTCCCGTTCGGCAGGGCCGTTCCCGCAGCGCTCATGGGGCCTGTGGTGCTGTTGGAGACCCGTGACCACGAGCGTTTCGCGTATGCCGAGGGCCAGTTGGGCAGCGAGCTTTCGGCTGACCCGGACGCTGTCAGTCGCACGACTGAGCGGCTTAGCATGATCCGGGCGCAGGCTTTCAGTCCTGACGAGTCGGCCCGTTTCGTCGAGCGGATGGTGGATCAGGCATGAGCGACCAGTTGACGTGGTGCAAGTCGAGCTACAGCGACTCCGAGGGCGGCGCCTGCGTCGAGGTGGCCCTCTCCACCACCGTCCGCATCCGCGACTCCAAGAACCCGGCAGGCCCGCAACTCGAAGTCGGCGCAGCCGCCTGGGAGGAGTTCATCTCCGCGGTCCAGCCCGGGGCTTGAGCCCCCGGGCCGAATCACCCCCGGTCTTCGGTGGGTGAACGCACCGTGCCCAGGCGTGCACGGCCGGTGGTTTGCACCAGTCCTTCCTCCCGGCTGTACGTCCGCTGGACGGGCCCTAACCGCTCTCCCGCGAGTCTGGAGTCACTTCCTCCCCCGGAAGCAACTCCCCTCACTCGTAACGGAGACAGCGAATGACTCGTCGTACCGCCAGGACGTCCATAGGCAAGCGCGTGGCCCTCGTGACCGCCGCTGCCGCCGTCGCCGCCGGCACCTTCGCCGCCGGTGTCGGGGTCGCCGGGGCCGAGCCCGCCGCCAAGCCGGCGAAGAGCTCCGCCAGGACGGCCACCGAGGCGCAGGTCCTCGGACTGTTCGACAACTGGAACGCGGCGCTGCAGACCGGCGACCCGCAGAAGGTGGCCGACCTCTACGCGAGCGACGCGGTCCTGTTGCCCACCGTCTCCAACAAGGTCCGGACCGACAGAGCCGGCATCGTCGACTACTTCGAGCACTTCCTGGCGAACAAGCCGTACGGCACGAAGCTCGAGTCGCACGTCAACGTCCTCGACGAGAACTCCGTCATCGACACCGGCGTGTACGAGTTCGCGCTCACCGACCACGACACGGGTGTGAAGAACACCGTCAAGGCCCGCTACACGTACGAGTACGAGAAGCGGAACGGCAAGTGGCTGATCGTCAACCACCACTCCTCGAAGATGCCGGAGGGATGATCCCGGCCGGCGGCTCAGTTGCCGCCGCGTGACGCGGCCCGCAGGGTGATCGTCACGCACAGGCCGCCCCTGGGAGCGTCCGCGAGGGCCACGGTCCCGCCGTCGTCGGTCACCAACTGCTTGACGACGGCGAGGCCGAGGCCCGAACCGGACTTCCCGGTCAGGCCCTGGCCGCGCCAGAAGCGGTCGAAGGCGCGGGACTTCTCGGCATCCGACATGCCGGGTCCCTCGTCCAGCACGGAGATGTCCACCTTGTCGCCCCGGGGCTCCACGCGGACGGTGATCGACGCGCCGTCCGGCGAGACCTCCAGGGCGTTGGAGAGCACGTTGTCCAGCACCTGGTCCAGATGACCGGGGCTGGCCAGCACAAGCGGCCGGCCGTCGGCACTCCCCCTGAGCGCGATGGTGACTCCGCGCTCGTCGGCGGCCGGCCTCCACACCGCCAGCCGCTCCCGCACGATGTCCACCAGCGGGAGCGGCTCCGCGGCCGACACCTTCGCCTCGGCCCGGGCCAGCACGAGCAGACCGCTGACCAGGCGGCTCATGCGCACGACCTCCGCGGTCGCCTGCTCCACGTCCTCACGGACGAACTCGTCGTCGACCCCGTCGGCGATGTTGTCCAGGGACAGGCGCAACGCCGTCAAGGGAGTCCTGAGCTGGTGGGAGGCGTCCGCGACGAAGATGCGCTGCGCCGCGATCAGGGTGTCCAGGCGTTCCGCGCCCTGGTTGAGGGTGCGTGCCAGCGTCTGCGTCTCCGGCGGGCCGGTCACGGGGGAGCGAGCCGTCAGGTCGCCGTCGCTGAACTTGCTCGCCATGGCGTTGAGTTGGCGCAGCGGTCGGGTGAGCCGGCGGGCCACCGCGGCACCGAGCAGCGCGGCCACGCCGAGGACGAGCACGGCGAGGACGGCCCGGAAGCCCCAGATCTGCCACAGACGGGAGGTCATGTCGCCGGTCGAGTACGTCACGCGCACGGCACCGACGATCGCCCCCTCGGTGCTGCGCTCGCCGTCACCCTTGCCGTCGTCCGCGGCCTGCCGGTGGGCGGGGACCGTGACGACCAGGTGCTCCCCCCAGATGAAGTCGGAACCCCAGTCGACCGTGGCCTCGCCCTGCCGGAGCGCCTTCGTCAGCGCCGCGTCCGGTTCGGGTGGCCGCAGAGTCGTACGGCAGTTCCCGGTGGGGGTCACCTCGATCTGGTCGGCGTACGCCTCAGCCATCTCCTCCAGCGCCTCGCAGGAGGCCGTGCGGCCGTTGCCCAGCAGCAGCGCCATGGCGTCGGCCTCCCGCAGGACGGCCGACCTGGTGTCGTCCCGCAGCTGCTTGGTGAGCGTGAACGCCACCGGCACGGTGAACAGGGCGATGGCGACTGCGACGAGCAGGACGTAGCTGCGGACGAGCTGGCGGATCATGACACGTCGCCCTCACCGGCTGTGACGATCTCCAGCCGGAAACCGACGCCCCGCACCGCCTCGATCGTGACCGCGCCCTTCAGCTTGCGCCGCAGCGCGGCCACGTGCACGTCCAGCGTCTTCGTCGGGCCGAACCAGTTCGCGTCCCAGACCGCCTCCATGATCTGCTCCCGGGACATCAGCGCCCCCGGCTCCTCGGTGAGGAAGGCCAGCAGGTCGTACTCCTTGGGCGCGAGGGCCACCTCCTCGCCGTCCAGCCGCACCCGCGCTGCCTTGCGGTCGAGGGTCAGGCGGGGGCCGTAGCGGTCGGGGCCGTTCTCGGCGGTGTCGGCGGCGGGCGTACGGGGGTGCAGCCGCCGCATCACCGCCCGTATCCGTGCGATGACCTCCCGGACGCCGAACGGCTTGGAGACGTAGTCGTCGGCGCCGAGCTCCAGGCCGACCACGCGGTCCGTCTCGTCGCTGCGCGCGCTGATCACGATGATCGGCACGTCACCGCGCTCGCGCAGCGCCTTGCAGACGTCGAGTCCGTCGGTGTCGGGCAGGCCGAGGTCCAGCAGGACGACCTCGTAGGGGCCCTCGTGGCTCAGCGCCGCCTGGCCCGCGTCACCCACTCGACCTCGAAGCCGTAGCGCTTCAGGCCGCGTCGCAGGGACTCCGCGACAGGCTCATCGTCTTCCACCAGAAGTACACGCACACGCGCACGATAGAGCGTGAAACCTAATGAACGTCCCTCTGTTCGGTTTCCGTTGTGACGCGGGGCACTTTTCGCGTGGCGCCGCGACCACGTGGGCAGGAGCAGCCCGGGAGGACGGGCCCGGAAATCTCACCATGCGATACCGCAGAAGGGATTTTCGGACGCTCGTTAGACTGAGCCGACCGCAGTACATGTACGTACGGGCGGAAAGAGACGGACTGAGCGAGGAGCGCACGTGGGCCTTGTCGTGCAGAAGTACGGAGGCTCCTCCGTAGCCGATGCCGAAGGCATCAAGCGCGTCGCCAAGCGGATCGTGGAAGCCAAGAAGAACGGCCACCAGGTGGTGGCCGTGGTCTCCGCGATGGGCGACACGACGGACGAGCTGATCGATCTCGCCGAGCAGGTTTCCCCGATGCCTGCCGGGCGCGAGCTCGACATGCTGCTGACCGCCGGAGAGCGGATCTCCATGGCCCTGCTGGCGATGGCGATCAAAAACCTGGGCCACTCGGCCCAGTCCTTCACCGGCAGCCAGGCAGGTGTCATCACCGACTCGGTCCACAACAAAGCCCGGATCATCGACGTCACGCCGGGCCGGATCCGCACCTCGGTGGACGAGGGCAACATCGCCATCGTCGCCGGTTTCCAGGGCGTGAGCCAGGACACCAAGGACATCACCACCCTGGGGCGCGGCGGCTCCGACACCACGGCGGTCGCGCTCGCGGCGGCGCTCGACGCCGAGGTGTGCGAGATCTACACCGACGTCGACGGTGTGTTCACCGCCGACCCGCGTGTGGTGAAGAAGGCCCGGAAGATCGACTGGATCTCCTTCGAGGACATGCTGGAGCTGGCGGCGTCCGGGTCGAAGGTGCTGCTCCACCGCTGTGTGGAGTACGCCCGCCGGTACAACATCCCGATCCACGTCCGCTCCTCCTTCAGCGGACTGCAGGGGACGTGGGTCAGCAGCGAGCCGATTCAGCAAGGGGACAGCCAGGTGGAGCAGGCCATCATCTCCGGTGTCGCGCACGACACCTCCGAGGCCAAGATCACGGTCGTCGGCGTGCCGGACAAGCCGGGCGAGGCGGCCTCGATCTTCCGCACGATCGCCGACGCCGAGATCAACATCGACATGGTCGTGCAGAACGTGTCCGCGGCCTCCACGGGCCTGACGGACATCTCCTTCACGCTGCCGAAGACCGAGGGCCGCAAGGCCATCGACGCGCTGGAGAAGAACAAGGCGGGCATCGGCTTCGAGTCGCTGCGCTACGACGACCAGATCGGCAAGATCTCCCTCGTCGGCGCCGGCATGAAGACCAACCCCGGTGTCACGGCCGACTTCTTCACCGCGCTGTCCGACGCCGGCGTGAACATCGAGCTGATCTCGACCTCCGAGATCCGCATCTCGGTGGTCACCCGCGCCGACGACGTCAACGAGGCCGTCCGCGCCGTCCACACCGCGTTCGGGCTGGACTCCGACAGCGACGAGGCCGTCGTCTACGGAGGCACCGGACGCTGATGGCCGGGGATGCCGGGCGCACCGGCAGGCCGGCGCTCGCGGTCGTGGGAGCGACCGGGGCCGTCGGCGCGGTCATGCTCCAGATCCTGTCCCAGCGGGCGGACATCTGGGGCGAGATCCGTCTGATCGCCTCGCCGCGCTCGGCCGGCCGCAGGCTGGCCGTGCGCGGCGAGGAGGTCGAGGTGGTCGCGCTCACCGAGGAGGCCTTCGACGGGATCGACGTCGCGCTGTTCGACGTGCCCGACGAGGTCGCCGAGCGGTGGGCGCCGGTCGCCGCCGCCAAGGGCGTGGTGGTGGTCGACAACTCCGGCGCGTTCCGGATGGACCCGGACGTGCCGCTCGTCGTGCCCGAGGTCAACCCGCACGCCGTACGGATGCGGCGGCGCGGCATCGTCGCCAACCCCAGCTGCACGACGCTGTCCATGATCGTGGCGCTGGGGTCGCTGCACGCCGAGTTCGGGCTGCGCGAGCTGGTCGTCTCCGCGTACCTGGCGGCGAGCGGTGCCGGGCGGGCGGGCGTGACCACGCTGCGGCAGCAGCTGTCCCTGGTCGCCGGCACGGAGCTGGGCACCAGCCCCGGTGACGTGCGGCGGGCCGTCGGGGACCGCACCGGGCCGTTCCCGGAGCCGGTCGTGCTGAACGTCGTGCCGTGGGCGGGGACGCCGCGCGAGGACGGCTGGTCCTCGGAGGAGATGAAGGTGCGGGGCGAGACCCGCAAGATCCTCGGCCTGCCCGAGCTGCCCGTGGCGGTGACCTGCGTACGGGTGCCCGTGGTCACCGCGCACGCGCTGACCGTGCACGCCCGCTTCGAGGGCGAGGTCACCGTCGACAAGGCGCGTGAGATCCTCGCCACCGCGCCCGGTGTCGTGCTCTTCGACAACCCCGAGGCCGGGGAGTTCCCCACGCCCGCCGACGTGGTCGGCACCGACCCGACCTGGGTCGGGCGGGTGCGGCGTGCGCTGGACGACCCCACGGCGCTCGAACTGTTCGTGTGCGGGGACAACCTGCGCAAAGGCTCCGCGCTCAACACCGCGCAGATCGCCGAACTGGTGGCGGCGGACCTGGCCTGAGGACCGCGTGGGACCTCCTGCGACCTCCCCGGGAACGTGAGTTTGCTCCCGCGGACCCGCAAAACCCCTGGGCGGAACGGGATCAGTTTGTAGGATCTGCGTAAGACACGTGAGCCGGAAGACGGTCCGGACCACTTGTTCCGGGCCAACCGGCGGCTGAGATGTGCCTCCCCGCCCTCCGCAACCGCGCGGAGGGCGGGGAGCGTCTTTGCGGTCACCCCTTCGTGGGCGTGGGGGGCGCGGTCGTTCAGGCGTGGGGACGCCTGGAACCGGGCGTGGGGACGTCTGTTCATATGGGACATAGGGGAAGAGCGGGACGCATGAGGGCATTTAACGCGCTGTCGGATGTGCTGCCTGACGCGAGCAGACGGCCGGCGACCGCCGACGCGAAAGTGACGCCCGGCACGTACAACCCTGACGGGGGTGAGCGTGTCCAACTGGCGTGGCAGAGGTTCTGGACTTCTCCCCCACTCTCGACTTCGCTCGAGCGGGGGGACCCCCATCAGCGCGCGGCACGGCCCTACGGCCGCCCCGCCCGGCGGCTCTTCGACCCCGCATGCCCGGTGCGCCCGGCGGCATGCCGGTGATCGCGCCCATGCCCGCAGCGCGGCCGGCCCGCATACCGAGTCAGCGCGACGGCGCCGACGACACCGTGGCGGCCGGCACCACCGTCGACCACCTCACCGAGACCTACCGCGCGCACTACCGCTCGCTGCTGGGTCTCGCCGCCCTCCTCCTCGACGACACGGCCTCCTGCGAGGACGTCGTCCAGGAGGCCTTCATCCGCGTCCACTCGGCACGCAAACGCGTCCGCGACCCCGAGAAGACCCTGGCGTACCTGCGCCAGACGGTCGTCAACCTCTCGCGTTCGGCGCTGCGCCGCCGCATCCTCGGCCTGAAGCTGCTGTCGAAGCCCATGCCCGACATGGCCAGCGCCGAGGAAGGCGCCTACGACCAGCTGGAGCGCGACTCCCTCATCAAGGCGATGAAGGGCCTGCAGCGCCGCCAGCGCGAGGTGCTGGTGCTGCGCTACTTCGCGGACATGACCGAGGCGCAGGTCGCCGAGACGCTCGGCATCTCGCTCGGCTCGGTCAAGGCGTACGGCTCGCGCGGCATCGCGGCGCTCCGGCTGGCCATGGGGGCGCCGGCATGAGCGACGGCAACGAGGCGCGGCGCGACGGACGCGACCGCCACGAGCCCTTCGAGTGGCACGAGCCGACGGAGCTGCCCGGGCGGGGGCCGGAGCCGCCGAGGGCGGACGGACAGAAGCCGAAGCAATCGCACGCTGGGAACGGAACTGTGAACCACGGCCCCGAATACCAGGGCCCCGAGGGGTTCGACTCGGACGAGCTGGATCTGCGCAGCATGCTGCACCAGGTGGTGCAGGAGGTGGAGCCGCGCGACGGGACGCTGGAGTACCTGCGCCGGGCGGTGCCCGCCCGGCGGGCCCGCAAGCGGCAGGCCGCCGTCGGCATGGCCGCCGCCGCCCTGTTCGTCTGCACCGCCGTCCCGGCCCTCGTGCACGTCTCCAACGCCACCGGCTCCGACGCCAACCCCTCCGTCGCCGGGCACGCCTCGCAGGCCCAGGGCGGCACGGGCGAGGGCAAGGCCACGGACGGCGGGCAGACCACCTCCGGCGGCACCGCCGGCAGGCCCGAGGGCAAGGACGAGGGCGAGAAGAAGGAGGACGGCGCGGGCAAGGGCAGCGGGTCCGGTGCCGGCGGGTCCCAGGGCACCAGCCCCTCCGCCGGCACCACGGCCGGCGTGCCCGCCTGCACGGCCGCCCAGCTCGGCCCCGCCGCCGGCAGCAGCGCCGCCCCCGACTCCACGGGCGCGGTCTACGGCTCCTTCCGGGTCACCAACGTCTCGGGCGCCGACTGCACCGTCAGCAGCCCCGGCGGGGTGAGCGCGTTCCCGCAGGGCGCGGCCGACCCCGCCAAGGTCGGCTCGGCCCGGCACGTGGCCGGGGACGCGGCCGCCCAGCTGCCCGACCCGTCGCTGGAGTCCGCGCAGCTGGTGCTGGCGCCGGGCGCGGCGTACGAGGTGAAGTTCGCCTGGGTGCCCTCCGAGACCTGCCCCACCACCGGCGGCACCCCGGGCGGCAGCACGGACGGCGGCACGGGCGGCCCCGACCCCTCGCCCGCCCCGACGCCCAGCGAGAACCAGACCACCACGACCGGCGGGACCGGCACCACGGGTGACACGGGCACGTCCCCCCAGCTGGTCCGCGAGGACGGCACGGCCGAGGGGAGCGTCGCGGTGACGTACACCCCGGCGACGGGCTCGGGCTCGGCGGCCGTCACGGTGACCAACGCGTGCGCCGGGACGGTGTACTGGACGGGCCTGCTGGCCGGTTCCTGACGCCCGGCGCCCGGATCGGGGGCTCAGACGCCGGACGGGCTGGGCTGCTGCCGCTCCTCGGCCGCGGCCAGCCCCAGCTCCGCGTCCCGCGCGAACTCGATCTCGCGGCGCAGCAACCGGAACCACATGAAGACCACGAACCCGACGAAGGCGAACCACTCGGCGGTGTACCCCAGGTTCTGGAACGCCTTCAGGTCCAGCCCGGTGTTCTGCGGCGCGGTCGCCGGCACCGCCTTCATGCCCGAGTCGCCCTCGTTGAGGGTGACCCACGCGTCGTACACGTCGTAGGGCACGAGGTTCACCAGCGAGGCGGCGCTGATCGCCGCGGTCTGCCCGGACGGCAGCCCGCCGCGCGCGCTGACGCCGTTGTCCCCCGGCGTCTCGGACGCCTGGAGGGCGCCGGTGACCGTGACCTGCCCGGTCGGCGGCGCGGGCGTCCTCGCCGGGTCGGGCGCGCCGGGCAGCCAGCCCCGGACGACGGGCAGCGCCTTGCCGGAGCCGGTGCGCAGCAGCGTCAGGACGTAGTAGCCCTGCCTGCCGTCCAGTTCCCGGTCCGGCACGAGCAGCTGCCTGCCGTACCGGCCGGTCGCGGTGACCTGCTCGCCGGAGGTCGCCTTGTTCACGGGCAGCAGCTCCGCCAGCGGGCGGGGCGCCTCGTGCCTGGCCGACGCGGCCTGCTCGCTCGCGGTGCGGTCCTCCTGCACCCGGTCCTCGAACCGGCCCAGCTGCCACGACCCCATGAAGACGCAGAACGGGATGGCGAGCAGCACGAAGACGTTGATCCCCCACCATCGGGGCGTCAGCAGAAACCGGTACACGCCCTCCACGGTACGGGGGTCTCGCGAAGAGCCGTGCCGTGGGGTGCGTACCGGCTGGGGCCGGCCGGGGCCCGGAAGCGCCGGGGCGGCACGGGGCGCGGCGGGGAGCGGCCGCCGGGGCCGTAGCAGGCGCTTGCGGTGGGCACGGGCACACGCGGGTGCGGGTGGGCGCGGGGCGGCCTCACGCCGGTGGGCCGGCGGGCGGGCGTACGTGATCGCCATGGCCTCGGCGGCGGAGGGGTGGGAGCGGTGGAGGTTGTCCACAGGCTGGGGAGCTCGCCAGCGCATTGCCGGGCGGGCCAGGCAGTATGGGGCCATGACTGAGCGCAACGGGTCCGACGCACGGGATCAGCGGGACCGGCCGGACCGGAACGAGCAAGGCGGGCTTGTGGGACACACCGATCACAGCGGGGCGATGCCGGACTGGGAAAAGCGCTTTCGGGCGCCGAGAGTCTCCCTGCCGGACTGGGCGGAGGACGCCCCCGACCGCTCGCTGTTCGTGTCGAACGCGACCGGGACGTACGAGCTGTACGCCTGGGACCGGTCGACGGGCGAGCAGCGCCAGGTGACGAACCGGCCGAACGGCACCACGGACGGCGTGCTGTCGCCCGACGGCCACTGGATCTGGTGGTTCGACGACAAGGACGGCGACGAGTTCGGGGTGTGGCGCCGCCAGCCGTTCACGGGCGGCGAGGACGAGCTCGCGGCTCCCGGCCTGGACCCGTCGTACCCGGCGGGCCTCGCCCTCGGCCGGGACGGCCGCACGGCGGTGGTGGGCCGCTCCACGGACGAGGACGGCACGACGATCCACCTCGTGCGCACCGGCGAGGCGCCGGTGGAGATCTACCGCCACCGCGAGTCGGCGGGCGTCGGCGACCTGTCCCACGACGGCTCGCTGATCGCCGTCGAGCACACCGAGCACGGCGACGCCATGCACTCCGCGCTGCGCGTGCTGCGCCCCGACGGCACGCCGGTCGCCGAGCTCGACGACACCAAGGGCGGCAGGCGGGAGCTGGGCCTGGAGGTGCTGGGCTTCGCCCCCGTCGGCGGTGACACGCGTCTGCTGATCGGGCACCAGCGCCGCGGCCGGTGGGAGCCGCTGGTGTGGGACGTGGCGTCCGGGGAGGAGACCGACCTGGACCTGGAGCTGCCCGGCGACGTGAGCGCCGAGTGGTACCCGGACGGCTCGGGCCTGCTGATCGCGCACAGCTTCGAGGCGCGCAGCGAGCTGTTCCGCTACGACCTCGCCAGCCGTGAGCTGGTGAGGATCCCGACCCCGCCGGGAACGGTGTCCGGGGCGACGGCCCGGCCCGACGGCAGCGTGGAGTACCTGTGGTCGTCGGCCGCCGAGCCGTCCGCGGTCCGCTCCACGGCGGGCGGCGTCGTCCTGGACCCGCCCGGGATGAAGTCGCCCGGTTCGGTGCCGGTGCGGGACGTGTGGGTGGAGGGCCCCGGCGGCCGGATCCACGCGCTCGTGCAGAAGCCGGAGGGCGCGGCCGGCCCGCTGCCGACGGTCTTCGACATCCACGGCGGCCCCACCTGGCACGACAGCGACTCCTTCGCGGCGGGCCCGGCGGCCTGGGTGGACCACGGCTACGCGGTCGTACGGGTCAACTACCGCGGCTCGACGGGCTACGGCCGCGCCTGGACCGACGCCCTCAAGCACCGCGTCGGCCTCATCGAGCTGGAGGACATCGCGGCGGTCAGGGAGTGGGCCATCGCCTCGGGTCTGGCGGACCCCGACCGCCTGATCCTCACCGGCGGCTCCTGGGGCGGCTACCTCACGCTGCTCGGCCTGGGCGTCCAGCCGGACGCGTGGACCCTGGGCATCGCGGCGGTGCCGGTCGCCGACTACGTCACGGCGTACCACGACGAGATGGAGGCGCTGAAGGCGATGGACCGCACGCTGCTCGGCGGCACGCCGGAGGAGGTGCCGGAGCGCTTCGAGGCGTCGTCCCCGATCACCTACGTCGACCAGGTCAAGGCCCCGGTCTACATCTCGGCCGGCGTCAACGACCCGCGCTGCCCGATCCGCCAGATCGAGAACTACGTCAAGCGCCTGGAGGCGAGGGGCGCGGTCCACGAGGTGTACCGCTATGACGCGGGGCACGGCTCGCTGGTGGTGGACGAGCGGATCAAGCAGGTGAGACTGGAGCTGGACTTCGCGGAGAGGCACCTCAAGGGCACCGGGTGAGGGCGCCGGCGGCGGGGGAGCGGGGGACCCACCGGTTCACGCCCCGGCCCGCTCCCGCCGCCGCCTGCCCAGCAGCTCCGCCAGCCCCCTGCGCGTGGCCGCCAGCACCACCCGGTCACCGCTGCGCAGGACATACGTCTCGGGCAGGTCCCACACCAGTCCGGACGACGCCCCGCCGTCCTCCCCCGGCACGTCCGACGCCAGGTCCTGCCGTCGTTCACCGGGAGCGGCGGTGTCCAGCGCCAGCACCCGCCACGCCCCGGCCCGGAACGCCTCCCCGACCGTCCTGCCCTCCAGCTGCGGAAGGCCTCCCACCTCCACGGCCGCGAACAGCAGCACCCGCCGCTCGACCGGGATCGCCCCGAGGATCTGCCGCCCCATCATCGCCCCGGCGAACGCCGGAGCCGCCAGATGGGACACACTGCGGCTCCGGGTGAGCGCACGAGGATGGGCGGCCCGCAGGGTGCGGTACACGGCCGTCGCGAAGTCGTCGTCGTACAGGCGCAGGACGACCCGCAGGTCGGGGCGCAGGGACCGGGCGTACAGCACGGCCTCCAGGTTCGTGGTGTCCGCGCTGGTCAGGGCGAGCAGGGCGTGCGCCCGGTGGATCTTGGCGGATTCCAGGACGCCTTCCTGCGTGACGTCCCCGAGCACCACCGGCACCCGCAGCCGCCGCGCCGTGGCGAGTCCGCGCGCCTCGGGGTCGGCCTCGACGCACACGACGGGGATGTGCAGTTCCCGCAGCCGGGTCAGCACCCGCGTGCCGATCTTGCCGAGCCCGAGCAGGACGACGTGCCCGCCGAGGCCGCGCGGCGGCTTGCGCAGCGCGGACGCGGTCCGGAAGGTGCCCAGCGCCTCCAGCACCGCCGCCAGCAGCAGTAACCCGAGAAGCCCGGACAGGAGTTGGAGTACCTGGCGCGCGGTGGACTGGTGCAGCGCGGGCTCGTTGATGGCGAACAGGTCGAGGAGGGTGACGTACGTGGCGTACAGGAAGTGCTCCCCGGTCACCACCGTCAGCGCGACGGCGAGGGCGACCACACAGCCCACCAGACCGGCCAGCGACCAGCGCAGCCGCCGGGAGAAGAGGGAGGCGATGGGCGGTACGCCGCCGCGTCCGGCCGGCAGCGAGGGGCCCGAGTACGACACCTGCTCCAGGACGACGGTGCCGCGCCCGGTCGCCGCCGCCACCGCCGCCGCGTCGGGCAGCAGCTGCGGCCCCTGCTCACCGCTGCTCTCCGAACCGTCCGCGCCGGCCGGGTCGTTGCTGGTCGCGGAGAGCAGCGCCAGCGTGCACAGCCCCGGGTCGGCCACCTCCCCGGCACGGGGCGGCTGCCGCTCCACCGCGCGCAGCAGCAGCCCGTCCGTCTGGACGACCTTGCTGGTGCCGGCGAGGGCGGTGGCGGCCAGCGCGGGCGCGGCCGTGTCGGCGTCGGACAGGACGGTCGTCGAGGCGTCGAAGCCCGCGGCCGGTGCGCCGCCGGAGGCCAACGCGGCGGCCTGGTCGAGGAGTTCCTCGATGTGCTGCCCCAACCGCCGGTTGTACAGGCGCAGGACGAGCCGCAACCGGGGGTTGAGGCGTCGGGCGGTGAGCGCGGCGCGGATGTTGGTCTCGTCGTCGTCGTACACGAGCGCCAGCGCGGCCGCCCGCTCCACGCCCGCCTCGGCCAGCACGGCCTCGGTGAGCTCGGCGGCCTCCAGCACCCGCTGCGTGGCGCCGGCCGGCTCACCCCCGGTGCCGTTGGCCCGGTTGACGGCCGCGCCCACGCCCCGCACCCGGTCGAGCAGCGCCGCCGACGCGGCCCGGGCCCGCCCCACCACCGGCTGCCGTACGTCACGGCCGGACGAGGGCACGACGAGCACGACCTGTTCGCCGTACACCCCGCGCAGTTCGGCCGCGAGCCGGTGCGCGAGTCCGTCGTCGCCGCACACCACCATGTGCGCCGACGGATCACCCGGCAGACCCTGATTCGGAACGCTCCCCACGAGGAAGGAGACTGCCCCACCAGGACCGGTGGTTCCAGAAGGGATACGAACAGACCCGAACAGTGACGCGGCATTGAACGGCCGCGGCCCTCCTGCCGTAGGGAAGGGGAGGGAGTCCCGCGCATCCCGGACCGCACCACCGGAGGTACCCCGCTCGTGGCCATGACGAAGCAAGCCCCCCAGGGCACCGGCGAGCGCGCGGATCCCCGGCGGGCGGACGAGGGGCGGCGCCTCGACTCGCCGCTCCTGCTGACCCTGCTGCTGCTCACGGCGGTGATGCTCCAGGACCCGGTGCGCCGGGCGCTGTCCGCGCCGGTGATGCAGAGCTGGATGACGGTGTTCGTCGCGGTGATGGTGCAGGCCCTGCCGTTCCTGGTGCTCGGGGTGCTGCTGTCGGCGGCGATCGCGGTGTTCGTGCCGCCGTCCTTCTTCGCCCGCGCGTTGCCGAAGCGGCCGGTGCTGGCGGTTCCGGTGGCGGGGGCGGCGGGCGCGGTGCTGCCGGGCTGCGAGTGCGCGTCCGTGCCGGTGGCCGGGGCGCTGGTGCGCCGGGGCGTGACCCCGGCGGCGGCGCTGGCGTTCCTGCTGTCCGCGCCCGCGATCAACCCGGTCGTGCTGACGGCGACGGCCGTCGCGTTCCCCCGCGACCCGGAGATGGTGCTCGCCCGGTTCGTCGCGAGTCTGCTGGTGGCGTGCGCGATGGGCTGGCTGTGGCACCGCCTGGGCCGCACCGACTGGCTGCGGCCGCCGACCCGGGCGTCGTACGACGGGCAGGGCAGGGGAGCGGCCTTCTGGGGCTCGGTCCGGCACGACGTGACGCACGCGGGCGGGTTCCTGGTGGTCGGCGCGATGGCCGCGGCGACGCTCAAGGCGGTGGTGCCGGCCGGTTGGCTGCGCGCGGCGGCCGATGACCCGGTGGTGTCGGTGCTGGCCCTGGCCGTGCTGGCCGTGCTGCTGTCGATCTGCTCGGAGGCGGACGCGTTCGTCGCGGCGTCGCTGACCCAGTTCTCCCTGACGGCCCGTCTGACCTTCCTGGTCGTCGGGCCCATGATCGACCTGAAGCTGTTCGCGATGCAGGCGGGCACCTTCGGCCGGGCCTTCGCGGTGCGCTTCGCCCCGGCGACCTTCGCGCTGGCCGTCGTGGTGTCGGCGCTGACCGGGGCGGTGCTGCTGTGAACCGGCAGGCGCAGGCGGCGCTGCTGTTCCTGCTCGGCGCGACCGTGCTGCACGCGGGCCTGACCGACCTGTACCTGCGGTACGTCAAGGCGGGCCTGCGCCCGCTGCTCCTGCTGTCGGGCGCGGTGCTGATCGCGACGGCGCTGGCCACGGTGTGGTACGAACGCCGCCGCGCGCCCGGGGACGGCCACCACCACGAGCCGCGGATCTCCTGGCTCCTCACCCTCCCCCTCTTCGCGCTCATCCTGGTCGCCCCGCCCGCGCTCGGCTCCTACAGCGCCAACCACGCGGGCACGGCCCTGCAGAAGCCCTTCGGCTTCCCCGACCTGCCCGCCACCGGCACGCTCCGCCTCGGGGTGGCCGACTACGCGGGCCGCGCCGTCTACGACCGGGGCCGCTCCCTGCGCGGCCGCACGGTCAGGGTCACCGGCTTCGTCGCCCTGGACCGGGCGGGCGAGCCGTATCTGGTCCGCATGGGCCTCAACTGCTGTGCCGCCGACGCCCAGCCGGTCAAGATCGCCCTGACCGGCCGGGTCCCGCCGGTCCTGCAGCCGGACACCTGGCTGGAGGTCACCGGCAGCTACACCTCCCGGCGGATGAAGGACCCGGTGAACGACGGCCCGATCCCCTACCTCCACGTCACCGGGGCCAGACCGGTCCCGGCGCCGCGCGACCCGTACGAGACCTGGAACAGCTGACGCGCGACGCCGGCGTCCCGGCCTCTGGAGATCTGATGGTCCGTCAGTTATGGTCGCCGTCAGTCATGGGCCGTCAGTCATGGGCCGTCGTGCCGTCGTCCGGAGGGGTGAGTGCAGTGCAGACACGACCGCGGAGTCCGCAGCCGCCCGGGGAACCGCGCTGGGTCGCGCTGTCCTACCGGTCGTCGTCGGCCGCCTGGCACGTGGCCGCCGAGTCGCCGCACCGCGCTCCCGTGCTGTACGCGCTCGGCGAGATGGCCCAGACCGTGCGGGCCCGCGGGGACGAACTGACGGTGGCCCTGTGGGGCCCGAAGGACGGCGCGTGGCAGCGGTTCGACACCGACGCCGCGCCGCCTCCCGCGCCGGAACCGACCGCCCCCGAGCCGCCGCCGTCCCGTCGCGCCGCCGAGCCGAGCAGGCTCGCGGAGCGCATGCACGACCGCCGGCACCAGGTGCTCATGGCGGGGCTGAGCAAGGCGGGCCGCTACGACCTCGCGCCCGAGGACGTGGCGGCCGTCCAGACCCTCGTCGACCGGCTCGACGAGACCACCGTGCGCAGGGTGGCGCACTGGCTCGCCCTGGCCGGCGGTGGCCGCTAGAACCCGTCGGCCCGGGCCGGTTGGGCGGCGGGCCGTCAGGGCAGTGACGTCGTGAGGTTCTCTCCGCGACGGGAGTGCACATGAAGATCTCCGTGGACCGCGAGGCGTGCTACGGCTCCGGCGACTGCGCGTTCCGGGTTCCCTCCGTCTTCACCGTGGTGGACGGGTTCGGGGCGGTCCTGCCCGGACACGAGGACGCCGGGGACGACCCGCGGGTGGTGGAGGCGGCCGAGAAGTGCCCGGCCCAGGCGATCGCCCTCGGCGAGTAGCGGCCGGGCCGGGGGACAGGCGCTACGCGCCGGCGGCCGGACCGTGCCACCGCAGGCCCGCCAGAGCCCTCGCGCGCGCCTCGACGACGGCCATCCGGGCCGCACGCTCCGCCGGATCGACGTGCGAGGGCTGCCCCGTCGCCTGCCCCTCCCACTTCCGGTACAGGAGCCCCACCTCCGCCGAGAACCAGCCACGGCTCACGGAGTTCAGCGCCAGCAGCAGGCCGGTGTCCTCGGACGCGGGCAGGGCCATCCAGCCGCCGAGCGCCAACAGCAGATCGCGGCGGACGAAGAGCGTCGCCGGATGGACCTGGGCGCGGTGGCCGTTCGCCGCCCAGAAGTCGAGGACCGCGCCGGGCTCGATCGGGCCGTCGTCCGGGTCGCCGGGGAAACCGGCCGTCGAACCGTCGGGCAGCAGGTCCAGGACCCGGGAGGTCGCCCAGCCGACGGAGGGGTCGGCTTCGAGGGCCGCCAGGTCGCGGGCGAGGGCCCCCGGGGTGAGCTGGTCGTCGGCGTCCAGGACCTTCACGTAGGCGCCGTCGGCGTGCGCCAAGGCGATCGTGCGGGCGGTGCCCGGGCCCCCGGGGCGCCCCTGACGGAAGGTCACCCGCTCGTCGTCGGGGACGTGGGGGCGGACCTCGTCGGTCCGGCCGTCCTCCTGGATCAGCCACCGCCACTCCCAGCCCGCGGGCAGTTCCTGCGCCCGCAGCGACTTGTACGCCTCGGGCAGGAACCCGGCCGACGGGGCGTGGACGGCGGTGACGACGGTGATGCGCCGGCTCACGGCGGCACTCACCACCTCTCCAGGGGTCGGCGGGCGCGTCGCGACGCGCTGCTCGACGCGGCCGGGCCACGGACATGGAAGGGCCCGACCGCTGGCGACGGGGGAAGCACCAGCGATCGGGCTGTGGCCAAGACTAACAAGGCGGCTGGTACGGAGGGAGCCGACCGCTCAGGCGCGGCGAGGGGCTGTGACCGGGATCACGCACAGCGGCGAGGCGGCTGCCCGTCACTCGTCGCACGGAGGGTCGTACGAGAGCCGCGGCAGGTACTCGTTCCACCGCTCCGGTGTCAGCACGCCCCGTGTCGCCGAGCAGATGCGCCGGATGGCCGCGTCGACGTCCAGGTTCCACAGCCGCACGGTGCCGACGCCGCTGGAGACGCCGAGCATCTCGCTGCGGGGGCTGAAGGAGAGGAACGTGCCCGTCCGGGCGTTGGGGCTCATCGACTGGCCGATGGCGGAGGCGTCGGAGGGGACGGTGACGTTCCACAGCCGGATCGTGTTGTCGTTGCCGCCGCTCGCCAGGGTGCGGCCGTCCCGGCTGAAGGTCAGGGACGTGACCGCCTCGGTGTGGCCGGTGAGGGTGGCGCCGAGGCGAGCGGAGCCGGTCGAACCGGTCGAGCCGGTCGGGCCGGGGAGGGTCCACAGTCGGACCGTGTCGTCGTCGCTGCCGCTGGCCAGCGTACGGCCGTCCCGGCTGTAGGCCAGGACGTTGACGGGCCCTTGATGCCCCGTCAGCGGCCGGCCGAGCGGAACGGCCCGGCGGGGGTCGGTCACCTTCCACAGCCGGATGGTGCCGTCGGCGCTGCCGCTGGCCAGGGCGCGGCCGTCGGGGCTGAAGAGGAGGGCGTTGACGAAGCCCTTGTGGCCGGTCAGGGGCGCGCCGAGCCGGGTGGGGCGAGACGGGTCGCGGACGTCCCACAGCTGGACGGTGCGGTCGTCGTAGGCGGTGGCCAGGGTGTGCCCGTCCGGGCTGAAGGCCAGCGCGTCCGGGCCCATGAACCGGGTCCGCAGCGGGACGGGCTGCCCGTGGGAACGGGGCCGGGCCGGGTCCGAGACGTTCCACAGGTGGACCGACCGGTTCCCCGTCAGCACCGCGAGGGTGCGGCCGTCGGGGGAGAACACCAGGGTGCGCTGGTCGCCGTCCGCGGCCATGAACGGTGTGCTCAGCCGCACGGGCCGGCCGGGGTTCGCCACGTTCCACAGCCGGATGCGGCCGTCGCGCGCGGCCGTGGCGAGCACCCGCCCGTCCGGGCGGAACGCCCCGGTGCTGCCGATCATGTCCGACGCCGGGATCGACCACAGGCGGACCTTGCTGTCGCCGCTGCCGGTGGCGAGGGTCCGGCCGTCGGGGCTGAAGCCGAGGGCGTACATCTCGCCGCTGCCGCCCGCGAGCGGCTCGCCGACCTGCGAGGGGTAGGCCGGATCGCTGACGTTCCACAGGCTCGCCGTGCTGTCCGCGCTGGCCGCGGCGAGGGTGCGCCCGTCGGGGCTGAAGGCCACGGACCAGATGGGGCCGGTGTGGCCGGTGAGCGGCGAACCGATCGGCGCGGCCCGCTCCGGCTCGGCCACGTTCCACAGCCGGACGGTGTCGTCCGCGCTGCCGCTGGCCAGCGTCCGGCCGTCGGGGCCGAAGGCCACCGAGTGCACGAGGTCGGTGTGGCCGCTCAGCGCCGGGCCGACCGGTTCGGGACGGCGCGGGTCGGCCGTGTCCCACAGCCGGACCGTGTTGTCGTCGCCGCCCGCCGCCAGCAGGCGGCCGTCGGGGCTGAAGGCGACGGTCCGTACGGCGGCGGTGTGCCCGGTGAGCGCGCCGAGCTCCTCGGGCCGCCCCGGCCCGGTCACGTCCCACAGGCGTACGGTGCCGTCCTCGCCGGCGGCGGCCAGGGTGTGCCCGTCCGGGCTGAAGGCGACCAGGTAGATGGTGCCCTGGTGCCCGGCCAGGGGCGTGCCGATCGGGGACGGGCGGCCGGGGTCGCGGACGTCCCACAGGCGGATCGTGCCGTCGTCCCCGGCGGCGGCGAGGGTGCGGCCGTCCGGACTGAACACCGCGCTGCTCACCCAACTCGTGGGGCCCGTCAGCGGCGCGCCGAGCGGCTTGGGCCGCGTCCGGTCCGACACGTCCCACAGCCGTACGGTCCGGTCGTAACTGGCCGTGGCCAGAAGCCGCCCGTCCGGGCTGAACGAGGTGAGGTAGACGGCGCCGGTGTGGCCGCGCAGCGGGGTGGCCAGGGGCGCGTTGACGATGGAGACGATCCGGTTCCGGGTGGCTTCGTCGTCCGGCCGCAGACGGTGGGCGACCAGGTCGATCTGGGCGGACAGCGAGGGATCGGTGTACTGGAAACGGTCGGCTTCGGCCACCACCTGCTCGAACACCGCGTCGTTGCGCTGCTGCCAGGCCAGCACCGCCGAACCGACGGCCAGGAGCGCCAGCACCACCAGGGCCGCCACCGCGCTCCGGCTGATCCACACCGTGCGCCGGCGCAGCCGGACCGAGGCGGCCAGGAACTCCGCCGCGCTCCGGGTGAGGAACGTGTCCCCCGCCGACCGCGCCCAGGTGTGAGCCTGTTCCAGCCGTGAACCCCGGTACAGCAGCGCGGAGTCACGGCCCGAGTCCTCCCAGGCCCGGCCGTCCTCCTCCAGCCGCTGGCGCAGCAGGTTGCCGTGCCGGTCCTCGTCGATCCAGTCGCGCAGCCGGGGCCAGGCGTGCAGCAGCGCCTCGTGGGTGATCTCCACGGTCTCCGCGTCGAGCGTCACCAGCCGGGCGCGGACGAGCGCCTCCAGCGACTCCTCCGTCTTGCCCGGGTCCGCCGACTCCTCCGCCAACTGGCGTCGTGTGCCGCGCCTGCGGGTGGCCTGGGTGTCCTCGCCGAGCCGGACCAGCCGCAGCAGGAGCAGCCGCGCGGCGGTGCGGGCCGCGGGATCGAGGCGGGACCAGGCCCGTTCGGCGGTCGCGGCCACCGCTCCCTGGATGCCGCCTGCCGCGCGGTAGCCGGCCAGCGTCAGTTTCCCCGCCTTGCGGCGCTGCCAGGTGGCGAGCAGGGCGTGCGACAGCAGCGGCAGCACGCCCGCGTCGTGCGCCCCGCGCGGACTGTCGGCGCCCACCTCCCGCACGATCAGCTCCGCCAGCCCCGGCTCCAGTTCCAGCCCCACGGCCTTGGCGGGGCCGGTCACCGCCTCGCGCAGTTCCGCGGTGGTCAGCGGGCCCAGCACCATGTGCCGGTGCTGCAGCGCGTCGGCCAGTTCCGGATGGGCGAGGCACTGCTCGTAGAAGTCGGCGCGTATGCCGATGACGGCGAGCACGGGGCCGGCCTCGCCGGGCCCGCCCGGGGTGCAGGCGGCGTGCAGGACCTGGATGAACGTACGCCGGTCCGCCTCGTCGGGGCAGAGGGTGAACGTCTCCTCGAACTGGTCCACGATGAGGACGGGGCGCCCGGCGGACGACGCCGAGCGCCCCGCCCAGTCGGCGAAGGCCTCCCGCACGGCCCGGGCGAACCCCGGTGTTCCGGGTGCCCCCTCCGGCTCGGCCGCGCCCGAGACGACGGCCGCCAGCTCGGGTATCCGACGGGTCAGTTCGGCGAGCGGATCACCGCCCGGCACCAGCTGCACGACCTCGCTCGGCCCGCCGCCCTCGCCGACTCCGTCGCGTCCGCTGCCCCCGCCGCTACCGCCGTGTCCGCTGCCCCCGTCGCTTCCCTTGCCACCGCCGTGTCCGCTGACCCCGTCGCCCCCGCCGCTCAGCGCGCCGTCGCGCAGCGCGGGCACCAGCCCGGCGTTCAGCAGGGAGGACTTCCCGGCTCCCGAGGCGCCCACCAGCATGACCAGCCCGCCCGTCGCCTCCACGGCGCGCAGCTGGGCGACGAGGGCGTCCGTGCTCCGCTCCCGCCCGAAGAACCACCGGGCGTCCTCCTGGCGGTAGGAGGCCAGCCCCCGGTACGGGCACACGCCCCCGGGGACGGCCGCCGTGTCCGCCGTCGGCCGCTCCTCGTCGTCCGCGCCCGCCGCGGGCCGGTCGCCGACCGGGTCGGCCAGCGCCCGCTCCCACAGCCGCTGCCACTGGCCCAGGTCGTACAGGCCCGGGGAGACGGGCGTGGGCCGGGCGCGGCGCGCCTGGGGGATCAGGACGTACAGCACCGCCGCGAGGGCGGCGAACTGAGCGGGCACGTTCTTGGCCCGCCGCCAGTCGCTGATCCGCTGGGCGGACACCCGTACCGGCCGCCCGCGTTCGTCGACCCGCTGGAGCCGGACGACCGCCTCGGACACGCGTTTGAGAGGAGGGTTGCCGGCCTCCCTGTACAGCAGCGCGAGGCGTTCCGCGAAGGCCGTGCGTGCCCCTGAGCCGGAACCCGCGGTCTCCACCCGTTACCTCCCCGCCCTCGCTCCCCGGCCGTCCGGACCGGAAAACTCACTTTATACGGCTGACCTGCGGATTAGTCGTGGTCCGGACATCGGAACCTCCTCGGCGTGAACGGCAGCGGGCAGGATCGTGACGCACTGGCGCGGCAACCGCGCTCAGCCCCGGACGCGCCATCGGCTCAGCGCTCGGAGACATCACTCATGACGCGGCATGTTCTGGTCCGGCTTCCGCTGGAACCACGAGACCGTGACGAGTTCCCGTCGCGTGCCCCAGGCAGCACCGCGGCGCCTCCGTCCGCCCGGGCCGCCACCACGACCACCCTTGTCCGCCCCTTCCCCGATCCGCACCGGCCACACGGCACGGCGCGGATCGACGCCGCCCCACCGCCCGGTACCGGTCCCCACGAGGGGAGGGACCGGTGCCGCGACGGTGGGGCGGTACGGCGGAACCGACCGCCGCTCCTCCGACGGGTGCCCCTGCCCTGACAGCGGCAGCAGTCCGGCCCGCCACCGCTGTCAGGGGTAGCGGCCCGGCGCGCCGCCCGGGCACCCGAGACGCGAACCCGTGATCCAGGTCATCGACCACTACCGCACCACCACGGGCGCGGGCCCGCCGGCCGCAGACCACGACCACACCCTCCTGAACCGCTGGTGCGACCGCACGGTTCACTGGAACGACCGCGCCGAGTCGGAACGATGAGGTGGGGCGCGCCCGCACAGCCGACGACCAACCGTTGCCCCTCACACCGTGTCAGGCGCTGAAGTCGGAGACGTCATGTTCACCATCGGAGACTTCGCCCGCCACGGCCGCTTCTCGGTCCGGATGCTGCGTCACTACGACGCGACCGGACTGCTGCGCCCGGCCCTCGTCGACCCCGCCACCGGCTACCGGTACTACACGGCCGCCCAGTTGACCCGCCTCAACCGCGTCATCGCCCTCAAGGAGCTCGGCGTCACCCTCCAACAGGTTCGCGCCATCGTGGAGGAAAGGAGTCCATCGACCTGAGTGCCACGTGGCTGACAGTGTTCCACCTCCCGGCGAGGCCCCTGACCCAGGCCAACTGAGGGCATCTGGGCCTTGGTAAAGCGCGACCTGGGCCACCTCGCCGCCGCGGACCTCGGTGAGATCACCAGAGCCGTGAAATGTCGGCTCAAGGGGATCCAGTACGGCCCTGACCTCGTCGACGGCTGCGTCACGGCCACTGGCCTGAGCCTGGACGGCTGACCGAAACCGGGACCGGTCCCGGATCAGGCATCCCAGTCCGCATGGTCCCCGATCGCCACGTCGTCGCAGAAGGTCTCCCGGAACCCGTTGTGCACGCGAGCTGTCTCGTCGATGCCGGAGACGAGATCGCGCAGCTCTTCCGCCACCTCCCCACACCTCTCCTCGTCGCCCTCCGCACAGAACGGGAAGCGTGCGATCACGGCAGCGACGCATCGGTTGAAGGAGTCAAGGTCGCTGTTCACGTGATGGGTCGTCACTGACTCGATCTTCGGGTGTGCACCACGTGACCACTGGCCACGTCGACGGCGACGCGTCCGAACAGGCCACTCGTCGCGATGGCGACCAGCTCCGCTCACCGATCACCCCGAGACACACCGGTTCCCTCAGCGGCCGGTACTCGTATCCGATCAACCCGCCGGGGACGCCAGTCTCCTGGAGAGCGGCAGCGATCTGGGTGGGCACCTCGGATGCGACCTCGATGGGAAGCAAGACGAACTCGGGCTTCGACAACTGCGGCAGGGGTGACTCACGGGAGGATCCTCTCTGACGGTCTGCCCGGCGACACCCATAGCCCCGCCAGAGGGGCGAGCCACGTCGAATGGCCGGTCCCATCACCCAATCTTGGGGTCAGATCACCAAGGGGCGGCTGAGCTCCCGCTGGGCGGACACGGGCGTGGCGGTGGGGAAGCGCTGAGCGATGGCCAGCCATGAGCGATGCTCCGAAGGATGTTGAGGCGGTCCCGCATGTTGATCTTGGAATCCGCAAGCTCTGGAGTCTTCCAGATTTCTCCGAAACGATCTCCAGAAACCCGTTAGGGCCTGATCCACTCACTGGATCAGGCCCTAACCTGGTACTTCGCTGTCGGGGTGGCGGGATTTGAACCCACGACCTCTTCGTCCCGAACGAAGCGCGCTGCCAAGCTGCGCTACACCCCGATGTCGCCGCTCGTCGCGGCGACGTCGTTTACTTTAGCCCACTGGCGGCTGGAGACGAAATCCGGTTTTCCAGCACTGCCGGGTCGGGTCGGGGCGGGTGCGGTCGAGGGCCACGAGGACGATGGCCAGGGCGTAGATGGACAGGCCCAGGAGGAGGGCGTTGCCGAGGACGCTCTTGTAGCCGTGCTGGGCGACGTCCAGGAAGGGGTAGAGGTAGCGGGGCGGCGTGCCGGGGAAAGGCAGCTCGCCTCGGGCGAGGGAGAAGACCAGGTAGGCCAGGGGGTAGAGGAGCCAGGTGCCGGCCTGGCGGAGGTGCAGGCGGCCGGGGGTGGTGAGGAGGAGCCAGTCCAGCACGGCCGCGAGCGGGACGGCCGTGTGCAGGGTGTGGTCGGCGAGTGGGGCCGCCCAGTCCGGGAGGACCGCGTTCGTCGTCGATGTGGAGGGGCTTCCCGCGTCGGTCAGGAGCAGGTGGTGGACGAGGGCGGCGGTCACCACGTACAACAGCGCCGCGCCCGTGAGGACTCCCGGCAGTGGTCGGCGGGCCGTCCGGGCCCGGCGGGCCGAGAGCGCGAGGACCGGTGCCAGCAGGACGGCGCTTTGCACCGTGAAGTCGCTCAGGGCCCGCGCCGGGCTGTCGAGGAGCACTTCGATCGTCACGCCCGCAGCTGCCGCCAGGGCGATCAGCAGACGGAAGGCCGCGGTGAGGGGGCGGCGGACGGGGGCCATCACCGCCGTGGCGGGGACCGGTGACGGCAGGAGTGCGAGCCTTCGCGGGATCGCGGGGAGGTCCGGCAGGTCCCTGGGTATCGGGGCGGTCATGCCCTCAAGTTAGGCAGAACGGTGTAAATCGGGCGATGCGGGTAGGGCTGGGCGGGTGATCCGGGCCGGCGTTGCCTCGATCGCGGGGAACCGTCGGGCGGCAAGCCGGGCCGGTCGTGAGCGTCCCGGTCCGCCGGCCGCCCCCCCGACCGCCTCCGCGTCCGGTTCCACTCCCGGAACCGCCCTCAGCTCTGCTCCCGGCTCATCCCCACCACAGCTCTCCCCCGGCTCTGCTCCCGGCTCTACTCCCGTCCCACCAACGTCAGCAACGTCGCCTCCGGCGGGCATGCGAACCGCACCGGCGTGTACCTGTTCGTGCCGCAGCCCGCCGACACGTGGAGGTAGGCCGTACGGCCCTCCGCCGTGTGCGTGGACAGGCCCTTCACACGGTCCGTGTCCAGGTCGCAGTTGGTGACCAGGGCGCCGTAGAAGGGGATGCAGAGCTGTCCGCCGTGCGTGTGGCCGGCCAGGACCAGGGGGTAGCCGTCGGCGGTGAACGCGTCCAGGACCCGCAGGTACGGCGCGTGGACCACGCCCATCGAGAAGTCCGCCGTGTCCGAGGGGCCACCCGCGACCTCCCCGTACCGGTCCCGCTTGATGTGCGGGTCGTCCAGGCCCGTCAGCTCGATCGACACGCCGTCGACCTTCAGCAGGCCCCGGGTGTTCGTCAGGTTCAGCCAGCCCGCCGCGTCGAAGCCGTCGCGCAGGTCCTCCCACGGGTTGTGGACCACGCCGACGGCCGGCGGGTTGCCGTTCAGGCCGTGGCGGCCCTGGATCTTCTCGATCAGGTAGCGGGCGGGGTTGCGGAGCTTGGGGCCGTAGTAGTCGTTGGAGCCGAAGACGTAGGCGCCCGGGAACTCCATGAGCGGGCCCAGGGAGTCCAGGACCTCCGGTACGCCCTCCGGGTCGGAGAGGTTGTCGCCCGTGTTGATCACGAAGTCGGGGCGCAGGCCCGCCAGCGAGCGCAGCCAGCGCTGCTTCTTGCGCTGGCCGCCGACCATGTGGATGTCGGAGACCTGCAGCACGCGCAGGGGGCGCATTCCGGATGGCAGGACCGGGACGGTCACCCGTCGCAGCCGGAAGGAGCGGGCCTCGAAACCCGCCGCGTACACCAGACCGGCGGCGCCAGCCGCCGCGATTCCCAGGGGGACTCCGTATCGCGCGCGCATACGACCATCGTGTCAGACCGGGACGCCACCCGTGTCCGGCCGCCCCCCCCAACGCCCTTTGACAGCAGGCCGTCCAAAACGGCAGGCGCCCCTCCGCCCGCACCTGCGACAATCAACCCCATGACCACGCTCAAGTCGAAGCTGCAGGATGACCTCAACGCCGCGATCAAGGAGCGCGACGAGCTCCGCTCCTCGACGCTCCGGCTCACGCTCGCCGCGATCACCAAGGAGGAGGTCGCGGGCAAGGAGAAGCGTCAGCTCTCCGACGACGAGGTCCAGAAGGTGATCACCCGCGAGGCGAAGAAGCGGCGTGAGGCGGCCGAGGCGTTCGCTCAGGGTGGTCGTGCCGAGCAGGCCGAGCGGGAGAAGGCGGAGGGCGAGGTGCTCGCCGAGTACCTGCCCAAGCAGCTGTCCGACGAGGAGCTGAACGCGATCGTCGCCCAGGCCGTCGAGGAGGCCAGGGCCGCCGGCGCCGAGGGGCCGCGGGCGATGGGCGCGGTCATGAAGATCGTGAACCCGAAGGTGGCCGGCCAGGCCGAGGGCGGCCGCGTCGCCGCCGCGGTGAAGAAGCTGCTGGCCGGCTGACCAGCGCCGAGCCCCACCCGGCTGACTCCCTTCAGCCCCGCCACGCCGGCCAGCCGGACGGCACCACTCGGGGCCGGCGGTCGACTCGGGGCCCGGCACACCACTCGGCCCCAGCACTCGATTCAGGCCCCGGCACACCACTCCGGCCCCACCACAGATTCAGGCCCCGGCACACCACTCCGGCCCCACCACAGATTCAGACCCAGCACACGATCCACACCCGGGCACACGAACAGGCGCCGGCACACGATCCCAGACCCCAGCACACGACTCGGCCCCTCCTCCCGTACGCAGCACACTCGTACGCGAGAAGGGGCCGATCTGCTGACGGGATCACCCGGCGCGGGCCGGCTGCTCAGCCGCGCCCGCCCCCGCCCCCGCCTCCGCCTCCGTTCCCGTTCCCCCCGTTGCCCTGCCCCTGGAAGAAGTCCTCCGGGACAGAGAAGGAGGGCGTCGGGAAGGCGCCGCCGTTCTCGCCGCCGTCGGTGCCCCCGACCAGGCCGCCGATGACGCCGCCGTTGCCGTTGCCCCTGTCGCCGTTGTCCCCGTCGTCGTCACCCTCGTCCTCCCCGCGGTCGCGGCTCGGCGGGTCGGGGATGTGGACGACATTGAAGTCGGGAGCCGGCTTGCCCTCCAGCGCGCCGGACATCATGTCCCGCCAGATCGGGCCGGGAACCTCCCCACCGAAGACCTTGCCGTACGACCGGCCGCCGATGGTGATGTCGACCATCCGCCGCTTGTGCGCCGGGTCACCGACCCACACCGCGCCGGCCATGTTCGGCGTGTAGCCCACGAACCAGGCCGCGTAGCGGAAGTCCGTCGTACCGGTCTTGCCGGCGCTGGGGCGGCTGGAGCCGAGGCCCGCCTTGGTACCCGTACCGTCCTCGACGACGCCCTGGAGCAGCGTGTTGATGGTGTCGGCGGTGGTCTCGGACATCGCCCGCGAGCAGGTCGACTTGGGGACCTCCAGTGACTTCGTCTTGTCACCGACCCGCTGGCTGACCGACTCGATGGCGACCGGGGTGCAGTACATGCCGCGCGAGGCGAAGGTCGCGTACGCGTTCGCCATGGTCAGCGGGGACATCTCCTGCGTGCCGAGGGCGATGGACGGCACCTGCGGCATCTTCTTGCCGTCGGCCCGCTCGACGCCCATCTTCTTCGCCATCGTCGTCACCGGGCAGATGCCGATGTCGCTGATCATCTGCACGTAGTAGGTGTTGACCGACTTGGCGGTCGCCTCCTTCATGTCGTACGGGCCGACCTCCGACTCGTTCTCGTTCTCCAGCTCGGCCGGGCTGTTCGGGTCGTTCCGCCAGGTTTTGCCGTTACAGGCCTGGACCGGGCTCGGGTAGGCCATCTTGTAGGGCGAGGAGTAGACCTTCGTCGCCGGCATGCCGTCCTCCAGGGCGGCTGCGGCCACGATCGGCTTGAACGTCGAACCGGGCTGGTAGCCCATGCCGCCGCCCATCCCCTGATCGACGGAGAGATTGATCTGCGTCTCGTTCTTCTTGAAGCCGTAGGGACGCGACTGGCCCATGGCGAGGATCTTGCCGGTGCCGGGCTCGACGAGGGTGGCGGCCGTGGCCACGTCGTCGCTCTTGTAGACGTGCTCCTTGATCGAGGCCTGCACCGACTTCTGGGCCTGTGGATCGAGGGTGGTGCGGACGGTCAGACCGCCCTGGTTCCAGACCTTGGCCCGGGCCTCTTTGGTCTTGCCGAAGACCGGGTCGTTCAGGAAGACCTCGCGGACGTAGTCGCAGAAGAAGCCGGCGCCCTTGACCGCCGTGATGCAGCCGTTCTTGGGCTTGCTGACCTCCAGGCCGAGCGGTGTGCGCTTCGCCCTGTCGGCCTCGGCCTGGGAGATGTCGCCCACGTCGGCCATGCGCTGCAGCACGACGTTGCGCCGCTTGGTGGCCTCCGCCTCGTCGTTGACCGGGTCGTACCGGCTGGGCGACTGGACGATGCCGGCCAGCAGGGCCGACTCCTGGAGGTTGAGGTCCTTGGCCGACTTGGAGAAGTAGCGCTGGGCGGCGGCCTCGACACCGTAGGCCTGCTGGCCGAAGAACGTGATGTTCAGGTAGTTCTCGAGGATCTTCTTCTTGCCGAGCTCCTCCTCGACCTGGATCGCGTACTTCAGCTCGCGGATCTTGCGGCCCAGGGTCTGCTGGGTGGCCTGCGCGACCTTCGTCGGGTCGTCGCCGGCCTCCTCGACGAAGACGTTCTTCACGTACTGCTGCGTCAGCGTGGACGCGCCCTCGGCGACGCCGCCGCTCTGCGCGTTGCGGTTGAGGGCGCGCAGGACGCCCTTCAGGTCGACCGCGCCGTGCTGGTAGAAGCGGGCGTCCTCGATGGCGACGATCGCCTTCTGCATGTACGGCGAGATGTGCTTGAGGGCGACCACCGTGCGGTCGCGCGAGTAGACGGTGGCGATCGTGCCGCCGTCGGCGTCGAGGATCGTGGTCCGCTGACTCAGCGGCGGGGTCTTCATGTTGGCCGGGAGCTCGTCGAAACTCTCGACCGATCCCTTCGCGGCCAGCCCCAGCGCCCCGACGGCCGGCAGCGCGATGCCGGCCAGCACGGCTCCCGCGAGGACACTGACACCGAGGAACTTCGCGGCCTGCTGCGTGGGGGACAGGCCGCCGCCCGAGCGCTTCTTTGGCATGGGGGCAGCCTAATCCGTGACGGTGAACGTTCCGAGGGAGCGGCTGGCCTTGGGACGAACGCCACCCCTGATGACGGCATGGCAAAGTCCCTCGGCGACCTTCCCGTTCGCCGGACAGGCCGACAGGCCTTGGCCTAAGCTGCTCTCGACTGTCACAGCGGTGAGGCCACGTATCAATACGTCCGGTGACCCCGAATCGTTGCGGGTGGTCCCCAACTTTTTTCGATGGGGGCGTGTCCGAATTCGCCTTGTGTGTCATCCGGCGCCCGTTGTGACGCAAGAGAACTGTCCTCATTTGTCGGGAATGCCGCGCATGTCGCCAGCTCACTCCCCCGGGTGATCTGCCGCTTACCCATAGTCCGTTCGGACCATTCAAGATTGGGCCCGCTGGGGGTGTTGCGCTGTGCCCACCTTCCGTAACGTCCTCAACTGGCGGCGGTGAATATGCCGCTGCCGCCGTGGGGGAGCCTCGATTCGGGAGAGGACGGCGCCGGTATGGGCTGGGTAACCGACTGGAGTGCGCAGGCGGCCTGCCGCACTACCGATCCGGATGAACTGTTCGTTCAGGGAGCAGCGCAGAACAGGGCCAAGGCGGTGTGCACCGGATGCCCGGTGCGCACGGAGTGCCTGGCCGACGCGCTGGACAACCGCGTCGAGTTCGGCGTGTGGGGAGGCATGACGGAGCGTGAGCGCCGCGCACTGCTGCGCCGGCGGCCCACGGTGACCTCCTGGCGCCGACTGCTGGAGACCGCGCGCCTGGAGTACGAGCGGGGGGCCGGTGTCGTGCCCCTCAACGACGACGAGGTGTACGAGAACTACGCCGCGGTGAGCTGAGGGGCCCTGGCCGGGTCCCTCCCCGCATCAGGCTCGCTCGCTTCAGACTCACGCGGACCGGTTCCCTTCGCAGGCGTGCCTGCGCTCAGGCGTGCGTCGGGGGCAGCTCCGACCGGTGTTCGGCGAGCCGGTGCCCGATGTCCCGCAGTCCGGCGAGGTCGTGGACGTCGCCGGGGAGCGCGGCCACTTCCGCCACTGCCACCTCCGGGTGCAGGGCCGTGAAGCGGTCACGCGTGCGCTGCTCGCGGGCGAGCAACTGCATCCGTTCGGCGTGCAGCCTCAGCAGGCCTGCGGCGAGGCGGTCGACGGACCGCTCCCCGTCCGCGGCATCGGTGTTCGCCTCGGCAGCCTCAGCCAGGTCCGTCGCGGCGGGGGAGCCATCGTCAGGATCCGGGGTGCCGGACACGGGAGAGTCTGAACTGTCGTACGTGTCGGGGGAGTTACGAAGTCCAGCTTTCCCGCCCTCCTGATCCACAATGCGGGAGTCCTCAAGATTTTCCGCGGCGGCGAGCGCCCGCTCGGCCGACAGCCGGCCGGCGCCGCTGCCGTGGACGCGGTTGAGCACCAGACCGGCGAGCGGCATGTTCTCGGCGGCCAGGCGCTCCACGAAGTAGGCGGCCTCGCGCAGCGCGTCCCGCTCCGGCGCCGCCACCACCAGGAACGCCGTGCCGGGCGCCTGCAGCAGCTTGTACGTGGCGTCCGCGCGCGTACGGAACCCGCCGAAGGTCGTGTCCATCGCGGCCACGAACGTCTGGACGTCCTTCAACAGCTGACCGCCCAGCAGCTTGCCGAGGGTGCCGGTCATCATCGACATGCCGACGTTCAGGAACTTCATGCCTGCGCGGCCGCCCAGCTTCGCCGGCGCCGTCAGCAGCCGGATCAGCCGCCCGTCCAGGAACGAGCCGAGCCGCTTGGGCGCGTCGAGGAAGTCCAGCGCCGAGCGGGACGGCGGCGTGTCGACCACGATCAGGTCCCACTCGTCGCGGGACCGCAGCTGCCCCAGCTTCTCCATCGCCATGTACTCCTGCGTGCCCGCGAAGCCCGCCGAGAGCGACTGGTAGAAGGGGTTGCCCAGGATCGCGGCCGCCCGCTCGGGGTCCGCGTGCGCCTCGACGATCTCGTCGAAGGTGCGCTTCATGTCGAGCATCATCGCGTGCAGTTCACCGCCCGCGGAGTCGTCGATGCCCTTCACCCGCCGCGGGGTGTTGTCCAGCGAGTCGATGCCCATGGACTGGGCGAGCCGGCGCGCCGGGTCGATGGTGAGGACCACGACCTTGCGGCCCCGCTCGGCCGCACGCAGCCCCAGGGCCGCCGCCGTGGTCGTCTTGCCGACCCCGCCCGCGCCGCAGCACACCACGATCCGGGTCTTCGGGTCCTCGATGAGCGGATCGAGGTCGAGCACGCGCGTGGGGGTCAGGTGAGGGCGGGCCGGGTCGTGCGTGTGCGCCGGGTCCGGACGGCTCATGACATCCCCTGCTTCCGACTCGTGCCAGGTTTTGCTCGACGACTCGTGACGGGCCCCGCCCCCTGACAGGTCCGGCTCATGACACGCCCTGCTCGCGCAGCTCGCGGGCCAGTTCGTACAGCCCCGCCAGGTCCATGCCCTCGGCGAGCAACGGCAGTTCGTGCCGCGGCAGGCCCAGTTCCCCCAGCACCGCACGCTGCTCCTGCTCCAGCGCGTACCGCTCGGCGTACTCCTCGGCCTGCGTGAGCAGCGGGTCCACCAGCCGCTCGGCGTGCCCACCGCGCCGCGCCCCGCCCAGCCCGGCCACCGACAGCGCCCGGGCAACAGAGGAACGCGGGACCGTCCGTACGAGTTCCAGGTCGTCGGCGTCCAACACCTCGGGCCGCACCATGTTCACGATGATCCGGCCCACCGGCAGCCGCGCCGCCCGCAGCTCCGCGATGCCGTCCACGGTCTCCTGGACGGGCATCTCCTCCAGCAGCGCCACCAGGTGCACGGCCGTCTCCGCCGACTTCAGCACGCGCATCACGGCCTGCGCCTGATTGTGTATCGGGCCGATCTTGGCGAGCCCGGCGACCTCGTCGTTGACGTTGAGGAAGCGGGTGATGCGGCCGGTCGGCGGCGCGTCCATGACGACGTAGTCGTACGCGAACCGCCCGCTTCTGTCCTTGCGGCGCACCGCCTCGCACGCCTTGCCGGTCAGCAGGACGTCTCTCAGACCCGGCGCGATGGTGGTGGCGAAGTCGATCGCGCCGATCTTCTTCAGGGCCCGTCCGGCACCCCCCAGCTTGTAGAACATCTGGAGGTAGTCCAGTAGGGCCAGTTCGGGATCGATGGCGAGGGCGTACACCTCCCCGCCCCCGGGAGCGACGGCGATCTTCCGCTCCTCATAAGGCAGCGCCTCCGTTTCGAAGAGCTGCGCGATGCCCTGGCGGCCCTCGACCTCGACGAGAAGCGTCCGCTTCCCCTCCGTGGCCAGGGCCAGCGCTAGGGCCGCGGCCACCGTGCTCTTGCCGGTACCGCCCTTGCCACTGACGACCTGGAGCCTGCTCACGTCTTCGAGCGTAACCAGTCCCGCCGCGGGCCGAGCGGGAGGCTGTGGACAACGGGGCCCCGGTGGCCGCCTGACCCCGGTCCGGCAGCGGCTAGAGTCGGCCGCATGACCAAGTGGGAATACGCAACCGTGCCGCTGCTCGTCCACGCCACGAAGCAGATCCTGGACACCTGGGGCGAGGACGGCTGGGAGCTCGTCCAGGTCGTGCCCGGGCCGAACAACCCCGAGCAGCTCGTGGCCTACCTGAAGCGGGAGAAGCAGTGATGAGCGCCGTCGAGGCGAAGCTGGCCGAGCTCGGCCTGACCCTGCCCGAGGTCGTTCCGCCGCTCGCCGCCTACCAGCCGGCCGTCCAGTCCGGGCCGTACGTCTACACCGCCGGCCAGCTGCCGATGGTGGACGGCAAGCTCCCGGTCACCGGCAAGGTCGGCGCGGAGGTCACGCCGGAGGAGGCCAAGGAGCTGGCGCGTACCTGCGCGCTGAACGCCCTGGCCGCCGTCAAGTCCGTCGCCGGCGATCTGGACCGCATCGCGCGCGTGGTGAAGGTGGTCGGCTTCGTGGCCTCCGCCACCGACTTCACGGGCCAGCCGGGCGTCCTCAACGGCGCCAGCGAGCTGCTGGGCGCGGTCCTCGGCGACAAGGGCGTGCACGCGCGCAGCGCCGTGGGCGTGGCCGTGCTGCCGCTGGACGCGCCGGTGGAGGTCGAGATCCAGGTGGAGCTCGCGTAGCCCCCTGGCCCCTCTCGAACATCCACGCACCACGGGATAGCCTCCGGCCATGGCGAATGGTCAGTGGTATCCCCCGGAGTGGCCGGACCGCATCCGCGCGCTCGCGGCAGGCACCCTCACCCCGGTCACCCCGAGGCGCGCGGCCACCGTCATGCTCCTGAAGGACACCGACGCCGGCACCGCCGTCCACATGCTGCGCAGACGCGCCTCCATGGCCTTCGCCGGGGGCGCGTACGCGTATCCGGGCGGCGGCGTCGACCCCCGCGACGACGACCACCACGTCCGCTGGGCGGGCCCCACGCGCGCGTGGTGGGCGAACAGGCTCGGCGTCGACGAGACGGCGGCCCAGGCGATCGTCTGCGCGGCCGTACGGGAGACGTACGAGGAGGCGGGCGTCCTGCTGGCCGGCCCCGCGCCCGACTCGGTGGTCGGCGACACCACGGGCGACGACTGGGAGGCGGACCGCGCGGCCCTGGTCGCCCGGGAGACGTCCTTCGCCGAGTTCCTGGATCGCCGGGGCCTGGTCCTGCGTTCGGACCTGCTGGGGGCCTGGACGCGCTGGATCACCCCCGAGTTCGAGCCCCGCCGCTACGACACCTGGTTCTTCGTGGCCGCCCTGCCGCAGGGGCAGCGCACCCGCAACGCCTCCACGGAGGCCGACCGCACCGTGTGGATCGCGCCGGGCGAGGCAGCGGCCGGCTACGACAAGGGCGAGCTGCTGATGATGCCGCCGACCATCGCGACGCTGCGCCAGCTGATCCCGTACGCCACGGCGGCGGACGCGCTCGCCGCGGCACCCGAGCGCGACCTCACACCGGTCCTGGCCACAGCCCGCCTGGAGAACGGCGAGATCGTGCTCTCCTGGCCCGGCCACGACGAGTTCACCAAACACATTCCCACCGGTGGAGCCCCCGCATGACGGACGCAGCAGCCCTGCCCGGCCGGCCCCGAGGAGGAGTCCTCTCGGGACCCGCCACTCCACGGGCCGTCAACGTCCTGGCGCCCAACCCCTCGGCGATGACCCTGGACGGCACCAACACCTGGATCCTGTCCGAGCCCGGCTCCGGGCTCGCGGTCGTCGTCGACCCCGGGCCGCTGGACGAGGGGCACCTGCGCGCCGTCGTCGACACGGCCGAGCAGGCCGGCAAGCGCGTCGCCCTGACGCTGCTGACGCACGGTCACCCGGACCACGCCGAAGGCGCCGCCCGCTTCGCCGAGCTGACCGGCACGCGCGTGCGTGCCCTGGACCCGGCGCTGCGGCTGGGCGACGAGGGCCTGGCCGCAGGAGACGTGATCACGGTCGGCGGTCTGGAAGTGAGGGTCGTACCGACCCCCGGGCACACCGCCGACTCCCTCTCCTTCCACCTGCCTGCCGACCGGGCGGTGCTGACCGGAGACACGGTCCTCGGGCGCGGTACGAGCGTCGTGGCACACCCCGACGGCCGTCTGGGCGACTACCTGGACTCGCTGCGGCGGCTCAGGTCGCTCACGGTCGACGACGGCGTCCAGACCGTCCTGCCGGGTCACGGACCGGTCCTGGAGGACGCCCAGGGCGCCGTCGAGTACTACCTCGCCCACCGCGCGCACCGCCTCGCCCAGGTCGAGACGGCCGTCGAGGACGGCTACCGGACGCCGGCCGAGGTCGTCGCCCACGTGTACGCGGACGTGGACCGCTCCCTGTGGCCGGCGGCTGAGCTGTCGGTACGGGCACAGCTGGACTATCTGGAGGAGCACGGGCTCATCTAGCGGGCCCGGGCTTGGCCTTCGGCCGGAACCGGGCTCGTTCGGGCAGCCGATGCCGATGCCGATGCCGATGCGGGTGCTGGGCGGCTGCGGGTGGCTGTGCCGGAGCTGGTGCCGTTACGGCGGCGGCCCCGTCTCGGGAGGAGACGGGGCCGCCGTGTACGGCGTGGGACGGTGTCAGCGCGAGCGCTTGGCCAGGCGCTCGACGTCCAGCAGGATCACGGCGCGCGCCTCCAGGCGCAGCCAGCCGCGCTGGGCGAAGTCGGCGAGGGCCTTGTTGACCGTCTCGCGGGACGCGCCGACCAGCTGGGCCAGCTCCTCCTGCGTCAGGTCGTGGACGACGTGGATGCCCTCCTCGGACTGCACGCCGAAGCGGCGCGAGAGGTCCAGCAGGGCGCGGGCCACGCGGCCCGGGACGTCCGAGAAGACCAGGTCGGACATGGCGTCGTTGGTCTTGCGCAGGCGCCGGGCGACGGCGCGCAGCAGCGCCGCGGCCACCTCGGGACGGGCGTTCAGCCAGGGCTGGAGGTCGCCGTGGCCGAGGCCGAGGAGCTTGACCTCGGTCAGCGCGGTGGCGGTCGCGGTGCGCGGGCCCGGGTCGAACAGCGACAGTTCGCCGATCAGCTCGCCGGGACCGACGACGGCCAGCATGTTCTCGCGGCCGTCGGGGGACGTGCGGTGGAGCTTGACCTTGCCTTCCGTGACCACGTACAGGCGATCTCCGGGGTCGCCCTCGTGGAACAGCGAGTCGCCGCGCGCGAGGGTCACCTCACTCATGGAGGCGCGGAGCTCCGCGGCCTGCTCGTCGTCGAGCGCCGCGAAGAGCGGGTTGCGCCGCAGAACGTCGTCCACGAGTTCTCTCCTTGTCGACCTGCTCAGGGGATCTTGCTCCCCCGTGTACCAGGGGACCGTGGTGCCCATTTTGCCGGACGGTCCAAACAGTGTGATCTGTCACAAGGATGCCGCACAGGTGTCCCGGGGTACGCGGCAGGGGTCCAATTGGGGGCCGATCTTCAGGGCCCGGGGCGGATGTCGGTGCCGGGTCGTAGGCTGGCCGGGTGTCCAAATCGCCGGTGAGAGCACAGGCCGAGGGGGCTGCGCGGGTGGTTGTACGTCGCGATTCCGCTATGGGCGAACAGAGCCCTGATGGCGGTAGGAAAACGGCGAAAGCGACAAAGAAGGCGCCGGTGAAGAAGAAGGCGGCTTCTGTGAGGAAAACGGCTGCAGGCGAGAAGCAGACCGCGGAAAGTGCGGCGGCACGGGAGAAGGTGGCGGCGCAGCGGACGACCGAGAAGAAGGCAGCGGCCAAGAAAGCGGCTGCGAAGGGGACGACCGCGAAGAAGCCCGCGGCGACGAAGACGACTACGACGAAGACGACGAAGAAGACCACGGCGACGATGGCCGTCGCGGCGAAGGACACGGCGGGGAGCGCAGCCGGGACGAAGGCGGTCACGGCGGCCAAGGCGGCTGTGAAGAAGGCCCCGGCTCCCAAGAAGGTCGTCGTCGCCCCGAAGAAGGCCACCGCCGCGGTGAAGGGCGCCGCTCCCGCCACGACCGTCGTCAAGCCGTCGAGGGACGAGTCACGCACCGCCCTGGTCCGCCGGGCCCGCCGGATCAACCGCGAGCTCGCCGAGGTCTACCCGTACGCCCACCCCGAACTGGACTTCGAGAACCCCTTCCAGCTGGTCGTCGCCACGGTCCTGTCCGCGCAGACCACCGACCTGCGCGTCAACCAGACGACGCCCGCCCTCTTCGCCAAGTACCCCACGCCCGAGGACCTGGCCGCCGCCAACCCGGAGGAGGTGGAGGAGATCCTCCGCCCCTGCGGCTTCTTCCGGGCCAAGACCAAGTCGGTCATAGGGCTGTCCAAGGCCCTCGTGGAGGAGTTCGGCGGCGAGGTCCCCGGCCGGCTCGAGGACCTCGTCAAACTGCCCGGCGTCGGCCGCAAGACCGCCTTCGTGGTGCTCGGCAACGCCTTCGGCCGCCCGGGCATCACCGTGGACACGCACTTCCAGCGCCTGGTGCGCCGCTGGCAGTGGACCGACGAGACCGACCCCGACAAGATCGAGGCAGCCGTCGGGGCGCTGTTCCCGAAGAGCGACTGGACGGATCTCTCGCACCACGTGATCTGGCACGGCCGCCGCATCTGCCATGCCCGCAAGCCGGCCTGCGGGGCCTGCCCGATCGCGCCGCTCTGCCCGGCGTACGGAGAGGGCGAGACGGACCCGGAGAAGGCGAAGAAGCTGCTGAAGTACGAGAAGGGGGGACTCCCTGGCCAGCGGCTCAAGCCGCCGCAGGCGTACCTGGACGCGGGCGGCAGGCCGGCCCCGCCGCTGGGGGCCGCGTGACGGGGCGGTCGGGACGGCCCCTCGAGGGGTCACGGGGCCGCCCTCCCGAAGGCCCTCAGGGACGCTCCCCGGCAGGACGTCGGGGGCGCTGCCCGGAGGGGCTTCAGGGCCGCACCCGGGAACGATCACGCGGCCGTCGGCCGTTGGATCCAGCAGGACGACGGGGGTGCCCATGACGCGAGCGAGCAATACCCAGGGCGGGCCGGTGGCGCTCAGCAAGGACGGGCTGCCCGCCTGGCTGGACCCGGTGGTGCACGCCGTGGAGACGGTCAGGCCGGGGCAGCTGAGCCGCTTCCTGCCGCCCGAGAACGGCGCCGGGCGACAGTCCGCCGTCCTGATCCTGTTCGGGGAGGGCGAGCGCGGGCCGGAGCTGCTGCTCATGGAGCGGGCGAGTTCCCTGCGGTCGCATGCCGGACAGCCGTCCTTCCCCGGCGGCGCCCTCGACCCCGAGGACGGCGACCCGCGGACCGACGGGCCGCTGCGGGCCGCCCTGCGCGAGGCCGAGGAGGAGACGGGCCTCGACCCGTCCGGCGTCCAGCTCTTCGGCGTGCTGCCCAAGCTGTACATCCCGGTCAGCGGGTTCGTCGTCACCCCGGTGCTGGGCTGGTGGCGCGAGCCGAGCCCGGTCGGCGTCGTCGATCCGAACGAGACAGCCCGGGTCTTCACGGTTCCCGTGGCGGATCTCACGGATCCCGCCAACAGGGCCACGACCGTCCACCCCAGCGGCCACCGGGGTCCGGCATTCCTGGTCGAATCGGCCCTGGTCTGGGGCTTCACGGCCGGAATCATCGACCGGCTGCTGCACTTCGCGGGCTGGGAGCGGCCCTGGGACCGCGGGAAGCAGGTCCCGCTCGACTGGCGGTCATGACAGGGTGGCCTTCGTGAACGTGCTGGACATCTTGCTGCTGGTCGCTGCCGTGTGGTTCGCGGTCGTGGGCTATCGCCAGGGCTTCGTCGTCGGCATCCTGTCGGTGATCGGCTTCCTGGGCGGCGGCCTGGCCGCCGTCTATGTGCTGCCCGTGATCTGGGACGCCCTCACCGACAACGCGGAGGTCAGCACGACCGCCGCGGTGGTCGCGGTCGTCGTCGTGATCGTCTGCGCCTCCGTCGGCCAGGCGCTGACCACCCACCTCGGCAACAAGCTGCGCCGGTACATCACGTGGTCCCCGGCCCGCGCCCTCGACGCCACCGGCGGCGCCCTGGTCAACGTCGTCGCGATGCTGCTGGTCGCCTGGCTGATCGGCTCGGCCCTGGCCGGTACGACGCTGCCGACGCTCGGCAAGGAGGTCCGCAACTCCAAGGTGCTGCAGGGTGTCTCCCGGGCCCTGCCCGACCAGGCCGACACCTGGTTCGCGGACTTCTCCTCCGTCCTCGCGCAGAACGGCTTCCCGCAGGTCTTCAGCCCGTTCTCCAACGAGCCCATCACCGACGTCCAGCCCCCGGACCCGGCCCTGGCCAACAGCGCGGTCGCCACGCGCGCGCAGCGCTCCATCGTCAAGGTCATGGGCACCGCGCAGAGCTGCGGCAAGGTCCTGGAGGGCACCGGTTTCGTGTTCGCCGACCGCCGGGTGATGACCAACGCGCACGTGGTCGGCGGTGTCGACGAGCCGACCGTGCAGATAGGCGGCGAGGGCCGCAAGTACGACGCCACGGTGGTGCTGTACGACTGGCGGCGCGACATCGCCGTGCTCGACGTGCCCGACCTGGACGCGCCCGCGCTGCGGTTCACGTCGAAGGACGCGAGCAGCGGCGACAGCGCCATCGTCGCCGGTTTCCCGGAGAACGGGGCGTACGACGTGCGGGCCGCGCGCGTACGCGGGCGCATCACGGCCAACGGCCCCGACATCTACCACCGCGGCACCGTGCGCCGCGACGTCTACTCGCTGTACGCGGTCGTCCGCCAGGGCAACTCCGGCGGCCCGCTGCTCACTCCGGAGGGCAGGGTCTACGGCGTGGTCTTCGCGAAGTCCCTCGACGACGCCGAGACGGGGTACGCGCTTACCGTGGACGAGATCCAGGAGGACATCACCAAGGGGCGTACGGCCAACCAGCAGGTGGGCAGCGACAGCTGCGCGCTCTAGCGCGTCGGCCGCGACAGCCGCGCGCTGTGGCGCGTCAGCCGCGCGTGTGGCGTAGACGTACCGAGACCCAGCGGGCCCGGCGGCGGAGGATCCGCGGGATCCCCACCCTCAGGTCCGTGCCCGCCATCTGCGGTGCACCGCCTCGTTGGTGGGAGCCCGCGCCGCCCGCCGAGCGGCGATTGCGGCTTGCGTCACTGTAGTCGTGCGTCCAGCCCATACCCCGACGTGTGCCCCTGCCCCATGGTCGATAACCGCTCCGGTAGCACCCAATTGGCCTATGCGCCAGGCAATTGGCCGTTCGTCGGACAGGTGTTCGCGTCGTGAGACCGGGCGTGCTCGGACGGTCACCGATCCGGTTCGGGATCCTTCAGCCAGTTGATCAGTTCCGACGAGAACGCGACCGGGTCCTCCTCGTGCGGGAAGTGGCCGAGTCCGTCGAACAGCCGCCAGCGGTACGGGGCTTCGACGTACTCGCCGGAGCCGGCCGCGCTGCGGGTGCGCATCACGGGGTCCAGGGAGCCGTGCAGATGCAGCGTCGGCACGCGCACGGGCCGCTTCATACGGCGGTTGAACTGGATGCCGTCCGGGCGGGCCAGGGAGCGCACCATCCAGCGGTACGGTTCGATGGAGCAGTGCGCCGTGGACGGGATGCACATGGCGCGACGGTACGTCTCCAGGGCCTCCTCGTCCGGCAGGCGCGGCCCGGACCAGTCCCGGATCAGCTCGGCGACGAGCGCGCCGTCGTCGGCGGTGAGCTGCCGCTCGGGGATCCAGGGCCGCTGGAAGCCCCAGATGTGGGACCCCGCCCGGGTCTGCCGGGCGTCCCTGAGCATCGCCGCCCGCCAGCGCCGGGGATGCGGCATGGACGCGACCGCGAGCCGCCGCACCAGCTTGGGGCGCATCGCGGCCGCCGTCCACGCGAGGTACCCGCCCAGGTCGTGCCCGACGAGCGCGGCGTCCGGCTCGCCGAGGGAGCGGATCACGCCGGTGATGTCGAGTGCGAGGTTGGCGGGGTCGTAACCGCGCGGCGTGCGGTCGCTGCCGCCGACGCCCCGCAGGTCCATGGCGACGGCCCGGAAACCGGCGTCGGCGAGCGCGACGAGCTGGTGCCGCCAGGTCCACCAGAACTGCGGGAAGCCGTGCAGCAGCAGCACCAGCGGGCCGTCGCCGAGCTCCGCCATATGGAAGCGGGCGCCGTTGGCGGCGACGTCGCGATGCGCGACCTTCGCCCCGCCGGGGACCTCCGCCCGGACGACCGAGGCAGGTTGCGCCGAGGCAGGTTGCGCCGAAGGGGATGACCCCGAAGGGGTGGAGGAGCCCGTCATGAGGACGAGCGTGCCACAGCCTCGATGGCCTCGGGGACCCGGTCCTGCGGCAGCTCCGGTCGCGGGTGCGGCTTGGCCTTCTGCAGCACGCCCGCGCTTTCCTTCATGGAGGCGGCGACCTTCTGCGGTCCCTTGCTCTTCTTGGCCTTCTTCGCGAACACCACGCCGATCAGCGCGAGGCCGAGCGCGACCAGCACGTTCGCCGCGAAGGACAGCAGGAAGCAGATCGCGAGGTTCCAGCCGCTCCAGGTCCGGATGCCGTACGCCAGCGCGAAGTTCAGCATCGGCAGGGAGAACACCAGCACCGCGCCCGCCAGCGTGAACGCGCCGCCGCTCGCCGCGCCGCGCTTGACGTCCTGCTTGAGCTGCGCCTTCGCCAGCGCGATCTCGTCGTGCACCAGCGCCGACATGTCCGCCGTCGCCGAGGCGAACAGCTGGCCGATGCTGCGTTCGGCGCCGACCGGGCTGCCGTCGGGTGCGCTCATCGCGGTCTCCCTCTTCTGCTGCGGTTCCGTCGTCGGTCGTTCCGTGCCCTGACTGAGTACGGTCCCGTCTTTTGTACCGTCTCGTCAGATCATGCCGGACCGTCGCGGTCATCGCCTGCCCCGCCCGGCACTTCGGCAAGCCCGCGTCGCTCGGCGGCCTTCTCCTCGGCGATCCTGCGGTGTTCGGCGGCCCGGTGCTCGTGGATCTCCGCCATGCGCACGTGGTACGCCGGGTCGTCCTCCTCGTAGATGTCCGGGATGCCGTCGAGGTCCTCGTCGCGGTCCTCGGCCTCGCACAGCTTGCGGTACTTGGCGTTGCGTATCTTCAGCAGGACGGCCGCCAGGGTCGCGGCGATGAGCGAGCCCAGCAGCACGGCGGCCTTGACCTCGTCGGTCATGGTGGCGTCGCCCTCGAAGGCGAGTTCGCCGATCAGCAGGGAGACGGTGAAGCCGATGCCGGCGAGGGTCGCCACCGCGAACACGTCCGCCCACTCCAGCTCCTCGCTGAGCGACGCCCGGGTGAAGCGGGCCGTCAGCCAGGTACCGCCGAAGATGCCGAGCGCCTTGCCGACGACCAGTCCGAGGACCACGCCGAGGGTCTCCGGCCTGGTGAACACGGAGCCGAGCGCGCCGCCGGAGATGGACACGCCCGCGCTGAACAGGGCGAACACCGGAACGGCCAGCCCGGCCGACAGGGGCCGTACGAGGTGCTCGATGCGCTCGCCGGGGGAGTGCGCCTCGCCCTCGTGCCGGTGGCAGCGCAGCATCAGGCCCATCGCGACGCCGGCGATGGTGGCGTGGACGCCGCTGTTGTACATCAGCCCCCAGATGACGAGGCCGAGCGGGACGTACACGTACCAGCCGCGCACGCCCTTGCGCAGCAGCAGCCAGAAGACGGCCAGGCCCGCGGCGGCACCGCCGAGCGCGGCGAAGTTCAGGTCGCTGGTGAAGAACACCGCGATGATCAGGATCGCGAAGAGGTCGTCGACGACCGCGAGCGTGAGCAGGAAGGCGCGCAGCGCGCTCGGCAGGGAGGTGCCGATCACGGCGAGCACGGCGAGCGCGAAGGCGATGTCGGTGGCGGTGGGCACGGCCCAGCCGGCCAGGGAGCCACCGCCGGCGGCGCTGGTGAGGACGTAGACCAGGGCCGGCGCGGCCATTCCGCACAGCGCCGCGACCACCGGCAGCGCGGCGGCCTTGGGGTCGCGCAGGTCACCCGCGACGAGCTCGCGCTTGAGCTCGATGCCGGCGACGAAGAAGAAGATCGCGAGCAGCCCGTCGGCGGCCCAGTGCGCGAGCGACAAATCGAGTCCGAGGGAGGCGGGGCCCAGGTGGTAGTGGGCGACGCTCTCGTAGCTGTCGTGCAGCGCGGGTATGTTCGCCCAGATCAGCGCGGTGACAGCGGCGAGGAGCAGCAGCACACCGCCGACGGTCTCGGTGCGCAGCGCGTCCGCGACGAAGGTCCGCTCCGGGAGGGACAGACGCCCGAAGACCTTGCGGGGGGTGGTGGTGCGGGGCATGGGCAAGACGGACCTCCGGTCGGTGGGCAGGACGAAACGCTTGCCGACCAGACTTCCCGGCGCACCTCGATCTTGGTGATGTGTTCTTTAGCTTACCTAACGTGCCGCGCAGGGGCCCGGCGATCTTGACGTGGAGCATCTTCCCCCGGCGCTCCCCGCATGGGCGCTCTCCGTGCAGACGCTCTGCGCGGACGACCAGGACGGGCACCCGGCGCGTCCTGTGCCGGGTGCCCGTCCCTACGGTGATCAGTCCTCGCTGGGCGCCTTGGGCAGCTTGGCCTGGATCAGATCCATCACCGTGGAGTCCGTCAGCGTGGTGACGTCACCCAGCTGGCGGTTCTCGGCGACGTCCCGCAGCAGGCGCCGCATGATCTTGCCGGAGCGGGTCTTGGGCAGCTCGGCCACCGGCAGGATCCGCTTGGGCTTGGCGATCGGGCCGAGGGTGTTGCCGACGTGGTTGCGCAGCTCGGCGACCAGGTCCTCGGTCTCCGCGGCCGTACCGCGCAGGATCACGAAGGCGACGATCGCCTGCCCGGTCGTCTCGTCGGCCGCGCCGACCACGGCCGCCTCGGCGACGGACGGGTGGGAGACCAGCGCGGACTCCACCTCGGTGGTGGAGATGTTGTGGCCGGAGACCAGCATCACGTCGTCCACCCGGCCGAGCAGCCAGATGTCGCCGTCGTCGTCCTTCTTCGCGCCGTCACCGGCGAAGTACCTGCCCTCGAAACGCGACCAGTAGGTGTCGATGAACCGCTGGTCGTCGCCCCAGATGGTGCGCAGCATCGACGGCCACGGCTCGGTGAGGACGAGGTAGCCGCCACCGCCGTGGGGCACCTCGTTGGCCTCGTCGTCGACGACGGTCGCGGAGATGCCGGGCAGCGGCCGCTGGGCGGAGCCGGGCTTGGCCTCGGTCACGCCCGGCAGCGGCGAGATCATCATCGCGCCGGTCTCGGTCTGCCACCAGGTGTCCACGATCGGGGTGCGGTCGCCGCCGATGTTCTTGCGGTACCAGATCCACGCCTCGGGGTTGATCGGCTCACCGACGGACCCCAAGACCCGCAGGCTGGACAGGTCGAACTTCGCGGGGATGTCGTCGCCCCACTTCATGAACGTACGGATCGCGGTGGGCGCGGTGTACAGGATGGTCACGCCGTACTTCTGGACGATCTCCCAGAAGCGGCCCTGGTGCGGGGTGTCCGGCGTGCCCTCGTACATGACCTGCGTCGCGCCGTTGGCCAGCGGCCCGTAGACGATGTACGAGTGCCCGGTGACCCAGCCGACGTCGGCGGTGCACCAGTAGACGTCGGTCTCCGGCTTGAGGTCGAAGACGGCCCAGTGGGTGTACGCGGCCTGGGTGAGGTAGCCGCCGGAGGTGTGCAGGATGCCCTTCGGCTTCCCCGTCGTTCCCGAGGTGTAGAGGATGAACAGCGGCTGCTCCGCCTCGAACGCCTCCGGCATGTGCTCGGCGGACTGGCGCTCGACGAGGTCGTGCCACCACACGTCCCGGCCCTCGGTCCAGGCGACCTCCTGGCCGGTGCGGCGGACCACGAGCACGTGCTCGATGGTGCCCGCCTTCTCGATCGCCTCGTCCACGGCCGGCTTCAGCGCGGACGGCTTGCCGCGCCGGTAGCCGCCGTCGGAGGTGATGACGACCTTGGCGTCCGCGTCCTGGATGCGGGTGGCGAGCGCGTCCGCCGAGAAACCGCCGAAGACGACCGAGTGGGCGGCGCCGATCCGGGCGCAGGCCAGCATCGCGATCGCGGTCTCGGGGATCATCGGCATGTAGACCGCGACCCGGTCGCCCTTCTGAACCCCCAGCTCCAGCAGGGCGTTGGCGGCCTTGGAGACCTCGTCCTTGAGCTGGGCGTAGGTGATCGCGCGGCTGTCGCCGGGCTCCCCTTCGAAGTGGATGGCGACCCGGTCGCCGTGCCCGGCCTCCACGTGCCGGTCCACGCAGTTGTACGCGACGTTGAGCTCGCCGTCCTTGAACCACTTGGCGAACGGCGGGTTCGACCAGTCGAGGGTCTCGGTGGGCTCCTTGGCCCAGGTCAGCCGACGGGCCTGCTCGGCCCAGAAGCCGAGCCTGTCAGCCTTGGCCTGGTCATACGCCTCCGCTGTGACATTGGCGTGCGCGGCCAGGTCGGCGGGGGGTGCGAACCTGCGCTCTTCCTTGAGCAGGTTGGAGAGGGAGGGATTCTCGCTCACAGTCCCATCTCCTCCCTCAGCAGGTTGGCCAGGCTTTCGTTGCTCACGGCATCTGCCTTTCCCAGGGTGTCCGTTGTGTCCCAGGCCACAGCTCATCAGACCGGGGGTCCGATGACAAGGGTCGTCGGACCATTGGTGTAGACCTCTCGGTCGTGCCTTTGATGGCCGGGTCATCCGTACCCACGGACGCCGACCAGGCGAAGTTCAGCCTGTGTAACGCCTTTCACACCCCGGCCTCCGGGAGAGGCGGCGGTGCGGTCCCGCCCTGGCCGGGGCCGCACCCGCCGGAGGCGTTCCCGCGTCAGGCGGACAGGCCCGCCCGCACCCGGTCGAAGACCCGGTCCCCGTCCGCCTCGGTGAGCAGGTACGCCTGGGCCTCGCCCACGTGGAAGTACATCCCGTGCAGGTCCAGGGCACCCTCCCGCAGGGCGCGGGCCACCGAGTCGTGGGCGCGCAGGTGCTCCAACTGCTGGACCACGTTGGTCAAGCACAGCTGCTCGACCGCATCGGCGGGGGCCCGCCCGGCCAGCCGCGCCCACGGCAGGCTTCCGTCGGCCATGCGCTCCAGGCTCGGCAGCCCGTGCCGCAGCCACCGCTTCAGAGGCGTCCGCGCGCCCCCCGGGTCGGAGCTGAGCAGCGCCTGCATGGCGCCGCACCCGGAGTGCCCGCACACCGTGATGGACCGCACGCGCAGGACGTCCACCGCGTACTCGATGGCCGCGGCCACCGAGTCGTCACCGCTCTCCTCGCCGGGCAGCGGCACGAGGTTTCCCACATTGCGCACGACGAACAGGTCACCCGGACCACTGGAGGTGATCATCGAGGTGACGAGCCGTGAGTCGGCGCAGGTCAGGAACAGCTGGGACGGCCGCTGTCCCTCACGCGCCAGCCGGGCCAGCTCGCCACGCACCAGGGGTGCGGTGTTGCGCTGGAACGCGCTGATGCCACGCGCCAGTTCGTGCCCGCTGGTCCCGGCTGCGGAGGTCTCGGACCGGGCGCCTCCCTCGTGATGCCGCTCGAGGGACGGCGCGGCCTGCGGGCGTTCGCACTGGTGGTTGCGCCAGGGCGTCCAGGGACGGCAGCGGCAGCCGGCGGAGTGGGCGGCCTCGTCGGCTCCGTCCTGCGGGGCGTCGCTGTGGAGGGCCGCGGGTTCGGCGATCCGCACCGCCGCACGCCGGCCGGTGATCTCCACGGTGCCGCCCCGCGCGGTGTGCGTGTTCTGCCAGTCCTGCAGTGTCTCGTACGCGGCGTGGTCCATGAACGAGCCGTCCAACTCCACGACGGCGTCCGTCCCTTGGGGTACGAGATGCAGGGCCCGGCTGAGCCGGGGCACCGCGAGGAACGTCAACTGGCCTCTGACCTGTACGTGATGGACTCCTTCCTTCTCTTCGTGCGTGATACGGGTGCGGGTGAGGCGGTGCAGGGCGACGGCGACGGCGACGGCGATGCCGAGGGCGACGCCCTCCAGGACGCCGAGGGACACCACACCGAGTGTGGTGACCGCGTACACCAGCACCTCACGGTGGCGGGTCACCGTGCGGATGTGGTGCAGGGACACCATCTGAATGCCGACGGCCATCACCAGGGCGGCGAGCGAGGCGAGCGGGATGAGCTCCAGGAGCGGGACCATCAGCAGCGTGGCGGCTACTACGAAAACGCCGTGCAGCATGGTGGAGTTCCGGCTCACGGCACCCGCGTGGACATTCGCGGTGCTGCGTACGGCCACGCCGGCGACGGGCAGTCCGCCGAGCGTGCCGGAGACGATGTTGGCGGCGCCCTGCCCGAGCAGTTCACGGTCCAGGTCGGAGCGGGCCACGTGCGGGCCGGGGCGTGCGGCCGCCATCTTGTCCACGGCGACCGCGCCGAGCAGCGACTGCACGCTGCACACCAGTGTCGTGGTGAGCACCGCCGCGAGGAGACCGAGCACGGGGCCCTCGGGCAGCCCGGCCAGCGCGTGGTTGCTCCAGGACGGCAGGTCGACCTTGGGCAGGCGCAGGCCGGCCAGCGCGGCGGCCGCGGTGGACCCGGCGACGGCTACGAGCGCGGCCGGGACCGTGCGCAGGACGCTGCCGACCCGGCCGGGGAGCCGCGGCCAGAGCAGCAGCAGCGCCAGAGTCAGGGCGCTCACCGACACGGCCGCCGGATGCAGGTCGGCCAACTGGGCGGGCAGCGCGCGCAGGTTGTCGGGCACGGAGCTCTGCGGTGTGCCGCCGAGGACGATGTGCAACTGGGCGACGGCGATGGTGACGCCGATGCCGGCGAGCATGCCGTGCACGATGGCGGGGCTGACGGCGAGCGCGGTACGCGCCACCCGCAGGCAGCCCAGCCCCAGTTGGGCGAGGCCGGCCAGGACGGTGATGGCGCACGTGGTCCGCCACCCGTAGCGCTGGATGAGGTCGGCGGTGACCACGGTGAGACCGGCGGCCGGGCCGCTGACCTGGAGGGGGGAGCCGCCGAGCCGTCCGGCGACGAGCCCGCCGACGGCGGCGGCGACGAGGCCCGCCTGGAGCGGCGCGCCGGTGGCCAGGGCGATGCCCAGGGACAGGGGAAGAGCGATCAGGAAGACCGCGATCGAGGCCGACAGGTCGGCACCCGCGACGCGGAAGCGGCGGGGCCCGGTCGGCGGCGGACTGTGGGACTGGTGGCTGTGCTCCGTCCGACGTGAGTCGGTGTCGGGGGCAGGGATGCAGGCTGACATGTTTCCCGTCTCCTCCGGGGCTGCGCGGTCGCGGATCTGGTGGTCCCCGCTTCGCGGGCGGGGTTCGGTCGCGGCCGTGGGTCACGGCGTAACAGCGGCGGGATGCATCAACTCTCCGTAAACGGATCGTAATGCAGAGTAAAGGGCGAGCATAGAAAATCCGGGCAAATGGCCTATTAAGTCCCCCTCCGGAGTGAAGGAGAGAAGTAATCGGCTTGTCGTAGTAATTCCTTCTTCCTTCCATGCGACCTTGGCGGCGCTGTCGGCACCCGAGAGAAGGAAGAAGGTGGGCGGAACATGGCAGCCACCCACAGGATCGCCGCGGGAACCGCGCTCGCCGCGGTCTGCGCCGCATCGCTCGCCGGCTGTGCGTCCGGCTCCGACGGTTCCCGGCAGCGGGGGCAAGTCGCGGACAAGGCGGCGAAACCGGCCCCGGCGCCGAAGAGCGCGTTCCGACTGATCGGCGACGGCTCCACCGCCTACACCGGAGCACAGCCGCATCTGCCGAGACCCGAGCGCCTCAAACCCGGCCAGAGGCCGCCGCAGTTCGTGGTGTTCTCCTGGGACGGCGCGGGCGAGGACGGCCAGCGGCTCTTCTCCCACTTCCGCCAGGTCGCCAAGGCCAACAACGCGACCATGACGTACTTCCTCAGCGGCGTGTACATGCTCCCGGAGGACAAGCGCGACCTGTACCGGCCGCCCCAGCACTCCCCGGGGCGCTCCGACATCGGCTTCAACGACCGCGAGGGCATCGCCGCCACCGCCACGCAACTGCGCCTGGCATGGCTGGAGGGCAACGAGATCGGCACCCACTTCAACGGCCACTTCTGCGGCAGGGGCGGTGGGGTCGGCGAGTGGTCGGTGGAGGAGTGGAAGAACGAGATCACCCAGGCCAAGCAGTTCGTGAAGACCTGGAAGACCAACGCGGGCCTGCGGCAGGCGGCCCCCCTGCCCTTCGACTACGACAAGGAGCTCATCGGCGCGCGCACCCCCTGCCTGGAGGGCCGGCAGAACTTCATGAAGGCGGCCCGGGAGATGGGCTTCCGCTACGACACCAGCGGCGTCAACAACCAGGTCTGGCCGAAGAAGGAGCACGGCCTGTGGGACCTGTCGATGCAGCTCGTGCCGTTCCCCGGCCACTCCTTCGAGCAGCTGACCATGGACTACAACTTCATGGTCAACCAGTCGGGCACCACCACGCAGGGCAACCCCGCCAAGCACGACCTCTGGGGCGACCAGATGCGGGACGGTCTGCTCCTGGGCTTCCGCCGCGCCTACGACGGCAACCGCGCCCCCCTGATCATCGGCAACCACTTCGAGTCCTGGAACGGCGGCACGTACATGCGTGCCGTCGAGGAGGTCATCGAGCAGGTGTGCACCAGGCCCGAGGTGCGCTGTGTCTCCTTCCGGCAACTCGCGGACTGGCTGGACGCCCAGGACCCGAACGCGCTGCAGAGGCTGCGCACCCTGAAGGTCGGCGAGGCCCCGAAGCAGGGCTGGGCGTCCTTCCTGACGGCCCGCCCCGCCCCGGCCCCGAAGGGGGCACCCGGGGCACCGGCGGCCAAGCGGTGAGCGTCAGGCGGTCGCCACGGCAACGTCACCGAGGCGTCTGTCAGGCTGTCGCCGCGACCGCCTCGCTGAGGACGAAGCCGGGGTCGATCTGGGCCGCCAGGTCGGTCCCGGTGCGCTCGTTGCCCCAGGAATGGGCGTTCTTCAGGTGGAAGTGCACCATCTGGCGCGTGTAGCGCTCCCAGTCGCGCAGCTCGTACGTCGCGTCGACGGCCGTCCGCAGCACCTGGAGGGCGTGGCGGTTGGGCTCCTCCAGGAGGTGGAAGCGGGGCGGCCGGCCCTTCTCCATGGCACGTACCCAGTCCGAGTGCCCGACCGTCACCAGCAGGTCGTCACCGACCTCGGCGCGGAGGAAGTCGAGGTCGTCCTGGCCGTGCACCTTGTTGCCGACGACCTTCAGCAGGACCCCGTAGTCCCTGGCGTACTCCTTGTACTGGCGGTAGACGGACACCCCCCTCCGGGTCGGCTCGGCGACGAGGAACGTCATGTCGAAGCGGGTGAACAAGCCGGAGGCGAAGGAGTCCGAGCCCGCCGTCATGTCGACCACGACGTACTCGTCGCGCCCGTCCACCAGGTGGTTCAGGCACAGCTCCACCGCTCCCGTCTTGGAGTGGTAGCAGGCGACCCCCAGGTCGGCGTCCGTGAAGGGGCCGGTGACCATCAAACGGACGGCCCCGCCGTCGAGTTCCACCGGCCGGGCGCAGGCGTCGTAGACCGGGTTGTCCTCGCGCACCCGCAGCAGTCGCGAGCCCTCGCCGGGCGGTGTCGTCTTGATCATGCTCTCGGCCGACGGGACGCGGGGGTTGGTGCCGCGCAGGTAGTTCTTGATCAGCGGCAGCTGGCCGCCCATCGCGGGCAGCGCGGCCGCTTCCGCCTCGTCGAGGCCCAGCGCGGTTGCCAGGTGCTGGTTGATGTCGGCGTCGATCGCGACGACCGGTGCGCCGACGGCCGCGAGATGGCGGACGAACAGGGAGGACAGGGTCGTCTTTCCGCTGCCGCCCTTCCCCACGAAAGCAATTTTCATGTTCACCAAGCGTAGCGGGGTGATGGCTGTACGTGGCACGCGTGCGTGAAGAAGACCACTCCTTCGTGGGGCGGGGGCTCCGGGTGCGTAGGGTCGTACTCATGAGTACGACAGGCGCGACCGCCGATCCTTCCCCAGGCTCTCGGAAGAGCTCGGGGGACCCCCTCGCAGCCCTGGGCTCGCTGCCCGGCGTGGCCGAGTCCGTGGAGTCCGTACGCAAGGCCGTGGACCGGGTCTACGGGCACCGGATCATGCGGCGCCGCAGCAACGAGATCACCTCCGAGGCGGCGCTGCGCGGCGCCCGCGGCTCGGCGGCGCTGTCCGGCGCCGACTGGGGTCTGGAGGAGGTGCGTCGGCGTACCGACTTCGGCGCCGACGACGAAGCGCGCGTCATGGGCGCGGCCCTCAGGCTGACGGCCGAAGCGGGCCAACTGCTGTCCATCTGGCGGCAGTCACCCCTCAGAGTGCTGGCCCGACTGCATCTGGTGGCGGCGGCGGACAAGGCCGACCACGTCGGGCGGCCCCGGCGGGAGGGGGAGCCCGTCGACGAGCCGTTGGTCGGGCTGCCACTGCCGGACGCGGCGGAAATGCACGGCCGGCTGGACGGCCTCGCCGAGCTGATCATCGCGGGCGGTTCGGCCCCCGCCCTGGTGACGGCCGCCGTCGTGCACGGCGAACTGCTGGCGCTGCGACCCTTCGCCTCCCACAACGGCCTGGTCGCGCGTACGGCCGAACGCATCGTCCTGGTGGGCAGCGGTCTCGACCCGAAGTCGGTCTGCCCGGCCGAGGTGGGCCACGCCGAACTGGGGCGCGAGGCCTACCTGAGCGCTCTCGACGGATACGTCTCCGGCACTGCGGAAGGCATGGCCGCCTGGATCGCGCACTGCGGCAGGGCGGTCGAGCTGGGCGCACGCGAGTCCACGGCGGTGTGTGAGGCGCTGCAGCGCGGGGCGGCATGACGCACTCGGGCACGTGACAAAGGCCCCCATGGGGGCCCGCGCAGAAATGCGGCGGTACGAGAACTCGTACCGCCGCTGGCATGTCCACCGAGTTACCAAGCGTCCTCGATATGTGCCCATCAGGTCGGGGACTTTGCCCGTCACCTGGTGCGGCTGGCCCGTAATCGACGGGTCGACGTCGCGTGGGTGCCCGGTGTTCATGCTCGGTCCGTGGGCCAATTGCGTTTTGAAGGTGATCCTCTCGGATGTCCTTGGTCTCGCGGGCCGTTGAGTCCTTTGTACTCCGGAACCGGAGCAAGCGGAACCCCTGACTGCGCTTCTTTACTTTTGCCTTCAAAGGGGCGGTCAACGGACCCCCAGGTCAGGCGACGGGCGCCCGGCGCCGGTTGGCGTACCAGACGAGGCCCGCCGTGGCCGCCGCGGCGCCTATCGCGGCGGCGGCGACGAGAACCGGACGCGGTGGCACGGACAACGCCGGGAAGCGCTGCTTGAGACGGACCGGCCGGTGGAAGTCCAGGATCGGCCAGCCACGCGCGAGTGCCTCCCTGCGCAGCGCGCGGTCCGGGTTCACGGCGTGGGGATGGCCTACGGACTCCAGCATCGGCAGGTCGGTCGCCGAGTCGCTGTAGGCGTAGCAGCGGGACAGGTCGTATCCCTCGGAGGCGGCCAGCTCCCTGATCGCCTCGGCCTTCGTCGGGCCGTACGCGTAGTACTCCACCTCCCCGGTGAAGCAGCCGTCGTCGCCCACGACCATGCGGGTCGCCACGACGCGGTCGGCGCCGAGCAGCTCACCGATCGGCTCCACGACCTCGGCGCCGGACGTGGACACGATCACGACGTCGCGGCCGGCGGTGTGGTGCTCCTCGATGAGCGAGGCGGCCTCGTCGTAGATGATCGGGTCGATCAGGTCGTGCAGGGTCTCGGCGACGATCTCCTTGACCTGCCGGACGTTCCAGCCGCGGCACAGCGCGGACAGGTACGCGCGCATCCGCTCCATCTGCTCGTGGTCGGCGCCGCCGGCGAGGAAGACGAACTGGGCATATGCGGTACGCAGGACGGCCCTGCGGTTGATCAGGCCGCCTTGGTAGAACGACTTGCTGAACGTGAGCGTGCTCGACTTCGCAATGACCGTCTTGTCCAGATCAAAGAAGGCCGCTGTGCGGGGCAAGGAGTGGTTTTCCACGTCCTTGAGCATAGGGGCAGCCCATTCGGCGTAAGGTGGGGCGCGTGGGTTTGCCTGAGAGGGCTCTCGGGTACACCATGGAAGTCACGGATCGTTCGCGACCGTGCTAACCCGGTCCGACTCCTCCCCCCCCGAGTCGGCCGTGGGGACGACCCCCGCTCTCCCCCCCGGCGGGGGTCGTCGCATGTCCGGGTGGGTTTTCTCCTTCATCGCACGGGCGACGTGCCGCTCTGCGGCGGCTGCGGTCCGTCGCTTCGCGCTGCCCATGATCCGTCACTGTGCGTATCCGTCGGACTGCTCTGCGGAAGTCGCACAGGGGGAGCGGCGGCGTCACCGGTATGGGTGATGGCGATATTCACAACCGCCGGGCCGTCCACAGTTATCCACCAAGATCCACACGATTTCCGGGATCGCTGCACCGTGATACCAGCGCGCCCCGCTCGCGGCGAGTTCCTTACCGGTTCCGTTTGTCGGTGCGCGTATGGCCGGTTTCCGTCGGCCGCTCATATGGAGACCGCTTGCCGGTTCTTCACACGTTTGGGAATCGCGGGGCCGCAGGGGCTGCGCGAGAGATGCAGCGAAGGGGGACGCAGACCGTGTCCGGACCCGTCACTCACGATCCGCCGCCCGCCGCCCCGGGGCGGCAGAGCGGACCGCTGATCGTCACCGAGGACGCCGAACTCCTCGACGACCTGCTGCGCCTGTGCGCGGCGGCCGGCGCCACACCCGAGGTCCACCACGGGGTGCCGGAGCCCAGAGGCCGCTGGGAGGCCGCGCCGCTCGTCCTGGTCGGCGACGACGCCGCCCGGCGCGTGCGCGGGGCCGCACGCCGGCGCGGAGTGGTGCTGGTCGGACGCGACCAGGACGACTCCGGGGTATGGCGGCGGGCGGTCGAGATCGGCGCCGACCACGTCCTGATGCTGCCCGACGGCGAACAGTGGCTGGTCGACCGCATCGCCGACGTCGCCGAAGGCGTCGGCAGGCCCGCCCTCACCGTCGGCGTCATCGGCGGGCGCGGCGGGGCCGGAGCGTCCACGCTCGCGTGCGCGCTCGCCGTCACCTCCGCGCGTGAGGGACTGCGCACCCTCCTGGTGGACGCCGATCCGCTGGGCGGCGGACTCGACGTACTCCTCGGTGGTGAGACGGCCGAGGGGCTGCGCTGGCCCGCGTTCGCCGCCTCACGCGGCCGGGTCGGCGGTGGCGCCCTGGAGGAGTCGCTGCCCGAACTGCACTCGCTGCGGGTGCTCAGCTGGGATCGCGGAGACTGCGTCGCCGTACCGCCGCAGGCCGTGCGCGCCGTGCTCGCGGCGGCCCGGCGCCGGGGCGGCACGGTCGTCGTCGACCTGCCGCGCCGCATCGACGACGGGGTCGCCGAGATCCTCACCCAGCTGGACCTGGGGCTGCTGGTGGTGCCCGCCGAACTGCGCGCCGTCGCGGCGGCGGGCCGTGTCGCCTCCGCAGCCGGCATGGTCCTGCGCGACCTGCGGGTGGCGGTCCGCGGGCCGTACGCGCCCGGCCTCGACGACCGTGAGGTGGCCCGGCTGCTCGGACTGCCCCTGGCGGGCGAGGTGCCCGTCGAGGCCGGGCTGCTGCGCCCGAACGGCGGCGGGCAGCCGCCCGGAGCGGCGCGGGGACCGCTGGCGCGGTTCTGCAAGGAGTTCTGGGAGCGGGCGCTCGTCGAGGCGGGCAGCGCATGAGCGGGTACGCACTGGGAGATGGTGCCGGGCTGCTCGACGGGGTGCGGCAGTGGCTGGCCGAGAGCGGGGCCGAGCCGACACCCGCGCGCGTGGCGCAGGCCCTGCGCGAGCAGGGGCGGGTGCTCGGGGACGCGGAGGTGCTCGGTGCCGCCGAGCAGCTGCGCTCCGAACTGGTCGGCAGCGGGCCACTGGAGCCGCTGCTGGCCGATCCCTCGGTGACCGACGTGCTGGTGTCGGCCCCGGACCGGGTCTGGGTGGACCGGGGCCGCGGGCTGGAGCTGACCGGCGTGTCCTTCCCGGACGCGGCGGCCGTACGACGCCTCGCACAGCGGCTGGCCGCCGTGGCCGGACGCCGGCTCGACGACGCCCGGCCGTGGGTGGACGCCCGGCTGCCCGACGGCACCAGGCTGCACGCGGTGCTGCCGCCGGTCGCGGTCGGCTGCACCTGCCTGTCGTTGCGCGTCGTACGGCCACGCGCCTTCACCCTCGGTGAGCTGGTGGCGGCGGGCACGGTGCCGCCGGGCGGGGACCGTGTGCTGCGGGCGCTGCTGCGGGCCCGGCTGTCGTTCCTCATCAGCGGCGGGACAGGCAGCGGCAAGACGACACTGCTGAGCGCGCTGCTGGGGCTCGTCGCCCCGGACGAACGCGTCGTCCTCGCCGAGGACTCGGCCGAACTGCGGCCGGACCATCCGCACGTCGTGCGCCTGGAGACCAGACCCGCCAACCAGGAGGGCGCCGGACTGGTCACCCTCCAGGACCTCGTACGGCAGGCGCTGCGGATGCGGCCGGACCGGCTGGTCGTGGGCGAGGTGCGCGGCCCCGAGGTGGTCCATCTGCTGGCCGCGTTGAACACCGGCCACGAGGGCGGTTGCGGCACCGTGCACGCCAACGCGGCCGCCGACGTCCCCGCCCGGCTGGAGGCCCTCGGAACGGCCGCCGGGCTCGACCGGGCCGCACTGCACAGCCAGATGGCGGCCGCGCTGTCGGTGGTCCTGCACCTGGTGCGCGACCGGGCCGGGCGGCGGCGGATCGCCGAGGTGCACGTGCTGGAGCGGGACCCGTCGGGGTTGGTGAGGACGGTGCCTGCGTTGCGCTGGGGCGCGGAGGCGTTCGCGTACGAGCGGGGATGGGAGCGGCTGCGGGGGCTGCTTGGCGAGGACGGCTGTGAAGGGGGACGGGGAGATGGACGGAACGGCTGAGGTGTCGATGGGGGCGTTCGTGGCCTGCCTGGGGGCTGCGGTCTGCCTGCTGGGCGGGCAGCAGTCCGGGGCCCGGCGGGCGCGGTTGCTTCTCGCGGGCGGTGGTGCGGTCGGCAGCGGGCCGCCCGCATGGCAGCAGGCGACCGACGGGCTGCGACGGATCCGTGGACGGCTGCGGGCCGAGTGGTGGGCGCTGGCGGCCGGGCTGGTGCTGGCGGTGCTGGGCGCGTCGGTGCTGCCGGTCGTCGCGGGGGCGGCCGGGGTGCCGCTGCTGCGCCGGGCCCGGCTCGCCCGTCAGGCACGGCGCGCCCGGGAGCGCCGGGGCGACGCGGTGATCACGCTGTGCGGGGCGCTCGCCGGGGAGGTGCGGGCCGGACGGCAGCCGGGCGAGGCACTGCTGCGTGCCGCGCGCGACTCCGACGGGCTCGGTGACGGGCAGGCGGCGGTCCTGGCGGCGGCGCGGTTCGGCGGGGACGTGCCGGGCGCGCTCGCGGCCGCGGCACGGCAACCGGGCGCCGATGGGCTGCGGGGTCTCGCCGCGTGCTGGCGGGTGGCCGTGGACCAGGGCGCCGGGCTCGCCGCCGGGCTGGACCGGCTCGAAGCGGCGTTGCGCACCGAGCGTGACCAACGCGCCGACCTGCGCGCCCAGTTGGCGGGCGCTCGCGCCACGGCCGTCATGCTCGCCGGGCTGCCGGCCCTCGGCCTCCTCATCGGCGCCGCTCTCGGCGTCGACCCGTTGCGCGTGCTGCTGCACACCGGAGCAGGCCTGGGCTGTCTGCTGGTCGGCGGCGTGCTGGAGGGTGTGGGGCTGTGGTGGGCGCTGCGCATCGTGCGGGGAGCGGAGGCGGCGGCGTGAGCGGGGAACTTGTCCACAGGCTGGGGACGGCCCTGGGGGTGGTGCTGCTGCTCGGATGGGCGGCACGGTGGCTGGCGGCGGCGCGGCGGGAGCGACGAGCGCGGCGACGACTGGCCGAAGTGCTGGCCCGGGAGATGACGAGGGCTGCCGTTCCGCGTCGTGCGGTGCGCGCTGCCGCGCGGCGGTGGCTGCCCCTGGTGGGTGTGGCGTGCGCCGGGTGGGTGCTGGCCGGCGGCCTCGCGGGAGTCGCCGTCGGGCTGGTGGTCGCGGTCGCGCTGTGGCGGTGGCGACTGCGGCGGGCGGCCACCGGGGCGGACGCACGGAACCGCGACGACGCCGAGGCGGCCCGTCAACTGCCCCTGGCTGCCGACCTGCTCGCCGCCTGCATCGCGGCGGGGGCCGGTCCGGTGATCGCCGCACAGGCCGTCGGGGAGGCGCTGGGCGGTCCCGTCGGCAACGCACTGGCCCGGGGCGCGGCGGAAGTACGGCTCGGGGGCGAACCCGGAGCGGCCTGGCGGCGGCTGGCCGGGACACCGGGCGCCGGACCTCTGGCCCGGCTGCTGGAGAGGGCCGACGTGTCCGGGCTGCCGGCCGCCACACCGGTCGCACGGCTCGCCGCCGAGGCCCGCGCCGAGTGGGGCCGTACCGCCACGGCACGGGCCCGACGAGCCTCCGTCCTGGTCACCGCCCCAGTGGGGTTGTGCTTCCTGCCCGCGTTCATCGCGGTCGGGGTACTGCCGGTGGTGATCGGACTGGCGGGCGGGGCGTTGGGAGGGGGTGGTGGATGACGGGGGCGCGGGAGACGGGGCGACAGGTGAGCAGTCAGCAGCAGTCAGCAGGAAGCAGTAGTCAGCGACACGTCGCAGTCAGCGACATGTAGGCAGTCCAAGGACTCTTCCATACGGGGGTTGGGATGTATCAGGCGGTACGGGCACGGATGCGTGCCCTGGTGTGCGGGATGCGCGCGGCGCGGAGGGACGCGGGAATGGTGACCTCCGAGTACGCGATGGGCATCGTGGCGGCGGTGGCGTTCGCCGTGGTGCTCTACAAGGTGGTCACCAGCGGCACGGTCAGCGCCGAGCTGCAGAACATCGTGAAGCAGGCACTCGATGCGCAGGTGTGAGCGAGGCGCGGATCGGGGGTTCGTGACGGCGGAGTCGGCCGTGGTGCTGCCCGTGCTGGTGCTGTTCGTCGCGTCGCTGGTGTGGGGGCTGCTGGTCGTGGCCGCCCAGATCCAGTGCGTCGACGCGGCGCGGACGGGCGCCCGTGCGGCGGCCCGACAGGACCCGGCCGACGCGGTCGTCGAAGTGACCCGCCAGGTGGCACCGCCGGGTGCGAAGGTCACGGTCAGCCGGGAGGAGGACCGCGTCCGCGTGGTCGTGGTCGCCGAGCCGCCGGTGCTGCACGGTCTGCCCTTCGAGGTCCGTGAGGAGGCTGTGGCGTCGGTCGAGGCGGCCGAGGCGGCCCAGTTGGTCCAGTCGGCGGAGACGGCGGGGGAGGGGGCGTGAAGGGCGGTCTGGCGCGGTGGTGGCCGTCCGGCGTTGCGGGTACCGGCCGCGGGCCGGCGACCGCCGGACGGCGTCCGGACCCCGCGCCGCCCACCCGGCGGTCCCGGTGGGCGGCAGCGCGGTCCGACCGTGGCTCCGCCACCGTGTGGAGCGTAGGAGCCATCGCCGTGCTGTGCGTCGTCTTCGGTGTCGTCCTCGCCCTGGGGCAGGCCGTCGTCACCCGACACCGCGCGGCCGGTGGCGCGGATCTCGCGGCACTCGCGGCGGCGGACCACTGGGCGCGGGGCCAGACGGAGGCCTGCGCCCGGGCCGAACGGGTGGCCCGGGCCCAGGGCGCACGGCTCGTACGGTGCGCGCTCGACGGGGACGTCTCCGACGTGACGGCGGCGTGGGGACGGGGGCCGTTCGCCGCGCAGGTCAGGGCCCGGGCGGGTCCTGCGGGGCCCGCGGACCCGACGGAGCGGGTTCCCCCGCCGGGTCCTGAGGGTCCCCTGCCGACGGCGTCCCCTGGTCTAGAGGGCGACCCACCGGCGGCCTCCCCCGGCCCTGCGGGCTTTCAGCGGGCGGCTCCCCTTGTCCCTGGGGGTTCCCTGCCGACGGCTTCCCCTGGCCCCGCACAGCCGTCGCCCGCTCCTCCGTCGCCTCGTCCTTCGGCGCTCCCTCCAGCAGCACCGTGAGCAGGCGTACGGCGCCCCTCTTGTGCAGCGGATCGTTGCCGTTGCCGCACTTGGGGGACTGGATGCACGACGGGCAGCCGGCGTCGCACTCGCAGGAGGCGATGGCCTCGCGGGTAGCCGCGAGCCAGGCGCGGGCGGTGTGGAAGGCGCGCTCCGCGAAGCCCGCGCCGCCCGGGTGGCCGTCGTACACGAAGACGGTGGGCAGGAGCGTGTCGGGATGCAGCGGGATCGACACGCCGCCGATGTCCCACCGGTCACAGGTCGCGAACAGGGGCAGCATGCCGATCGAGGCGTGTTCGGCGGCGTGCAGGGCGCCGCCGAGGATCTCCGGGTTGATCCGGGCCCGGTCCAGCTGGTCCTCGGTGACCGTCCACCACACCGCGCGGGTGCGCAGCGTACGAGGAGGGAGGTCGAGCTTGGTCTCGCCCAGCACCTCACCGGTGATGAGCCGCCTGCGGAGGAAGGAGACGACCTGGTTGGTGACCTCGACGGAGCCGTAGCACAGGCGGCCCTCGCCCCACGGGACCTCGATGTCCGTCTCCAGGACGGAGATCGACGTGGTGTCGCGGGCGACGGTGGAGTACGGCGGGTTGGCCTCCTCCACGAGGGCGACGGAGTCCTCCAGGTCCAGTGACCGCACGAGGTACGAACGGCCCTGATGGAGGTGCACCGCGCCCTCGTGCACCGTCGAGTGCGCGGCGCCCGCGTCGACCGTGCCCAGGAGTCGACCGGTCCCGGCCTCCACGACCTGGACCGGCCGGCCGCCCTCGCCGCGGATGTCGGTCAGGTCGGCGGCCCGCTCCCGGCGGGTCCAGTGCCAGGCCTTCGCGCGGCGGCGCAGCAGCTTGGCGGCCTCCAGCTGCGGCAGCAGCTCGGCACAGGCCGGGCCGAACAGTTCCAGGTCCTCGTCCGTGAGCGGCACCTCCGCGGCCGCCGCGCACAGGTGGGGGGCGAGCACGTACGGGTTGTCGGGGTCGAGGACCGTGGATTCCACGGGCCGGTCGAACAGGGCCTCCGGGTGGTGGACGAGGAAGGTGTCCAGCGGGTCGTCGCGGGCCACCAGGACGGCGAGAGCGCCCTGCCCGGCCCGTCCGGCCCGGCCCGCCTGCTGCCACAGGGACGCGCGCGTGCCCGGATAGCCCGCGATGACGACCGCGTCGAGGCCGGAGATGTCGATGCCGAGTTCGAGAGCGTTGGTCGCGGCGAGGCCCAGCAGTTCGCCGGAGTGCAGGGCGCGTTCCAGGGCGCGGCGCTCCTCCGGGAGGTAGCCGCCCCGGTAGGCCGCCACGCGCCGGGCCAGGGATCGGTCGACCTCGGCGAGGCGTTCCTGGGCGATGACGGAGATCAGCTCGGCGCCGCGCCGGGAGCGGATGAAGGCGATCGAGCGCATCCCCTGCACGGTCAGGTCGGTCAGCAGGTCGGCGGCTTCGGCGGTGGCCGTGCGGCGGACGGGGGCGCCCTTCTCGCCCTCCAGTTCGGTCAGCGGCGGTTCCCAGAGGGCGAACACCAGTTCACCGCGTGGGGAGGCGTCGTCGGCGACCTCCACGACCGGCAGGCCGGTCAGGCGGCGGGCGGCCACGGCGGGCTCCGCCGCGGTCGCGGAGGCCAGCAGGAACACGGGCGAGGCGCCGTAGCGGGCGCACAGGCGGCGCAGCCGGCGCAGCACCTGGGCGACGTGCGAGCCGAAGACGCCCCGGTAGGTGTGGCACTCGTCGATGACGACGTACTTCAGCGACTTCAGGAAGGAGGACCAGCGGGGGTGGGAAGGCAGGATGCCGCGGTGCAGCATGTCCGGGTTGGTCAGGACGTAGGTGGCGTACTGGCGGATCCACTCGCGTTCCTCGAACGGAGTGTCGCCGTCGTAGACCGCGGAACGCACCGAATGGCCCAACGGCTGTGAAAGTCTCTTCACGGACCGGCACTGGTCCGCCGCAAGGGCCTTCGTGGGAGCGAGGTACAGGGCGGTCGCGCCGCGGCCGTTCGGGGCCTCGGCGCCGTCCAGCAGCGTCGACAGGACCGGGACCAGGTACGCCAGGGATTTGCCCGAGGCCGTGCCGGTCGCGACGACGACCGACTCGCCGTTCAGGGCGTGTTCGGCCGCGCGTGCCTGGTGGGCCCAGGGGTGCTCGACACCCGCGGCCCGCACGGCGGCGATGACCTCGGCGCGGATCCGGTCCGGCCAGACGGCATGGCGACCCTCACGCGGGGGCAAGTGCTCCGTATGAGTAATGCGCGCAGCCCGGCTCGGCCCGGAGGCGAGCCGGTCCAGGACCGCGCCCGGCGCGGGTCGGGACGCGGGGTCCGTCGGGGGTCGATCGGATCGGTGATTCTTGGCCATCGGCACCGAGTGTGTCACTGGCGTGACGGACAATGGGGCCAAGGCGTCGTGCACGCCTGCCGGTAAGTGATTGAATGCCATCGCGGCTGGCGAACCGTCCAGGGGCCGAAGCCGAGATGCCCCAAGGGCGACCGCTCGATAGCAAGGTGCTGGAGGATCCGTGGACCTGTCCCTGTCGACCGAGACCATGGGCGATCGCACGATCGTCAGGGTCGGTGGCGAAATCGACGTATATACCGCGCCCAAGCTGCGCGAGCAGCTGGTCGAGCTGGTGAACGACGGCAGTTTCCACCTTGTCGTCGACATGGAAGGTGTGGACTTCCTCGACTCCACCGGCCTCGGCGTGCTGGTCGGCGGCCTGAAGCGCGTGCGTGCCCATGAGGGCTCCCTGCGCCTGGTCTGCAACCAGGAGCGCATTCTGAAGATCTTCCGCATCACCGGCCTCACCAAGGTGTTTCCGATCCACACCTCGGTCGAGGAAGCGGTGGCGGCGACCGACTGACCACCGGCCCCGGGCCCGTGCGGCCCGGGGCTGCCGAAGTGCGGCGAGGAGAAGCTCGGCGAGACGTCGGCACCAGTGAGGAACGAGGGGGGCCGGGCTTTCGGCGGCCCGGCCTTCCGACAGCACGCCCGAAGTTGCGAGGGGGATGCATGGCCACCGTTGAGCTCCGCTTCAGCGCGCTGCCCGAGCACGTCCGGACCGCCCGTCTGGTGGCGGCAGCGGTGGCGCGCAGGGCCGGAGTGGACGAGGCCGTCCTCGACGAGGTCAGGCTGGCCGTCGGTGAGGCCTGCTCCCGGGCCGTCGGGCTGCACCAGACCAGCGGCGTCTCGGCGCCGGTGAAGGTGCTGCTGATCGAGGAGGAGAAACAGTTCTCCATCGAGGTCGGTGACGAGGCGCCGCACGCTGTCCCCGGTGACCCGGCCTCCGGGCATGGTGACGGGGACGTGGAGGTCGACGAGGACGAGATGGGCCTCGCGGTGATCAGCGGTCTGGTGGACGACGTCGAGGTCACCACCGGGGAGAACGGCGGACAGATCCGTATGACCTGGCCGACCACGCCGCCGCCGACGATTCTGGTCTGACCCGGCCACCCGCACGCACTGCTTTTGACGAAGGGCCCCACCCGTGGGGCCCTTCGTCATGTGCGGGTGTCAGTACCCGCGTTTACAGTGGTTCCTGTGCGCTGCATTGCGTGAATTCGTTCACGATCAATCGTGTGCCCCATCGCGATCAGTCGTGTGCTCAATAAGCGATCAGCAAGCCGTGCGGGAATGCTTCAGGGGCATTACCGGGACGGCCAATTCGAATTATCGCGCACTGTTTTGATCAGGTTCCGGTACCTACAATCCCGTCCACATCTTGAGCTCAGCCCAAGCGTCAAGGAGGACGAATGGCGGGGCTTTCCATCTCAGATCACTCGGGCCACTCCACAGACCTCGCGGCCGCCGTGCTGACCGATGACAACCGCGTGCTCGTGGCGGTCATCGCGGTCGTGGCTCTGGCGGCGCTCGTGGTCGCGGGCATCCTGGTGCGCCAGGTACTCGCGGCCGGCGAGGGCACCGACAGCATGAAGAAGATCGCGGCAGCGGTCCAGGAGGGCGCCAACGCCTATCTGGCCCGTCAGCTGCGCACGCTCGGCGTATTCGCCGTCCTGGTGTTCTTCCTGCTCATGCTGCTGCCCGCGGACGACTGGAATCAGCGTGCCGGACGGTCGGTGTTCTTCTTGATCGGCGCGGCGTTCTCGGCGGCCACCGGTTATATCGGCATGTGGCTCGCCGTGCGCAGCAATGTGCGGGTCGCCGCGGCGGCGCGCGAAGCGACGCCGGCGGCGGGCGAGCCGGAAAAGGATCTCACCACCGTCTCGCACAAAGCGATGAAGATCGCATTTCGCACGGGCGGCGTCGTCGGCATGTTCACGGTGGGGCTCGGCCTGCTGGGCGCCTCCTGCGTGGTGCTGGTGTACGCGGCCGACGCGCCGAAGGTGCTGGAGGGTTTCGGCCTCGGCGCGGCGCTGATCGCGATGTTCATGAGGGTCGGCGGCGGCATCTTCACCAAGGCCGCCGACGTCGGCGCCGACCTGGTCGGCAAGGTCGAGCAGGGCATTCCGGAGGACGATCCGCGCAATGCCGCGACCATCGCCGACAACGTGGGCGACAACGTCGGCGACTGCGCGGGGATGGCGGCCGACCTGTTCGAGTCGTACGCCGTGACCCTGGTCGCCGCCCTGATCCTGGGTTCGGCGGCCTTCGGTGACGCCGGGCTCGGCTTCCCGCTGCTCGTGCCGGCGATCGGTGTGATCACCGCGATGATCGGCATCTTCGCGGTGGCGCCGCGGCGCGCCGACCGCAGCGGCATGAGCGCCATCAACCGCGGGTTCTTCATCTCCGCGGTGATCTCGCTCGTGCTGGTGGCGGTGGCCGTCTTCGTCTACCTCCCTGGGAAGTACTCCGAACTCGACGGCGTCACCGACGCGGCGATCACGGGCAGGGACGGAGACCCGCGGATCTTCGCGCTCGTCGCGGTGGCCATCGGCATCGTGCTCGCCGCGCTGATCCAGCAACTGACGGGCTACTTCACCGAGACCAGCCGGCGGCCCGTCAAGGACATCGGCAAGACCTCGCTCACCGGCCCGGCCACCGTCGTCCTCGCCGGTATCTCCGTCGGTCTGGAATCGGCCGTCTACACAGCCCTGTTGATCGGCCTCGGCGTCTACGGGGCGTTCCTGCTCGGCGGTACGTCGATCATGCTGGCGCTGTTCGCGGTGGCCCTGGCCGGCACCGGCCTGCTCACCACGGTCGGCGTGATCGTCGCGATGGACACCTTCGGGCCGGTCTCCGACAACGCGCAGGGCATCGCGGAGATGTCCGGCGACGTCGAGGGCGCGGGCGCGCAGGTGCTCACGAACCTGGACGCCGTAGGCAACACCACCAAGGCCATCACCAAGGGCATCGCCATCGCCACCGCCGTGCTCGCGGCGGCGGCGCTGTTCGGTTCGTACCGCGACGCGATCATCACCGGCGCGCGGGAAGTGGGCGAACAACTGTCCGGGCCGGGCGCCCCGATGAGCCTGATGATGGACATCTCGCAGCCCAACAACCTCGTCGGACTCGTCGCGGGCGCGGCGGTCGTCTTCCTCTTCTCGGGGCTGGCGATCAACGCGGTGTCGCGGTCGGCGGGTTCGGTGGTCTTCGAGGTGCGGCGGCAGTTCCGTGAGAAGCCCGGGATCATGGACTACAGCGAGAAACCGGAGTACGGCAAGGTTGTCGACATCTGCACCAAGGACGCCCTGCGGGAGCTGGCCACACCCGGTCTGCTCGCCGTCATGGCGCCGATCTTCATCGGGTTCACGCTCGGTGTCGGCCCGCTGGGCGCGTATCTGGCGGGCGCGATCGGCGCGGGCACGCTGATGGCGGTCTTCCTCGCCAACTCCGGCGGCGCCTGGGACAACGCCAAGAAGCTCGTCGAGGACGGCCACCACGGCGGCAAGGGCAGCGAGGCCCACGCCGCCACGGTCATCGGCGACACGGTCGGCGACCCCTTCAAGGACACCGCCGGCCCGGCGATCAACCCGCTGCTGAAGGTCATGAACCTGGTGTCGCTGCTCATCGCGCCCGCGGTGATCAAGTTCTCCTACGGCGCCGACAAGAGCATCGGCGTACGGATCACGATCGCGGCGCTGGCGTTCGTCGTGATCGTCGGCGCCGTCTACGTCTCCAAGCGGCGCGGCATCGCCGTGGGTGACGAGGACAACGCCGAACGGAAGTCCAAGTCGGCCGATGCCGCGGTGGTTTCGTAGAGCCCCGGGACAAGCTCCAGCTCAAGGTGCGGGCGGGCGGCGCGCGTTGGTGCGCCGCCCGCCCGCACCGCGTCTGGGAGCGCCCTCTCCGTGAGCCTTCTCTCTCTTGGTGCAAATGGTTACAAAAAGGTCTTAATAGTCTATCGACGTGCGGTTGTCGCCCATCTGGCGTGTATGTTCCGGGGCCGAGAGAGCCATGGAAGGGACCAAACCGGTGAACAAGAAGCTCGCGGCCGCACTGTCCGGCGGTGCGGTACTGGTACTGGCGCTGTCGGGATGCGGCGGCGACGACAACGAGAAGCTGAACTCCTGGGCGAAGCAGGTCTGCGACGCGGTGCAGCCGCAGGCCAAGAAGATCGCGGCCGCCAACGCCGCGATCCAGAAGGAGACCTCGGACAACAGCACGCCGGAAGAAGTCCAGAAGACCGACTCGCAGGCCTTCGGGGACATGTCCGCCGCCTACAAGGCGATCGGCGACGCCGTGCGGAAGGCCGGTGCGCCCGACGTCGAGAACGGCGAGAAGAAGCAGAAGGACGCCGTGAAGGAGCTCGACGGCATCTCCTCGTCCTACGCGTCCCTGCAGAAGCAGGTCGACGCGCTCAACACCAAGGACCAGGCGAAGTTCGCCGACGGGCTCAAGAACATCGCCGCCGAACTGGACAAGCTCAGCAAGAGCGGCAACGACGCCCTCAAGACGCTGGAAGAGGGCGACGTCGGCCAGGCGATGCAGAAGCAGGCCAGCTGCCAGGCGGCCGCCGGCTCGTCGCCGGCCACCGGGAGCTGAGAGGCGCGCCGGGAGCAGGCCGGCACGGACCGCTCCGGCAGCAACGGAAAAAGGCCCCGGTACGCGCGCGTACCGGGGCCTGGCCGTCGTGTGCGGCGAGAATGGGAGCGTGAGTAACGCCAGCCTGTCTCCTCTGCCCTCCTCCGACCGCCTCGACGTCGCCGCCCGGCTCCGGGACGCGCTGCTCGGGGCCTCCTTCACCGCCGACGGACTGCTCGAACTGCTCGGCGCCCCGGCGTACGCGGCGCTCGCGCGGAGCGAGACCGTGCCCGCGCTCCGGGCGACCCGCGGGGACACGCCGCTGGAGATGCTCGTCCGGCTGTTCCTGCTGCAACAGCCGGTGCCGCACGCGCGCGTGGCGGACGTCCTGCCCGTGGACGCGTGCCTGGAGAGCGGCTGGCTGGTGCGCGTGGGCACGGACGAGCTCGCCTCCACCGTGGACGTCCGGCCGTACGGCGGACCCGGCGGCGAGGACTGGTTCATCGTCTCCGACCTGGGCTGCGCGGTCGGCGGCGCCGGTGGGATCGGCAAGCGGGACGACCGGGTCGTCCTCGGGGTCGGCGGCGCGTCCACGACGCTGGCCGGGATCACCGTCCGTACGCCCGTCGCCGCCGCCCTCGACCTGGGCACCGGATCCGGCATCCAGGCGCTGCACGCCGCGCGGCACGCCACCCGTGTGACGGCGACCGACGTCAACCCGCGCGCACTGCACATCACGGCGCTCACCCTGGCGCTGTCCGGCGCCCCGGCCGCCGACCTGCGCGAGGGCTCGCTGTTCGAGCCGCTCGGGGAGGACGAGACGTACGACCTGATCGTCTCGAACCCGCCGTTCGTGATCTCTCCCGGCGCCCGGCTCACCTACCGCGACGGCGGCATGGGCGGGGACGATCTGTGCCGCTCGCTCGTTCAGGGGGCGGGGGGACGGCTGAGCGAGGGCGGGTTCGCGCAGTTCCTCGCCAACTGGCAGCACGTGGAAGGGGAGGACTGGCAGGACAGGGTCAGGTCATGGGTGCCGCGCGGCTGCGACGCCTGGATCGTGCAGCGCGAGGTGCAGGACATCAACCAGTACGCCGAGCTGTGGCTGCGGGACGCCGGCGACCACCGCGGCGACGTGGCCGAGTACCAGGCACGGTACGACGCGTGGCTCGACGAGTTCGAGGCGCGCAAGGTGAAGGCCGTCGGCTTCGGATGGATCACGCTGCGCAGAACGGACTCCACCGCGCCGTCCATCACCACGGAGGAATGGCCGCATCCGGTCGAGCAACCGCTCGGTGACGCGGTCCGCGCGCACTTCGACCGGCTCGACTACCTGCGGGCGCACGACGACGCCGCTCTGCTGGAGGCGCACTTCCGGCTCGCGGCCGAGGTCGTCCAGGAGCAGGTCGGGCTGCCCGGCGCCGAGGACCCCGAGCACGTGGTGCTGCGGCAGAACCGCGGCATGCGCCGGGCCACCAAGGTGGACACGGTCGGCGCGGGCTTCGCGGGCGTGTGCGACGGCACGATGAGCGCGGGCCGGATCCTGGACGCCATCGCCCAGCTGATCGGCGAGGACCCGGTGCTGCTGCGCGACCGCACCCCGGCGCAGATCCGGCTGCTGGTGGAGCAGGGGTTCCTGGAGCCCGCCGGCTGACATCCGAGGCCGCGCCCGGGCCTGCGGGCGCGCCTTCGGGGCGAGCCCCCGGAAAAATCGAGCCGATTTGGACAGCTCGTCCCGACCGGTCGGCAGGGGCCGGCCGGTCATGATCGACGGGCTCGTCGACCCGGCGTTCACCCCGGGTTCGCCTGGCAGCCGTCCGCGCGTGTCAGCCTCCCGTGACCGGGCACGCGCGGACGGGAGAACAGGGGCACGGGAAGCCATGGAGAGCGAATCGGCGATCTTCGCGGGACTGGTGTTCTCCCTGTTCGGAGCCGGGTTGCTGGTGTGGACCGCGGCCCGTGCACGGCATCGCCGGCCCGTCGCGCAGGGTGTGAGCCCCGTCGCATCGGCGACCCTCGCCGGCCTGGCCGCAGTGGCGGCCCTCGCCCTGGGCGCATGGTGCTTCACCCGCCTGTGAGCGGCGGGAAGGGGCGGCTCCCTTCTGTAAGGGGCTGAACGCGCTCCGTAGGCACCCCGCTGGGTGCCTGTCACGCCGGGCGGCAGGAATAGTGGTAGTCGGGTTACCGTTCGAGTGGCCGTTGCGGGCTTTTCCCGTTTGACACGGGGGCGGGATGTACCGTCACACTCCGCAGCGTCAGCACCAGCGAGTGAGCCAGAAGAACGACCCGACCCCGGGAACACAGGCCTGGGGAGGCCACAGCGTCGACCGGAGAGAAGAGCGAAGTTGTCCCCGACCAGCGAGACCGCGAAGGGCGGCCGCCGACTCGTCATCGTCGAGTCGCCTGCCAAGGCGAAGACGATCAAGGGCTATCTCGGCCCTGGCTACACCGTCGAGGCGAGCGTCGGGCACATTCGCGACCTTCCCAACGGCGCCGCGGAGGTGCCCGAGAAGTACACCGGCGAGGTCCGTCGCCTCGGTGTCGACGTCGAGCACGACTTCCAGCCGATCTACGTGGTCAACGCCGACAAGAAGGCGCAGGTCAAGAAGCTCAAGGACCTGCTGAAGGACTCCGACGAGCTCTACCTGGCCACCGACGAGGACCGGGAGGGCGAGGCGATCGCCTGGCACCTCCAGGAGGTCCTCAAGCCGAAGATCCCGGTCAAGCGCATGGTGTTCCACGAGATCACCAAGGACGCGATCCGCGAGGCCGTGGCCAACCCGCGCCAGCTCAACCAGAAGCTGGTCGACGCCCAGGAGACCCGCCGCATCCTCGACCGCCTCTACGGCTACGAGGTCTCGCCGGTCCTGTGGAAGAAGGTCATGCCGCGGCTGTCCGCCGGGCGCGTCCAGTCCGTCGCCACGCGACTGGTCGTGGAGCGGGAACGCGAGCGCATGGCTTTCCGTTCTGCTGAGTACTGGGACCTGACGGGCACCTTCGCGACCGGCCGCGCGGGAGACTCGTCGGACCCGTCGTCGCTGGTCGCCCGCCTGCAGACCGTCGACGGCAGGCGCGTCGCGCAGGGCCGCGACTTCGACTCCCTGGGACAACTCAAGAGCGCGAACACCCTCCACCTCGACGAGGCGACCGCCCGCGCCCTGGCCGCCGCCCTGGAGACCACCCGGTTCTCCGTGCGCTCCGTCGAGTCCAAGCCGTACCGCCGCTCGCCGTACGCCCCGTTCCGTACGACGACGCTGCAGCAGGAGGCCAGCCGCAAGCTCGGCTTCGGCGCGAAGGCGACGATGCAGATCGCGCAGAAGCTGTACGAGAACGGCTACATCACCTATATGCGTACGGACTCCACGACGCTGAGCGACACGGCGGTCGCCGCCGCCCGCGCCCAGGTCACGCAGCTGTACGGCGCCGACTACCTGCCGCCGCAGCCGAGGACGTACGCCGCCAAGGTCAAGAACGCGCAGGAGGCGCACGAGGCGATCCGGCCCTCGGGTGACCGTTTTCGCACGCCCGCCGAGACGGGACTGACCGGTGACCAGTTCAAGCTCTACGAGCTGATCTGGAAGCGGACCGTCGCCTCCCAGATGAAGGACGCCACCGGCAACAGCGTCACCGTGAAGATCGGCGGCACCGCGTCCGACGGACGGGACGTCGAGTTCAGCGCGTCCGGCAAGACGATCACCTTCCACGGCTTCCTGAAGGCCTACGTCGAGGGGGCCGACGACCCGAACGCCGAGCTCGACGACCGCGAGCGCCGGCTGCCGCAGGTCACCGAGGGCGATCCCCTGACCGCCGAGGAGATCACCGCCGACGGCCACTCCACCAAGCCCCCGGCCCGCTACACCGAGGCGTCGCTGGTCAAGGAGCTGGAAGAGCGCGAGATCGGCCGCCCGTCGACGTACGCGTCCATCATCGGCACCATCCTGGACCGCGGCTACGTGTTCAAGAAAGGCACGGCCCTGGTGCCGTCCTTCCTGTCCTTCGCCGTGGTCAACCTGCTGGAGAAGCACTTCGGGCGGCTCGTCGACTACGACTTCACCGCCAAGATGGAGGACGACCTCGACCGCATCGCGCGCGGCGAGGCGCAGGCCGTGCCGTGGCTGAAGCGGTTCTACTTCGGCGAGGCCAACGGCATCGGCGGCGCCGCCGACGCCGGCAACGGCGACGGGGACCACCTCGGCGGCCTCAAGGAGCTGGTGACCGACCTGGGCGCGATCGACGCGCGTGAGGTGTCGTCGTTCCCGGTGGGCAACGGCATCGTGCTGCGGGTCGGGCGCTACGGCCCGTACATCGAGCGCGGCGAGAAGGACACCGAGCAGCACCAGCGCGCCGACATCCCGGCCGACCTGGCGCCGGACGAGCTGACCGTCGAGCTCGCGGAGGAACTGCTCGCCAAGCCGAGCGGCGACTACGAGCTGGGCACCGACCCGGCCACCGGCCACACGATCGTCGCCAAGGACGGCCGCTACGGCCCGTACGTCACGGAGATCCTTCCCGAGGGCACCCCGAAGACCGGCAAGAACGCGGTCAAGCCGCGTACGGCCTCCCTCTTCAAGTCGATGTCGCTGGACACGGTGACCCTCGAGGACGCGCTGCGGCTGATGTCGCTGCCGCGGGTCGTGGGCACCGACGCCGACGGCCAGGAGATCACCGCGCAGAACGGCCGCTACGGCCCGTACCTGAAGAAGGGCACGGACTCGCGGTCCCTGCAGTCCGAGGAGCAGCTCTTCACGATCACGCTGGAGGAGGCGCAGGCGATCTACGCCCAGCCCAAGCAGCGTGGCCGGGCGGCCGCCAAGCCGCCGCTGAAGGAGCTCGGCGAGGACCCGGTCAGCGGCAAGCCGGTGGTCGTCAAGGACGGCCGCTTCGGGCCGTACGTCACCGACGGCGAGACCAACGCGACCCTTCGCTCCGGCGACAACGTCGAGTCGATCACCCCGGAGCGCGGCTTCGAGCTGCTCGCCGAGAAGCGCGCCAAGGGGCCCGCCAAGAAGACGGTGAAGAAGACCGCCGTCAAGAAGGCCCCGGCCAAGAAGGCGACGGCCACGAAGAAGACCGCGGCGAAGAAGACCACGACCGCGAAGAAGACGACGACGGCCAAGACGGCGGCGAAGAAGACCGCCGCCAAGAAGGCGACCGCCTCGAAGACCGCGACCGCGCAGGACTGAGGTCCGCTCAAGACCCGGGCCGCAAGGCCCTGATCTATGGCGCGTTCGGAATGCGAACGCCCCGGCACCACTTCGGTGTCGGGGCGTGCGTACGCCCGGGCGCGCTCTCCAGCGTGTCGGTGGCTCCCGATAGGCTGAAAGCATGACGCGAGCCGAGCAGCCAACGGCCCCTCAGCCGGCCCCCGACGACGCCCTGGTCGCGGACTCCCGCGAGCGTGCCGTCCGTGCCCTGCTGCGCCAGCCGCAGCTGAAGCGGTTGTGGAGCGCCCAGCTGGTGGGCGGTGTGGGCGACACCCTCGCCCTGCTGGTCCTGGTCGTCCTCGCCCTGCAGGCGGCCATCGCCGAGGGCGCCTTCGGCGGCGGCTACCGGGGCGTGGCGTTCGCAGTGGCGACCGTTTTCGGCGCGCGCATCCTGGCGACGCTGCTCTTCGGCGCCGTACTCCTCGGCCCGCTCACCTCGCTCACCTCGCAGGACGGTCCGCTGGACCGCCGCTGGACGATGGTCGGCGCGGACGGGCTGCGGGCCGCGTTGCTCATCGTCGCGCCGCTGTGGATCGACTGGACACCCGCCGACGCGCTGGCGATCCTGCTCGTCACCGCCTTCGTGACCGGGGTCGCCGAGCGGTTCTGGACGGTGTGCCGGGAGAGCGCGGCGCCCGCGCTGCTGCCCGCCCCGCCGCCGGAGGGCGCGTCGATCAGGCCGCTGCCGGACCACATGGACGCGCTGCGCCGCCTGTCGCTGCGGACCGGTTTCGTGGCGATCCCGCTCGCGGCCGCCGCGCTCGTCGTCGCGGCGCTGCTCAACAACCTGCTCGGCGCCGGCATCGACTGGTTCGGCGAGCACCAGGCGGCCCTCGGCTCCTACGTCGCGGCCGGGCTGTTCACCGCGTCCTTGTCCGTGCTGACCTTCCTGGAACTGCCCGGCACGCGCACCCCGCGCGCGCGGTCGCCGCTGGAGGGGCTGCGCCGCCCGAAGACCGGCACCGGCGCCGACAAGGGCCGCACCGGCGCGATGCCGCTGCTGGTCCTCGCGTGCGCCTCCGTGGCCGCCGCGGTGTCGGCCGCGGTCGCCGTGGCGGTGCTGCACGCCAAGGACCTGGGCGGTGGCCCCGTGCTGTACGGGCTGATGGTGGGCGCGCTGACCGGCGGTGTCGTCGTCGGCATCCGTACGGCGCCCGGCGTGCTGCCCGCCCTGTCGCGGCGGCGGCTGCTGGCGCTGACGATCGCCCTCACCGGCGTCGCGCTGCTGGCCGCCGGGCTGGTCCCGGACGTCACCACGGTGCTGCTGATCCTCGCGCTGGCCGGCGTCGGCGCGGGCATGGCCGCCAACAGCGGGCACACGCTGCTCGACCAGGAGATCGAGGACTTCCGGCGGCCCCGTACGACGGAGCACCTGCACGCGGTCGTCCGGGTCTTCGTGGCGCTCGGCGCGGTGATCGCCCCCGTGGTGGCGGCGGGCATCGGGCCGCACCGGCTGGAGAACGGCAAGTTCGTCTTCGCGCACGGCGGCGCCGCGTTCACGCTGATGCTGGTGGGCGCACTGCTGCTGCCGGTGGCCGCGCTGGTGCTGGCCAAGGTCGACGACCGCTCCGGGGTGCCGCTGCGACAGGACCTGCGCGACGCGGTGCTCGGCGGCGACGACCCCGAGCAGGCCCCCGCCGCCACCGGCTTCTTCATCGCCCTGGAGGGCGGCGACGGGGCCGGCAAGTCCACGCAGGCCGAGGCGCTCGCCGAGTGGATCCGCTCCAAGGGGCACGAGGTCGTCCTGACCCGTGAGCCGGGGGCGACCCCGGTCGGCAAGCGGCTGCGGTCGATCCTGCTGGACGTCTCCAGCGCCGGCCTGTCGCACCGGTCGGAGGCGCTGCTGTACGCGGCGGACCGCGCCGAGCACGTGGACACGGTGGTCCGGCCCGCGCTGGAGCGCGGCGCGGTGGTGATCTCCGACCGTTACACCGACTCCTCGGTGGCCTACCAGGGCGCGGGCCGCGACCTGTCGCCGGTCGAGATCGCCCGCATCAACCGCTGGGCGACCGACGGGCTCGTTCCGCATCTGACGGTGCTGCTGGACGTCGCGCCGGAGACCGCGCGCGAGCGGTTCACCGAGGCGCCGGACCGGCTGGAGTCGGAGCCCGCCGAGTTCCACGCGCGCGTGCGGGCCGGTTTCCTGACGCTGGCGGCGGCCGATCCCGGCCGCTACCTGGTGGTGGACGCCGGGCAGGAGCCCGAGGCGGTCACCACGGTCATCCGGCACCGGCTCGACCAGGTGCTGCCGCTGTCCGAGGCCGAGATCAAGGCCCGGGAGGAGGCGCGCAAGCAGGCCGAGGAGGAGGCTCGCCGCAGGGCCGAGGAAGAGGCCCGGAGGAAGGCCGAGGAGGAGCGCCTGGAGCGTGAGCGCCAGGAGCAGCTCGCGCGGCTGCGTGCCGAGGAGGAGGAGCGCAAGCGGCGCGAGCTGGAGGAGGCGCAGCGGCGCGAGGCCGAACGGCAGGCGGAGGAGGCCCGGCGACGTGCCGAGGAGGCGCACCGTAAGGCCGAGGAGGAGCGGGCCCGGCTGCTCGCCGAGGAGAAGGCCCGGGCGGATGAGGAGGCCCGCCGTAAGGCGGAGGAGGAACGGCGGCGCAAGCAGGCCGAGGAGGAGGCGCGCATCCGCGCCGAGGCCGAGGCGCGGCGCCTGGACAAGCAGCGCAAGGCCGAGGAGGCGCTGCTGCGGGCCGAGGAGGCCCGTCGGCTCGCGGAAGCGGCAGCGGCCGCGGCGGAGGCGGGGCCGAAGGGTCCGGCGGCCGGGCGCCCTGCGGGTGCCGGGGGCGCGGGGCCGACGGCGGCCGCCGCGCCCGACGCGGCGACCGTGCCGACGCCGGTGGTCACGCCCACCAACGCGTCGGGCGGGCCGGTGGAGGAGACGGCCGTGCTGCCGCGCGTGCGGATGGACAAGCCGGAGAGCTCGCAGCAGTCCGCGCAGTCCGCCGACCGGGCGGGGGCTTCCCGGACGTCCGCTGGATCCGACGCCGAGGTGACGGCCGAGCTGCCGAAGCCGCCGGCTCCCGGGGCGGCGGACGAGACGGCGGTGCTGCCGCCGGTGGCGCCCCGGGCCGGGGACGAGACGGAGGTGCTGCCTCCGGTGCGGCCGGGGGACGCCGAGGAGACGGCGGTGCTGCCGCCGGTGCCCGGGGAGGATCCCGCGGACCGGGTGCCGCCGGGCTTCTTCCGGGACGAGCCGCAGGCCGCCCGGCCCGACGGGACGGACGACCGTACCCGCGAGCTGCCCCAGGTCGACGCGGAGGGCGCTCCTCGGCGGCGGCAGCGGTCCGACTGGGCCGAGGAGACGCCGCTGGACGATCTGCCGACGCTGGCGGACGAGCTGCTCGGGCCGCATGAGGACGAGTACGACGAGGACGGGGGCGGCCGGGGGCGGGGCCGGCGGCGCTGACGTCGATCGCCCGGGCCGGTCGGCGGGCCCGGCCCGGCTCCGCCCCCGGCTGCGGAAGGGCCGTGCTGAGCCGACTGCCCGGCCTGAGCCGACTGCCCGGACTGGACCGGTTGTGGTCGGCGCGGGGTGCGTTGCGCAACGCGGCGCTGAACGGTGCCGCCCGCGCCCACCCGTGCCGCCGCCCGCGCCCACCCGTGCCGCCGCCCTTGGTGGCACGATGCTTGCGGCTTGCGGCTCGGTTTCGGCAGGCGGGTTTCCGGCACGGGCCGGGCATGGAGCGCTCCCTCGGCGGAGGCGGAGTCGGAGGCGGTGCGCGGGCTCCGGCCCGCCCCCGTTGTCAGTGCTCACCCCCACAATGGATCCCGCAAGCTGAACGTGACGTGACGGAAGGGCGGCGTGACCCATGACCGTGTGGGACGACCTCGTCGGGCAGGAGAAGGTGAGTGAGCAGCTCGCCGCCGCTGCCCGGGACGCCGACGCACTGGTCACCGCGGCCGCGGCCGGCCGGCCTCTGCCGGAGGCGTCGAGGATGACCCACGCGTGGCTGTTCACGGGGCCGCCCGGGGCGGGGCGGAACCAGGCGGCGCGGGCCTTCGCCGCCGCTCTGCAGTGCGTCAGCCCAGACCGGGCACTGGGCGGAGCCCCCGGCTGCGGGTTCTGCGACGGGTGTCACACCGCACTCGTCGGCACGCACGCCGACGTCACCACGGTCGCCGCTGTAGGCACGCAGATCCTCGCCGACGACATGCGCGACACCGTCCGCAAGTCGTTCACGTCCCCGGCCAACGGCCGCTGGCAGGTCATCCTCGTCGAGGACGCCGAGCGGCTGAACGAGAAGTCCGCCAACGCCGTCCTGAAGGCCGTCGAGGAGCCCGCCCCCCGCACGGTGTGGCTGCTGTGCGCGCCGTCCATCGAGGACGTGCTGCCGACCATCCGTTCCCGCTGCCGCCACCTCAATCTGCGCACCCCCTCGGTGGACGCCGTCGCCGACATGCTCGTACGGCGCGAGGGCATCGAACCGGACGTCGCGGTCGCGGCGGCCCGCGCCACCCAGGGGCATGTCGACCGGGCCCGCCGCCTGGCCACCGACCCGTCCGCCCGGGAGCGCCGCGCCGCCGTGCTGAAGCTGCCGCTGCGCGTCGAGGATGTCGGCGGAGCGCTCAAGGCCGCCCAGGAACTCGTCGACGCGGCCGCCGAGGACGCCAAGCAGCTCGCCGAGGAGACCGACGCCAAGGAGACCGAGGAGCTCAAGGCCGCCCTCGGCGCGGCCCAGGGCGGCCGTCTGCCCCGAGGCACGGCGGGGGTGATGAAGGACCTCGAGGACAAGCAGAAGCGCCGCAGAACCCGGACCCAGCGTGACAGCCTCGACCTGGCCCTGACCGACCTCACCGCGTTCTACCGCGATGTGCTCGCCCTCCAGCTCGGCTCCCGCGTCGCCATCGCCACCGCGGACGCCGAGGACGCCCTGGAGCGCCTCGCCCGCGCCAGTTCCCCGGGGGCCACCCTGCGCCGCATCGAGGCGATCGCCGCCTGCCGCGACGCGCTCGACCGCAACGTGGCCCCGCTGCTCGCCGTCGAGGCGATGACCATGGCCCTCAGAGCGGGCTGAGCCCGCGCGGTGAGGTGAGGGGGCGGCGGACGCCGGCGTCGTCACTCGTACGAGTCACGGCGTGCGCGTATAGTGCTCATCCGGTCGCTCACAGTTACGCTCGCTGGATGCACACAAGGCGCACCCCCCGCAGGACCCGCCGCGCGGCGACCCTCCTCGCCACCGCCGCGCTGTTCCTCTCCGCCTGCTCGTCCGCAAGCACGACGACCACCGCCAGCTCGGCGGCGCAGGCGGCGGCACCGGCCCCGCTGCCGCGCTCCACACCGGCCGCTCTCACGCCGTACTACGGGCAAAAGCCCCGCTGGCGCGAGTGCGGCGCCCCCGGCTTCCAGTGCGCCATGTTCAAGGCACCGCTCGACTACGCCCGGCCGTCCGACGGTGACATCCGTCTCGCCGTGGCCCGCAAGAAGGCCACCGGCCCGGGCAAGCGGCTCGGATCGCTGCTGGTGAACCCCGGCGGGCCCGGCGGCTCGGCGGTCGCCTACCTCCAGTCGTACGCGGGCGTCGGCTACCCGGCCCAGGTGCGCGCCCGCTACGACATCGTGGCGGTCGACCCGCGCGGCGTCGCCCGCAGCGAACCCGTCGAGTGCCTGGACGGGCCCGCGATGGACACGTACACGCGGACGGACGTCACCCCGGACGACCAGAGGGAGACCGACGCGCTGGTCGAGGCCTACCGGACGTTCGCCGAGGGCTGCGGCGCGGACGCGCCGAAGCTGCTGCGCCACGTGTCCACCCTTGAGGCGGCCCGCGACATGGACATCGTCCGGGCGGCGCTCGGGGACGAGAAGCTGAACTTCGTAGGCGCGTCGTACGGCACATTCCTCGGGGCGACGTACGCGGGGCTCTTCCCGAGCCGGACGGGCCGGCTGGTGCTGGACGGCGCGCTGGATCCCTCGCTGCCCGCCCGGCGGCTGAACCTGGAGCAGACGGCGGGCTTCGAGACGGCGTTCCGGTCGTTCGCGAAGGACTGCGTGCGGCAGCCGGACTGTCCCCTCGGTGACCCCGGCACGCAGCCCGAGCAGGTCGGCCGGAACCTGAAGGCCTTCTACGACAGGCTCGACGCGCGGCCGCTCCCCACCGGCGACGAGGGAGGCCGCAGGCTCACCGAGTCGCTCGCCACCACCGGGGTGATCGCGGCGATGTACGACGAGAGCTCCTGGCCGCAACTGCGCGAGGCGCTCACCTCGGCCATGCGGGAGGGCGACGGCGCGGCCCTGCTCGTCCTGTCCGACAGCTACTACCAGCGCGACGCCGACGGCAGCTACTCGAACCTGATGTTCGCCAACGCCGCGGTGAACTGCCTCGACCTGCCGGCCGCCTTCGCCGGTCCCGAGGAGGTCCGCCGGGCCCTGCCCGCCTTCCGGAAGGCCTCGCCCGTCTTCGGCGAGGGCCTTGCCTGGGCCTCCCTGAACTGCGCGTACTGGCCGGTGCGGGCCACAGGCGAGCCGCACCGCATCGAGGCCCGGGGCGCGGCCCCCATCGTCGTGGTCGGCACGACCCGCGACCCGGCGACGCCGTACCGCTGGGCCCAGGCCCTGGCCCGCCAGCTCTCCTCCGCCCGGCTCCTCACCTACGAGGGCGACGGTCACACCGCCTACGGCCGCGGCAGCCGCTGCGTCGACTCGACGATCAACGCCTACCTCCTGAAGGGCACGCCGCCCGCGGACGGAAAGCGCTGCTCCTAGCGGGCCCGCACCGGCCCCGGGGGCTCCGCTCCGGGGCCGGTACGAAGCACTCCCAGAAACTGTGTAGACTTACCGTCGTTGCTGATCGCACCATGGTGTGGACAGCGCGCCGCTTTAGCTCAGATGGCCAGAGCAACGCACTCGTAATGCGTAGGTCTCGGGTTCGAATCCCGAAAGCGGCTCTCCTGAAACCCCAGATCAGAGAATCTCTGACCTGGGGTTTCCTCGTGAGCCCGCTCTTCGGCCCGCGTCACGGCGGCGCTGCGGGTGTATCACCGGCGCTCGGCGATCACTGCGGTTTTCGAGGTGTGCGGCGCCGGGCCGCGGCGGGCCGCTAGGCTGCCGGCCGTGGCCCGGCGCCCACGGCATACGAATATGCGATCGGAGGGTGAATCCCTTCACCGTTGGAGACCCGGAGCTTCATGAAAATGTCATCATTTGACGAATAGTCAATTACGTCCAGTGATATGATCCGGGCACTTGCCGAGGGGGTCACGAGCCCCGAGACGACGTCTTGCGGCACGGGGCGGCCCATTGGCGGCGAGCCCACCGAGTACTCCCACCTGCCAGGACGCCAACGGGCAGGTTTTCAGCAACTGGGCTTCAGTCGCTTGAAGAGAGTCATATGACGCAATACATGCTGGATCCGACGGCCTGGGCGCTCGTTGTCGGCGCGCCCGCAGCGGCCGCGGTCATTTATCGCCAGCGCAAGGCGATAAGGACGTTACGCAAGGAGAGCGGCGAGCTCACTTCCTCGTACGCCGAGCTGCAGAGCGGCTACGACGAGATCGTCCGGCAGGCCGAGGAGCGGGCCGAAGAAGCAACCAAGACGGTGCTGAAGTCCGCCATGCGGACGCTGCAGGGTCTCGCGGCCGAGCAGCAGCTCGTCATCTCCAAGCTCCAGGCGAAGTACGGAGATTCGCTGATCCTGCAGGATCTGCTGCAGATCGACCACATGAACTCGCAGTTCGGACGGCGGGCCCAGTCCATCGCCGTGCTGTGCCAGGGGTGGCTCGGTCGGCAGCGCCAGGCGGCCTCGGTCTATGACGTGGTCCGCAGCGCACAGGGACGGATCCGCCACTACCAGCGGGTCGAGATCCTCTCGCAGGTGGACTTCGCCGTCACCAGCCGGGCCGTCGAGCCGGTCGCCCTGGCGGTGGCCGAGCTGCTCGACAACGCCACGAGCTACTCCGCTCCGGAGACGGTGGTGGAGATCAACGTGCGGTCCGTCCCCAAGGGAATCTGCATCGTCGTCGACGACGCCGGTGTCGGCATGAACGAGGAGGAGAAGGCCCGGGCGGCGGAACTGCTGTCCGGTGAGCGCGCCGTGGGCGTCTCCGGACTCGGGAACCCGCCGCAGTTCGGCTTCGCCGTGATCGGTGCGCTCTGTCAGCGCTACGGATTCACCGTCACCGTGGACTCCACGTCCCCCTATGGGGGCGTGCGTGCGGTGGTGCTCCTTCCGGAGGAGCTTTTGACCAGCATGCCGGAGTCGAGGAGGCCGACGGTGGCTCTCCAGCCAGGAGCAGGTTCGGGCGATGCGGACGCCCCGGCGACGACTGCCGACGGGCTGCCCAAGCGGAGGCGCAAACAGAGACCCATGGCCGTGGTACCGAGCAGGCCGGAACGCACACAGCTCTCGCCTGCCCGCTCCATGGAGGAGACGGCGTCACTCATGGGTGCATTTCAACGGGGGACCCAGACCGGCCGTGCCGCGCGGCCGGACGCTGAGCGTGAACCGAGCCACACCGACGCACGCAAGGGACCGGAGACCTCCTCGTGAAAGACGACCTCTCATGGATGTTGGACAGCGCCCTGGAGATTCCCGGGGCCCTGCACGCGGTCCTGGTGTCGGCCGACGGCCTGCTGATGGCCCGCACGAAGGACCTCGGACGGGACTCGGCCGACACGGTCGCCGCCGCGATGAGCGGTGTGCAGTCGCTCAGCCGGTCCCTGGGGTTCTTCTGCGACGGTGCGGACATGCAGTGGCGGCAGACCCTGGTGGAGTTCGACGGCGGCTGGGTCTTTCTGATCTCCGCCGGTGAAGGCGCCTACCTCGCGGTCTCCGCCGAACCCGACATCGACATGGCCGACATCACCTTCCGCATGCAGCAGTTGGTCAGCCAGCTGGGCAAGGAACTGTCGACGCCCCCCCGTGAGGACATCGGTCACCGCTCATGACTGACAACACCCCCGATGAGCACGAGGCCGCGGAATTAGTACGCCCGTACGTCATCACGCGCGGACGTGACCTGCCCTCCGAGGACAAGTTCTCGCTGATCACCCTCGTGACGACAGCCAGCGACCAGCGGCAGCGTCCCAACCGGCTCTCTCCCGAGGAGCAGCAGCTCCTGGACATGTGCGCCGGGGGCTACCTCTCGGTCGCGGAGATCGCCGGCCACACCCAACTCCCGCTGGGCGTGCTGAAGATCCTGCTCAGTTCCCTGGCGGAGGGCGGCTACCTGATCACCCGAGCGCCCGTGCCGCGGGCGCATCTCGCCGACGCACAGCTTCTCCAGGAGGTGCTGGATGGACTCCACGCCCGTTTTGGATAAGGGCGCCTACGTCCGGGGCGGCGCGCAGCAGACCGCGGTGAAGATCCTGGTCGTAGGGCACTTCGCCGTCGGCAAGACGACCTTCATCGGCACCATCTCCGAGATCCCGCCCCTGTCCACCGAGGAGAGCATGACGCGGGTGGCGGAGGACATCGACGACCTCAAGGGTGTGCAGGGCAAGACCACGACCACCGTCGCGATGGACTTCGGCCGGCTGACGCTCAGTGACCAGGTCGTGCTCTACCTGTTCGGCACGCCCGGTCAGCAGCGGTTCATCCAGATCTGGGAGGACATGGCTCGCGGCGCCCTGGGGGCCCTCGTGCTGGTGGACCCCGAACGGCTGGCCGACTCCTTCGCCGTCATCGACCTCATCGAGCAGTACGGGCTGTCCTACGCCATCGCCGTCAACCGCTTCGACGGCACACCGACCCGCACCGAAGCGGCGCTGCGGGAAGCGCTCGACCTGCTGCCCGACACCCCGGTCGTCGTCATCGACGCACGGGACGAGAGATCGTCGGCGAACGCGCTGATCACTCTCGTTCGCTACCTACACGAACGCGCCGCCCTGGAGCACGCATGACCGAATCGACCCCTGTACCGCCGCCCGGCTGCCCCGCCCACGGCAGCGGTGAGCGGATTCCCATGTACACGCCGGACTTCGCGGCCGATCCTCACTCCTACTACGCCTACATGCGTCACTACGGCCCGACGGCCCCGGTCGAACTCGCGCCCGGCGTGGAGGCGACCCTGGTGACGGACTACGGGGCGGCACTGGACCTGCTGCAGAACTCCGGTGACTTCCGCAAGGACGCCCGCCGGTGGCGTGACCTCAACGAGGGCAGGGTCAGCCCGGACAGCCCTGTTCTTCCGCTGCTGGCCTACCGGCCCAACTGCATGTTCTCCGACGGCGCCGAACACCTGCGGCTGCGCCGGGCCGTCACCGAGAGCTTCGGACGGGTCAGCAGCCACCGGCTGAGCGAGTCCGTCGACCGGGTCGCCCGCTACCTCATCTCCCAGTTCAGCAACCGCGGTTCGGCCGACCTGCTGAACGACTACGCCAAGCAGCTTCCGTTGTTCGTCTTCAACGAACTCTTCGGCTGCCCGGCGGAGATCGGCGACCGGGTCATGTTCGGCATCTCCGGCATCTTCGACGGCGTCAACGCGGAGCAGGCCAACCAGGTGCTGTTCCAGGCCGTGAGCGAACTGGTCACGCTGAAGCGGACCAGGCCGGGCGAGGACGTCACCTCGTGGCTGATGCAGCACCCGGCCCAGCTGGACGACCAGGAGATGGCCCACCAGCTCGTGTTGCTGCTCGGCGCGGGGGCGGAACCGCTGCGCAACCTCATCGCCAACACCCTGCACCTGCTGCTGACCAACGACCGGTACGCGCAGAACGGACTGGTGGAGGAGGCGCTCGACGACACGCTGTGGCGCAACCCGCCCATGTCCAACTACGCGCCCCACTACGCGGCCCGGGACATGGAGTTCGCGGGGCAGAAGCTGAGCGCCGGGGATCTGCTGCTGGTGAGTTTCCAGGCCGCCAACGCCACGTCGGCGGGCAGCAACCGGGCCCACCTCGCCTGGAGCGCCGGTCCGCACGCGTGCCCCTCCAAGGAGCCCGCGCGGTTGATCACCCTCGCGGCCATCGAGTACCTGTTCAACGAGCTGCCCGACGTCGAACTCGCCGTGCCCGAGGAGAGCCTGACCTGGCGCCCCGGCCCGTTCAACCGTGCCCTGGGGCACCTCCCGGCCCGCTTCACTCCCGTCGACCCCAGGCGTGGGATGCCGCCGCAGACGCCTCAGATACAGCAGCGCCCCGCTGCCACCGCCACCCAGGCCAGGGAACGTGGTGGGCTGTGGAGCTCCTTCCTCAGCTGGTGGAAAGCCTGAGACTGGCCACGGCCAGAGGTGACACACGTAACACCGGAGGTGACACAAGTAACAGGGGACTGACTCCGCCCCTTGCATGAGCGTTCAACCGCTTGGGTAACTCTGCGCAGAGTAAGCGAGTCGTCACAAGGTGAAGGAGGGACAGTGGAGTCGAATACCGCTGCCGCTGCCGCTCTCGCTCGGCGCCCCGCCGCCTGGTCGCTTCGCCGGCCGCTCTCCCCGGAGCAGACTTTCCCTATAGGTATCGAAACAGACAGGCCGCACGGCCGGATACCCGCCCTCGCAGGCGGGTATCTTTTTGTGCCCGCAGGGGCCGCCTCGCGGGCAGGGGCCGCCTCACCGGCGCGGGTGGCCTCGTCGGCGCTGACCGCCTTGCCGACGCTGACCGCCTTGCCGCCACGGACCGCCTTGCCGACGCGAGTTGCCTCGTCGGCACGGACCGCCTCGCGGCCACACCTGGCCTCGGCCGCACGCGTGGGCTCGTCCGCCCCCTCCGCCCACCGCACGGCGCTTCGGGAGAGCCGGTGAGCCGGGCGTCGGCGGGTGAGATACCTGCCGCCCAGGTGGACAGCCTCACGCTCGGCGACCACGTCGCCGGTCAACTGGTGCGCCTGGGCAGCGCCGTGGGCCTGAAAGAGGCCGACGCGGCGCTCTACGCCGAGATCCTGGTCGAATCCCTCGGGCAGGGGGCACGGCGTCCGCTGTCCCAGCCGCCCCTGTCACCCAGCTTCATATCGGATGACCACACGCCGGTCGAGTTCTCCCTGGCCCTCCGGCCGGACGCCGCACCCGTCCTGCGCGTCCTGGCGGAACCCGGCTGGGCCGCCGCTGACATGGAGGGCAACGGACGCCAAGGGCTCACCGTCATCCGGGAGATGGCCCGCCGCTGGGACTTCTCCACCGCGCAGCTCGACCGCCTGGCGGACCTGTTCCTGCCTCCGTCCGCTCATGGGCCCCTGGCGCTGTGGTACGCGCTGGAGTTACGCCCGGGTGGCGTCCCCGGGATCAAGGTCTACCTGAATCCCGCCGCGTCCGGCCCGGAGCAGGCCGGCGCCACCGTACGGGAGGCACTGCGCAGGCTCGGTCACCACAAGGCGTTCGCCATGCTCCCCGAAGCCGCCGGATATCCCTTCCTCGCCCTGGACATCGGCGTGTGGGAAACCCCCCGTGTCAAGGTCTACACCACTCATCCCGCTCTCTCGGCGCGCGAGGCGTGTGCGTTGAACCGCACGGTGCCCGGCCCCGGCCCTGAGGATGTCGCCGCCTTCTTCCACATCGCCGCGGGGGAACGCCCGACAACCGGGGCGGAGAACGGTCCCGAGGCCCGACTGGTCAGGCGGCCGGCGCTGGCCTGCCACTCCTTCACCGAGGACGAGACCGGCCGACCGAGCGGCTTCACGCTGCACATCCCCGTGCGCGACTACGTCCGCGACGACGCCGAAGCCCTCGCCCGCGCGAGCGCGCTGCTGACCCGCTTCGGGACCGATCCGTCCGTACTGGACCGTGCCCTGGCCGCGCTCACCACGCGGCAGCTGTCCGACGGTGCCGGACTGATCGCCTACCTGGCCCTGGCGTACGAGCGCGGCCGGCCGCTGCGCATCACCGCGTACGTCTCCTCGGAGGCGTACGCGGTCCGCCCCCCGCTGCCGTACCCGCCGGGCCGGTGACCGGTCGGCGACGGCCGTGCACCAGCCGACCAGCAGTGACCCATGGAACGTAAAGGAAGGACCCAGTGGAGCCGTACCGGATCAAGGTCGTCGAACCGCTTCCCCAGACCACCCGGCAGCAGCGTGCAGAAGCCCTGGAGCGCGTCTCCTACAACCTGTTCGACCTGCGTGCCGACGAGGTCACCATCGACCTGCTGAGCGACTCGGGAACCGGCGCGATCTCGGCCGCGCAGCTGTCCGCGGGCATGAACGGCGACGAGTCCTATGCAGGCTCCCGCTCGTTCTACCGTTTCCACGAGACCGTCAGCGAGCTCACCGGCTACCCGCACATCCTGCCCGTCCACCAGGGACGGGCGGCCGAACGCATCCTCTTCTCCACGCTTCTGACACCGGGCAGCACTGTCCTGTCCAACACCCATTTCGACACCACCCGCGCCAACGTGCAGCTGGCCGGTTGCCAGGCACGCGACCTTCCCTGCCCGGAGGCGAAGGACCTCGACAGCCCGCACCCCTTCAAGGGCGACATCGACCTGAAAGCCCTTGAGCAGGCGCTCTCGGCCGCCGACGCGTCACCCGTGGCCGCGGTGGTGATGACGATCACCAACAACGGCGGTGGCGGGCAGCCGGTGTCCATGGAGAACCTGCGGCGCACCGCCGAGCTGTGCCGCCGCCACGGCGTGCCCATGATCCTCGACGCCGCGCGCTTCGCCGAGAACGCCTGGCTGGTGACCCGTCACGAGCCCGGCTACCAGGACCGCACCCCCCGACAGGTCGCCGAGGAGGCATTCCGTCTGGCCGACGGGTGTGTCATGAGCGCCAAGAAGGACGGCATCGTCCACATAGGCGGCTTCATCGGCCTGACTGATCCCGAGCTCGCCCAGAAGTGCGAACGGCTCCTGATCGCGACGGAGGGCTTCGCCACCTACGGCGGTCTGGCCGGACGCGACCTCGACATGATGGCCCAAGGACTCGTCGAGGTGACCGACCCCCTCTACCTGGCTGAGCGTGCCGACATCGCTGCCAACCTCGCCCAGCGCGTCCGGGCAGCCGGCGTCGACATCCTCGAGCCCCCGGGCATGCACGCCCTCTACCTCAACGCCGGGCGGCTCCTGCCCCACATACCGCCCCACCAGTACCCCGGCCACGCGCTGGCCTGCCAGCTCTACCTGCGAGGGGGCATCCGCTCGGCGGAACTGGGCTCGCTCTACCTCGGCGAGGAGGACGAACACGGCAACCCCGTGAAGTCGGCCCCCTACGAACTCGTACGGCTGGCGCTGCCGCGCAGGGTCTACACCCGCAGCCACTACGACCATGTCGCCCAGACCCTGGCGGACATCGCCAAGGACCCCAGCTCGGTGAACGGCTACCGGATCGTCGAGCAGTCACCGATCCTCCGCCACTTCAGCATCAAGCTGGAACCGGTCAGGCCCAGCAGAACCTGATCCTCCCGGCCGCCCCACCCCAGGTCAGAGGCGTCTGGCCTGGGTCCTTTCGTGCGGTGGAGCGAAGCGGGAGCGCGTCAGCGCAGATCGAGGCGCATCAGGACGCGAGGGTGGCCGGCCAGGACCGAGGTGGTGTCGGCGGCATGGGTGAAGCCGGCGCGTTCGAAGTTCTTGCGGAGGCCGGCGTACGCCATCGTCAGGTCGACCTTGGCGTCGCCGTTGTCGAGGGGGTACGCCTCGACGGCCGGCGCGCCGTGGGCGCGGGCGAACTCGACCGCTCCCGCGATCAGGGCGTGCGAGACGCCCTTCTTCCGGTGGCCGGGGCGTACCCGGATGCACCACAGCGACCAGACCGGCAGGTCGTCGACGTGCGGGATCTTGCGGTTGCGGGCGAAGGAGGTGTCCGAGCGCGGTGCCACGGCGGCCCATCCGGCCGGCTCGTCCCCGTCGTAGGCGAGCACTCCCGGAGGGGGGTCGGCGCGGCACAGCTGCGCGACGTACTCGCCGCGGGCCGGACCGCGGAGCTCGTTGTTGAGTCTGGACGGGAGCCGGTAGCTCAGGCACCAGCAGACGTTCGCCGCGGGCGACTTGGGGCCGAGCACGGCACGGACGTCCTCGAAGACCGCCGCCGGGCGCACCTCGATGCTCATGGCCCCACGATGTCACGGTGGGGCCAGGTGTGGCGGCTCGGTGTGCCGGCCATAGAATCGAACGCATGAACGATCCAGAGTCGCGCCTGGTGCTGCTCCGCTTCCTGGAGCGCGTACAGGAGCGCGACCTGGCACGTACCCGCAGGTGGATCGCCGAAGAGGAACGCCGCCAGGCGGAGGGCCGGCGCGGCGAGGCGATGCGTCCGCCCGCGCCGGAGTGGCTCATCGAACGTGGCTTGTCGGGGCAGAGCGGTGTGTACGTCCACGTCGGCGGATGCTGGAACGCCGGGCGGCGGAGCAAGGGCGTGGCGCGCGACCAGGCGCTGCGCGCCCTCGCCGACGGGGTCAAGCCCTGCCCGCAGTGCCGGCCCGACACGGTCCTCGGCTACCTCGACTAGACGGGCCGGCCGGGCGCCGGGCGGACAGGCGTACGTGGCACGTCCTCAGGGTGAACGGCTAGCATCGCGGGTCAGTTGCCGACCGGGACGAGGTGAGGGCGTGGGGGCACCGAGGATCGCGGTCGCCGTGGTGACCATGGGGAACCGGCCCGCCGAGGTCGACGCGCTGCTGGAGTCCGTGGCCAAGCAGGACGTCCCGCCCGAGCGGATCGTGATCGTCGGCAACGGATGCCCGTTGCCCGAGTTCGCCGAGCGGCTCTCGCTGCCGGGCGAGGTGACTCCGGTCGAGCTCGACGAGAACCTCGGCTGCCCGGGCGGCCGGAACGCCGCGATCGCGCGGCTGCGGGACTTCGGTGACGTGGACGTCGTGGTCGAGCTGGACGACGACGGTCTGCTCGTCGACCCGGACGTGCTGCGCCGCGTCCAGGAGCTGTTCGCCGCCGACGACCGGCTCGGCATCGTCGGCTTCCGCATCGCCGACGAGCACGGTGAGACGCAGCGGCGGCACGTGCCCCGCGTCGGTGCCTCCGACCCGCTCCGCGGCGGGTACGTCACCGGGTTCCTCGGCGGCGGGCACGCGCTGCGCATGGCCATGCTCGACGGGATAGGCGACTGGCCCGCCGAGTTCTTTTTCGCGCACGAGGAGACCGACCTGGCCTGGCGTGCGGCCGATGCCGACTGGCGGATCCTGTACGCGCCCGAACTGCTCCTCCAGCACCCGAAGACCTCGCCCGCCCGGCACGCCATCTACTACCGGGTCAACGCCCGCAACCGGGTCTGGCTGGCCCGCCGCCGGTTGCCCCTGCCGCTCGTGCCCGTCCACCTGGCGGTGTGGGTGCTGCTCACCCTCGTACGGAACCGGTCGGCCGCCGGGCTGCGCGCGTGGTTTGGTGGATTCGTGGAAGGCGTGCGGGACCCGGCGGGGGAGCGGCGGCCCATGCGCTGGCGGACGGTGTGGCGGCTCACGCGGCTGGGCCGGCCGCCGGTCATCTGACGGAGCGGAGAGCGATCTCACTGCGGACGTACATGGGGGGTGAACCCGAGGACGGTACGAGAGTCCCGGTCGGTCACCTCCGCCGACCGGTCCCCTCGCGTCCCGGACCCGGCCGCGACACTCCCCCGAGTTGCGCGTCCGACGCGCGCGTCGCCGAGCCGGCTCCGATGGAGTGATCACATCAGGCCGCACCAACACATCGCTAACATGTGGCCAACGGTTCTCCGGTTCGTCGTCGGCCGATTGGCGTGAAGTCGCCAGGTCGTGACGGGCACGGCCGAACGGCAGTGGCTGTCCGGCGGAGACCACCGGAACACAGTGGCGGGAAACCGCCGTACAGGGGACGGATTCCGTCAGAGACGGCGCTCGGCGGATCCCGCCAGGGAGCGGGCCCGGGTCGCGGCGCGCGGGGAAGGCAGTGGGCGGCGATGGGGGCACCTCCCTGCTCAAGTTACGCCGACAGCACGGAGCGGTGCGCACTGCGGTTCGGGCTGCTGGGGCCGCCCGTCCTGTACGACTGCCCGGACCCGGACGGCTCGCAGGAGCTGACGGGGCATGTGAGGCAGGGTGCGTACGGCGTCCCGCGGGATGCGTACGGCGACTGCGTGGTCCGCACCGTCCGCAGCCCGAAGGTGCGGGCCCTGCTGGCCGCGCTGCTGCTCGACGCCGGCCGGGTCGTCTCCGTCGAGTCGCTCAAGGACGCGCTGTGGGGCGGCGCTCCGCCCGCCTCCGCACACGCCTCGCTGCACAACCACGTGGCCCGGCTGCGGCGGCTGCTCGACGACCCCGAACGGCTGCGGACCATGCCCACCGGGTACCTGCTGCGCGTCGCCGAGGGCGAGCTGGACGTCCATGTCTTCGATACCCATGTCACCGTGGCGCGCGCCGCGCACGCCGGGCATGACTGGGCGCGGGTGGTGCACGAGTGCGCGGCGGCGCTCGCGCTGTGGCGGGGCGCGCCGCTCGCCGGGCTGCCGCCCGAGACCGGCGGATACGCCTTCGGGCAGCGTCTGCGGGAGGCGCGGCTGCTTCTCCTGGAGTGGCGGTACGACGCCGAGCTGGCCCTCGGCGGGGCCCGACTCGGCGGGCTGGTACCGGAGTTGGCGGCGCTGGCCGCCGAGCACCCACTGCGGGAGGCGTTCCACCGCCAGCTCATGCTCGCCCTGCACCGCACCGGCCGTCAGGCCGAGGCCCTGGCCGTCCACCAGGACCTGCGCACGCGCCTCGTCGAGGACCTGGGCATCGAACCGGGCCGGGCAGTGCGGGAGGCCCACATGGAGGTCCTCCGGGGCGTCGCCGACCCGGACACGCGACGGACCGCCCGGCTGAAGGGGCCTGGGCGGGAGGCCCCGCCGCCTGACGGCCCAGCGCACGGCCCCGCACACGACGGCCCCGCGGCTGACGGCCAGGGCGGTGCCCGGTCCCGCGTCCCCGCCCCGCCTGACCCGGCCGCGGGAAAGGCGGGTGACGGCGTCGCTCAGGACGTCCCGGTCCCCCATGCGCAGGTCCCCCATGCGCAGGTCCCAGGCGCCCCGGCCCCACCCGCCTCGACGCCCCACACCCCGGCCCCGCACAACGCGACCCCGCCACCCACCCCCGACCTCTCGGAGATCACCGCCACGGCCACCCGCAAGCCACCCCGCCCAGCCCAACTGCCGCCCCCTCCAGCCCACTTCACCGGCCGCACCGCCGTACAGGACGATCTCCGCCGGGCCCTGGCGCCCGGCCCGCACCCGGCGCCGCCGGCGGTCGCCGTGCTCAGCGGCATGGCCGGCGTGGGCAAGAGCGCGCTGGCGCTGCATGTGGCGCACCAGCTGGCGGAACGTTTCCCGGACGGACAGCTCTACATCAACCTGCACGGCGCCACCCCCGGGATGACCCCCCTCACCCCCGGCCAGGCGCTCACCGCACTGCTGCGCGACCTCGGCACCGAGCCGTGCCGTGTCCCCGAACACCCGGACGCGCAGGCCGCGTTGCTGCGCTCCCTGCTCGCGCCCACGCGCACGCTCCTGGTCCTCGACGACGCCGGGAACGCCGCGCAGGTACGGCCCCTGCTGCCGGCAGGTACCGGCTGCGCGGTGATCGTCACCAGTCGGTCGCCGCTCACCGCCCTCGACGGAGTGGCGCGTTTCCCGCTCGCGCCGCTGTCCGACGAGGAGAGCGCCGCGCTGCTCCGCGCCGTCTCCGGACGTGACGACCGCGACGGCCTCGATGCCGCCCACCCCCTGGTCGAACTCACCGGCCGCCTGCCGCTCGCCCTGCGCGTCGTCGCGGCCCGGCTCGCCGCGCGCCGCGCCCTCACGCCGGACGTCCTCGCCGGTCAACTGGCCGCGACCGAGCGACGGTTGCACCACCTGGAATACGACGACCTGAGCGTGCGCCGCTCCCTGGCCGTCGCGCACGACGCGCTCGCCGCCTCCGACCGCGAGGCCGACCGGGACGCCGCCCTCGTCCTGCGCCGCATCGGCGCACTCGACGTGCCGACGTACGGTGCGCCCCTGCTGGCCCGCCTGGCCGGCACCGACGAGCGCCGGACCGAGGCCGCCCTGGACCGCCTCGTCGACGTGGCCCTGCTGGAGGAGACCGCGTACGGCCGCTACGCCCCGCACGACCTGGTCCGCGACTTCGCCCGCGAACTCGCGGACGCGGACGGCCACACCGCGGACGGCCACACCGCGGACGGCCACAGCGCGCACGCCGCCGAGACCGCGGACGCCGTCGAGACCGCCCTGCGCTGGTACGCCGCCGTAGCCGAACGCACCCTGACCGCGATCGTCGAACCCGGCCTCGACCAGGACGACCGCCGCCGCCCCACCGCCTCCCAGCCGCCCGAGCACACGGCCCACGTCGCCACCGTCCCGCGCTTCGGCACCTCCGAGGAGGCCTTCGCCTGGGGCGACACGGAAGTGGAGAACGTCGTGGCGCTGGTGGAACGGCCCGCCGGGGACACCGACGTCCACGTCTCCGTCCTCGTCCGCCTCCTCTTCCCCTACCTGCACCGCAGCGGCCGCCTCGCCGAGATGGCGGTGCTCGGCCGAGCCGCTCTCCGTGTGGCGCGGCGGCTCGGGGACGCGGCCGCCGAGGCGTACGCGCTGGGCGACCTGGCCGGGCTGCACTTCCTGACCGGCCGCCACACCGACGCCCTCGCCCTCAACGACCAGGCCCTGGCCATCTGGCGGCGGCTGGACCACCTCTCCTGGATCCGCCGCTGCCTCAACAACCGCGGCCTGCTGCTGGAGGGCCTCGGCCGCCACGCCGAGTCCGGTGAGGCGCTGCGGCAGAGCCTGGCGTACTCGCGGCAGCTGAACGACCCCTACGGCGAGGCCGTCACCCACAGCCACCTGGGCAACCTGTACGAGCACACCGACCCGCGGGCCGCCATCGAGCAGCACCGGCGTTCGCTCGCCATCGGGGAGGAGATCGGCGCGGTCATCGTGCAGCACTCCGCGCACTGCAACATCGGCTACGCCCACCTCCGGCTCGGCGAACCGGCCGCCGCCCTGCCGCACTTCGAGGAGAGCCTGCGCATCCTCGGCGGTCACGGCGACTGGCACGGCGAGTCCCAGACCCGGCTCGGCCTGGTCCGTGCGCTGCGCCTGCTGGGCCGTACCGAACACGCCGCACGCGAGTGCGCCGAGCTGCTCGGGCGCGCCGACGCCCGCGCCGACCGTTACGCAGGGGCTCTCGCCCGCCACCAGCACGGGCTCCTGCTGCGGGAACAGGGCCGTGGCCCGGAGGCGTACGAGGCGTGGCGCTCGGCCCTCACCGCGCTGGACGGCACCGACGAGCAGGCGGTGGTGGCGGAACTGCGGGAGCTGCTGTCCGGCTGACGGATGCGGAGGCGGCCGGACCACTGGCGGACGCCGGGGATCCGTCGCCCGGTCGCTCGGTACACGCGCGCCTGCGATGCAGGCGGTGCACGGAAGCGGGGGCCGCCAAGGCGCTCGGTCACCCCGACGCGGTGCACGCGGTACACGGGGCGCACACCGACCCCGGGTCTACGGCGCTCACTTGGCGTCCGCATAGCACTCCACCACCGCCGTCGTGAACGGAAACCGCACCGGCGTCTCCCCGAAGGTAAGCCGTCCGGCCAGGTCCGCCGCCCGGCGGATCGCCGCGACGACCGCCTCCGCCTCCTGCGCGGGGCAGTGCACGATCACCTCGTCGTGCTGGAAGAAGACCAGCTCGGCCGCCATGTCCGCCAGGGACCTCCGCAGCGCCGCGAGCAGCAGCAGGGCCCAGTCGGCGGCACTGCCCTGGACGACGAAGTTGCGGGCGAAGCGGCCACGGGCGCGGGCGTTGGTGGAGGCGTAGCCGGGGACCCACTGCCGGCCGTCGGGCTCGTCCTCCGCCGGCGTGACGGGGATGCCCGCCTCTTCCGTGGCGTCGTCCGTCGTCCGGGCCGCGGGTGGGCAGGTGCGGCCCAGGTAGGTCCGTACGAGCCGGCCCTCCTCCCCCGCGCGGGCCGCATCGTCGACGTACGCCACCGCCTTGGGGAAGCGGCGGCGGAGCGCGGCGAGGTTCTTCAGGCCGTCGCCGGAGGTCTGCCCGTAGACGGCGCCGAGCACGGCGAGTTTGGCCTGGGCGCGGTCGCCGGAGAAGGCGCGGTCGGACACCGACTGGTAGAGGTCGCTCTCCCGGCCGGCCACCTCCATCAGCCCGGGGTCGCGTGAGATCGCCGCCAGGACACGCGGCTCCATCTGGTCGGCGTCGGCGACGACGAGCCGCCAGCCCGGGTCGGCGACCACGGCACGGCGGATCACCTTGGGGATCTGGAGCGCGCCGCCGCCGTTGGTCACCCACCGTCCGGTCACGGTTCCGCCCGCGAGGAACTCGGGCCGGAACCGCCCGTCGCGCACCCAGTCCTGCAGCCAGGACCATCCGTGCGCCACCCAGATCCGGTACAGCTTCTTGTACTCGATGAGGGGTTTCACGGCCGGGTGGTCGACCAACTCGATCTCCCACCGGCGCGTGGACTTCACCTTGATCCCGGCCTGCGCGAACGCCTTGACGACATCCGCCGGCAGATCGGGCCGCACCCGGCGCCCGAACGCGGCGGAGACCTCGTCGGCGAGCTCGGCCAGGCGGCGCGGCTCGCCGCCGCCCGCGTACCGCTCGCCGAGCAGGTCGTGCAGCACCGCGCGGTGCACGTCGGCGCTCCACGGCAGCCCGGCCGCGTTCATCTCGGCGGCCACCAGCATGCCCGCCGACTCGGCGGCCGTCAGCAGGCGCATGCGGTCCGGGTGTTCGGCGCGGTCGTGCCGCCGCTGCTGCTCGGCGTAGACCGCGAGCAGGTCGTCGAGTGGCAGGGGGACGCCCCGCGGCTCGAACAGCGGGGACTGCGAACCGGGTTCGGCGGCCCGCTGCGGCGGATCGGGCGGCACGGGGCCGCCGCGCAGCCGGGCCAGGGCGGCGGCGGCCGAGCGGGGTTCCCCGTGCCGGCCCTCGTGGCCGAGCAGGAGCGTCTCGGCGTCCTCGATGTCGTAGCACCGCTCCACTCGCACCCCCGCGGCGAGCAGACGCGGATAGACCTCGGCGGTGGACCGCCACACCCACCGCGTGACGTCCGGCCGGCTCCGCACGGCCTCGGCGGGATCCGCCTCCCGCCGCACCGGCCCGGCGGGCAGTCCGCCGGGACCGAGGGGGGCGACGTCCACGCCACCGTCCTCGGCCGGAGCGAGCGCCCACCGGTCGGTCATGCTGCGAGTGTGCCAGGGGGGTCTGACAGCGCCCGCGGACCGGCCGACCGCGACCCGCCCCGGGCCGGTCAGCCCTCCTGCTGCTCCGGCTGGTCCTGGTTCTCGATGAACTTCGCCAGCACCTCGGCGACGTACTCCTCGGTCCTGGTCTTGTCGATGCCCAGGCCGCTGAGGAGGCCCGTGCCGTTCTCGTGCTCCAGCAGCGCGAGCAGGAGGTGCTCGGTGCCGATGTGGTGGTGGCCGAGGCGCAGGGCTTCGCGGAAGGTGAGCTCCAGGACCTTCTTGGCGGCCGGGCCGTACGGCACCAGCTCGGGCACCTCCTCGGCGGCGGGCGGCAGCGCGGCGGTCGCCGCCTCGCGCACCGCGTCGAGGGAGGCGTCCTGCGCGACGATCGCCTTCGCGGCGAAGCCGTCGGGGTCGCCCAGCAGTCCGAGGACCAGGTGCTCGGGCACGCCCTCGGTGTTGCGCGCGGCCTTGGCCTCGTTGTGCGCGGTTATCACCGCGTGGCGGGCGCGGGGTGTGTAGCGGCTGAAGCCCTGGCTCGGGTCGAGGCGGACGCCCTCCTTCGCGACGAACCGCTTCTGCGCCGCCTGCCGGGTGACGCCCATGCTCTTGCCGATGTCCGTCCAGGACGCGCCCGAACGCCGGGCCTGGTCCACGAAGTGGCCGATCAGGTGGTCGGCCACCTCGCCCAGGTGCCCCCGGCGATCACCGCGTCCTGGAGCTGTTCGAGGGGCTCGGCGTGGACCTTCTTGATCGCCGCGATGAGGTCGTCGAGCCGCACGGATGACGTGATGGTCGAGTTCGTCGTCATGTGTCAACCGGAGGTTGCGCTCCCGAGGTGTCAACCGATGGTTGACACTTCCCGTCCGTCGCAGGAGGCCACGACCAGACGAGCCACGAGCCCCCGTGAGCACCGTCCCTGGGACGAGATCGAGCCACCGGTCCGCGCGCGTGAGCACGAGGGTCCGCCGCCCGAGAGCAGGCCGCCCGCCGAGCGCGGCGGCACAGTGCCGCGTACGCGCGCGTGGCGGCATGACACCATCGGCCCGTGAGTACGTCCACCACCGTCGACCGCGCCTTCGAAGCCGCCCTGTACGACACCACCGAAACCGCCCTCGACACCGGCGCGTCCCTTCTCGCCTCCGACCCGGCGGCGGACGCCGAACTGGACCGGCGCGGCGAGGAGTTCCTGGCGGCGGCCTGGCGGCGGGGCTGGCAGCCGGCGGACATCGTACGGATCGTGCGCCGGGAACTGGACGAGGTGCACGTGCGCGTGGTGTCCGCGCTGATCCGCGCGCAGGCGGGGCGCGGCGGCCCCGCCCGTCCCCGGGGCCGCCGCTGGCAGGCCCAGCTCGACGAACTGACCACCGAACCGCCGCCGCCCACCGACCGCTTCTCCCGTGCCACCGCCGTACTGGAGCTGTACCGCCTGCTGCTGCGCCTGCCCGCCCTCGAACCCCTCGACGAGCCGGCGGCGGGGCCCCGGCCGGAGTCCCGCACGCTGACCCGTATCCGCGCCCTGCTCGCCAAGGCGGAGGCGACCGGGTTCCCGGAGGAGGCGGAGGCGCTCAGCGCCAAGGCGCAGGAGCTGATGGCCCGGCACAGCGTCGACGAGGCGCTGCTCGCCGCCCAGGCCCCGGCACCGGAGACCCCGGGCGCCTGCCGGATCGGAGTGGAACCGCCGTACGAGCAGGCCAAGGCGGTCCTGCTGGACGCGGTCGCCACCGCCAACCACTGCCGCGCGGTGTGGAACGAACCCCTCGGCTTCTCCACGGTCGTCGGCTTCGCGCCCGACCTGGAGGTGGTCGAACTCCTCTACACCTCGCTGCTCGTGCAGGCCACGACGGCGATGACGAAGGCGGAGGCGGCCCAGCGCGCCGGGGGCCGCAAGCGCACCAAGGCCTTCCGGCAGTCCTTCCTCGCGGCCTACGCCCACCGCATCGGCACCCGCCTCCAGGCCGCCGCCGAGACCCAGGTGAGCGACGAACTGCTCCCGGTCCTCGCCTCCCGCGAGGTCGCCGTCACCGACCGCCTGGACCGCATGTTCCCGCAGACCACCTCGACCCGGCTGCGCGGCGTGCGCGACGCGGCGGGCTGGACGCAGGGCGCGGCTGCGGCGGACCGCGCCCAGGTCAGGGCACGCCCGCCGCTGGACTGACGGCGCTCGACCGGCGCGTCGTCAGTCGCCCGCGGTCTGGAAGGCGCTCACCGAGGCGTCCGGCTCGCCCGCGCCGCCCTTGAGCGCGACACCGCCGTACGACCACCCGAACTCGTGGGTGCCGTCGGTGCCGGGCAGGGCCAGCCTCACCGTCTTCACGGCCAGGCTCTTGCCGTCGCCCGCCCCGCCCCGGACGTAGGTGATCGTGAAGGCGGTGACCGCGTTCTCGGCGAGAGTCAGCCGGGGCGCCTCGGCGGCCGGGTCGGAGGGCACGGTGGCCGACGAGGTACCGGCGACGAGTTCGGCCGCGGGGAAGCCCTTCAGGGTGCACCGGTCGCCGCGGTTGGTGAGGGTGACGGTGACGGTGCCGGTGTCCCCGGCGGCGGGGGCGGCGGCAGCAGCGACCCGCACCCCCATCTCGTCGATCGAACAGGCCGAATCGGCCGCCTTGTCCGTGCCCTTGCTCTCGCTGCCGCCGCCGTCGGCGCAGGCGGTGAGCATGAGCGTCGCGGCGAGGCAGGCGGCGACGGAGGCGGTGACGGCGATGGGAAGGGAGCGCATGCGGATCATCATCACGCACGAGGGCGCGGACTACGACCCGAGGTGCGCCGTCGGCAGGCCGGACGGCAGCGTGCCGCCCTCGGCCCTGGTGTACGTCTCAGTGCCGAGCGGGCCCTCCCAAGTCACCTTCAGGGAGGTCCCGTTCACGGAGTCGACCATGCCGGTCGTCCGCTCCTTGCCGCCGTCCGTGCAGGTCAGGCGGATCCTCCGCATCCCGCCTTCCGCACGGACGGTCCCGCCGCACATCGTGCCGCCGGTCGCGAAGAGCCCCGCCTTCTCCCCCGTGACGACGAGCGCCACGGCCTTGCCCTTGCTGGTGGTGAGCCAGTTGCCCTCCAGCGCGCCGGAGTGAGCGCCGGACGTGCCGGACCGGCCCGGCCCGCCGCCGGTGTCCGCACCGGCGGTGGCGGACGCACCGGGAGCAGCCGACTGGCGACCGGAACCGCCGTCACCACTGCACGCCCCCAGCGCGAACACACCCACCACGGCGACCGCGGCGGCACACCAGGCACGCGAGGGACCAAAGGGACCCGAGCTCAACACCGAAGTCACTGCAGCCCCCAAGCTGTAACCGGCCGACCGGCCCGACAGACCGAAAGGACCGCAGCAAGCTACCAGGGCTGCCTGAGCGACCCACTGGCACCGCGGCCCGACCCCTCTGGCACTCCCACTGCCTGCCGGCAGGCGGGCTCACGGGCCGCAACAGCGCACCCACCGGGCTCGCGGTCCGCCGGAGGGCGAGCGGCCCCCTGTCCCGGCAGGCCGGGGCAACCCCCGCCTACCAGGACGACTTGCGCACCCCCGGCAGATATCCCGCGTGCGCCTGCTTCCGCAGGCTCACGCGGGACAGGCCGAACGCCCGGAAGTACCCGCGCGGCCGGCCGTCCACCTGGTCCCGGTTGCGTACGCGTGTGGCGCTCGCGTCGCGGGGCTGCCTGCGGAGCTCCGCCTGCGCGGCGAGCCGTTCGGCGTCCGTCGAGGACGGCCGGCGGATGATCTCCTTCAGCTCGGCCCGGCGCGCGGCGTACCGGGCGACGATCTCCTGCCGCTTCTCGTTCTTCGCGATCTTGCTCTTCTTCGCCATCAGACCTTCACCCCCCGGGCGCGGATCCGGGCCACGGCCGCCTCGACGCCGATCACGTCGACGGTCTTGATCCCCTTCGCGCTCAGCTTCAGCCGCACGTACCGGCCTTCGCTCGGCAGCCAGTACCGCTTGGTCTGGATGTTGGGGTCGAAGCGGCGGGAGGTCCGCCGGTGGGAGTGGGAGATCGTGTTGCCGAAGCCGGGCTGGGCGCCGGTCAGCATGCAGTGCGCGGACACGGGGTGATGCACCTCTCTCGATCAGTTGTGTAAATGGAATTCATTTTCAGTAGCATAGCGGCATGGCACGCAACGAACTCCGCCCGGTCATCAAACTCCGGTCCACCGCCGGAACCGGCTACACGTACGTCACCCGCAAGAACCGCCGCAACGACCCGGACCGCATGACCCTGCGCAAGTACGACCCGGTCGTCGGCCGCCACGTCGACTTCCGAGAGGAGCGCTGACCGCCGTGCGCAAGGGAATCCACCCGGACTACGGCCCCGTCGTCTTCCGCGACCGCGCCGCGAACTACGCCTTCCTCACCCGCTCCACCATGACGAGCGACAAGACGATCGAGTGGGAGGACGGCAACACCTACCCGGTCGTCGACGTGGAGATCTCCGACGTCAGCCACCCCTTCTACACCGGCACGGCCCGGGTCCTGGACACCGCGGGCCGCGTGGAGCGCTTCGAGCGCCGCTACGGGAAGCGGAGCTAGCGCCGTGGCCGAGTTCTCCGGTCTCTCCGTCGTGATCGTCGGCGGTCTGCACGCCGACGCCCGCAGGGCGGCCGTCGCACGGCTGCTCACCGAGGTGCCCGGCAGCGTCGTCCTCCACCACGACCTGGCGACGGCCGCCGCGGGCACGGTCGTACGGACGATCCGGGACGCCACCGGCGTCGTCGACGCCGGCGAGGCGCCCCTCGTCAACGACTGCGCCTGCTGCGCGCTGCGCGAGGACCTGGTGCCGGAACTCGTCCGGATCCGGGACGGGGGCGGCACCCGGCTCGCGATCGTCGAACTGTGGGACTCGGTCGAGCCCAAGGCCATGGCCGAGGTCGTCACCTCCGGCGGCCTCACCGTCACCGGCGTGATCACCGCCGTCGACCCGGCGCTCGTCCTGCCCTGCCTCGGCAACGGCGACGACCTCGCCGAGGGCGGCCTCGCCGCGGCCGCAACCGACCAGCGCACGGTCGCCGACACCTTCGCGCGCCAGCTGGAGTACGCCCCCGTCCTCGCCGTCGCCGACTCCGAGGAGGCCGACGACGAGGACCGCGAGCTGCTCAGGCAACTGCACCCGACGGCCCGCCAGGTCCCGATCGGCCACGGTGACCCGGCGGGCGCACCGTCCCCCCTGGTGCGGGCGGCGTTCGCCGGCTTCGACACGGAGGCCGCGGATGCCGCACAGCACCCGGCCTGCGCGCTGCTGCCCGCGGAGGCCGACGCGCACGGCGTCTCCACCCTCGTGTGGCACCGCCGACGCCCCTTCCACCCGGAACGGCTCTACGCCGCCCTGGAGGACCTGACCTGCGCCGCGGCCCGCAGCCGTGGCCGGTTCTGGCTCGCCGACAAGCCCGACACGCTGTTCCACTGGGACGCGGCCGGCGGCGCCCTGTGCGTGGAGAGCGCGGGGCCGTGGCTCGCCTCCCTGCCGGACGCGGCCTGGGAGATGGTCCCGCCGGTGCGCCGCGCCGCCGCCGCGCTGGACTGGCACCCCGAGCACGGCGACCGCTGCCAGCACCTCGTCTTCACGTCCCCCGGCCTCGACCGCGACGGACTCGAACAGCTCCTGGAGTCCTGCCTGCTGACCGACGCCGAGTACGCCGCCGGGCGCGACGCCTGGCAGCGGATGCCGCACGCCTTCGACACCCTCCTGGAGGTCTGAACACCCATGCCCCGCAAGTCCGAGCGCAAGCCCGCCAAGAGCCGTCCCAATCCGCTGGACCAGGCAGGCATCACGTACATCGACTACAAGGACACCGACCTGCTGCGGAAGTTCATCTCCGACCGCGGCAAGATCCGCAGCCGCCGCGTCACCCGCGTGACGTCCCAGCAGCAGCGGCAGCTGGCCAAGGCGATCAAGAACGCCCGCGAGATGGCCCTGCTGCCGTACTCCAGCCGCTGACCCCTGCGGACGGGGACGAGTGGGGGTGCTGTGTGTGTCCGCCCGCGGCGGCTGTTGGACACACACGGCGCCCCCGAGACGCCGGCGGAAACACACGGCACCCCCGAGACACCCCCCAACACTCCACGCGAAAACCCGGAACGACTTCACCGGCCCGACCGTCCAACAGGCAGAGGGTTTGGCACGGCGGTCGCCAGAGCTGTAACCGCAGGACCACCCCGCGTGCACGTGCATCTGCTCATGCATCCGCACTTGAACACAGCTATGATCCCGGTCAGTTGACCACTGCATCAATGGCCACATCAGCCAGTGCACCACCGGGGAGCGACCTGTGGACCACGACGTGTACTACAACGGCATGGCGGCCACGAAGCTGCACGGCGTCGCCTGGCAGAAGAGCCGGCACAGCAACTCCCAGGGCTCCTGCGTGGAGTTCGCCCGTCTGCCCGGCGGAGAGGTGGCCGTGCGCAACTCCCGCTTCCCCGACGGGCCCGCGCTGGTCTACACGCGCGCGGAGATCGAGGCGATGCTGCTGGGCATCAAGGACGGTGAGTTCGACCACCTCATCGCGGGCTGATGTCCGCCGACGCCAACCGGCGCACATCACCGCAAGTGAGCGCGCGTGACATGCTGTGACGCGCGTAGAACCAGGGCGGCAAGAAGCGCCGCGCCGGTTCAGTCGGCGCTGCGCGGCAGCCGGAACAGCGCCCAGACCACCTTGCCGCTGAGCGCGCCCACCAGCGGATGCCAGCCCCAGCTGTCGCTGAACGAGTCGACGAGGAACAGTCCCCGTCCCGACTCGGCCGAGAAGTCGTCGGAGTCCCGGGCGACGGGGCTGTCGTGGCTGGGATCGCGCACCGCGCACACCAGCCGCTCCGTCCAGCGCATCAAGTGCAGCCGCACCGGGGGGTCCTGCTCCGCCGCACACGGCGTACCGGCCGGCAGTGCATGGCGCAGGGCGTTGGTGACGAGCTCGGAGACCACCAGGCACACGTCGTCGAAGCGGTCGCCCAGCTCCCACTGGTCGAGCGTTCGGCGGGTGAACTGCCGTGCCTCGCGCACCGCTTCGTAGCGGGCGGGCAGAGCGCAGGAGGCGGCGTCGGACACGGCCGCGAGATCCAGCGGCGGAAGGCCCTGCCGTAAAGGCTCGAGCATGGTCGATCCATTCGTCCCCATGCGAGGCACTCCCGGGAGTTCGCGGCCGAAGCGATGCGGTGGTGCGGGACCATGGTTTCGGATGCGAACAGCAGATGCAAGGGCAGCTGCACGTGCAGGTGACCGAAATGGACCTGCCCGTACCGCTTCTTGGCCAATTTTTCCGTCATCTTCGGTGCGCTGTTCTCGCAGGACTCCCGCCGCCCTCTCGCCCTCCCCCCGTTTCTTCACTGCCCTTTCACCGCACCCTCCCGCGAGGACCGGCTGTCTCGATTCCGTTTCCGTAACCGGACGAGTACTGCTCGAAGTGTTTTAGTGGCAGACTTCGGCCCCTGAAGACGTTGGGGAGGCTGGCGAACGTGAGCGCGGGAGAGCCGGGATCGGTGGTGCGGCGCATGCTGCTCGGATCACAACTCAGGCGACTGCGTGAGGCGCGGGGCATCACGCGCGAGGCCGCGGGTTACTCGATCCGGGCCTCCGAGTCGAAGATCAGCCGGATGGAGTTGGGCCGGGTGAGCTTCAAGACGAGGGACGTCGAGGACCTGCTGACGCTGTACGGCATCACGGACGAGCAGGAGCGCGCCTCCCTGCTGTCCCTCGCCAAGGAGGCCAACGTCGCGGGCTGGTGGCACAGTTACTCCGACGTGCTGCCCAGCTGGTTCCCGACGTACGTGGGTCTGGAGGGCGCGGCCTCGCTGATCCGGGCGTACGAGGTGCAGTTCGTGCACGGGCTGTTGCAGACCGAGGAGTACGCCCGGGCGGTCGTCAGACGCGGCATGAAGGGCGCGAGCGAGGCCGACGTCGAAAAGCGCGTGGCGCTGCGGCTGGAGCGGCAGAAGTACCTCGTCTCCGAGAACGCCCCGGAGTTCCACGTCATCCTCGACGAGGCCGCCCTGCGCCGCCCCTACGGCGACCGCGACGTGATGCGCGGCCAGCTCCAGCACCTCATCGAGATCTCGGAACGGCCCAACGTGCGGTTGCAGGTCATGCCGTTCAGCTTCGGCGGGCACTCCGGCGAGTCCGGCGCGTTCACCATCCTCAGCTTCCCCGAGTCCGACCTGTCGGACGTCGTGTACCTGGAGCAGCTCACCAGCGCGCTCTACCTCGACAAGCCCGAGGACGTCGCCCAGTACGAGAAGGCGCTCAAGGAGCTCCAGCAGGACAGCCCCGGCCCCTCGGAGAGCCGCGATCTTCTCCGGGGACTCCTTCAACTCTCTTGAAACGCAAGTACGATGACATGTGATCAGACCGTGAAGTTGATCAGTGCTCTGCTGCGGCAGCAACGGATTGAGGGATCACATGTCGTCGTACTTCACCGACCTGGCTCAGCAGTACATCGACGGTGAGTGGCGCCCGGGCAGCGGCTCCTGGGACATCATCGACTTCAACCCGTACGACGACGAGAAGCTGGCGTCGATCACCATCGCCACGGTCGACGAGATCGACCAGGCGTACCGGGCCGCGCAGCGGGCCCAGAAGCAGTGGGCGGCCACCAATCCGTACGCCCGCCGCGCGGTCTTCGAGAAGGCGCTGCGGCTCATCGAGGAGCGCGAGGCGGAGATCAGCGAGGCGATCATCGCCGAGCTCGGCGGGACCCGGCTGAAGGCCGCCTTCGAGCTGCACCTCGCCAAGGAGTTCCTGCGCGAGGCGGTCCACCTGGCGCTGGCGCCCGAGGGCCGGATCATCCCCTCCCCGGCGGACGGCAAGGAGAACCGCGTCTACCGGGTGCCGGTGGGCGTCGTCGGCGTCATCAGCCCCTTCAACTTCCCCTTCCTGCTGTCGATCAAGTCGGTCGCCCCGGCTCTGGCGCTCGGCAACGCCGTCGTCCTCAAGCCGCACCAGAACACGCCGATCGTGGGCGGCTCCCTGGTCGCGAAGATCTTCGAGGACGCGGGGCTGCCCGGCGGCCTGTTGAACGTCGTCATCACCGACATAGCCGAGATAGGCGACGCCTTCATCGAACACCCGGTCCCGAAGGTCATCTCCTTCACCGGCTCCGACCAGGTCGGCCGGCACGTCGCCACGGTCTGCGCCGCCCTGTTCAAGCGCTCGGTCCTGGAGCTGGGCGGCAACAGCGCGCTGGTGGTCCTCGACGACGCCGACATCGACTACGCGGTCGACGCGGCCGTCTTCAGCCGGTACGTCCACCAGGGCCAGGTCTGCATGGCCGCCAACCGCGTCCTCGTGGACCGCTCGATCGCGGCGGAGTTCACCGAGAAGTTCGTCGCCAAGGTGAGGACCCTCAAGGCCGGCGACCCGAGCGACCCGGAGACCGTCATCGGCCCGGTCATCAACGCCTCGCAGGCGGACGCCGTCTCCGCCGTCGTCGAGCAGGCGCTCGCCGAGGGCGCCACCGCCCTGGTGCGCGGCGGCAGGACCGACAACCTCGTCGAACCGTCCGTCCTGACGGACCTGCCCGCCGACTCGGCCCTGCTGCGGCAGGAGGTCTTCGGCCCGGTCGCCTTCCTCATCCCGTTCGACGGCGAGGAGGAGGCCGTACGCATCGTCAACGACACCCCGTACGGCCTGAGCGGCGCCGTCCACACCGGGAACATCGAGCGGGGCGTCGCGTTCGCCAAGCGGATCGACACCGGCATGTTCCACGTGAACGACGGCACCGTGCACGACGAGCCGATCGTCCCCTTCGGCGGCGAGAAGCACTCGGGTCTCGGCCGGCTGAACGGCGACACGATGCTGGACTCCTTCACCTCGGTGAAGTGGATCTCGGTGCAGCACGGCCGGAGCGGCTTCCCCTTCTAGAGCCTTTGGCAGGACCTTTCGGCTCAGACCCTTCAGGCCCTTGCGGACAGAACCTGACCGCAAGGGCCCGTAGCTTCGTCGGTGTCAGGCAGAAGCCCGACCAGACGAAAGGCGGCCGGTCATGGTGACGCACGTGGGACCCGAGGCACCCGGCGACGAGCGCGGAGCGCTCCTGTCCTTCATCGCGGAGCAGCGCGGCGGCATCCGGAGGGCGCTGCTGGGGCTGACGGACGAGCAGGCGTCGTCCCGCCCCAGTGCCAGCGAGCTGTCCCTGGCCGGGCTGCTCAAGCACGTCGCCGAGGTCGAGCAGGGCTGGATCGCCCGCGCCAAGGGCGAGCCGCCGGCCGTCCACCGGGACGAGTCGAACTGGCACGAGTGCTTCCAGCTGATCGGCGAGGAGACCGTGGAGTCGTGCCTCGCGTCCTACGAGAAGGTGGCCGCCGAGACGGAGGCCTTCATCCGCGCGGTGCCCAGCCTCGACGACACCTTCGAGCTGCCGAGGACGTCCTGGAACCCGAAGGACGAGCGGCTCTCGATGCGCTGGCTGTGCCTGCACCTGATCCGGGAGACGGCCCGGCACGCGGGCCACGCCGACATCATCCGCGAGTCGCTGGACGGCGCGACCGCCTTCGAACTGGTGGCGAAGGAGCAGGGCCGCTCCTGGGGCTGACCCCGTGGGTCATACGCTGGCCCCATGTCAGCGATCCGTCTCCTCGTGCTCGGCGCGGTCCGTATGCACGGGCGGGCCCACGGCTACCAGGTCCGCAACGACCTCGAGTACTGGGGCGCGCACGAGTGGTCCACCGCCAAGCCCGGGTCGATCTACCACGCCCTGAAGCAGATGGCGAAGCAGGGGCTGCTGTACGCGCACGAGATCGCCCCGTCCACGGCCGGCGGCCCCCCGCGCACCGAGTACGAGCTCACCGAGAAGGGCACCGAGGAGTACTTCGCCCTGCTGCGCGACGCGCTGACCACGTACGACCAGCGGGGTGACGTGAAGACGGCGGCCGTCGGCTTCGTGGTCGACCTGCCGAGGGCCGAGGCGGTGGCGCTCCTGAAGGAGCGCACCCGGCGGATCGAGGAGTGGCGGTCCTCGGTCCTGGAGCACTACGTGCCCGAGGAAGGGCCCGGACAGCTCGGGCACATCGGCGAGATCATGAACATGTGGGTCCACACGGCCGACTCCGAGGCCGAGTGGACCCGCGGACTGATCGAGCGGATCGAGGGCGGCGCGTACACGTTCGCCGGTGAGGGCGAGCCGTTCGTCGGCGTCCTCGCCGAGGGCCAGGAGAACCCGTACGCGACGGGGGAGCGGCACCCCGAGGACGACCGCTGATCGACTTTCGAGGCGTGAGGATGCCGGACCCTCGGTAGGCCACTTGGACTATCGACCCATCGGCATCGGCATCGGCATCGACGCGCGACGTGGGCCGCTGCGGCCTCTAGTGGTGGAATCCGGTGGCCGAGCCCCGGTCCCGGGTCAGTGGCCCCGGCTGGCTGCGCAGCTGGGGCAGCAGCCGGCCCAGATCCTCCGTGAACAGCTCCGCGAGGTCGGCCGAGAAGCCGTTGCGGCACACCACCCGCAGCACGGACAGGTCCTGGCGGTGCGGCGGGAAGGTGTACGCGGGCACCAGCCAGCCGCTCTCCCGCATCCGCCGGGAGACGTCGAAGACGTCGTACGCCTTCACGTCCGGCGCGGTCGTGAAGGCGAAGACCGGCAGCTGGTCGCCCCGGGTCAGAAGCCGGAAGTCACCGAGCGCCTCGACGCGTTCGGCTAGACCCGTGGCCACGTCCCGCGCGGCCTGCTGCACGGCACGGTATCCCTCCCGGCCCAGCCGCAGGAACGTGTAGTACTGCGCGACGACCTGCGCGCCCGGGCGGGAGAAGTTCAGCGCGAAGGTCGGCATGTCGCCGCCCAGGTAGTTCACCCGGAAGACGAGCTCCTCCGGCAGGGCCTCCGCGTCACGCCACAGCGCCCAGCCGACGCCCGGGTAGACCAGCCCGTACTTGTGCCCCGAGGTGTTGATGGACGCCACCCTCGGCAGCCGGAAGTCCCACACGAGGTCCTCGTCGAGGAACGGCGCGACCATCGCGCCGGACGCCCCGTCGACGTGCACGGGAACGTCCAGACCGGTCCGCTCCTGCACCGCGTCCAGCGCCGCGCACAGCTCGGCGATCGGCTCGTACGACCCGTCGAAGGTGGAGCCGAGGATCCCGACGACCCCGATGGTGTTCTCGTCGCACAGCTCGGCCGCCGCCTGCGGGTCCAGGTGGAACCGGTCGCCCTCCATGGGCACCTGACGGGCCTCCACCTCCCAGAACGTGCAGAACTTCTCCCAGCAGACCTGGACGTTGACGCCCATGACGAGGTTGGGGCGCGCGCCCGGATACCGGTCGGCGTTGCGCCGCGCCCACCGCCGCTTCAGCGCCATCCCGGCCAGCATGCAGGCCTCGCTCGACCCGGTCGTCGAGCACCCGACGGCCGCGGCCGGATCCGGGGCGTTCCACAGATCGGCCAGCATCGCCACGCACCGCCGCTCCAGTTCGGCGGTGCGCGGATACTCGTCCTTGTCGATCATGTTCTTGTCCCGGCACTCCGCCATCAGCACTCCGGCCTGCGGTTCCATCCAGGTCGTGACGAAGGTGGCCAGGTTCAGCCGGGCGTTGCCGTCCAGCATCAGCTCGTCGTGCACCAGCTGATACGCCGTCGCCGGCGGCAGGGGGGTGTCGGCCAGGCGGTGCCTGGGCGGAGCCTCGGTCATACCGCCGGCGGGATTGGCCTCACCGTGGAAGGGGTTGACCGACAGCAGGGACTTGTCGGACCTATCGGGACCTTTGTGCAGCGGCATGCCTACGACGGTAGGTCCGGAAAGCGGGGCTTGCACCTCACGTCGCGTAAGGGCTCACCGTGGAGTGCGTAAGAGGAAGGGAGCGGAAGTGAACTACTCCGTGGGACAGGTCGCCGGGTTCGCCGGCGTCACGGTGCGCACCCTGCACCACTACGACGCCATCGGCCTGCTCGTCCCCAGCGAGCGCAGCCACGCGGGTCACCGGCGCTACAGCGACGCCGACCTCGACCGGCTGCAGCAGATCCTGTTCTACCGGGAGCTCGGCTTCCCGCTCGAGGAGGTCGCGGCCCTGCTCGACGACCCGGACGCGGACCCGCGCGCACATCTGCGCCGCCAGCACGACCTGCTGACCGCCCGGATCGAGAAGCTGCAGAAGATGGCCGAGGCCGTGGAGCACGCCTTGGAGGCACGCAGGATGGGCATCAACCTCACACCGGAAGAGAAGTTCGAGGTGTTCGGGGACTTCGACCCCGACCAGTACGAGGACGAGGTGCGCGACCGCTGGGGCGACACCGACGCCTACCGGCAGTCGCGGCAGCGCGCCGCCTCCTACACCAAGGAGGACTGGCAGCGGATCCAGCGGGAGGCCGACGAGCTCACCCGGCGCTTCGTCGCCCTGATGGAGGCCGGCGAGTCCGCGGACTCCGACGCGGCGATGGACGCCGCCGAGGAGCACCGCCGGTGGCTCTCCCGCAACCACTTCGACTGCGGGTACGACATGCACACCTGCATCGGTGAGATGTACGTCGCGGACGAGCGGTTCACGCACAACATCGACCAGGCGAAGCCGGGCCTCGCGGCCTACCAGCGCCAGGCGATCCTCGCCAACGCCGCCCGTCACACCTCGTGACCCCCTGGCCCGGGGACTACTCCCGGGCCAGGACCACCGCCGTGCCGTACGCGCACACCTCCGTGCCGATGTCCGCCGCGTCCGTCACATCGAAACGGAACGCCAGCACCCCGTTGGCGCCACGCGCGCGTGCCTGCTCCACCAGCCGGTCCATCGCCTGGTTGCGGGTCTGCACGAGCGTCTTGGTGAGCCCGCGCAGCTCACCGCCGACCACGGACTTCAATCCGGCGCCGATCTTGCTGCCGATGTGCCGGGACCGCACGGTCAGCCCGAACACCTCGCCCAGCACCCGCTCCACCCGGTAGCCGGGGATGTCGTTGGTGGTGACGACCAGTACGTCCGGATCGGGTCCCTGCCCGCCGCCGAATTCGTCGATGCTCATGGCTCCCAGCTTTGCTCCGGCGGAGCCACGGTGCATCCTGGGTACCCCCATGGAACCTGGGGCCCCTTGGCTGCGTTGATAATTTGGGCAGCCAGCCCCAGCCCGTCCCCCCAGCAGCAGGAGCCACATCCCCGTGACCACGCTTGCGCTCGGCCCCGAGTGGCTCGACCCGCACTACCTGATCGAGACCTTCAGCCTTCCCGGCATCCTGCTGATCGTCTTCGCCGAGTCCGGGCTGTTCGCCTTCCTCCCCGGCGACTCCCTGCTGTTCACGGCGGGCCTGTTCGTGGCCGAGGGGACCTACATCAGCCAGCCCCTGTGGCTGGTCTGCACGCTGATCGTGATCGCCGCCGTCGTGGGCGACCAAGTCGGCTACATGATCGGCAAGTTCCTCGGCCCCAAGCTCTTCAACCGGCCGAACTCCAAGCTTTTCAAACAGGAGAACCTGGACAAGGCCCACGAGTTCATGGAGAAGTACGGCCCCAAGGCGATCGTCCTGGCCCGCTTCGTCCCCATCGTGCGCACCTTCGCCCCCATCGTGGCGGGCGCCGGCCGTATGAAGTACCGCACGTTCTTCACGTACAACGTCATCGGCGGCATCGCCTGGGGCACCGGTGTCACCGTCGCCGGCTACTGGCTCGGCCAGATCGACTTCATCAAGAAGAACGTCGAGGCGATCCTCGTCCTGATCGTCCTCGTCTCCGTGGTCCCCATCATCGTCGAGTACCTGCGCGAGCGCTCCAAGAAGAAGCGCGCCGCGGACTCGTCCCCGGCGGCCGCGCAGCCCCACCCCCCGGTCATGGACGACGCGACGACCCAGCTCCGCCGCATCTCCCCGACCGAGGAGCCCCCGCAACAGCGGCCCCAGCAGCACCCGTACGGCCACCAGGGCGGCTACGACCAGCAGTACTACGGCCAGTACCCCCAGAACCATAGCCAGAACCAGAGCCAGGACTACGGCTACCAGCAGGGCGGACAGTACCCCCGCAACCCGGGGTACTGAGCCGACCTCAAGGGGCGCTGGGGCCGGGCTCGCCATGCGGCTCGGGAACACACCGAGCTGCCGGCCGGCCCGGCGCTAGAACCCCCGCGTCCTCTTCGCCGCGCGCCGCTTCTCCGCGGACCCGATCCGCAGGAACATCCGCGAGATCTCCGACCCGAGGTTGACGCCGATCGCGATGGCCATGGCGAGCGCCACCGCCTTGCTCAGGGACACCAGCCCCGCGTCGACCTCGTTCTGCGCGATGGCGAGAAGCCCGAAGTACGTCGCCGAACCCGGCAGCAGAGGCCCGATCGCCGCCGTCGTGTAGGGCAGCGCCGACGCGAAGCGGTAGCGCGACAGCAGCTGCCCGAACAGCCCGACGACACCCGCCGCGGCAGCCGTGGAGGCCACCGGCGAGATGCCCCCGGCGTAGTGCATCGCGCCATACACCACCCAGGCGACACCCCCGTTGAGGGTCACCCAGACCACCGTGGACCGTTCCTGCTGCAGCAGCACAGCGAAGGTCAGCGACAGCAGCATCGACGCGCCGATCTGCACGAGGGGCTGGTCCCCGGTGCCCAGGGCCGCGTCCGGGTTGAGCTCGGCGCCCACCTGCACGCCGAAGTACAGCACCACCAGCACTCCGGCGACGATGCCCACGACGAAGTACAGGACCTCCAGCAGACGCGCGGAGGCGGTGATGTAGAAGCCGGTCAGCCCGTCCTGGACGCCCGCCACCAGGGCCCGCCCGGGCAGCAGCGCGAACAGCCCACCGGTGATCACGGCGGACGCCTTCACGTCCACCTGCGCCACCGTCAGCGCGACCCCGATCGCGGCGGGCGGCATCGCGGCCACCGTGAACTGGTAGAACTCCGGCAGCCCGCGCCCCGCGCACAGCCACGCCAGCCGGTCCCCGAGCATCGCGCCCAGCATCGCCGCGATGAAGACGATCACGTCACCGCCGACGAGCACGGACGCCGCGCCCGCGAGCAGCCCGCTCGCCGTGGTCAGCGCCCAGCCCGGATAGGGGTGCCGGTTGCGGCGGATCTCCGCGAGCCGCCGGTAGGCCTCCTCCAGGGAGACCGCCGTCTCCGGGTCGCTCAGGTCGTCCACCAGCCGGAAAACGGCCGCCAGCCGCGTGTAGTCGGTACCCCGGCGGCGCACCGTGCGCGACGCCGTCACCGGGTCGTCCACCAGCGACGGCTGGTAGGAGATCGACAGCAGCGTGAACGTGACGTTCGGCTCGCACCGGTCCAGGCCGTAGGACCGGCACACGGCGAACATCGCCGCCTCCACGTCCTCGGCGCCTTCGCCGCCCGCCAGCAGCAGCTCACCGATCCGCAGCGTCAGGTCCAGCACGCGCGGGACCGCCGGCCCCTCGTCCTCGACCTTCTGCACCCGCTCCGGCGCGGGCCGCTCGGCCACCGGCATGCGCAGCATCGTGCGCATCCGGTCCTGCCAGGGCACGTCCTTGGTGAGGCTGACCACGGGTGTCCCGCTCGGCGGGGTGAACGCGGCCGGTGCGTGCCGGGCGCTGTAGGTACTGGGCGGGCTGAACGCCGACCCCTCCGGCTCAGCGGCCGGCGGCACCGGCACGTCGAGCCCCTCGGGGATCGCGAACTCCGACGTCGCCTCGGACTCCGTCCCCACCGCGCGGGGCACCGCGAGCCCCTCGGGGACCGCGAACTCGGACGTCGTCGACGACTCGTTGTCGACCGGCGTCGCGGCCCCGGCGGGCGGCGTCGGCGGGTAGGTGCTCCTCGCCTCGTCCGACTGCGGCTTGCGGTCCTCCACGTCCGTCACTGCGTAGCGCTCCCTGTACGACACCGTCCGTGAACCTCAGTATGCGCACCCGTATGCGCACAGATGGACGAACGGGCCGCACGCGCACGCGTGCGACCCGTGAGCATTGCCGAGCCCTCAGCGGGCCCAGGGGTGTCAGTGACCGCCCTGCTCCGTGAAACGCTTGTAGGACCGCTCGATCTCCGCCTCGGCGTCCGTGCGGCCCACCCAGTTGGCGCCCTCGACCGACTTGCCCGGCTCCAGGTCCTTGTAGACCTCGAAGAAGTGCTGGATCTCCAGGCGGTCGAACTCGGCGACGTGGTGGATGTCGCGCAGGTGCTCCATCCGCGGGTCGGACGCCGGCACGCACAGCACCTTGTCGTCGCCGCCCGCCTCGTCGCGCATCCGGAACATGCCGACGGCGCGGCACTTGACCAGGACACCCGGGAACGTCGGCTCGTCCAGGATGACCAGCGCGTCCAGCGGGTCGCCGTCCTCACCGAGGGTGTTCTCGATGAAGCCGTAGTCGGCCGGGTAGACCGTCGAGGTGAAGAGGTGCCGGTCCAGGCGAATCCGACCCGTCTCGTGGTCCACCTCGTACTTGTTGCGCGAACCCTTCGGGATCTCGATCGTGACGTCGAACTCCACCGGTGGCTCCTCCATGATCAGCACATAGTTCTGGTGGTTAAGTGTCCCTCACGCAGGTGTGTGATCGCGAAAGGGGCTGGTGGTCGTGCCAGAGCTGAGGCCTTGGCGGGCCGCGAGACCGCACGTGGTGCGGATCGCGGGCGCCGTACGACCACGTCTGGCACGGGCCGCGGACAGCGTACGACCGCACCTGGCCCGGGCCGCGGCGGCCGCGGGACCACGGATCACACGCCTCGCGCGAACCGTGCGACCGCAGACCCCCCGGACGCAGCGGACCTGGCAGTACACCGCGCGCGCCGCCACCGCCGGACTGGCGCTGGCCGCCGGAGTGGTGACCGCCGCCGGTCCCTGGGACTCCTCCGGTCAGCGTAAGGCCGAGCGGGACTGGGCAGCGGCCCAGGAACGCGCGGGTGGCACAGATCACCACGGCACGTCCGCCACGAAGCCCACACCGCCGCCTGCCCCCAGTGCCCCCGCCGTGCTGACCGGACTCGGCGGCGCAGGCCAGGCCGTCAAGGCCGCCCCGAACGGCAAGGCCCTCGCGGACGTGCTGGACCCGCTCCTGACGTCGCCGGCACTCGGCACCCGCAACGCCGCCGCGGTGGTCGACGTGGCCACCGGACAGCGCCTGTACGGCACCGGGTCCGGCACCGCGCTCACCCCCGCCTCCACGACGAAGATCGCCACGGCGGTCGCCGCCCTGTCGGCCCTGGGCGCGGACCACCGCCTCATCACCCGCGCCGCCCTCGAACCCGACACCGGCGAAGTCGTCCTGGTCGGCGGCGGCGACCCCACCCTCACCGCCCGCGCGGACGCCGACGGAGCGGCGAGCCTGCGCACCCTGGCCGACGAAACGGCCGGGGCCCTGGCCCAGCGCGGCATCCGCGAGGTCACGCTCTCGTACGACACGACCCTCTACGCGGGCCCCGAACGACACCCCATCGGGGTCAACGACAACCTCGCCCCCGTCACCGCCCTGATGACCGACGAGGGCCGCACCGACGACTCCACCAGCGGCCCGGCGCCGCGCGTGCCCGACCCGGCGGCACACGCCGCCCGCACGTTCGGCGACCTCCTCCAGGACCGCGGCATCAAGACGAAGGCCCCCGGCCCGTCGAAGGCCACCACCCGCGCCCAGACCCTCGCCACGGTCTCCTCGCCGCCGCTCTCGGCCCTGGTCGAGCGCATGCTCACCCACAGCGACAACGACATCGCCGAGGCCCTCGCCCGCCAGACGGCGATCGCCACGGGCAAGCGGGCCGACTTCGCCGGCGCCAGCGAGGCGATCACCGCCCAGCTGGCCGAGCTGGGCCTGCCCCTGGAAGGCGCCGCGGTCCAGGACGGCAGCGGCCTGAACCGCGCCGACCGCCTCACCGCGGACCTCCTCACCTCCCTCCTCAGGCTCTCGGCCGACCCCACCCGCCCCGACCTGCGCCCCGTCCTCACCGGCCTGCCCATCGCCGGCTTCACCGGCACCCTGACCAGCCGCTACAGCGACGGAGCGGCCGGCGTCGTACGCGCCAAGACAGGCACCCTGACGGGCGTCAACGCCCTGGCGGGCACGGTGGTCGACCAGAACGGCCGCCTTCTGGCCTTCGCCTTCCTGGCCACCGGCACGGCCGACCCGACCACGGCCCAGACGGCCATGGACAAGGCGGCGACCGCGCTGGCGGGCTGCGGCTGCCGATAGGCGACTGCCCTTCCCGGCCGCGGACCGCCCCGGCCAGCCGCCGGCCGCCCTGGCAGCCCGTCGGCCCGCACGCCCTGCCCCCGGCCCCGGCGCTCACGTACGGTTGACACATGACGAGCATCGGTGGCGCTGCCTCATCCGGCATGGTCGACTGGAATCTCGCGGTCGCGACCGCGACCCGGCTCGTACGGCCGGGCCCCGACGTCAGCCGCGACGAGGCACGCGCCGTCGTCGCCGAGCTGCGCCGGCATGCCAAAGCCTCGGAGGAACACGTCCGGGGCTTCACGCGTCTGGCCACCGAGGAGGGCCACGACACCCCGGTCCTCGTCGTCGACCGCCCGGGCTGGATCCGGGCCAACGTCGCGGGCTTCCGGGAGATCCTGCGCCCCCTGCTGGAGAAGATGCAGGAGCGGCGCGGCAACGCCCCCGGCGGCGCGGTCCTCGGCAGCGTCGGCGGCAAGGTCACCGGCGTCGAACTCGGGATGCTGCTGTCCTTCCTCGCCTCCCGCGTCCTCGGCCAGTACGAGACCTTCGCCCCCGCGACCCGCGAACTCCCGGCCGGCGAGAACGGCGGCGGACGCCTGCTGCTCGTCGCCCCCAACATCGTGCACGTCGAACGTGAGCTCGACGTCGAGCCCCACGACTTCCGCCTCTGGGTCGCCCTGCACGAGGAGACGCACCGCACGCAGTTCACCGCGGTGCCCTGGCTGCGCGACCACCTCGAGGGCGAGATCCAGTCGTTCCTGGGAGAGACCGACGTCGATCCCATGACTGTCCTGGAACGCGTCCGGGAAGCCGCCCAGACCCTCGCCGGCGGCCGCCCCGAGGGCGAGGAGGACGACGGCGGACGCTCCCTCGTCGACATCGTGCAGACACCCGCCCAGCGGGAGATCCTTGCCCGCCTCACCGCCGTGATGTCCCTGCTGGAGGGCCACGCCGACTTCGTCATGGACGGCGTCGGACCGGAGGTCGTACCGACTGTTGCGGAGATCCGCGAGAAGTTCCAGCAGCGCCGCGCCAAGGGCGCCTCCCGCCTCGACCTGGCCCTGCGCAAACTGCTCGGCCTGGACGCCAAACTCCGGCAGTACCGGGACGGCGAACGCTTCGTGCGGGCCGTCGTCGACGAGGTCGGCATGGACGGTTTCAACCGCGTGTGGACCTCCCCGAACACCCTCCCGACCAAGTCGGAGATCGCCAAACCGGCGGACTGGATCGCGCGGGTGCACCGCAGGCCCGAGGCGTGAGCAACGGGGGAGGAGTCGTGAAAGGAATCCGGCCGACGGCAGGCGAACGCCCCTTCAATCACCCGTCCGAGGGACCGTGAGCGAGGGGTAGGCGTGCAATGCTCGGGGAACGGCCCGGTTCTGTCACCATCTACACACTCTGCGTGACCGAAACCTCGGGCTCACCCCCGACAACTCCATGAAGGGACGGGACATGGGTCCCCATCCTGCGGTCGCGGCGATACGCCTGGCGGTCCGCCGCGTCCTCCACGACATCCTCACCGAACACGGCCGCATCACCGACGAGCCCCCGCGCGCCACGGTCCCCGAGCCCGCGCGCGCGACGGCGCACGCCGGCGGACACCCCCGCGCCCACCGCACCCCGCACGAGCAGCCGCCCCCGCCGCTCGTGCTCGTGGCGTGTTCCGGCGGCGCCGACTCCATGGCGCTCGCCTCCGCCCTCGCCTTCGAGGCTCCCAAGCTCGGCATCCGCGCCGGCGGCGTCACCGTCGACCACGGGCTCCAGCCCGGCTCCGACCTGCGCGCCGACGAGGTCGTGCTGCGGCTGCGCGAACTCGGCCTCGACCCGGTCGAGTCCGTCGCCGTGACCGTCGGCCGCGAAGGCGGCCCCGAGGCAGCCGCCCGCGACGCCCGCTACGCCGCCCTCGACACCGTCGCCGAACACCACGGTGCCGCCGCCGTCCTGCTCGGCCACACCCGCGACGACCAGGCCGAAACCGTCCTGCTCGGCCTCGCCCGCGGCTCCGGCATCCGCTCCCTGTCCGGAATGGCCGCGGTCTCGGGGGCCGGCGGCCGTTACCGCCGCCCCTTCCTCCAGCTCGACCGGCAGACCGCCCGCAAGGCCTGCATGGCCCAGTCCCTCCCCGTCTGGGACGACCCCCACAACGCAGACCCCGCCTACACCCGGTCCCGCCTGCGCCACGAGGGCCTGCCCGCCCTGGAGAAGGCCCTCGGCAAGGGCGTCGTCGAGGCCCTGGCCCGCACCGCCCAGCTCTCCCGCGACGACGCCGACGCCCTCGACGCCTGGGCCGCCCAGGCCGAGAGCACCGTCCGCGACGCCGCGGGCCTCCTGGAGTGCGCCAAGCTGTACGCCCTGCCGCCCGCCGTACGCCGCCGCGTCCTGCGCCGCGCCGCCATCGAGGCCGGCGCCCCGGCCGGTTCGCTGTTCGCCCGCCACATCGAGGAACTCGACCGGCTGATCACCGGCTGGCGCGGTCAGGGAGCCATCAATCTCCCCGGCAAGGTCGTCGCCCAGCGCCAGGGTGGCAGACTGGTGATTCGGCAAGGCTGAATCCTGACCCCGCCGGCGGGACCCGGGGCGGTTCCGGACCAGCCGGTGGGACGACCGAAAGTGATGCGGGTGGACGCGAAAGACATGGGTGCCGACCTCAAGCAGGTACTCATCACCAAGGAAGAGATCGACGCCAAGCTGGCCGAGCTGGCCGCGAAGATCGACGCGGAGTACGCGGGCAAGGACCTGCTCATCGTCGGCGTCCTCAAGGGCGCTGTGATGGTCATGGCCGACCTCGCCCGGGCGCTGTCCACCCCCGTCACCATGGACTGGATGGCCGTATCCTCGTACGGGGCGGGCACCCAGTCCTCCGGTGTGGTGCGGATCCTCAAGGACCTCGACACCGACATCAAGGGCAAGCACGTCCTCATCGTCGAGGACATCATCGACTCCGGCCTGACCCTGTCCTGGCTGATCTCCAACCTCGGCTCGCGCGAGCCCGCATCCCTCAAGGTGTGCACGCTCCTGCGCAAGCCCGAGGCCGCCAAGGTCGCCATCGACGTGGAATGGGTCGGCTTCGACATCCCCAACGAGTTCGTCGTCGGCTACGGCCTCGACTACGCCGAGAAGTACCGGAACCTCCCGTTCGTCGGTACGCTCGCGCCCCACGTCTACGGCGGCTGAACCCCCGTCCGGGGCGTCGGTCACGGTGATCGGGAACCCCAGCGGGTCTCGCGCCGTTGGAGCATGCGTAGGCGGGATTGCCAGCCGTCCCACGCGGCTTCAGGTGACAATGCTGGGGTACCGTCCGAAGAACAGCCTTTATCAAACTCACTATGGCAGGAGGGACGGGGCGGCACCGCTCCGTATGGATGGACGTGAAGCGATACTTCCGTGGGCCGGTCATGTGGATCGTGCTGGCCGTCCTTGCCGTGGTCGTGTTGATGCAGGTCGTCGGCTCGTCCGGCGGCTACAAGACGGTGGACACGGGCCAGGTCGTCCAGGCGATCAACCAGAACAGGGTCGAGTCGGCCAAGCTGACCACCGGCGACGAGCAGACCATCAAGGTCGAGCTCAAGGACGGTGAGAAGGTCGAGGGCAGCACGAAGATCCAGGCGAGCTACATCGGCGATCAGGGCCGTGACCTCGCCAACGTGCTGCAGAACAAGTACCAGGACAAGCAGATCCCGGACGGCTACACGGTCTCGCCGTCCAAGCAGAACCCGTTCGTCGGCATCCTGCTCTCCCTGCTGCCGTTCGTCCTGATCGTGGTCGTCTTCCTGTTCCTGATGAACCAGATGCAGGGCGGCGGCTCCCGCGTCATGAACTTCGGCAAGTCCAAGGCGAAGCTCATCACCAAGGACACGCCGAAGACGACGTTCGCGGACGTCGCGGGCTCCGACGAGGCCGTCGAGGAGCTCCAGGAGATCAAGGAGTTCCTCCAGGAACCGGCGAAGTTCCAGGCCGTCGGGGCGAAGATCCCCAAGGGCGTCCTGCTCTACGGCCCGCCCGGTACCGGCAAGACCCTGCTCGCGCGTGCCGTGGCGGGCGAGGCCGGTGTCCCGTTCTACTCGATCTCCGGTTCCGACTTCGTCGAGATGTTCGTCGGTGTCGGTGCCTCCCGAGTCCGTGACCTGTTCGAGCAGGCCAAGGCGAACGCCCCGGCGATCGTCTTCGTCGACGAGATCGACGCGGTCGGCCGTCACCGCGGCGCCGGCCTCGGCGGCGGTCACGACGAGCGCGAGCAGACCCTGAACCAGCTGCTCGTCGAGATGGACGGCTTCGACGTCAAGGGCGGTGTGATCCTCATCGCCGCGACGAACCGGCCTGACATCCTCGACCCGGCGCTGCTGCGCCCCGGCCGTTTCGACCGTCAGATCGCGGTCGACCGCCCGGACATGCAGGGCCGTCTGGAGATCCTCAAGGTCCACCAGAAGGGCAAGCCGGTCGCTCCCGACGTCGACCTGTCGGCGGTCGCCCGCCGTACGCCCGGCATGACCGGTGCCGACCTGGCCAACGTCCTGAACGAGGCCGCGCTGCTGACGGCCCGCAGCGACCAGAAGCTGATCGACAACCACATGCTGGACGAGGCGATCGACCGTGTGGTCGCGGGCCCGCAGAAGCGGACCCGGATCATGTCGGACAAGGAGAAGAAGATCACCGCGTACCACGAGGGCGGTCACGCCCTGGTCGCGGCGGCCTCACCGAACTCCGACCCCGTCCACAAGATCACGATCCTGTCGAGAGGCCGGGCCCTCGGGTACACGATGGTGCTCCCGGACGAGGACAAGTACTCCACGACCCGCAACGAGATGCTGGACCAGCTGGCCTACATGCTGGGCGGCCGCGCGGCCGAGGAGCTCGTCTTCCACGACCCGACGACGGGTGCCGCCAACGACATCGAGAAGGCCACCAACCTGGCCCGCGCGATGGTCACGCAGTACGGCATGACCGAGCGTCTCGGTGCGATCAAGTTCGGCGGCGACAACACCGAGCCGTTCCTCGGACGTGAGATGGCTCACCAGCGCGACTACTCGGAAGAGGTCGCGGCGCTCGTCGACGAAGAGGTCAAGAAGCTCATCGAGACCGCGCACAACGAGGCCTGGGAGATCCTGGTCGAGAACCGCGACGTGCTCGACAACCTCGTCCTCGCCCTCCTGGAGAAGGAGACGCTGGGCAAGGAGGAGATCGCCGAGATCTTCGCCCCGGTCGTCAAGCGCCCGCCGCGGCCCGCCTGGACCGGCTCCTCCCGCCGTACGCCGTCCACCCGCCCGCCGGTGCTCTCCCCGAAGGAGCTCGCACTGACCAACGGGGCGAACGGCGCGACGCCGGCGATCACCACCGCGAAGAGCACCGCCACGGAGCCCTCCGCGACGCCGGAGCGAGCCCCGGAGGAACGCCCCGAGAGCTGACCCGGCTCTCCCGGCGGCCCCACCGGGCCCGGAATGGATGCCGCGCCCCCCTGGTTCTAGCCTGGGGGGCGCGGCATTTCGCCATTTCTGCATGCCGCTGGTGAAAGACACAGGAACGAGGCACCACATGACCGACCCCGTGATGCTGGACGGCGAGGGCCAGATCGGCGAGTTCGACGAGAAGCGGGCCGAGAACGCCGTACGCGAACTGCTGATCGCGGTCGGCGAGGACCCGGACCGCGAGGGCCTGCGGGAGACGCCGGCGCGGGTGGCGCGAGCCTACAGGGAGATATTCGCGGGGCTGTGGCAGAAGCCCGAGGATGTGCTCACGACCACGTTCGACATCGGGCACGACGAGATGGTGCTCGTGAAGGACATTGAGGTGTACTCGACATGTGAGCATCATCTGGTGCCGTTCCGGGGTGTGGCCCATGTCGGGTACATCCCGTCGACCAGCGGAAAGATCACGGGCCTGTCCAAGCTGGCCCGGCTGGTGGACGTCTACGCCCGCCGCCCGCAGGTGCAGGAACGACTCACCACGCAGATCGCCGACTCGCTGATGGAGATCCTGGAGCCGCGCGGCGTGATCGTCGTCGTGGAGTGCGAGCACATGTGCATGTCGATGCGCGGCATCCGCAAGCCCGGTGCCAAGACGCTCACGTCAGCCGTGCGCGGGCAGCTGCGGGACGCGGCGACGCGCAACGAGGCAATGAGCCTCATCATGGCCCGCTGACGCCGTCCCGCCGCGCTGCCCGGCCTTCACACATGTCCTGCCCGCCTCGACCCTGGGTTCCTGCACTCTGGGTCCTGCGCGGCCCGATGTGTCTCACGCCGCCGGAGCTGTGCCCGCTCCGTTGTGTTCGTCGTCCTCGGGGAGTTTGCAGACGCGCTCCAGGAAGATGGCCGCCGCTATGACCGCAATGCCTGCCAGGACCGAGAAGGCGGCGTAGATGGCCTGGTCGCGGCGGGCGGGAATGTCCAGGGACTCCAGGAGGAAGACGCCGGTGCCTCCGTACATGCCGGCGACGAGGGCGGCGACCAGGGCGCTGGCCTGGCCGAAAACCACCGCTCGGGCCGCCATCAGCGGGTCGACGCCCTTGGCTTCCGGCTGACGTTCCCGCTGGGCCTTGAGGCGGGCGCGGATCGAGAGGGCCGTGGCGAGCAGGACGACGGCGATCACGGCCAGGACGATGGGGGCGGCCAGGGGGACGCTCGGGAGGGTCCCCACCGAGTTCCACAGGCGGGCGCCCGCCCAGGACAGCACCCCGGCCACGACGAAGACGCCGGCCAGCACCCTGATGCGCAGCTCTCTCACGGTGTCCCTTCAGTTCCCCCGGGGCCCACGGACTGTGGTCGTCTTGACCTTAACGGCTATTCGGGCAGCCGGAGTTCCAGGTCGCCGCGGGGTGCCACGCCGTCGCGGGTGACCGTGTCGAGGAGCGCGGCCACGGGGCCGCGGCCCGGAAGCTGCGCCTCGGGGTCCACGTCGTGCCAGGGGGCGAGGACGAACGCGCGTTCGTGGGCGCGCGGATGAGGGAGGGTGAGGTGCGGGTCGTCGGAGACGACGTCGGCGTAGGAAACGATGTCGACGTCGAGGGTGCGCGGGCCCCAGCGCTCGTCGCGGACGCGGTGGAAGGCCTCCTCGACGGCGTGCGCCCGCTCCAGCAGGGAGGACGGGGGCAGGGTGGTCTTCAGGACCACGACCGCGTTGAAGTACGAGGGCTGGGTGCCGGGCTCGACGCCCCAGGGCTCCGTCTCGTAGACCGGGGAGACGGCTTTGACGCGGACACCGGGGGTGTCCTCCAGGGCGTCGATGGCGCCCTGGAGGGTCTCCAGGCGGTTGCCGAGGTTGGCGCCGATGGAGATCACGGCCCGTTTCGGGTTGTGCAGGGTGGTGTCGGCGGCGTCGACCTTCTCGACGACGGAGGCGGGCACGGGCTGTACGGTCGGGTCGCTGGGCCCCTTGGTGAACGGCGCGGTCATACTCGGCTCCGGGTGATGGTGACGGTCACGTCGTCGAAGGGGACCGTGATCGGCGCGTCCGGTTTGTGGACGCAGACCTCCACCTCGTGGACGCCGCCGTGCTTCAGACACACCTGGGCGATGCGCTCGGCGAGCGTCTCGATGAGGTTGACGGGCTCGCCCTCGACGACGGCCACGACCTCCTCCGCGACGATGCCGTAGTGCACGGTCTTCGCCAGGTCGTCGTCCGCCGCGGCCGGCCGGGTGTCCAGTCCCAGGACGAGGTCCACGATGAAGGTCTGACCCTCCTCGCGCTCCTTGGGGAACACACCGTGGTGCCCGCGGGCCTTCAGGCCGCGCAGCGCGACACGATCCACGCGAATCACTCCTGCAGTCGTCGGTCTCGGCCGGGGGCGCCGCGTGCGGGCGGCACACCGGCCTGAAGTCGAATCTACCCGCGGCCGCTGACAGGGCCGGGCCACGAGGGCGTGGGTCACGCCCGGGCCAGGAGGATTTCACCGTGTGTTTCCCCTGGGGAACCCGGCGGCTCACGGGTCGGTAGCCGCCCCTACCCGCGGGTGGGTGATCCCAACCACTTCTCGCCACTTCTCGCCACTTCTTCGTCCCGGCGGTCCGTCCTTCTGTGCCGGTCCTTCTGTGCCGGTCACTTTCTCGCCGGCTCCCGCTTCGGCTCGGGGAGCCTGTGGCGCTCCCTGTGATGCGTCTACCCGTTCAGACGGGTGTGTCGTCGTCCGGGTTCTCGCCGTTGTCGTCGGTTTCGGCCAGGACGGGGGAGGCGTGGTGCGACCAGAGCTTCCAGCCGTCGGGTGTGCGCCGGAACACGTTGGTGGCGACCACCAGCTGGCCGACGAGCGGGCCGAGCTCGTCGTCGCCCTCGGGGGCCGGGCCGCCGCTGAGGATGTTCTCCGTGCAGGTCACGAGGGCGGTGTCGCCGGTGACCGAGACGTGCACGTCGGTGAGGAAGAACTGGATGTAGTCGGTGTTCGCCATGATCAGGGCGTACGACCTGAGGACCTCGCCGCGGCCGGTGAGCACGGGCCATCCGGGGTGCACGCAGGAGACCACGCCGGTGTCGGCCGGGTCGTGGTACGTCTCGTCGACCCCGAGGTCGGCGGGGGTGAGCCAGAGCGACGCCAGCTCCTCGAAGTCGCCGCGTTCCATCGCCTCGTAGAAGGCGGTGTTGGCGGCCTCCACCTGCTCGACGTCCGTGTGGGGGGCGCTCACCGGGTTCCTTCTGCGCGGTGCGCGCGGCTCGTCGTACGTGCTTCCTCGATGGCGTGGACGACCCGTACGGCGTCCGCCGTCGCGCGCACCTCGTGGACGCGGACCGCCCACGCGCCGGCGTGCGCGGCGAGTGCGGAGACGGCGGCGGTGGCCGCGTCGCGCTCGCGGGCGGGCGGGGATGCGCCGTCCGGGCCGGCGAGGACGCGGCCGAGGAAACGCTTGCGGGAGGCGGCGACGAGGAGGGGGTGGCCGAGGCCGAGGACCTGGTCGAGGCGGGCGAGGAGCGCGAGGTCGTGCTCGGCGTTCTTGGAGAAGCCGAGGCCGGGGTCGACGACGATCCGGTCGGGGGCGATGCCGCCCTCCAGGACGGCCTCCACGCGCGCGTGGAGTTCGTCGACGACCTCGGTGACGACGTCGGCGTAGACGCCCTCGACGTTGCCGCCCCGGAGGAAGCCGCGCCAGTGCATGACGACGAAGGGGGCGCCCGCGTCCGCCACCACCGGGATCATCGACGGGTCGGCGAGGCCGCCGCTGACGTCGTTGACGAGGCAGGCCCCGGCCGCCAGGGCCTGCGCGGCGACGGAGGCGCGCATGGTGTCGACGGAGATCGTGACGCCCTCGGAGGCGAGGCCGCGCACGACGGGGATGACGCGCCTGAGTTCCTCCGCCTCGTCGACCCGGGTGGCGCCGGGACGGGTGGACTCGCCGCCGACGTCGACCAGGTCGGCACCCTCGCTGACCAGGGCGAGGCCGTGCTTGACGGCGGCCGTCGTGTCGAACCAGCGGCCGCCGTCGGAGAAGGAATCGGGGGTCACGTTGACGACTCCCATGACCGCGCAGCGGTCCCATGCGGGCAGGCCCGCCACGTGGCGGCGGCCGGTCTCATAGCTCATGTGTTCAGCGTAGGCGGTGCGCAGGCGCGACTCCGTGGCGGGATTTTCTTTCCGGCCCGCCCCGGCGTTCGCCGGCTGGATGTGTCGTGCGTGAGCCTGGGTGCTGCCTGGCTGGTCCCTGGGGTGGTGCCTGGGGTGGTGCCCGGCTGTGTCCGCGTCCGCCCGTGTCGGGTGCGTGCGGTGTCGGGTGGGTGGCCCCGTCCGTCGTCCGGCCGGGCGGGACGCGTGGCGCACTTGTCGCGGGTTGTGCCTGGGCTGGGCCGCGTGGGCGCCCGCGCCCGCCCGGTTGTGGTGGCGCTTATCCGTCCCCGCCCGCGCCCGTCCGGCTTGTGGTAGGTGCCCTGTTCGCCCGGCTGGTGGCGCTTGACCGCGTCCGAGGTCTCCCGCCGCCGCCCCTGACCCGCGCCCACTCCTCCCACGGCACGGCCCGAGCGGAAGCCCCGGGGCGGGGGGCTCGGCTTCCGCTCGGGCCTGTTCGGGGGTCCTGGTGGGCCGGTCGGGTCATGCCGCTCTGATGTTGCGTTCGGAGGTCGGGCCGGGGGTGCTGTGGGCGCAGGGGCGTCGGGCGGTCGCGCGGCGGTGGCGCAGGAAGCGGGGGAGCGGCAGGGCGAGGTTGACGAAGCCTTCCGCCTGCATGGCGGCGAAGCCGATGCGGGGCAGGTCGGCGGAGGCGCGGTAGACGACGAAGCGCGGCTCCCAGCGCGGCTGGAACTTGGCGTTGAACTTGTACAGGGACTCGATCTGGAACCAGCGCGAGAGGAACACCAGCAGGCCGCGCCAGGCGCGCAGCACCGGACCCGCGCCGATCTTCTCGCCGCGTGCCAAAGCCGAGCGGAACATGGCGAAGTTCAGCGAGACGCGTTCGATGCCGAGCTTGGGGGCGGCCTGGAGCGCGGCCACGATCAGCAGCTCGTTCATGCCGGGGTCGGCCGAGCGGTCGCGCCGCATCAGGTCCAGGGAGGCGCCGTCGGTGCCCCAGGGCACGAAGTGCAGGACGGCCTTCAGGTCGCCGTACGGACCCGGCTCGGCGTCGGTCTTGTGGGCGGTGGCGACGAGGCAGTCCCCGTCGCCGGGGTCGCCGATGCGGCCCAGTGCCATGGAGAAGCCGCGTTCGGTGTCGGTGCCGCGCCAGTCGTCGGCGGCGCGGCGGATCCGCTCCAGCTCGGCCTCGCCGAGGTCACGGACACGTCGTACCCGGGTTTCGTAACCGGCCCGCTCGATGCGCTTGACCATCTGGCGCACGTTGCGCATCGCGCGGCCGGCGAGGGAGAAATCCTTGACGTCCACCACCGCCTCGTCGCCCAGTTCGAGGGCGTCCAGGCCGGTCTCGCGGGTCCAGACCTCGCCGCCGGTCTCCGAGCAGCCCATCACGGCGGGGGTCCAGGAGTGTGCCCGGGCCTCGTCCATGAAGCGCTCGATGGCGCCCGGCCACGCCTCGACGTCGCCGATGGGGTCGCCGCTGGCGAGCATCACGCCGGAGACGACGCGGTACGTCACGGCCGCCTTGCCGCTGGGCGAGAAGACGACGGCCTTGTCGCGGCGCAGCGCGAAGTGGCCGAGGGAGTCGCGGCCGCCGTGCTTGTCGAGCAGGGCGCGCAGCCGGGACTCGTCCTCGGGGGTGAGGCGGGCGGCCGGGTGCTCGGGGCGGAAGGCCAGGTAGATGGTGGTGACGGCGGTGAGCAGGCCGAGGGCGCCGAGGGAGAAGGCGACGGTCCAGGAGGTGTTGCCGCGGTAGTCGACCGGGCCCTCGAAGCCGAACAGGCCGTACAGGACGTGGGTGAGGCGGTCGGCCAGGCTCGGGTCGCCGACCATGCGCTCCGTGTGGACGCTGACGATGAGCAGCCCGAGGAGGAGCGAACCGGCGCTCATCAGGACGAAGTTGGCCAGCGCCCGCCACCGGCTGCGCGGGTCGGGCAGGGCCGCGAACTGGTCGCGGTGGCGCAGCAGGGGCGCCAGCAGCGCGAGGGAGATCAGCACGCCGACGATCGAGTGCCGGTAGGTGAACTGCGCCACGGCGCCGGCCGGCAGCAGGGCGACGGCGGCCCGCCAGGCCCGGCGCTTGCCGCGTCTGAGGCCGTGGGCGAGCAGCAGCAACAGCACACCGGCGCTCAGTGACAGCGCGGCCGCGAACGGGCCGAGCGCACCGGGCAGCACCTCCGCGATGGCGTGCATACGGCTGTGCCGGAACCGCGGGAAGACGCCCGCGGCGATGTCCACGAGGCCCACGAGGGCACAGGCTCTGCCGACGAGGACGGGAACGGCCTCGGGGCGCGGACCGCGCACCAGGCGGCGCACACGGCTTGTCGGGTTCGTACGGCTCGTGCCGCGCGCGCGGTTCGGAACCTCGCCCGACATTTCCTCATCTGTCCTGACAGACATCGCATCCCGTAGTTCTGCAGAGACCTTGGATCCGGTGCCGATTCGGGCATCCGGCGACATTGCGCCCTCTAGGACGGTGTCTCGGGGGGAGAGGTTCACTCCGCTCGTCAAAGCCGGTTCAAAGCTCAAGGAAAGCCCGGGGCAAGCCCTCGCGAAGGACGTGGGGACGGCTGTGCCCGGGCGGAAAGCGCAGGCGGGTAACCACGCATAGGTCTCACGAGCAAAGAGGTGCTGGGGCTGGCGGTCCTGGCCGCGGTGTTGCTGTTCGTCGGCACGGTGTGGCTGTGGCCACGGCTGGCCCGGCGCGGCTGGCGGGCCGTCTGCGGGCGGGTCGGCCTGCTGCTCGCCACCCAGCTGGCGATCTTCGCCGCGGTGGGCCTGGCCGCCAACCAGGCCTTCGGGTTCTACGCCAGCTGGTCGGACCTGTTCGGGATGGAGAAGGACCAGGGCGTGGTCGTCGACCACGCGGCCGGTGGTCCGCTGCGGGTGGCCGACACCCGCCGGGTGCCGGGAGCGGGCAGCGGCCGGCCGCAGGTGAGCGGCGCGATCCAAGAGGTGGGCATCGTGGGCCGTACCACCCGGATCGCCACGCCCGCGTACGTGTACCTGCCGCCGGAGTACTTCCAGCCGCAGTACCGGACGCGGAGGTTCCCGGTGGCCGTCGTCCTCACCGGCTATCCGGGCACGGCCTCGGCGCTGGTGGAGAAGCTGCGCTATCCGCGCACGGCCCTGGAGCTGGCCCGCGAGGGCCGGATGGAGCCGATGATCCTGGTGATGCTGCGGCCGACGGTGGCTCCGCCCCGGGACACCGAGTGCGTGGACGTCCCGGGCGGTCCGCAGACCGAGTCGTTCTTCGCCAGGGACCTGCCCGACGCCGTACGCGCGCACTACAGGGTGGCGAGGGAGCCGCGCGGCTGGGGCATCGTCGGCAACTCCACGGGCGGCTACTGCGCGCTCAAGATCGCCCTGCACCATCCCGGTGTGTACGCCGCCGGGGCGGGCCTGTCGGCGTACTACAAGGCGCCGATCGACCCCACCACGGGCGATCTGTTCCACGGTGACAAGGAACGCGAGAACCGGGCCGACCTGTTCTGGTACCTCAAGCACATGCCCGCGGCCGACACTTCACTGCTCGTCAGCAGCAGCAGGACCGGGGAGTCCAACTACAAGGACACGCTGAGGTTCATCGACCGGGTCAAGGCGACCGGGCTGACGCGGATCTCGTCGATCATCCTGGAAAGCGGCGGACACAACTTCAACACCTGGCGGCGGGAGATTCCGGGAACGCTGCAGTGGATCAGCGAGCGGCTGACGGCCGACCGGTGAAATGATCTTGCGGGAATTCCACTGGCCGTGCCGCGGAGTTCCTGATTCCCTGTGAATCCATCCGTGCGGCTTTGTTTTTGCGGGGCGGGGCACCACGATTCCCCTACGCGCGGTAAGTTTCTGGCCATGCCACGTGGACGTCACCGCCATTCCCCACCTCTGCACAGGCTGCTGCCGCCCTCGGCGATCGCCGGCGTCTCACTCGTCTGCGCGCTCGGCCCCTGGGTGTTCACGGCGCCTGGTGTGCTGCGCACGCTGGCCGCGGCCGGCGCGGCCACGGCGCTCGTCGGTGCGGCCGTGATGCGCCGCTGGGACATCCAGGCCGGCAAGCAGGTCGCCGACCTCACGCGCGCGCGTGCGAGCGACGAGTGGCGCTTCGAGGAGCGGGTCGCCGAACTGGAGGCCGACCTGGAGGAGTCGCGCGAGCTGCGCGTGAAGCTGGAGCAGCGGCTGCGGGCCAAGCGCGCGGAGCTGGCGGGGCTGCGCAACGAGCACGCGGCCCTGCTGCGGCGCTACGCCACGGCGGAGGCCGACCGGGCGAGCGTGCTGGAGGAACGCCGGGTCCTGGAGATAGAGGCCGCGGCTCCCGCCCGCGCGCTGACGGCGGGGCCGGCCACGGCCGGTCCTGAGGCGACCGGTCCGCAGACGGCTCGCCCGCAGACGGCGGCCGGTGCTGGGTCGACCCATGCCGAGGCGTCCGGTGATGAGGCGTCCGGTGCGGAGACCGCCGGGGTGGACGCGGCGCCCGAGGGCGGGAGTGAGCCCGAGGCAGTCGAGGAGAAGCCGGCGGTTCCCGCGGTGTTCTCGCCGGAGGGCTCCCAGCTGTTCCTGAGGGCGAAGGCGGCGCTGGCCCGGTTCGACGGCGACACCCCGGACCGCGACACCCGGGACAGCGACACGTCGGACGGCGTCGCCCCGGACGGTGGCGGCACGGACGGCGTCGCCCCGGACGGTGACGGCACGGACGGCGTCGCCCCGGACGGTGACGGCACGGACGGTGACGGCACGGCAAAGACCGACGCGACCGACAAGGACGGCGACACACCCGACGGTGACACGCCCGACGGCGACGGCGCCCCCAAGGGTGACGGCACCCCCGAGGACGACGATGCCCCGCAGGGCGACGGCGTCCCGCACGGCGACGCGGCCGGGTCCACGACGGAGCAGTCGCAGCGCGAGCCGGCGGACGAGCCGCAGGGACCGTCCGAGGCGGCCGAGGGGCCGGAGCACGCGACCGCCGCCACCTCCACCGCCGCGCGGCACGACCAGCCCGGCCAGCAGCCCTCGGGGCACTTCACCGTGCCGACCGCGGTGGCGGTCGTACCGCCGACCGCGCCCGTGCGGCGCCCGGTGACCGAGGGCGGGTTCGACTTCTTCGGCACGAAGAAGGGCACGTCGCCGGCCGCCCTGGAGGCCGTCCAGAACGAGGACCTCGCCGACGTCGTCGGCCAGGAGGCGCTCGCCCTGCACAAGGCCGAGACCGAGGCGCAGTTCAAGCCGGCCGGCGCCGAGTCGCGGGCCGTGGGCCAGGTCATCGACCTGACGGCGCACGACGAGACGGAGCAGATCGACGTCCAGGGGCTGCGCAGCGCGGCTTCCTGACGGACGTACGACCGGCTGCCCGCGGCTCGTTCACCGGGTCGCGGGCAGTGCCGTGTCCGCGTCTGCGCGACGGCGGCCCCTCGGCGGTCCGCGCCCGTCGGCGGCGTCGACGGCGGTGCCGCCGCCGTCGACGCACGGTCGTACGTCAGGCCATCCACCGGTCCGGCCGCGCGTCCCTGCGCCCCGTCCGCGACCTCTCCGCCTGCGCCCGCAGCAGCTCCGCCGCCTCGGAGGCGTCCCGCAGCCGCGCCGTCACCGTCTTGCCGGCGCCCGTGTCCACGTGCACGTCGGCGACGCCACGGGCCCGCTCCCAGGGCCCCTGTGCCAGCCGTACGCTCTGCACCTTGGCGTGCGGCACCAGCGCCAGGCTCCGCCGCAGCAGCCCAAAGCGGGCCGCGAACACCGCGTCGGTGACGGCGAGGCCGTACCCGCGCCACCACACCGGCACGCACCACCGGGCCCGCCGCGGCGGCCGCGACAGCGCCTCGTGCGGCGGCACGGTCACCCCGGGCAGGACGCGCGCGACGACGGCCTGAGCGACCTCGCGCGGAGCGACCGGCACCAGCAGGGAGTTGGACGAGCCCGCCACGTCCAGCTCCACCCGCACCCAGCCGCGCCGCCGCCACAGCAGCGGTTCCACGATCCGTACGGTCTGCACCCGCCCCGGCGGCACCGTCTCGTGGGCGCGGTCGAGCAGCCCGTGGTCGACGCGCAGCCCGTCGGGGGACTCGCCCACCGTCCAGTCGTACTCGGTGACGAACCGTCCCACGCTGCTCGCCCCGGCCGCGCCGAGCAGCGGCACGGCGGCCGCGAGCACCGTCCACGGACTGCCGCTGACCAGCCACACCACCGGCACCACGACCAGCGCGACGAGCAGCCACCCCCAGGCCGCCCCGGTCAGCGCCAGCGACAGGGCCAGCACGCCGGGCGGCACGCGCAGCAGCCGCGTGGACGGCGCCTCGCCGACCTCGTGCGCGGTCTCCGGTGCGAAACCGGCCGCCCGCGCGAGCAGTTCGGCCCGCAGCGCCCGTGCCTCGTCGGCGCCGAGGAAGGCGAGTTCGTCCTTCTTGTCCGTGCCTACGACGTCGAGTCTGAGCTTGGCGACACCCGCGATCCGGGCGAGCAGCGGCTGGGTGACGTCGATGGCCTGGACGCGTTCCAGCCGGATGTGCGCGGTGCGGCGGAACACCAGGCCGGTGCGGATGCGCAGTTCGGTGTCGGTGACCGCGAAGTGCGTGAACCACCAGGAGCAGAAGCCGTACAGCGCGGCGGCCGGGACCACCACGGCCAGCGCGATCAGCATCGTGTCCGTCGTCAGCCGGGTCAGGTGGCGCTGCGCCTGGTCGGGATCGTGCACCGCCCACCCGACGAGCACGGCGACCGGCGCCCACGCCCGCCTGAACGGCGTGACGGGGTGCAGCCGCCGCTCGGCCACGGGCGGCCTGTCGCGTACGGCGTCGTCGACGCCCGGCGCCGTCACAGGCCCGCCGATCGGGCCTCGCCCAGCTCGGTGAGCCGGTCACGGAGCCGTTCCGCCTCGGCCGGGTCCAGGCCCGGGATGGTGGCGTCGGTGGCCGCGGCGGCCGTGTGCAGCTGCACGCTGGCCAGCCCGAAGTGCCGCTCGACGGGCCCGGAGGTGACCTCCACCAGCTGCATCCGCCCGTACGGCACCACCGTCTCCTGCCGCCACAGCACGCCCCGGCTGATCAGCAGGTCGTCGGCGCGCTCGGCGTACCGCCAGGACCGCCAGTTGCGGCCGAGCAGCACCCAGCCCCACGCCGTCAGCGCGAGCGGCAGCAGCGCGAAGGCGGCCCAGGCGGGCCCGGCCAGCAGCCACGGCACCAGCGCCGTGGCGACGGTCGTCAGTCCCAGCCACACCACCAGCAGCAACCGCCGCATCCTCAGCAGCCCCGGCGGCAGCCCGGTCCACACCGGCTCGTCCCTCGTGTCGCTGGCCCCGGTGGGGCCCGGGGCTCCCCCGGCCCCCGCCGCCCCCGCCGTCGCCGCTGGTCCCGTGTTCTGCGGGCTCCCCGTCTCCATAGGGCCAGCGTACGTAGGAGAGACTGTGTCCATGACTCCTACGACGGAGACCACGGTCGGTATCGGCGGCGCCGCCGAGAGCACCGACATGGTGCTCAACATCGGACCGCAGCACCCGTCGACGCACGGTGTGCTGCGCCTGAGGCTCGTCCTGGACGGCGAGCGCATCACGCGCGCGGAGCCGGTGATCGGCTATATGCACCGCGGCGCGGAGAAGCTCTTCGAGGCGCGCGACTACCGGCAGATCATCGTGCTCGCCAACCGCCACGACTGGCTGTCGGCGTTCTCCAACGAGCTGGGCGTGGTCCTCGCCGTGGAGCGGATGCTCGGCATGGAGGTTCCCCAGCGGGCGGTGTGGACGCGGACCCTGCTGGCGGAGCTGAACCGGGTGCTCAACCACCTGATGTTCCTCGGGTCGTACCCGTTGGAGCTCGGCGGCATCACCCCGGTGTTCTACGCGTTCCGGGAGCGCGAGACGCTCCAGAACGTGATGGAGGAGGTCTCCGGCGGGCGCATGCACTACATGTTCAACCGGGTGGGCGGCCTCAAGGAGGACCTGCCGGCCGGATGGACCGCACGCGCGCGTGCCGCCGTCGCCGCCGTCCGCTCCCGCATGGACGTCTTCGACGACCTGGTGCTCGGCAACGAGATCTTCCGGGGGCGCACCCGGGGCGTGGGCCACCTCGCCCCGGAGATCGTGCACGCCTACGGCGTGAGCGGCCCCCTCGCGCGCGCCTCCGGGGTCGACTTCGACCTGCGGCGCGACGAGCCGTACCTGGCGTACGGCGAGCTCCAGGACGTGCTGGAGGTGGTGACCCGCGAGGAGGGCGACTGCCTGGCCCGCTTCGAGTGCCTGCTCGCGCAGACCCACAACGCCCTGGACCTGGCCGACGCCTGCCTCGACCGGCTCGCCGAGCTCCCGCCGGGGCCGATCAACCAGCGGCTCCCCAAGGTCCTGAAGGCACCCGAGGGGCACACGTACGCGTGGACCGAGAACCCGCTCGGCATCAACGGCTACTACCTGGTCAGCAAGGGCGAGAAGACCCCGTACCGGCTGAAGCTGCGCTCGGCCTCGTACAACAACATCCAGGCGCTGACGGAGCTGTTGCCGGGGACGCTGGTGGCGGACATGGTGGCGATCCTGGGGTCAATGTTCTTCGTGGTCGGCGACATCGACAAGTAGGTCGAGCCCGTCCGGGAGGCCGACCGGCTGGAGCAGCCAGCCGAAGCCGCCGAGCCCGTCCGGCGCGGTCAGCTCGGCGGCCTCGGAGGCGCCCGCGAGGGCGCGCACGTACGCGGCGGGGTCCGTGGACGCGAGCGCGAGCGGGGGGCGCCGGCCGGCGACTCCCAGGGCGCGCAGCGCGTCCCGCTGCGTGACGACGCGCCCGCCGGGCAGCAGGCACGCGTCCAGGGCGACGTGCGCGGTGATGTCGCACGACCCGTCCGGGACGGGCGCGGTCTCCCGGCCCTCCCGGAACCCGGTGAGCGTGCCGAACGGCGGTCTGGCGTCCGCCGTGTGCGCGTAGTCCACGGCGACCGCGAGCCCCCGCTCGACGCAGGCGACGGCGGACGCCCACGCGGTGTCCCGGGGCAGCCCGATCTCCGCCCGCAGCCCCTCCTCGGCTGGCAGCGGCCACCACCGCGCCAGCCACTGCGCCTCGGCTCCGTCGACCGGCTCCCCGAGCCGCTCTGTGCCGTCCTCGCGGACCAGTACCCGCCGCGGCACGCCCGCGCCGTCCACCTCCGCGACGTCCACGGGCACGTTGTCCAGCCACTCGTTGGCGAACAGCAGCCCGGTGACACCCTGCGGCGGTTCGGCCCGCCACTCGATCCGGTGATCCAGGCCGTCGGGGCGGTCGGCGATCTCGACGGCGTACACGCGCGTGCGGGCGGCCACGTCCGCGGGCAGCGCGGCCAGCACGCCGGCGGCCAGTTCGCCCCGCCCGGCCGCCATGTCGACGAAGCCGAGCCGCGCCGGGCGCCCCAGCGCCGCGTCGACCCGGCACAGCAGCCGCGCCACGGCTCGCGCGAACAGCGGCGAGGCGTGCACGGACGTACGGAAGTGCCCGGCCGGGCCCTGTGGCCCGCGGTAGAAGCCGCCCGGCCCGTACAGAGCCGTCCGCGTCGCCGCGCGCCAGCCGCGCCACTCGTCCCTCGTCCCCGCTGTCACCGGCTCAGGCTACGTGGACGCAACCAACGAAACTCCACCTTGGGGAGTACACGCGCCCGACGCGGATCGGCCCTCCGGTTGACCCCTGCACCTATCCCGCTTCCCTACGCTGGGTTACGTGCAGCGCCTCTACGACTTCCTCCGCAGGCACCCGACGTGGGTCGACGGCTTCTGGGCCGTCGTCCTGTTCGGGATTTCGGTGCTCGGCGGAGCGGCCCAGGAGGAGGCCCGGCGAGCCGACCTCCCCGTCGCCGCGGTCCCGATCACGCTGCTGCTCTGCCTGGTCGTCGCGCTGCGCCGCCGTATGCCGGAGAAGATGCTGCTCCTCGCGGCCGGCACCGGCGTGGCGCAGCTGGTCACGGACGTCGCGGTCCTGCCCGCCGACTTCGCGCTGCTGGTGATCGTCTACACGGTGGCCGCGGAGGGCGCCCGCTGGCCCTCCCGGTTCGCCCTGGCCGGCGGTCTGGCCGCGGCCCCGCTGGCGCAGTTGCGCTGGCCGAACGACCAGACGGGCACCGCCGGCAACATCGCCCTGACGGTGTTGCAGACCGTGCCCTTCGCCCTCGCCTGGGTGCTCGGTGACTCGATCCGTACCCGCCGCGCCTATTTCGCGCAGCTGGAGGAGCGTGCCGCCCGGCTGGAGAAGGAACGCGAGGCGCAGGCCAAGGTGGCGGTCGCGGCCGAACGGGCCCGGATCGCACGCGAGTTGCACGACGTCGTCGCGCACAACGTCTCCGTGATGGTCGTGCAGGCCGACGGCGCCGCCTACGTCCTCGACTCCTCGCCCGACCAGGCGAAGAAGGCCCTGGAGACCATCTCCTCCACCGGCCGCCAGGCCCTCGCCGAGATGCGCCGCCTGCTCGGCGTGCTGCGCACCGGCGAACACCAGGAGGCCGGGGAGTACGTGCCGCAGCCCGACGTCCAGCAGATCGAGGAACTCGTGGAGCAGTGCCGGGGGTCGGGCCTGCCCGTCGACTTCAGGGTCGAGGGCACCCCGCGCCCGCTGCCCAGCGGCGTCGAGCTCACCGCGTACCGCATCGTGCAGGAGGCGCTGACCAACACCCGCAAGCACGGCGGGCCCAACGCGGGCGCGAGCGTGCGCCTGGTCTACTTCGACGACGGGCTCGGCCTGCTCGTGGAGGACGACGGCAAGGGTGCCCCGCACGAGCTGTACGAGGAGGGCGGCTTCGACGGCCAGGGCCACGGCCTGATCGGCATGCGCGAACGGGTCGGTATGGTCGGCGGCACCCTGGACGCCGGACCGCGCCCGGGCGGAGGATTCCGCATCAGCGCCCTGCTCCCGCTCAAACCGGCGCACTGACGCCACCGCACGCCCCCTGGTGACACCTGTAACTGCCGGTAACACCGCATGACCGGCTCGATGCCCGCTCGACACCCCGCAGACCGGCTCGCCGGTGACGGAAACGGAAGAGGACCCGATGACGATCCGCGTGATGCTCGTCGACGACCAGGTGCTGCTGCGCACCGGGTTCCGGATGGTGCTCGCCGCCCAGCCGGACATGGAGGTCGTGGCGGAGGCGGGCGACGGCGTCGAGGCCCTCCAGGTGCTGCGCTCGACCGCCGTCGACGTGGTGCTGATGGACGTCCGCATGCCCAAGCTGGACGGGGTGGAGGCGACCCGCCGGATCTGCGCGGACCCCGACGCGCCGAAGGTGCTGATCCTGACCACCTTCGACCTCGACGAGTACGCCTTCTCCGCCCTCAAGGCGGGCGCGTCCGGCTTCATGCTCAAGGACGTGCCGCCCGGTGAGCTGCTGGCCGCGATCCGGGCCGTGCACAGCGGTGACGCGGTGGTCGCGCCCTCCACCACGCGCCGGCTGCTGGACCGCTTCGCGCCGATGCTGCCGGGCACGGGCCAGCAGCCCCAGCACAAGGAGCTGGAGCGGCTCACCGACCGCGAGCGGGAGGTCATGGTGCTGGTCGCGCAGGGCCTGTCCAACGGGGAGATCGCGGCCCGGCTCGTCCTGTCCGAGGCGACCGTCAAGACGCACGTGGGCCGGATCCTGACCAAGCTGGGCCTCAGGGACCGCGTCCAGGTGGTGGTCCTGGCGTACGAGACGGGCCTGGTGCGGGCCGGCGGACACGGCTGACGGGCGGGCTTGGGCGGCCCCGGGCGGCCGGGTCCGGCGTGGTTCGTCGGCGGGCAGGGCCGCCGGGTGGCATCGGGCGGCCTGGGGCCGGCGCGGTCCGTCCGTGCAACGGCCGGCGGGTGGGGTTCGGCAGCCTCAGTGCGTGCCCACCGGCGGTCCGGCGTGGTCGTGGCGATCGCCGGGCCCGGATGCGGGCCGGCAGGCCGGCCCAGGGGCCTCGGGTGGCATCGGGCGGCTTGTGTCCGGCGCGGGTCGTCCGCGCGCGAGGGGCCGGCGGGTGCGCATCGGCAGCCTCAGTTCCGTGCCCACCGGCGGTCCCGCGTGGTCGTCGCGGAACGCCCGGCCCGGGTGCGGGTCCGGCAGGCGCCGGCCCGGTGGCCGGACCCCCGCCCGCGCTCTACCGGCTGACCTCCTCGGTCAGCCGCGCGACGAACTCGGCGACCGCGCTCCGCACGTCCTCGGCCGTCCACTCCAGACCCTCTGCCCGGACGGACACCTCGGTGCGGGCCAGGCCCGGGCCCGTGGCATCCCAGGCCTGGCCGAACAGGACGGTCCCCGTCTCCTCGGCCGTGCGGACCGCGGCCTCCATGAGGACGTCCGCGTCGTACGGCAGCCAGACCTGGAACTCATGGGTGTGCGGCACCTGGGGGTGGACGCGTGCCCACGGCAGCCCGGCCGCAGCGAAGCCCTCGCGCAGCGCGGCGGCCACCACGCGCGCGTGCCGCACGTACCCCGGCAGCCGGGGCAGCTCGTGCTCCAGCCCGACCAGCGCCGACAGGGCCGTGGGGAACTGCTGGAAGACCGTGCCGCCGTACCGGTGCCGCCAGGCCCGGGCCTCCTCCACCAGCGTCCTCGGACCGGCGAGGGCCGCACCGCCGAAGCCGTCGAGGGTCTTGTAGAACGACACGTAGACGCTGTCCGCCAGGCCCGCGATCTCGTCCAGGGAGCGGCCGAAGTGGACGGTGCACTCCCACAGCCGGGCCCCGTCGAGGTGCACCACCGCGTCCCGCTCCCGGGCGGCCTCCACCACCTCGGTCAGCTCCTGCCAGGAGGGCAGGACGAAACCGGCGTCCCTGAGCGGGAGTTCCAGCATCAGCGTCCCGAAGGGCTCCTCGAAGTCGCGCACTTCGGCGGCGGTCGGCAGCCGGGGCTCGCTCGTCACCCGCACCGGGCGCAGGCCGCTGACCTGACCGAAGGCGTGCCGTTCGTGCACCTCCGGGTGGCTGAGCGCGTGCAGGGCGACGGCCGTGCCGCCGGTGCGGCCCGCCCAGCAGCGCAGGGCCACCTGCTGGGCCATCGTGCCCGTCGGGAAGAACGCGGCGGCCTCCGTGCCCAGCAGCCCCGCGACCTTCTCCTCAAGGGCCTCGACGACGCCGTCGCCGTACACGTCGGACCGCTCGTCCAGGTCGTACACCCCGCTCGCCGCGTCGAGCAGCGCCAGGCGTTCCCGGAGCGTCTTGTGGAAGCCGAAGCGTGAGAACACCCGCCGTGCTTCCCGGTGGGCGGCCAGGCGCCGCTCACGCAGCCGGCCGCGCCGCTCCTCGTCCGACAGCCGCCCGCCGGTCCCGTCCCGCTCCGCCGTATCGCTCATGCCGGGGATCATCCCGCGCCCGGGTCCACGCGGACATGTGGTTTTCCGTACGACGGCCCGTACCCGGACGATGTGCGTCAACCCACAGCCTGTGGACAACCGGACGCCCCCCGAACCGATCGCGTTAACATGACGAGAAATCGTCCGGTACCCGGAGCGGACTGGAACGGGAAGGCCGCCGTCGCGTGAACACAACCCCACAGCCAGACCCCAAGGACCGCCCCGCGCGGCTCACCGTCGGCGTCGTCGGCGCCGGTCGCGTGGGACCCGCACTGGCCGCGTCCCTCCAGCTCGCCGGACACCGCCCGGTCGCCGTCTCGGGGGTGTCGGACGCCTCCAGGCGGCGTGCCGCCCAACTGCTCCCCGGTGTACCGCTGGTCACGCCCGCCGACGTCCTTCAGCGCGCCGAACTGGTGCTGCTGACCGTGCCGGACGACGCCCTGCCCGGCCTCGTCGCCGGACTCGCCGAGACCGGTGCCGTCCGGCCGGGGCAGCTGCTCGTGCACACCTCCGGCCGCTACGGCGCGAAGGTGCTGGACCCGGCCCTGCGCGCCGGTGCGCTGCCGCTGGCCCTGCACCCGGCGATGACGTTCACCGGCACGCCCGTCGACGTGCAGCGGCTGGCCGGCTGTTCCTTCGGCGTCACCGCACCCGAGGAGCTGCGGCTGGCCGCCGAGGCCCTCGTCATCGAGATGGGCGGCGAGCCCGAGTGGATCGCCGAGGAGAACCGCCCGCTCTACCACGCGGCGCTCGCGCTCGGCGCCAACCATCTGGTCAGCCTCGTCGCCCAGTCACTGGAGCTGCTGCGCACGGCCGGTGTCGAGGCCCCCGACCGGATGCTCGGCCCGCTGCTCGGCGCCGCCCTGGACAACGCCCTGCGCTCCGGCGACGCGGCCCTCACCGGCCCGGTCGCGCGCGGCGACGCGGGCACGGTCGCCGCGCACGTCGCCGAGCTGCGTCGGCACGCCCCGCAGGCCCTCGGCGGCTACCTGGCGATGGCCCGCGCCACCGCCGACCGGGCGCTCGCCCACGGACTGCTCAAGCCGGAGCTCGCCGAGGACCTCCTCGGGGTACTCGCCAACGGGACGACCGGGACCGACGGCAGCGGGGGAGAAGCCGGATGAGCGGCCCCGAACGGCGGGGCACGGGCCGCCGGACCACCGCCACACCCCTGCGGCCCGCCCGTCCCAGCCGTACGACGACGCGCGTGCCCCAGAACGGAGACGCCCGATGACCACCACCCTGCTGCGCACCGCCGACGAACTGCGCGTACGCACGCGTGCGGGCCGCCGCGCCGTCGTGATGACCATGGGCGCCCTGCACGAGGGCCACGCCACGCTGATCCGCACCGCGCGCGACATCGCCGGTGAGGACGGCCAGGTCGTCGTCACCGTCTTCGTCAACCCGCTCCAGTTCGGCCAGGGCGAGGACCTAGACCGTTACCCGCGCACCCTGGACGCCGACATCAAGATCGCCGACCAGTCGGGCGCGGACGTGGTGTTCGCCCCGTCCGTGGAGGAGGTCTACCCGGGCGGCGAGCCGCAGGTCCGCATCAGCGCCGGGCCCATGGGCGGGCGGCTGGAGGGCGCCTCGCGCCCCGGCCACTTCGACGGCATGCTCACCGTCGTCGCCAAGCTGCTCCACCTCACCCGCCCCGACGTGGCGCTGTACGGCCAGAAGGACGCCCAGCAGCTCGCCCTGATCCGCCGCATGGTGCGCGATCTGAACTTCGGCGTGGAGATCGTGGGCGTGCCGACCGTGCGGGAGGACGACGGTCTGGCCCTGTCCAGCCGCAACCGCTACCTCTCGCCCCAGGAGCGGCGCACCGCCCTCGCCCTGTCGCAGGCGCTGTTCGCGGGCCGCGACCGGCACGCCGCGCAGGAGGCGCTGCGCGCCCGCGCCCGCGAGGTGCCCGCCACGCACGCGCGTGCCGAGGCACTCAGCGCCATAGGGGAGTCCCGCGCGGCGGCCGACGCCCACGCCGTCGCCACGGCCCTGCCGGGTGCCGCGGCGGCCGTGCTCGTCGCGGCCCGCGCGGTCCTCGACGAGGCCGCCCGCCTCGACCCGCCCCTCGAACTGGACTACCTCGCGCTGGTCGACCCGTCCGACTTCACCGAGATCGGGGACGACTTCACCGGCGAGGCGGTCCTCGCCGTCGCCGCCCGGGTCGGGACGACCCGGCTGATCGACAACATCCCCCTCACCTTCGGAGCCGCCTCGTGACCAGCACAGGCATACGACTGCACGCGCCCGCGCCCGGGTGGTCCATCTCCGCGGACGTGGTGGTCGTCGGCTCCGGCGTCGCCGGTCTCACCGCGGCCCTGCGCTGCGAGGCCGCCGGCCTGCACACCGTCGTCGTCACCAAGGCCCGCCTCGACGACGGCTCCACCCGCTGGGCCCAGGGCGGCATCGCCGCCGCCCTCGGCGAGGGCGACACCCCCGAACAGCACCTGGACGACACGCTGGTGGCGGGCGCCGGCCTGTGCGACGAGGAAGCGGTCCGCATCCTCGTCACCGAGGGCCCCGACGCCGTACGCCGCCTGATCGAGACCGGCGCCCAGTTCGACGAGTCCTCCGAGGGCGGCCTGGAACTCACCCGCGAGGGCGGCCACCACCGCCGCCGCATCGCCCACGCAGGCGGCGACGCCACCGGCGCCGAGATCTCCCGCGCCCTCGTCGAGGCGGTACGCGCGCGTGGCGTGCGCACGATCGAGAACGCGCTGGTCCTGGACCTCCTCACGGACGCCGACGGCGGCACCGCCGGCGTCACCTTGCACGTCATGGGCGAGGGCCAGCACGACGGCGTCGGAGCGGTCCACGCGCCCGCCGTGGTCCTCGCCACCGGCGGTATGGGCCAGGTCTACTCCGCGACCACCAATCCGTCGGTCTCCACGGGCGACGGCGTCGCCCTGGCGCTGCGCGCGGGCGCCGAGGTCAGCGACCTGGAGTTCGTCCAGTTCCACCCCACCGTGCTGTTCCTCGGCCCGGACGCGGAGGGCCAGCAGCCCCTGGTCTCCGAGGCGGTGCGCGGCGAGGGCGCCCACCTGGTGGACGCCGACGGCGTGCGCTTCATGCTCGGACAGCACGAACTGGCCGAACTCGCGCCCCGGGACATCGTCGCCAAGGGCATCATGCGCCGCATGCAGCAGCAGGACGCCGAGCACATGTACCTCGACGCCCGCCACTTCGGCGCCGAGATGTGGGAGCACCGCTTCCCGACGATCCTCGCCGCCTGCCGTGCCCACGGCATCGACCCGGTCACCGACCCCATCCCGGTCGCCCCGGCCGCCCACTACGCCTCCGGCGGCGTCCGCACCGACTCCCACGGCCGGACGACCGTCGCCGGCCTGTACGCGTGCGGCGAGGTCGCCTGCACCGGCGTGCACGGCGCCAACCGCCTCGCCTCCAACTCCCTGCTGGAGGGCCTGGTCTACGCCGAGCGCATCGCCGCGGACATCGCGGCGAGCAGGACCGGAAACGCCCTCCACGCGCGCGTGCCCCGGCCCCTGCCGTACCCGGAGACGCCCGAGCACCCCCTGCTCACGCCGGAGGCCCGCTTCACGATCCAGCGGATCATGACGCAGGGCGCCGGCGTGCTGCGCTCGGCCGAGTCCCTCGGCAAGGCCGCCGACCAGCTCCAGCAGCTGCACACCGACGCCCGCGACGCCCTCGCGGAGAACGGCAAGACGGCCGAGCCGGGCGTCGACACCTGGGAGGCCACCAACCTCCTGTGCGTGGCCCGCGTCCTGGTCGCCGCCGCGCGGCTGCGCGAGGAGACGCGGGGCTGCCACTGGCGCATGGACCACGCCGAGCGCGACGACGCGGCATGGCGCCGCCACATCGTCGTACGGCTGAACCCCGACCGGACCCTGGCCGTGCACACCACCGACACCGCAGACTTCCCCCCGACCCGGCAGCAGCCACAGGAGCAGTGACAGACGTGACCACCCCCGACCTCCCCCTCGCCTCGTCCCAAGGCTGCGGCGACGACTGCGCCTGCGGTGCCGACGAGACCTACCTGGAGTGCGGCCTCGACCCCGCGCTCGCCCAGCTCCTGGCCGACGCCGGTCTCGACCCCGTGGAGGTGGAGGACATCGCCAACGTGGCCGTCCAGGAGGACCTGGCCCACGGCGTCGACGTGACCACGGTCGCCACGATCCCCGAGGACGCCGTGGCCACGGCCGACTTCACGGCGCGCGAGGCGGGCGTGGCGGCAGGCCTCAGGGTCGCCGAAGCGGTGCTCTCCGTGGTCTGCGAGGACGAACTGACCGTCGAGCGCCACGTGGAGGACGGCGACCGCGTGGAGGCGGGCCAGAAACTCCTCTCCGTCACCACCCGCACCCGTGACCTGCTCACCGCCGAGCGCAGCGCGCTCAACATCCTGTGCCGCCTGTCGGGCATCGCGACCGCCACGCGCGCGTGGGCCAACGCCCTGGAGGGCACCAAGGCCAAGGTCCGCGACACCCGCAAGACCACGCCGGGCCTGCGGTCCCTGGAGAAGTTCGCGGTCCGCTGCGGCGGCGGCGTCAACCACCGCATGTCCCTCTCGGACGCGGCCCTGGTCAAGGACAACCACGTGGTCGCCGCAGGCGGCGTCGCCCAGGCCTTCAAGGCGGTCCGGGAACGCTTCCCCGACGTCCCCATCGAGGTCGAGGTCGACACGCTGCACCAGCTGCGCGAGGTCGTGGACGCCGGCGCAGACCTGATCCTCCTCGACAACTTCACCCCGGCCGAGTGCGAGGAGGCCGTCGCGATCGTCGACGGCCGCGCGAAGCTGGAGGCCTCGGGCCGCCTGACGCTGGACAACGCCCGGGCGTACGCGGACACGGGCGTCGACTACCTGGCGGTCGGAGCCCTCACGCACTCCGCTCCCATCCTGGACATCGGCCTGGACCTGCGAGCGGCGGAGTAGGGGAGCGGGGACCGGCCATGCTGCTGACGATCGACGTAGGAAACACCCACACCGTCCTGGGCCTGTTCGACGGGGAGGAGATCGTCGAACACTGGCGCATCTCCACGGACGCGCGCCGCACGGCCGACGAGATGGCCGTCCTGCTCCAGGGCCTGATGGGCATGCACCCCCTCCTGGGCGACGACCTGGGCGACGGCATCGACGGCATCGCCATCTGCGCGACCGTCCCCTCCGTCCTGCACGAACTGCGCGAGGTGACCCGCCGCTACTACGGCGACGTCCCCGCGGTGCTCGTGGAGCCCGGCGTGAAGACGGGCGTCCCGATCCTCACCGACAACCCCAAGGAGGTCGGCGCGGACCGCATCATCAACGCGGTGGCGGCGGTCGACCTGTACGGCGGCCCGGCCATCGTCGTCGACTTCGGCACGGCGACGACGTTCGACGCGGTCAGCGCGCGGGGGGAGTACGTCGGCGGCGTCATCGCCCCCGGCATCGAGATCTCCGTCGAGGCACTCGGCGTCAAGGGCGCCCAGCTCCGCAAGATCGAGGTGGCCCGCCCGCGCAGCGTCATCGGCAAGAACACCGTGGAGGCGATGCAGGCGGGCATCGTCTACGGTTTCGCCGGCCAGGTCGACGGGGTCGTCAACCGCATGGCCCGCGAACTGGCCGACGACCCGGACGACGTCACCGTGATCGCGACGGGCGGGCTGGCGCCGATGGTCCTGGGCGAGTCGTCGGTCATCGACGAACACGAGCCGTGGCTGACGCTGATCGGCCTGCGGCTGGTGTACGAGCGGAACGTGTCACGGATGTGACTGCTCGGCCTTTGCGGCCGGGGCAGGCGGGGCGCGCGGTCCGGCGCGACGGCGTGCCGCCCGCCCGCAGGTGCGCTGCCCCCACCTCCACCTGAGTGGCAGCCCCGCGCCACACCCGCCCCCTATGCGGAATTTGTCTGATTAGCGCGTATCGTCGCCGCATGCCCACGCCCTACGGATCCCGCGGCGGCATGGCGTTCGGCGCGGAGGAGCTGCGCGTGCTCCGCCGCGCCCTCGCCCTCGCCCTACACCCCACACCCGCCTCGGCCAACGACGTCCAGGACTGCCTCCGCCTCGCCGAGTCGCTCGACGAGGCGATGCGCGAGGGTGCCCGCCTGCGTGCCTTCCTCGTGGCCGACCTCGGCCGGTACCGCGCCGCACTCCCCGGCACCGCCGCCGGCTACCTCACGCTGCTGGAAGAGGCCCTGGGCGCCGGCTACCTCCCGAACGCCGACGACCTCGCCGCCCTCCGGGCCCTGCGCGGCAACCCCGTCGCGGAGGCCCTCCTGAACCGGTGCAGGCCCCTCGCCGAGCAGGACGTACGCACCCGCCTCACCGGCCGCACGGCCCCGAACCCGGCCCGCACGGCGGATTCCACCCTCCCGACCGTCCCCGCCTCCCGCACCCGCCTCCTGGCCCTCCCCGGAGGCCTGTCCGCCGGCCGCCCCGAGGCCGCCCGGGGCTCCGCCGAGGACGAGGACGCCCAGAAGAAACCCGCCGAGAAACCGGCCCCCAAGCCCGCCCCCGCCGCGCCGAGCCCCGCGCCTTCCCCCACCCCCGCGCCCGGCACTCCGAAGCCCGGCCGCCCCATCCCCACCCCGGGCGAGGTCTTCCCGCGCCGCAAACCGGCCCCGCCCCCGGCCGGCCACCAGCAGCTCGCCGCCGGCTGAGGGCGTCCGACGCCCGCCGGCGACGAGCGCCGCCCACCGCACCCGCCGCCCCCGGCCCAGCGGCCCACCACCCCGTGGCTACTCTGGATCCATGGACTACGTCTCCGCGCTGCTGCCCCCGGCCGTCATGGCCGTCTTCTTCATCGGCGTGATCCGCGTGATCGTGAAGACCCAGGGCGGCGCCAACAAGGCCAAGGAGGACGCGGCCGTCGACGCCGCCATCGCGCGCGCGAACGGCGCCCGCCAGACCTCTCCCGGGACGAACACCGACGCCTGAGCCTTCCCGCCGACGGCGCCGGCACCGGCGTACGACTCCACCGCGCGCACCCCGCGCTTCCGAGTCGTACGCCCTTTTTGTGCCTGTTCGCCCGCGAAAGGTACTGTCCGGCACGCCATTGCCGAGTTCTCCCACTATTGTTCTGAGGTGTGCCTCGCCCATTGGGAGAACTCGAAGACGCGGTCATGACGCGGGTGTGGAAGTGGAACCGCCCGGTGACCGTTCGAGAAGTCCTGGAAGATCTTCAGAAGGAACGGTCGATCGCGTACACCACGGTGATGACCGTTTTGGACAATCTCCATCAGAAGGGCTGGGTGCGCCGCGAGGCGGAAGGCCGGGCCTATCGATATGAGGCGGTCTCCACACGAGCCGCCTACGCCGCTGCGCTGATGAACGACGCCTGGTCCCAGAGCGACAACCCCGCCGCCGCTCTCGTCGCCTTCTTCGGGATGATGAGCGAGGAACAGCGACATGCTCTGCGAGATGCCGTACGCATCGTCCAGGGGCCGGAAACCGCGGAACCCCCCGAACCCGCTCCGCCGCGGGAACCGTCGGAACACCGGGAACGCACAGAACCCGGCGAACCCCGTGAGCCGAACGAACACGGCGAGCCGAAGGAACGCCGCGAGGAGAAGGAACCCGGCGAGGACAACCCCGGCGCCGCAGAGGGCGGTGCCGGGCGATAGCGTCCGCTCATGTCCGCGAAGAGCCCCGAAGCCACCACAAAAGCCATCACCGTCCGACGGGCCCGCACCAGCGATGTGCCGGCCGTGCGCCACCTGCTCGACGCCTACGTCCGCGACGGCATCCTGCTCGACAAAGCCACGGTGACGCTTTACGAGGACATCCAGGAGTTCTGGGTCGCGGAACGGGACGACAACGCCGAGGTCGTCGGCTGCGGCGCCCTGCACGTGATGTGGGAAGACCTCGCGGAAGTCCGCACGCTCGCCGTGAAGCCGGGCCTGAAGGGCGCGGGGGTCGGCCACCAGTTGCTGGAGAAGTTGCTGCAGACCGCCCGCTGGCTCGGCGTTCGCCGTGTTTTCTGTCTGACCTTCGAAGTGGAGTTCTTCGGCAAGCACGGCTTCGTGGAGATCGGCGAGACGCCCGTCGACACCGATGTCTACGCGGAGCTGCTGCGTTCCTATGACGAGGGCGTCGCGGAGTTCCTCGGTCTCGAACGGGTGAAACCGAACACCTTGGGCAACAGCCGGATGCTTCTGCATCTGTGATCGCCGGGCACCGTCAAGGCCCGCCCCGGGTTCGTCACGACATATTCCGCGCCGCGCCCCATGCCCGGGTGCCCTATGTCCGAAACGCGTACGTTTCCGGACGAGGGGAGGGGCGCCGGTCTCTGCCGAGGGTTTGTGTTTTTCCGGCAAAAGCGGTTTGCTTTCCGACGTACTGCAGTACTGCATATAACAGGGGACGGCGATACGGCGGACGCCGGCACACCCCCGGCCCTCAAGTTATCGATGAAAGGAAATCCGGTGGCACAGAAGGTTCAGGTCCTTCTTGTCGACGACCTCGACGGCGGCGAGGCGGACGAGACCGTGACGTTCGCGTTGGACGGCAAGACGTACGAGATCGACCTCACCACCGCCAACGCGGACAAGCTCCGCGGCCTTCTCGAGCCTTACGTGAAGAGCGGTCGTCGTACCGGAGGCCGCGCTTCGGGCGGACGCGGAAAGGCGCGTTCCGCTGCCGGCGGCAGCCAGGACACCGCGGCCATCCGCGCCTGGGCGAAGGAGAACGGATACGAGGTCAACGACCGCGGCCGTGTCCCCGCGTCCATCCGCGAGGCGTACGAGAAGGCCAACGGCTGATCGGCGGCGGGACCTCGAGGGCAGCCCTGAAAGGGACGTCCTCGGGACATCAGGCACGCGCGGCCTGTGAACAGGCCGGCGGCTGGGCGCAGGCGCGCCTCAGCCGGATCCGGTGGCACTGTGTCGCCACCGTGTCCACGAGCCGTACGAGATCGGGGGCGTTTCCACCGCCCCCCATGGCCGACAGCGTCGGCAGCGAGGACTCGACCTCGCATCCCGGCTCCGGGGGCCGCAGCCACACGGCGGCCCCCCGCGCGCCTCGGCGGTCCAGGGGAAGCGGCCGCCTCGCGGCGGGGACGGGCGTGGGGGGCGAGGGCGCGTCCATCAGGCCGCCCGCGCCGATCGCCACCAGATCGAGCGCCACCGCCCCCCACTCCAGCCAGTCCAGCAGCCCGGGCAGCTCCTCGGCGGTGCCCGCGGCCACCAGCAGCCGCATGCGGTCGCCCTGCAGGGCCACCGGGCACCCCGGCGCCAGGCGCCGCAGAGCCCCGTATCCGGCTTCGGCCGGCACGTCCAGCACGTCGAACCGCACTCCCACGACGAGCCGCGCGGGCACCCCGGGCACGGCAGGCCAGCCCAACGCCCTCTCGTACCACCGCCACGCCTGCTCGCTCACCCACCCACCGGTCCGGGGCCCCGCCTGACCGCTCACGCCGTCGGCCACCCCGTACGTCCGCCGGGCACCGGCCCCTGCGTCCGCCCCGTCCGTCCACCGCCCGCCCGCCCCAACGACCATGCCAAGTGCAACCGCCGGAAGCGCGTGCCGGTTACGCTGGGTGGTGTTGTGGATGCACATAGTTCCGAAACGGGGGGCGCGAGGGGGTGTGCCGTGGCGCAAGGTTGTTCGCCCGTAGCGGAGCCCGCGGGGGCGCTCGGCATGGACTGTCGGTCCGTACGGGTAAGACATGCCTAGTGGGAGGGGGCGACACGCAGGACAGGCCGTCTCACGTTCGCCATCGGCGTACTGGCGAGAGGGGTATCTGCCTGGCCTGCGGGAACATCGTCTCGCACCATCGGGTTGGAGCAGATGTCGGCGTTCGGGGTCAGGAGGCCAAGGACGGTGTCGGCAGTTGGAATGAGCGGTCCCCGCTCGCGGGACTAAGCTGCGGAAGGACAGGGAGGGGAAGTTCCCCCCACTGCCTGACCGCTCTGAGGAGCGATTAACGATGTTCGAGAGGTTCACCGACCGCGCGCGGCGGGTTGTCGTCCTGGCTCAGGAAGAGGCCCGGATGCTCAACCACAACTACATCGGCACCGAGCACATCCTCCTGGGCCTGATCCACGAGGGTGAGGGTGTCGCCGCCAAGGCCCTTGAGAGCCTCGGGATTTCGCTCGAGGCGGTCCGCCAGCAGGTGGAGGAGATCATCGGCCAGGGGCAGCAGGCGCCCTCGGGTCACATTCCCTTCACCCCCCGTGCCAAGAAGGTCCTGGAGCTGTCCCTGCGCGAGGCGCTGCAGCTCGGCCACAACTACATCGGCACGGAGCACATCCTGCTCGGCCTGATCCGCGAGGGCGAGGGCGTCGCCGCCCAGGTCCTCGTGAAGCTGGGCGCAGACCTCAACCGCGTGCGGCAGCAGGTGATCCAGCTGCTCTCCGGTTACCAGGGCAAGGAGACCGCCGCCGCCGGTGGTCCTGCCGAGGGCACGCCCTCCACGTCCCTGGTCCTCGACCAGTTCGGCCGGAACCTCACCCAGGCCGCTCGTGAGTCCAAGCTCGACCCGGTGATCGGGCGCGAGAAGGAGATCGAGCGGGTCATGCAGGTGCTGTCCCGCCGTACCAAGAACAACCCGGTCCTGATCGGTGAGCCCGGCGTCGGCAAGACCGCCGTCGTCGAGGGCCTCGCGCAGGCCATCGTCAAGGGCGAGGTGCCCGAGACCCTCAAGGACAAGCACCTCTACACCCTGGACCTCGGCGCGCTGGTCGCCGGCTCCCGCTACCGCGGTGACTTCGAGGAGCGCCTGAAGAAGGTGCTCAAGGAGATCCGCACCCGCGGCGACATCATCCTGTTCATCGACGAGCTGCACACGCTGGTCGGTGCGGGTGCCGCCGAGGGCGCCATCGACGCGGCGAGCATCCTCAAGCCGATGCTGGCCCGCGGTGAGCTGCAGACCATCGGTGCGACCACGCTGGACGAGTACCGCAAGCACCTGGAGAAGGACGCGGCCCTGGAGCGCCGCTTCCAGCCGATCCAGGTCGCGGAGCCGTCCCTGCCGCACACCATCGAGATCCTCAAGGGCCTGCGGGACCGCTACGAGGCGCACCACCGCGTCTCCATCACCGACGAGGCGCTGGTCCAGGCCGCCACCCTGGCCGACCGGTACATCTCGGACCGCTTCCTGCCGGACAAGGCGATCGACCTGATCGACGAGGCCGGCTCCCGGATGCGTATCCGCCGGATGACCGCGCCGCCGGACCTGCGCGAGTTCGACGAGAAGATCGCCGCGGTCCGCCGGGACAAGGAGTCCGCGATCGACTCGCAGGACTTCGAGAAGGCCGCCTCCCTGCGCGACAAGGAGAAGCAGCTCCTGGCCGCCAAGGCCAAGCGGGAGAAGGAGTGGAAGGCCGGCGACATGGACGTCGTCGCCGAGGTCGACGGCGAGCTGATCGCCGAGGTCCTCGCCACGGCCACCGGCATCCCGGTCTTCAAGCTGACCGAGGAGGAGTCCAGCCGCCTGCTCCGCATGGAGGACGAGCTCCACAAGCGGGTCATCGGCCAGGACGACGCCGTCAAGGCGCTGTCGAAGGCGATCCGCCGTACGCGTGCCGGTCTGAAGGACCCGAAGCGTCCGGGTGGCTCGTTCATCTTCGCCGGCCCGTCCGGTGTCGGTAAGACCGAGCTGTCCAAGGCGCTCGCCGAGTTCCTCTTCGGTGACGAGGACGCGCTGATCTCCCTCGACATGTCGGAGTTCAGCGAGAAGCACACGGTGTCGCGTCTCTTCGGTTCGCCCCCCGGCTACGTGGGCTACGAAGAGGGCGGCCAGCTGACCGAGAAGGTCCGCCGCAAGCCGTTCTCCGTCGTCCTCTTCGACGAGGTCGAGAAGGCACACCCGGACATCTTCAACTCGCTGCTGCAGATCCTGGAGGACGGCCGCCTGACCGACTCCCAGGGCCGGGTCGTGGACTTCAAGAACACGGTCATCATCATGACGACCAACCTCGGTACCCGGGACATCTCCAAGGGCTTCAACCTGGGCTTCGCGGCCAGTGGTGACACGAAGACCAACTACGAGCGCATGAAGAACAAGGTGTCGGACGAGCTCAAGCAGCACTTCCGGCCCGAGTTCCTCAACCGCGTCGACGACGTGGTCGTCTTCCCGCAGCTGACGCAGAACGACATCCTCCGGATCGTCGACCTGATGATCGGCAAGGTGGACGAGCGCCTGAAGGACCGGGACATGGGCATCGAGCTCTCCCAGTCCGCCAAGGAGCTGCTCGCGAAGAAGGGCTACGACCCCGTGCTCGGTGCGCGCCCGCTGCGCCGCACCATCCAGCGCGAGATCGAGGACTCCCTCTCCGAGAAGATCCTCTTCGGCGAGCTGCGCCCCGGCCACATCGTGGTCGTGGACACCGAGGGCGAGGGCGAGACCAAGAAGTTCACCTTCCGGGGTGAGGAGAAGTCGGCACTGCCGGACGTCCCGCCGATCGAGCAGGCGGCCGGTGGAACCGGACCGAACCTGAGCAAGGAGTAGGCGTCGCCGGCAGGCGTCACGCCGATCAGAAAGGGGCCGGTGCCTTCGGGCACCGGCCCCTTTCCGTGCGCGGTGGCGCTACGACAGCTGCCCGTCGTAGTCCGGCAGCTTGAACGTCCTCTCGGCGTGGCCGCCCGACAGGTCGGTGGCGCTGTTGCCGATGTTCGCGATGATCGTGTAGCCCTTCGACTCGATGTCGACGCGCTGGGCGGTCTTGTAGTCGGCGACGTTCTTGAAGAGGTCGAGGAAGCCGCGGACGTAGAGGCCGGAGACCTTGTAGCCGACGTGCCTGAGGTTGTGGTCCGTGGCCGAGTAGATGATGCCCGGACGGGCGGTCACGAAGAACACGGCGACGCCGCGGTCCTGGGCGTACCGGGCGGCTTCCAGAACCGGTCTGTTGGCGGGCTGCGGGTAGCTGAAGCCGAAGTCGGTCTCCAGCGTGGTGTTGTCGATGTCGAAGACGATCGCCTGCTTCTCGCCGGGCCTGGTGGCGGCGATCCGCTGCTTCAGGTACGGCAGCGCCTGGTCCATCACGGCCTGGCAGTCCTTCTGCCAGGTCGCGTAGTCGACGTCCGCGGCCGTGGCGGTGCTCGCGGCGGTGGTGGCCGCCGTGGAGATGCCGGTGGCCGGGGTGGTGGTGCGCGCCGCTGTGGCGGTGCTCGTGGACGTCGTGGTGGTGCTCGTGGACGTCGTGGCGTCGGCCGGAGCGGCCATCGCCACGAGGGCGGCCGCCGAGACGGCGGTCACCGAGGCGCGGCGCAGCCAGGGGTGTCGGCTGGTCATGTTGTGGGGGTCCCTTCACGTCCGTAACGCTGCCAACATGTCGTGTGCATGTTCGTAGGCGAGGGTGGCGCGAGGGGAACCGTAGGGTTACCGGACGGTAGGTGCCTAGAGGCGTGCGCCACATTTCCAGAACGGCCGAATCGGCCGCCCGGTGACATGCCGCACAGGCGATTTGTCCGGTACTAGGCGGAATAGTGGCAAGCGCGATCGGATAAAAGGGACTTTTCGTCTGTAGTCACGGCTGTAGTAGGCCGTACTGTGCGTATTCGTCCCGAATGAGGGTTACGTCAAGAGACGTAGGCCACTGAGGGAAATTACTAGCTTCCGTCGTAGATAGCCGTTTTGGGCATATGGCGGGCCTCGGGTTACCAAGGGACAGCCCATTCGGCGACGCCTCGGCGCGTCGGGTGGTTTTCTCTGCTCCCGTCCCCATGAGGTTTCGATGTCCCAGCGCGTCACGTCCCGTTCTTCCCGTACGTCCCGACTTCGCACCCGCGCCTCCGTCCTGGCCGCAGGCCTGGGAGTCGCGGCCGTGCTGGGGGCCGGGGTCGCGAACGCCGCCGACACCACGGCCGCGTCCGGTGTCGCCGGTGCCGTCCAGGCGCAGGCCGCCGCCCAGGCAAAGGCTGCGCAGGCCAAGGCCGCCGAGGCCGCGCAGGCCAAGAAGGCGGCCGAGGCCGCCGCCGTGAAGAAGGCCGCTGCCGCCAAGAAGAAGGCCAAGCCCTCCTGGGTCGACCCGGTGAAGAAGTACCGGCTCTCCGCGAGCTTCGCCCAGGCCGGCGGCATGTGGCAGTCCACCCACAGCGGTCAGGACTTCGCCGTGCCGAGCGGCACCCCGGTCCTGGCCGTGCACGACGGCACCGTCGTCAAGGCCGGCGGCAACGGCGCCGGTGACGGTCCCGCGTACGGCTACGCCGTCGTCATCAAGCACGGCAACGGCACGTACTCCCAGTACGCCCACCTGTCGCGGATCGACGTGAAGATCGGTCAGACCGTCAAGACCGGGCAGAAGATCGCCCTGTCCGGCAACACCGGTAACTCCAGTGGCCCGCACCTGCACTTCGAGATCCGCACGACCCCGAACTACGGCACGGCCGTGGACCCGGTCGCCTTCCTGCGCTCCAAGGGCGTGACGGTCTAAGCGTCCGTCCCGGAGCGTCCGGCGCTCCTGTGGGCCTGGGTCACCAGGTCCGTGGCGACCTCCAGGACGGCCTTGCGCTTGTCCTCGGGGTCGCCTTCCACGTCCTGCAGGTGGTACATCCCGGCGTGCATCGTGAACATGGCGCTGATGCAGCGGACCTGGTCGACCAGGTCCGCTTCCGGGTCCACGAGGATGTCCCGCAGGCCGAGCATGCGGTCCTTGAACACCTCGCCGATGCGCAGTTCCCGTACCGCGGCCTGGTTCTCCTGCATGAAGCGGAAGAGCGGGGCCGTGTCCATCAGGGCCTCGCTGTAGCGGCGGACGATCTCCTGCTTCGTCTCCAGGGTGTGCGGCTGCCGCCGGCCCCACTCGATGAGCTCCTCGATGGGCCGGGTCAGGTCCTCGAAGATGCTGACCAGGATCTCTTCCTTGGTCTTGAAGTGGTAGTACAGCACCGCCTTCGTGACCTCCAGGCGCTCGGCGATCTCGCGCAGGGAGGTCTTCTCGTAGCCCTGCTCTGCGAAGAGTTCGAGCGCCACGTCCTGGATGCGCTGGCGGGTGTTCCCGCGGCGCCGCTGCCTGGTGCCGTCCATGGTGCCGCCCATCCTCCTACGTCACGCGCTTTCCAGAAAACTTACTTGACGCCCGGCTAGTTAGGTGTCTACCTTCCCGAGTGTAATAACTAGCCGGGCGGCAAGTAAGTAGCAGCGGTGGGGGAGTGGAGCGATGGCGGACACACCGACGGCCCAGACGGGGCCGGACAAGCAACCGAGGAGCGTGCGGGTCGTCCTGCTCGCGCTGATGATCGCGATGATGCTCGCGATGCTCGACAACATGATCATCGGCACGGCGATGCCGACGATCGTGGGTGAGCTGGGCGGCCTGGAGCACCTGTCCTGGGTCGTGACCGCCTACACCCTGGCGACCGCGGCCTCCACACCGGTCTGGGGCAAGCTCGGTGACATGTACGGCCGCAAGGGCTCGTTCCTGTCGTCGATCGTGCTCTTCCTGATCGGCTCCGCGCTCAGCGGCATGGCCCAGGACATGGGGCAGCTCATCGCCTTCCGCGCCGTGCAGGGCCTCGGGGCCGGCGGTCTGATGGTCGGTGTCATGGCGATCATCGGCGATCTGATCCCGCCCCGGGAGCGCGGCAAGTACCAGGGCCTGATGGCCGGTGTCATGGCGCTGGCGATGATCGGCGGACCGCTGGTCGGCGGCACCATCACCGACAACTGGGGCTGGCGCTGGGCGTTCTACATCAACCTGCCGCTCGGCGCGGTCGCCCTGGCCGCCGTCGGCGTCGTGCTGCACCTGCCGAAGAAGCGGGCCAAGGCGGGCATCGACTACCTGGGCGTGGCGCTGCTGACCGTCGGCATCACCGCGATCGTGCTGGTGACCACCTGGGGCGGCACGGAGTACGCCTGGACCTCCACGCGGATCATGGAGCTGACCGGCATCGGTGTCGCCGCGCTCGTCGGCTTCGTGTTCTGGCAGACCCGGGCCGCCGAGCCGGTCGTGCCGCTGCACATCTTCCGCAGCCGCAACTTCACGCTGATGTCCGTCATCGGCTTCATCACCGGTTTCGTGATGTTCGGCGCCACACTGTTCCTGCCGCTGTACCAGCAGTCCGTGCAGGGCGCCTCCGCGACGAACTCCGGGCTGCTGCTCCTGCCGATGCTCGGCGCGATGCTCGTCACCTCGATGATCGCGGGCCGCGTGACCACCAACACCGGCCGGTACAAGGTCTTCCCGGTCGTCGGCAGTGCGCTGATGGTCGTCGGGCTGTACCTGCTGTCGACGATGGACACCGGCACCTCCCGGTTGACCTCCGGTGTCTTCATGGCCGTGGTCGGTGCCGGGATGGGCTGCCTGATGCAGATCACCATGCTGGTCGCGCAGAACAGCGTGGAGATGAGGGACATGGGCGTCGCGTCCTCGTCCACCACCCTCTTCCGTACGCTCGGTTCGTCCTTCGGCGTCGCGATCATGGGCGCGCTGTTCAACCACCGCGTCCAGGACGTCATGGCCGAGCGGGCCGGGGCGCTGGGCTCGAAGGTGACCGAGCAGTCGGCCCAGCTGGACGCGGCGAGCCTGGCGAAGCTGCCAGCGGTGGCCCGGGAGGCGTACCAGCACGCGGTGTCCGCCGGAACGCACGGAGCGTTCCTGCTGGGGGCCGTCGTGGCGGTGGTCGCGCTGGTGGCGGCGGTGTTCGTGAAGGAGGTCCCGCTGAAGGGCGCCGGACCGCAGGCCGAGCAGGACCAGGCGGACGGTACGGCGGTGCGGGCGCCGGTCGTCGAGGCGGTCTGAACCGGCCGAGCGAATCCGCAGGCCCCCGGGGTGGCCGTCCCCGGGGGGCCTTCTCCCGGCACGGGTGTCAGACCCCCGTGCCACCATCGGGCACATGGACAAGGTGCGGCAGCTGCGGCTGGCCAAGGACGCCATGGACCGGGACTGGGCCGACCCGGAGCTCGACCTGGACGCGGTCGCCGCGCACGCCGGCTACTCCCGCTACCACTTCCTGCGGGCCTTCAAGGAGGCGTACGGCGAGACGCCCGGCCAGTACCTGACACACCGCCGTATCGAGCGGGCCGAGGACCTGCTGCGCACCGCCGACCTGTCGGTGACGGAGATCTGCCACCTCGTCGGCTTCAGCAGCCTGGGCACGTTCTCGGCCCGGTTCAAGGCGTGGACGGGGCTGACGCCCAGTGACTACCGCAGGAAGCACGTGGGCCGCGGCGCCGCCCTCATACCGGGCTGCTACGCCATGCTCTGGGCGGGCGGCTTCCGGTCCGCTCCCGGCCGCGCACAGCGCAATTCCGAAGAAGCGGGCTGAGAGCGCCGATGCCTACGGTGAGGGACAAGGCACCGACACCGCCCACGGGAGCACGCCATGATCAAGGGTCTCGCCATCTCGACCGTCTGGGTCCTCGACCAGGAACGGGCCAGGAAGTTCTACACGGAGAAGCTCGGCCTGGAGGTCCGCACGGACATGACGATGGGGGAGGGCGGCATGCGCTGGCTCACCGTCGGATCCCCCCACCAGCCCGACGTCGAGCTGACGCTGATGGTCCCGGGCGGTCCCGCGATGGACCCGGAGTCCGCCGAGATGATCAGGAAGCTGGTGGCCAAGGGAGCGCTCGGCGCGGGCGTGCTGACCACCGACGACATCCACGGTGACTACCGCAAGCTCAAGGACCGCGGCGTGGAGTTCCTCCAGGAGCCGCAGGAGCGCCCCTACGGCACGGAGGCCCTCTTCCGCGACGACTCCGGCAACTGGTTCTCCTTCACCCAGCCCCGGGAAGGCGGCCTCGACATGGACCAGGACTGGTCCTAGCTCACTGCCCGGGCAGCGGCAGCATCGGGTAGCTGCCGGTGTTCGTCGGCGCGTGTTCCGGGAGCCACAGCACCGCGACCGCGCCCTCGGCCGGCACCCCGTCCGGCGCCCCCGCCGACCGGACGTTGCGGAAGGTCAGCCGGGCGCCCAGCACCCGCGCCTGTCCGGCGGCGATGGTCAGGCCCAGACCGTGGCCGTGACCGGCCCGGTCCTTGCTGCCGGTGCGGAAGCGGCTCGGCCCCTCGGCCAGCAGGTCCTCGGGGAAGCCCGGGCCGTGGTCGCGGATCCGGATGACCCGGCCCTCGACGGTGACCTCGATCGGCGGCTTGCCGTGCCGGGCGGCGTTGGCGAGCAGGTTGAACAGCACCCGCTCCAGACGGCGCGGGTCGGTGGTGACCTCCGACTCGTGCACCACCCGTACCTCGATGTCCGGGTCCTTGGCCGCCACCCGCCGGGTGACGAACTCGCCGAGCATGATGTCCTGCAGTTCGGCCCGCTCGGAGGCACCGTCGAGGCGGGCCACCTCCAGCACGTCCTCCACCAGCGTCCGCATGGCCTTGGCCCGGTCCAGCACCAGCTCGGTAGGACGGCCGGGCGGCAGCAGCTCGGCGGCGGTCAGCAGCCCGGTCACCGGGGTGCGCAGCTCGTGCGCGATGTCGGCGGTGACCCGCCGCTCGGCCTCCAGTCGCTGCCGCAGCGCGTCGGCCATCGCGTCCACGGCGCTGGCCAGGTCGTCGGTCTCGTCCCGTACGACCCCGCCGATGGCCTCCCGTACCCGCACCTCCGTCTCGCCTCCCGCGACCTGATTGGCGGCGGCGGCCGCCTTGCGCAGCCGCCGCGACAGGTGCCCGCCGATGAGCACGCCGAGCGCGCTGCCGCCGAGCACCACCGCGATGGAGCCGATCCACAGGGCCTGGTCGAGATCCTTGAGGATGTCGGAGCTGCGGTCGGTGAACCCGGAGTGCAGCGACATCACATGGCCGTTCTTCAGCGGCACCGCGGCCCATATGTCCGGCGCGTCACCGGGCCGGTCCGCCACGTACGTCGCCCGCCGGCCCGCCTCGACCTTGGCCCGCAGCGCCGCCGGCAGCTCCGGGTCGTCGATCTTGGTGTTGGGGAAGTTCAGCCGCCCCGACAGCTCGAAGTTGCGCTGGGCGATCATGATGCGCTCATCGGCGAGGTCGCGCGCGTTGTCCAGCATCGACACCCGGGCCGCGTTGTGCACGACCAGGCTCAGCACGATCGCGACGAGCGCGCCGACCAGCGCGATGGCCGCGCTGAGCTTCCACCTCAGGCCCGTACGGATACCCGCGCGTTCCACGAACGAGGCCACCAGGCGCCGGAAGTTCCCCCTCATACCCCTGCTCAGGCCTTCAACTTGTAGCCGAAGCCGCGGACCGTCTCGATGCGGTCCTGGCCGATCTTCGTCCGCAGACGCTGCACATGGACGTCGACGACGCGGGTGTCGCCGCCCCAGCCGTAGTCCCACACGCGCTCCAGCAGCTTGTCGCGGGAGAGCACCGTGCCCGGCGCCGAGGAGAACTCCAGCAGCAGCCGCATCTCGGTCGGCGTCAGCGCCACCGGCTGCCCGGCCCGGCGCACCTCCATGCCCTCGGTGTCGACCTCCAGATCGCCGAAGGTCAGCACCCCGCCGCTCGCCGCGGAACCGGAATCCCCGCCCTGGCCACCGCCGGCGTGACCGAAGCGCCGCAGCACCGCCCGGATCCGGGCGACCAGCACGGCACCGTCGAACGGCTTGGTCACGTAGTCGTCGGCGCCCGCCTCCAGGCCCAGGACGACGTCGATGGAGTCGGCGCGCGCCGACAGCATGATCACGGGGACGGTCGACTCGTCCCGGATGCGGCGGCACAGGCTCACCCCGTCGAGCCCGGGCACCATCACGTCCAACAGCGCGATGTCCGGGCGGTTCGCCCGGAACGACGCCAGGCCCGACAGCCCGTCGGGCTGGGCGGTGACCACGAAGCCGTCCCGCTCCAGGGCGAGCTGGGTGGCCTCGCGGATGACGTCGTCGTCCTCGACGAACAGGACGTGGGTCTGGTCTGCCATCCCGGTGCTCTCAGTTCTCGTGTGATCTCGGGTGTTCGGTGGGTCCCCTGGACGGACGCGGCAGGAGCCTGCCAGGTTCACCCGTCCCTGTATGGTCCGTCCGGCCGAGCGGTTCACGCCGCCCGATCCGCCGCCCGTTGCGTGGGCCGGAACGGCCCTGACCGGTGCCCGCCCCGGCCGCCGCGTCAGCTGCCGGGGGCCGGCGAGGGGGTGTCGCCGACGACCCTGCCGTAGTCGTTGTGCGTGCGGTACTCCTCGGTGAACCGGCCCGACGTCCAGCGGTACGTGATCACGTTCTCGCCGGACGGACTCGACACCGGGTCGCCCTTCTCGTACACCTGCTTGGTCACCACCAGGTCCCCGCGGTCGATCTCCGCGTAGACCGGCGGCTCCTCGGCCTTGAACACATTCTGGTACGCGCCGCCCTCCTCGCGGTACACGTACGAGCCGATGCCAACCGCGTCACCGCAGGTCAGCACGTTGACGACGACGTCGTCCGCCGATCCTCCGGTCAGGTTGCCGTACGACACGTCGACGGGGTACTCGTCGGCGACGCACGGCTTCAGCTCCCGCTTGACCTCCGCCGAGACCTTCGGGTCGTCCTTGATGAGCCGGACGGCGTTCACGCGGTCGGGTGTCCTGGACGGCGCGGCCGAGGGCGAGGCGGCGGCACCGGCCACGGAGTCCGCGTGCGCCGGGCCCTCGTCGCGGGCACCCGTGCCGCCGGCGGCACAGGCGGACGTGAAAAGGCCGAGGGCGGCGAGCACGGCCGTCACCGTGATCGCCGCCGGGACGTGGCCCCGGGCCGGAGCCGACCCTTCGCCGTCCGTGGTGGCTAGGCCGCGCAACGCTCCCGCTCCTCACGCTCCAGCGCGCGTGCGTCCAGATCGCGGGCCTCCAGCTCCTCGCGGAGCCGGGCGAGCGCCCGGTGCAGCGTGCTCTTGACCGTACCCGCCGACATGCCGAGGGCGGCGGCCGTCTCCTCCGTGGACATCTGCTCCAAGTGTCGCAGCACGACGACGCTGCGCTGCTTGGGCGCGAGCACCTTCATGACGTCCATCAGCAGGGCGCGGTCCGCGTGCTGCTCGGTGGAGTCGTCGACCGAGGCGTCCGGGAGCTGCTCGGTCGGCACCTCTTCCAGCTTGCGGGCCCGCCACCACTCGGTCCGCGTGTTGATCATCACGCGCCGCAGGTAGGCGTCCGCGAGCCGCTTGTCCTCGATGGTCTCCCAGCGGCCGTACGTCCGCACCAGCGCGGTCTGCAGCAGGTCCTGCGCGTCCACCGGGTCCGGGACCAGCCGGCGGGCACTGCGCAGCAGCGCGTCCTGCCGGGTGCGGACGTACTCCTCGAACTCGAGCACCTGGCCCTGCGTCATGTCCAACCGCCTCCATCCCCGTTACCGGCGCGCCCCTGCCGCCGGGTTCTGCTGTCCGTGGTGATGGGAAGAAGCTACGGAGGGGTTGTCACGGCGCTGTCCGAGCCAGCCCGCGACTAGCGCTCGGCTGTGCGTCGGTTGTGTAACAGCCGTCGGATCTGGGTAAGGGGCTGGGGCAATTCGCCCGGGGGCGGGTGGATTTGCCCCCGTGGTGCCCCCCGGGTCACGTCAACGGCAGCCGATACAGACCACCCGGCAGTGGCTCCACGAGTCCGTCGGAGACCAGGCCGTCCAGGGCGCGGGCGCGCTGCACCGGCTCGTGCCACACGCGGTCCAGCGCCGTCTGCGGAACCGGACCGTGGGCCTCCCGCAGCACGGCCAGGAGCCGGCCGCGCACCTGCCGGTCGGTGCCCGCGTAGGTCTGGCCGCGGCGCGGCGGTCCGTCGTGCGCGGGCTTGCCCGCCAGCCGCCAGGCGCACTGCGCGGCGATCGGGCAGCGGTGGCACGACTCGTTCTTCGCGGTGCACACCAGCGCGCCCAGTTCCATGGAGGCGGCGGCCCAGCGCGAGGCGGTCCGCTCGTCGTCCGGCAGCAGCGCGCGGGCCAGCTTGCGTTCGGCGGCGGTCGTGGCGTTCGGCGGGTACTGCACACCGGTGACCGCGCGGGCGAACACCCGGCGCACGTTGGTGTCCAGGACCGGGTGCCGCTGCCCGTACGCGAAGGAGGCGACGGCCGCCGCCGTGTACTCGCCGATGCCGGGCAGCGCGAGCAACTGGGCGTGGTCGGCGGGTACGTCACCGCCGTGCCGCTCCGTTATGGCGACGGCGGCGCCGTGCAGGCGCAGCGCGCGGCGTGGGTAGCCGAGCCGGCCCCAGGCCCGGACGGCCTCGCCGGGGGCGTCCTTGGCGAGGTCGGCGGGGCGCGGCCAGCGGGCCAGCCACTGCTCGTAGACGGGCAGGACCCGGTTCACGGGCGTCTGCTGGAGCATGAACTCACTGACCATCACCCCCCAGGCGCCGGCCTCCGGGCGCCGCCACGGCAGGTCGCGGGCGTGCTCGTCGAACCAGTCGATGACGGGGCTGTGCAGGCTCTCCCCGGGAGGCGGACCGGAGAGGGCGTCGGCGGAACCGGTGTGCGGGGGTTTCGTGGGAGCAGTCATGGCCTTTCGATCCTGCCATGCCGGGCGGGGCTGGTCGGGTACGTGCGGGTACGGTGTGGTGCGCGTCCCTGGGGACGGCGCCCCCGGACGACGCCGCGCCTGGACGGCCTCGCGGCGGCAAAGCAGATCGCCCGGACCGTGCCCGGCACGGCCGTCGCGATGCTGACCACGTTCTCCGATGACGCCGAGGCGTCGACCGCCGTGCGCGGGCGCGCGTCAGGCCGCCGTGCCCCTGCCTACGTGGCCCGCGCGCTGGACGGTGGCGCCACCGGCTTCCTGCTCACGTCCGGCCACCGCGCCCGGACTGCTCGTTGGCGTACGGGCGGTGGCGGGCGGCGCCTGTTTCCTGTCGCCGAAGCGGGCCCGGTGCGTCGTCGACCGCTTCGGCGGCGGCCGCCTCACCCACGAGGCACGGGCACGCACCGCGTGGCGGAGCTGACCCCGCGCGAGCGCGAGGTGCTGGGCCTGGTCGGCGTCGGCCTGTCCGACCCGGGGATCGCCGCCCGGCTGCACCTGGTGCAGGGCGCTGAAGGCGTACGTCAGCGCGGTCCTCGACCGGCTCGGAGCGCGCGACCGGGTGCATGCGGCGATCGTGGCGTACGAGGCGGGCGTGGTGCGGCCGTGCGGCTCATCGGCGGGGCGCACCGGGGACCGGGACGGGTCGTACGGGGCGTGGGCCGGGCCGGCCCGGTGAGCGACCGCACGGCGGGTGCCGACGAGCCGCGCATCGCCCCGGCCGGCCGGGGCGCGGGACGGGTGCCGAACCCCGGCCGGGGCGCGGGACGGGTGCCGAACCCCTACTTCCCCACCCCCGCGATGTTCGACGGGATGGCGGGCAGGCTCCCGGTCGTACGGCGACGGGGGCGACGACGGCGCCGAGGGCGAGGCCATCCGCCACGTCGTGCGGTGGTGCACGCCGACGAGGACGCGCGAGAAGGCCGTCAGCAGGGCATCGGGACGGTCAGCCACACCAGCGTGCGGCGCACCCGCACCGGGCCGACCGCCGCGGCGCCCGCGACGGTCCCGTGGTGGCTGGGGAACGACCAGCCGCCGTGCGGCGGGCAGGCGGCCGGCGACGGGACCGCCCCGGCGACCGCGCGGCACGGACGCTCTTGCGTGACACCGGACTTGAGCACTCCGCTCCCCCCATACGCCAGGGCCGTGGCCAGGGGACGAGGTCCGCGATCGCGAAGGCCCGAGGAGCCGCCGCGCCGGGAACGCCACCACGCGACGGCGAACAGCGCGACGAACAGCAGCAGTTCGGCCTCCGTCCATGTCTGGGTCGCGTGCTGCACCCACGTCGGGCTGCCGTGCGCGAAGTCTGTGATGTCTCGGTGGAGCCCGGCGTGGGGGACGTCCATGGTCACGGACGGTAGGCGGTGGGCCGTCGCCGTCACACGCCGCGATCGTCACGAGCGGCACCTGACGACAGTCAGGGGTGCGCGGACCGTTTCCGGGATGATGATCCGGAAAAGTTGTGGTCCCAGCGGCGGGTGGGACAAGCGAACGCGCCGATCTCTCGTACAGTTTCCGCCGTGGGATCTCTGCGCAATCCGGTCGGGCCGCTTCCCTCCTCCATCTACTGGCGACGGAGGGCCGTACTGCTGTCCGTGGTCGCCCTGTTGGCGCTGCTGATCACGTGGATCGTCACGTCCGGCGGCGGGGGCGGCGGCGACCGCGAGAACGGTGCCAACGGAAAGAATCCCGCGCCCTCGATCACCCCGGGACCGTCGAGTTCCGGACCCGCCATCAGCCAGGCGCCCGGCGGGCGCGACGAGCCCGGCAACGGCTCGGGGACCGGCGGCTCGTCCGGCTCGGACGACGGCAACGGTGACGGTTCCGGCTCCGGTACGGGCGACTCCGGCGGGGCGGACGGCACGGGTAGCGGCGGCGCCGGTGCCGGTGCCGGGGGCGGTACGGCGGACGGCCCCGGCGTCGGCGCGGGGGACACGCTCCCGGCCGGGTCCACGCTGCCCAACTGCACCGCGAGCGTGGTCCGGTTGAGCCTGCGCAGCGAACACAACACGTACGAGCCCGGCCAGACGCCCACCTTCCTGCTGACCGCGCGGAACACCTCCGGGCACGACTGCAAGGTCGACCTCGGCCCCAAGAGCGCGGTGCTGACGATCACTCAGGCGAGCGCCGACAACGCCTACTGGTCGTCGGCGGACTGCCCGAAGGGAGCGGGGAGCCTGGTGTTCCGGGTGCCGTCGGAGAGCAGCATCACCTTCCCCGTGAAGTGGGACCGCAGGCCGAGCGCGCCGCAGTGCGCCACGCCTCCGGCGGGGTCGGCCGGGGCCGGGACGTATCTGGTGGAGGCGAAGGCTCCCGGGTTCGCGAAGGTGCGGACGTCGTTCGTGCTGGAGGCCGACTAGTCAGGCCGCGGCAGCTCGGCGGAGCTACACGTAGCGCTCCAGGATCGAGCTCTCCGCCAGCCGCGACAGGCCCTCGCGGACACTGCGCGCCCGGGCCTCGCCCACGCCGTCCACCGTCTGGAGGTCGTCGACGCTCGCGGCCAGCAGCTTCTGCAGACCGCCGAAGTGCTCCACCAGGCGGTCGATGATCGCGCCGGGCAGCCTCGGCACCTTGGCCAGGAGCCGGAAGCCGCGCGGGGAGACCGCCGAGTCGAGCGTCTCGGGGGAGCCGGTGTAGCCCAGGGCGCGGGCGACGGTCGGCAGTTCGAGGAGTTCGGCGTGGGTGAGGGCGTCGAGCTCGGCCAGGGCCTCGTCGACGGTGCGGGAGCGCTTGGCCGTGGGCTCGGGGACGTAGTCCCGGACGACCAGCTCGCGCTCGGGCTCCACGCCCGCGATCAACTCGTCCAGCTGGAGGGCGAGCAACCGGCCGTCCGTGCCCAGCTCCACCACGTACTCGGCGATCTCGGTGGCGATGCGGCGCACCATCTCCAGGCGCTGGGCGACCGCCGAGACGTCCCGGACGGTCACCAGGTCCTCGATCTCCAGCGCCGACAGCGTGCCCGCGACCTCGTCGAGGCGGAGCTTGTAGCGCTCCAGGGTCGCCAGGGCCTGGTTGGCGCGGGACAGGATCGCCGCCGAGTCCTCCAGGACGCGGCGCTGGCCGTCGACGTACAGGGCGATCAGCCGCATCGACTGGGAGACCGAGACGACCGGGTAGCCGACCTGCTTGGAGACCCGGTCGGCCGTGCGGTGCCGGGTGCCCGTCTCCTCCGTGGGGATCGTCGCGTCGGGCACGAACTGCACACCCGCCCGGAGGATCTTCGACAGGTCCGAGGACAGCACGATGCCGCCGTCGAGCTTGCACAGCTCGCGCAGGCGCGTCGCCGTGAACTCGACGTCCAGGACGAAACCGCCCGTGCACATCGCCTCGACGGTCTTGTCGGAGCCGAGCACGATCAGACCGCCGGTGTTGCCGCGGAGCACGCGCTCCAGGCCGTCACGCAAGGGCGTGCCGGGTGCCACGGCGCTCAGCGAGGCGCGCATCAGGCCATCGGAACCGGCACTCCCACCGGACTTTCCGGGAGCTGCTGCCCGGTCGTTGGCTGCCACTGCACTCCTCCGGTCGCAGGTTCTGGGGCGCTCCCGTTTCGCACACTCGGTTCGTACGGACGGGCGAGACCAGGGCAAAGTCTACCGGCGGTCTTCCGCGTCCCGTGGGGCCTCTCGGCGACGGGAGCGGGGGAGGACCCGCAGGGCGTCCCCTATGTCCGCCACTTCCAGGACCTTCATACCGGAAGGGATCTTGCCCGGGTCGCCCGGTACGAGGGCGTGCGTGAAGCCCAGGCGGTGGGCCTCGGCGAGCCTGCGCTGGACGCCCGTGACCCGTCTGACCTCGCCCGCGAGGCCGACCTCGCCGATCGCGACGAGGTTCTTCGGCAGCGGGGTGTCGCTCGCGGCGGAGGCCAGGGCCAGGGCGACGGCCAGATCGGCGGCCGGCTCCGAGAGCTTCACACCGCCGACCGTCGCGGAGTAGATGTCCCGTTTGCCCAAGGCGCTGATCCTGCCGCGCTGTTCCAGTACCGCGAGCATCATCGAGACGCGGGAGGTCTCCAGGCCGGAGGTGGTGCGGCGGGGGGAGGGGATCTGCGAGTCGACCGTGAGCGCCTGCACCTCGGCCACCAGCGGGCGGCGGCCCTCCAGGGTGACCGTCAGGCAGGTGCCGGGGACCGGTTCGTCACGACGTGTCAGGAAAAGTCCGCTCGGGTCCGCGAGGCCCGTGATGCCCTCGTCGTGCAGCTCGAAGCAGCCGACCTCGTCGGTGGCGCCGTAGCGGTTCTTGACGCCGCGTACCAGACGAAGGCGTGCGTGCCGGTCGCCCTCGAAGTGCAGGACGACGTCCACGAGGTGTTCCAGGAGACGCGGCCCCGCGATCGCGCCGTCCTTGGTGACATGGCCCACAAGGAGAGTCGACATCCCGCGCTCCTTGGAGGCCCGGATCAGGGCCCCGGCGACCTCCCGGACCTGCGCCATGCCGCCGGGCGCGCCGTCGATCTCCGGGGACGCCACCGTCTGCACCGAGTCGAGGATCAGCAGCGACGGCTTGACCGCGTCCAGGTGGCCCAGGATCGCCGCCAGGTCCGTCTCGGCCGCCAGGTACAGGTGGTCGTCGATGGCGCCGATGCGGTCGGCGCGCAGCCGGACCTGGCTCGCCGACTCCTCGCCCGTGACGTACAGCGTCCGGTGCTGCTCGCTCGCCGACTTGGCCGCCACGTCGAGCAGCAGCGTCGACTTGCCGACGCCGGGCTCGCCCGCCACCAGCACCACCGCCCCGGGCACCAGCCCGCCGCCGAGCACCCGGTCCAGCTCGGGCACGCCGGTGGAGCGGGCGGTGGCCTGGCGGCCGTCGACCTGGCCGATGGGCAGCGCGGAGGTCGTCACCCGGCCCGGCGCCGTCGTGCGGACCGCGGGCGCGCCGTACTCCTCGACCGTGCCCCACGCCTGGCACTCGGGGCACCGGCCAAGCCACTTGGCCGTCTGCCAGCCGCACTCCGTGCAGCGGTAGGACGGGCGGTCCTTGGTGGTCTTGGTACGGGCAGCCATGGACGAAACCGTAGCCTGCGGCACTGACATCGATATCCGCAGGCAGGTTTCGGCGGCCGTGACTGCGGCACTGACGGGCGCCCTGCGCGCTGTCTTCCCGCTGTTCAGCGGCAGGCCCGGCAGGGGACGGCCGCCCGCGCACCGGGAACGCGCCACCCCGCGCCCACGGCGGAACAAGGGCCTGTCCCCTATTGAGGGATCGTTTCACCCGTACGGATTAAAAGTGCTCAAGGCGCCACAAGGTGCCACTCCCGGGCCCCTACGGTCGCCGGATGATGAGCAGCAGTTCGGAGACACCGACCCGCACGACCGGCGCGCACCGGGCGCGCAGGGAGGCCCGCGACCGCACTGCCGAGCGCACGCCGGTGCGGCCCTTCGCGCCCTACGAGCCCTACCTCGACGGCCTGTTCACCTACTGCCTGTCCGTGCTGTGCGACCACGACGCGGCGACCGCCGCCCTGGGCGACGTCCTGGCGCTCGCCGAGCGCCGCGGCCGGCACGTCCCGGAGGCGGCCGGGGACCGCAGGGCCTGGCTGTACGCGCTGGCCCGCTGGGCGTGCCTGCGCAGGCTGGCCGAGGCCAAGCAGAAACGTCAGGCCAGCCACGCGGCGGGCCGCACCGACCGGCAGCGGTCCGCACCGCCGGCCGACCCGCCGGTGTCCGTGGACGACCTGGAGCGGCGGCGGCGCGAACTGGCGCTGCTCGCCTGGCCGGAGGCCGCCGGCACCACCCCGGAGCAGCGGGAGGCCCTGGAGCTGGCCGTGCGCCACGACCTCACCCCCCGGGAGGTCGCCGCCGTCCTCGGCCTCGACCAGGCCGCGGCCCGCGAACTGCTCGCCTCCGCCGCCTGTGAGGTGGAGCGCACCCGCGCGGCCCTCGCCGTCGTGGAGACCGGCGCCTGCCCGAGCGTGGCCCATCTCACCGGCGACAACCAGTTCGTGCTCAGCGCCGCCCTGCGCCGCGAGCTCGTACGGCACGTCGACGACTGCCCGCGATGCCGCCGCACCGCCGAGCGCGCCCTCCCGGGCCGCTGGCCCGGCACCAGCGCCACACCCGCCGAACTGCCCGTCCTTCCGGCACCCCGCGCAGCCCTGCGCCTCGCCCTGGCCCACCATCCGCGCGTGCGCCGCGCCGCGCCCCGCTTCGACCGGCGCGGCTTCCCGATGGACCCCAAGGACCACGCGGCCCGAAGAGACCGCCTACGCGCGCGTGCCGTCACCACGACCGTCGTCGCCACCGTCGTCGCGGCTCCCGTGCTGGCCCTGTGGGCCGCCTACCGGGGCACCCCCGTCGGTGAGGCCCAGGACGGCCGCTCGGCCTCCGCGCTGGAGGCGGAGGAGGCCGTCGGCCTCGACGGTGAGGTGGCGGGCGGCGGCTACGAGAACGCGGGCAACGCCCGCACCCAGCCCGGCGCCCGCTTCGGCGGACACGGCAGGAACGGGGACCACGACGTCTCCGTCGAGGTGACCAGCGGCGCCGACAGGAAGGACGCGGCCCGCTTGGAGGTCACGGCCGGCCACAACGGCGACACCACCCTCATCACCCTGACCGCGACCGGCACCGGACCGGTCCGCTGGTCCGCCTCCACCGGAGCGGACTGGCTCTACTTCAGCCAGTCGTCGGGAACGCTGCGGCGCGGCGAATCGTTGACGATCAAGGTGTACGTGGACCATCTGCGCGAGCCCTCCGGCCCCTGGAGCGCGCGGGTGGCGATCGCACCCGCCGGCGCCGTCGTCACCATCGAGGGCTACGGCACGGCACCCCGCCCCTCCGACCCGGCCCCGCGCCCCGAACCCCGCCCCAGCGTCCCGGACGGCCCGCCCCCGAGCCGCCCCCATCCGACTCCCACGACGTCGGCCCCCGCCGATCCCACGCCGAGCGACCCGCCCCCGTCGTCGTCCGGCCCGGACCCTTCGCCCACGCCGTCGGCCCCCACCGACCCGGCGAGCTCACCGCCGCCGTCCGGCGGCAGCGGCGACCCGAGCCCGTCCACGTCGTAGGCGCCGGGTCGGCCGTCCAGCGCGTCAGCCGGGCTCAGCCGGCCGGATCCGCCGGATGCGGGGCCAGCAGCGGCAGCTGCGAGGCCAGTCGCTGCTCGCACAGCTCGACCAGACGGTCGTAGCCGGCCTTGCCCATCAGCTCGGTCAGCTCCGCCCGGTAGGAGACGTACACCGGCTCGCCCGCGCCGTGCGCCGAGGTCGCCGAGGTGCACCACCAGTGCAGGTCGTGGCCGCCCGGCCCCCAGCCGCGCCGGTCGTACTCACCGATCGACACCTGGAGCACCCGTGTGTCGTCGGGCCGGTCGATCCACTCGTACGTGCGCCGGATCGGCAGCTGCCAGCACACGTCCGGCTTGGTCTCCAGCGGCTCGCGGTCCTCCCTCAGGGCCAGGATGTGCAGCGAGCAGCCCATGCCGCCCGGGAAGCCCGGCCGGTTCTGGAAGATGCAGGAGCCCTGGTAGGGGCGGGTCTGGCGGTCGCCGTCCTCGTCCTCGGAGACCCAGCCGTTCCTCGTGCCCTCGGCGTGGTGCTGCCAGATGTCCGGCGTGAGCCTCGCCACATGCTCGGCGACCCGCCGCTCGTCGTCCTCGTCGGAGAAGTGGGCGCCCAGGGTGCAGCACCCGTCGTCCGCGCGGCCCGCCTGGATGCCCTGGCAGCCGCTGCCGAAGATGCAGTTCCAGCGGGAGGTCAGCCACGTCAGATCGCAGCGGAACACCTGCTCCTCGTCCGCCGGATCAGGGAACTCCACCCACGCGCGGGCGAAGTCGAGGCCCTTCTCGTCGTCCACCGGCGCCTCCCTCGACTTCCTCGCTGCTACGGCCTGCGAAGAACCCTTGGCCGCTTTGTCCTTCTTCGCGGCCTTGGTCGCCTTCTCGTTCTTCGCCTTTTTCGTCTTTGGCACGCGACCAGGGTAAGACGCCCCCGGGTCCTTCCGGGACAGTGCCGGGGACGGAGACCGGCCCTGCTGGCAGTAGCGTTCCCCCATGAGACTCGGTGTCCTCGACGTGGGATCGAACACGGTGCATCTGCTGGTGGTGGACGCACACCCCGGCGCGCGCCCGCTGCCGGCGCACTCGCACAAGGCGGAACTGCGCCTTGCCGAGCTCCTCGACGACGAGGGAGCGATCGGCCCCGACGGGGTCGACCGGCTGATCTCGGTGGTCCGCGACGCCCTCCAGGCCGCCGAGGACAAGGGCGTCGAGGACCTGCTGCCGTTCGCCACCTCCGCCGTGCGGGAAGCGAGCAACGCCGATGACGTCCTCGCGCGCGTGCACACCGAGACCGGCGTCGAGCTCCAGGTCCTCACCGGCGAGGAGGAGGCCCGGCTCACCTTCCTCGCCGCCCGCCGCTGGTTCGGCTGGTCGGCCGGCAAGCTGCTCGTCCTCGACATCGGCGGCGGCTCCCTTGAGATCGCCTACGGCATGGACGAGGACCCCGACGCCGCCGTGTCGCTGCCGCTGGGCGCCGGCCGCCTCACCGCCGCCCGGCTGCCCGGTGATCCGCCCAGCCCGGACGACGTGCGCGCCCTGCGCCGCCATGTCCGCACCGAGATCGCCCGTACGGTCGGTGAGTTCAGCCGCTTCGGCGCCCCCGACCACGTGGTGGCCACGTCCAAGACCTTCAAGCAGCTCGCCCGCATCGCCGGCGCCGCCCGCTCCGCCGAGGGCCTGTACGTGCAGCGCGAGCTGAAGCGGCAGTCCCTGGAGGGCTGGGTGCCCAGGCTGGCCGGCATGACCGCCGCGGAACGAGCCGAGCTGCCCGGAGTCTCCGAGGGCCGGGCCGCTCAGCTGCTGGCCGGAGCCCTGGTCGCCGAGGGCGCGATGGACCTGTTCGGCGTGGAGACGCTGGAGATCTGCCCGTGGGCGCTCAGGGAGGGCGTGATCCTGCGGCGACTTGACCACATGGTGTCGTCGTGAGGCAGGGCTGACGGGACGCCGCGGGGGACGCGGGGAACCGCGCGAGCACACCCGACCGCGCCGCACCCGCGCCTATGGCAAACACCACAACGGCGAAGAGGGACCCGGCGGCCTGCCGACCTCACCCCGTAACCTGTCCCTCGTGGCAGAACCAAGGGACGTTGTCCGCATCCCGGATGCGAAGGTCGCCCTGTCGACGGCCTCCGTGTATCCGGAGTCCACGGCGACGGCCTTCGAGATCGCCGCGCGCCTGGGGTACGACGGTGTCGAGGTCATGGTCTGGACCGACCCGGTCAGCCAGGACATCGAAGCCCTGCGCCGCCTCTCCGACTACCACCGGATCCCGATCCTGGCCGTGCACGCCCCCTGCCTGCTGATCACGCAGCGCGTGTGGTCGACGGACCCTTGGACCAAGCTCCAGCGCGCCCGGACGGCGGCCGAGAAGCTGGGGGCGAGCACCGTGGTGGTCCACCCCCCGTTCCGGTGGCAGCGGCAGTACGCGCGCGACTTCGTCAGCGGGATCTGGCGGATGGCCGACGAGACGGACGTGCGGTTCGCCGTCGAGAACATGTACCCCTGGCGCTACCGCGACCGCGAGATGCTCGCGTACGCCCCCGACTGGGACGTCACCAAGGACGACTACCGCCACTTCACGATCGACCTCAGCCACACCGCCACGGCCCGCAGCGACGCGCTGGAGATGATCGACCGCATGGGCGACCGTCTCGGCCACGTCCACCTCGCCGACGGCCGGGGCTCGGCCAAGGACGAGCACCTCGTGCCCGGCCGCGGCACCCAGCCCTGCGCCGAGGTGCTGGAACGTCTCGCCCTCACCGGCTTCGACGGCCATGTCGTCATCGAGGTCAACACCCGTCGCGCCATGTCCGCCGCGGAGCGGGAGGCCGACCTGGCCGAGGCGCTGGCCTTCGCCCGCCTGCACCTGGCCTCGGCGGTACGGGTGCCGCGGCGATGACCGGCACGAGGGCGGGGCAGGGGACGCCGCCCGACGGAACGGCGGGGCGCGGGACGCCGGCCGACGGGGACGGGACCTCCCGGGAGACAGCTTCCCAGGGCGCAGCACCTGCTTCCCAGGGCGCACCCGCTTCCCAGGGCGCACCTGCTTCCCAGGGGACGACCGGACGCCAGGGCTCGGCCGACCGCCGGGGCTCGGCGGACCGTCAGGGCTCGGCCGATCGCCAGGGCGCGCCCGCTTCCCAGGGCCGCCAGGGCGCACCCGCTTCCAAAGACCCGGCCGAGCGCCACGGCACGGCCGACCGCCACGGCACGGCCTCCCGTCGCCGGGGCCGGCCGCCGCGTGCGGAGTCCGGCGACACCCGCGACCGCATCCTGGACGCGGCCCGCGCGGAGTTCTCCGAGCGCGGCTACGACAAGGCGTCCGTGCGCGGCATCGCCAAGGCAGCCGGGGTCGACTCGGCGCTGGTCCACCACTACTTCGGCACGAAGGAGCAGGTCTTCGAGGCGGCCGTCGAGGTCGCCATCGCGCCCGCGCTCACCGCCCGGGACACCCTCCTGGAAGGCCCGCTGGAGGACACCGGCGAGCGGCTTGCCCGGATGTTCTTCGGCCTCTGGGAGAACCCGGTGACCCGGACCCCGCTGCTCGCGGTGGTCCGCTCGGCCGTCAACAACGAGGCCGCCGCCGCCGTCTTCCGCCGCATGATCGCCACCCAGCTGCTGCGCCGCCTCGCGGCCCAGCTCGGCCTGCCGGACGCGGAACTGCGCGCCGAACTGGCCGCGGCGCAACTGGTCGGGATCGCGATGATCCGATACGTGATCAAGGTCGAGCCGCTGGCGTCGGCGGACCCGGAGGAGATCATCGCCCGGGTGGCACCGGTGGTGCAGGGCCATCTGACCAACCCCTGACACCCGACCCGTGGCCAACGCCGACCCGGCCCCGTCGTGCTGAGACCTCCCCGATGCCCTGAGACCACCCCCGCTGCCCTGAGATATGCGTCCCGCATTACGGACACCGCGTCCCGACCCCTGGATGACCGGCGTACGCTCGGTAGCAGTCAGAAATCTGTCAGAGCCCTCTGGCAGGACTCTCCGAAGGAGCGAGCGACGATGCCCGAGCTGAGGTCCCGCACAGTCACCCACGGCCGCAACATGGCGGGCGCCCGCGCCCTTATGCGCGCCTCCGGTGTACCCGGTGCGGACATCGGGCGGAAGCCGATCATCGCCGTCGCCAACAGCTTCACGGAGTTCGTCCCCGGCCACACCCACCTCGCGCCGGTCGGCCGGATCGTCAGCGAGGCGGTCGTCGCGGCCGGCGGCATCCCGCGCGAGTTCAACACCATCGCCGTGGACGACGGCATCGCGATGGGCCACGGCGGCATGCTCTACAGCCTGCCCTCCCGCGACCTGATCGCGGACAGCGTGGAGTACATGGTCGAGGCCCACCGCGCCGACGCCCTGATCTGCATCTCCAACTGCGACAAGATCACCCCGGGCATGCTCAACGCGGCCCTGCGCCTGAACATCCCGACGGTCTTCGTCTCCGGCGGCCCGATGGAGGCCGGCCGCACCACCCTGGTCGACGGCTCGGTCCGCACCCTGGACCTGATCGACGCGATGGTCGAGGCCGCCAACGACAAGGTCTCCGACGCCGACGTCCTCCGCATCGAGGAGAACGCCTGCCCCACCTGCGGCTCCTGCTCCGGCATGTTCACCGCCAACTCGATGAACTGCCTCACCGAGGCGATCGGCCTGTCCCTGCCCGGCAACGGCTCGGTCCTGGCCACCCACACGGCCCGCAAGCAGCTGTACGTCGACGCGGCCCACACGGTCATGGACCTCACCCGCCGCTACTACGAGCAGGACGACGACTCGGTCCTGCCCCGCAGCATCGCCACCTTCGCCGCGTTCCAGAACGCCATGGCGCTGGACATCGCGATGGGCGGATCGACCAACACGATCCTGCACCTGCTGGCCGCCGCCCAGGAGGCAGAGGTCCCCTTCGGCCTGCCCGAGATCGACGAGCTGTCGCGCCGGGTGCCGTGCCTGGCGAAGGTCGCGCCGAACGTCGCCAAGAACCGTACGTACTACATGGAGGACGTGCACCGCGCCGGAGGCATCCCCGCCCTCCTCGGCGAACTGCACCGCGCGGGCCTGCTCGACGAGGACGTCCACTCCGTGCACAGCCCGTCCCTGGCGGACTGGCTGAAGACCTGGGACATCCGGGGCGGCTCGCCGTCGGCGAAGGCCGTGGAACTGTGGCACGCGGCGCCCGGCTGCGTCCGCTCCGCCGAGGCCTTCTCCCAGTCCGAGCGCTGGGAGTCCCTCGACGAGGACGCCGAGAACGGCTGCATCCGCTCCGCCGAGCACGCCTACTCCAAGGACGGCGGCCTCGCGGTCCTGCGCGGCAACCTCGCCGTCGACGGCTGCGTGGTCAAGACGGCCGGCGTCGACGAGTCGATCTGGACCTTCGAGGGCCCGGCGGTCGTCTGCGAGTCGCAGGAGGAGGCCGTCGAGAAGATCCTGACCAAGCAGGTCAAGGAGGGCGACGTCGTCGTCATCCGCTACGAGGGCCCCAAGGGCGGGCCGGGCATGCAGGAGATGCTCTACCCGACCTCGTACCTGAAGAGCCGGGGTCTCGGAAAGGCCTGCGCCCTGATCACCGACGGCCGCTTCTCCGGCGGCACTTCTGGCCTGTCCATCGGCCACGCCTCCCCGGAGGCCGCCTCCGGCGGCACGATCGCCCTCGTCGAGGACGGCGACCGCATCCGCATCGACATCCCGAACCGTTCGATCGACCTCCTGGTCGACGACGCCGAACTGGCCCGCCGCGAGCAGGCCCTGGGCGGGACGTACGCACCGAAGAACCGCGACCGGAAGGTCTCGGCGGCCCTGCGGGCGTACGCGGCGATGGCGACCAGCGCGGACAAGGGCGCCGTGCGGGACGTGAGCAAACTGGGCTGACCCCCGCGAGACTCCGGGAGGCTCCGCGAGGCTCCGGGAGGCTCCACGAGGGACCGAGGGCCGCCACCCCATGACCGGGGGGCGGCCCTTTCCCGTACGGGTCACGGGTTCCAGCTCAGATTCGGGTCATCGGGCCCGTTCCCGTACGGGCCACCGGCGCGCTACCAGTCCGACGGCTCACGACCGTCCACCGCGAAGACGGTGCCGTCCGGGGCGGACGCGTAGACCCGGTCGCCCACGATCACCGGTTCGGGCAGGGCCGCCGCGACCCGGTCCGCGTTGCGCCCGAGCCGCGGCGACGTCTGGCCCACGAGCTGGCCCGCCCGCGCGTCGACGGCGAGGAGGCGACCGTCCGGGGCGGTGAAGTACACGTGCCGGCCGTCGGTGACCGGCGTCGAGCCGCGGGTCACCGACGTCTCCAGGCGCCACAGCTGCCTGCCCGCGCCCATGTCCACGGCCACCACCGATCCGCCGCTCCCGACGAGGTGGACGATGTCCCCCCGCACCGTGCCGTGGGCCTGCTGCACCGGCACCGGAAGGGCGACCCGCCGCACCGCGCGGCTGCCCGGGGTGTAGCGGACCACCGCCTTCGTGTCCCCGTAGACCGCGTCGACGGCGGTGAGGAACACCGACCCGTCCGCGCTGCCGAGCGGTTTCAGGGCGCCCTCCAGCCGGGCGTCCCACCGCACGTCCCCCGTCTTCGGGTCGACCGCGGTGAGGCGGGTGCTCGTTCCGTCGGCGGAGGTGCTCGCCGCGTACGCCAGCGGGTGGCCGTCGAACGAGGAGAAGTACGGCACCGCGTGGCCCGGCACCCGCCGGCTCCACCGCGTCTCGCCCGAGGCGCTGTCCACGCCGGTGACCGTCCCGTCGGTGCCGGTGAGCAGAAGCATGTCTCCGGCGCTCACCAGGCCGTTGTACGCGGGCATGGACCGCCGCCAGCGCACCTCGCCCGAGGCGGGATCGAGCGCCTCCCTGCGACGGCCCTGCTCCAGCGAGGGCTGCACGAGCCCGCCGGACAGCACGGGCGGCCCGCTCACGTGCGTCCGGGCGACGGACTGCCGCCACAGCAGGCGGCCGTCGGCCGGATCGAGGGCGAAGACCAGCCCGGACTGGGCACACAGCACCTTGTCCCGGCCGTACGCACACTGCGGTGTGCTCTCCTTGGACCCCGGCGCCGTCTCCCAGGCGCTGAAACCGGCGGCCTTCGTACGCGTACTGCTCTCGGGCGCCGGTCCCGTACCGCCGGACCACTGCACCGACGCCAGCACACCGGCGACGGCCAGCCCGACCAACCCGGCCGCCAGGGCCACCCGACGACCCGTCCGACGCCTCCTGACCCGTCGCTCGGACCCCTCCACGGGGGACCCGGGGCGGGACCGGGCTTCCGACTCCGGTCCCCGCTCCGGGCCCGGGACCGGTTCCGGCTCGGATGTCCGTCCCGGCCCCGGCACCGGACGACGACCCGGGCCCTGACCTGCTCCCGGACCTTGACCTGTTCCCGGACCCTGACCTGTTCCGGCTCCGGGCTCCGGTCCCGCTCCGGGTTCCGGCTCCGACTCCAGCGCCGCCGGATCGCTCGTCCGCTGCGCCGGTATGAACGCCTGCGTGTCGTACGAGGCCGCCACCGAGCGCAGCTCCCGCATCAACTCGTCCGGCGAGGGCCGCTCCTGCGGCTCCTTGGCGAGGCATCGCAGGACCAGCGGCGCGAGCTCCTCCGGTACGCCGGTCAGCTCCGGCTCGTCGTGCACCACCTGGTAGGCGACGACGTACGGGCTGTCGGAGTCGAACGGTCCGCGCCCGGTGGCCGCGTGCACCATCACCGACCCGAGCGCGAAGATGTCGGCGGCCGGCCCGACCTCCCGGGGCCGCCGGAACTGCTCGGGCGCCATGAACGGCGGAGTCCCGATCAACTTGCCGGTCTCGGTGCGCAGTTCACTGTCCTTCGGCCGGGAGATGCCGAAGTCGATGACCTTCGGCCCGTCCTCGGCGAGCAGGACGTTGCTCGGCTTGAGGTCCCGGTGCACGACGCCGACCCGGTGGATGTCGCGCAGCGCCTCCGCGAGCCCGGCCATCAGACGGCGCAACTGGCCCGGAGCCATAGGCCCGTTCCGCTTCACCTGTTCGGCGAGGGTCGGGCCGGGGATGAACAGCGTCGCCATCCAGGGCCGTTCGGCCTCCGGGTCGGCGTCCACGACCGGCGCGGTGAAGGCGCCGCTGACCCTGCGGGCCGCACCCACCTCCTGCCGGAACCGCCCCCGGAACTCGGGGTCCCTGGCGAACTCCGCGTGCACGACCTTCACCGCGAGCTTCATCCCGGAGGTGCTCCGGGCCAGGTGCACCACGCCCATGCCGCCCGATCCCAGACAGGACTCCAGACGGTAGTGACCGGCGTATTCGGGAAGTTCCGCTTCCGCGCCCGCCCCGGCGTTCCGCTGTGGCGCCAATGGGACCACCCCCGTGCTGTCTGTCCGCGCGCGCGACGCTCGGAGCCTAGTCGATGACTCGTACGGGACAGAGGCGGCTTGCTAGCCTCCGTGTGCGAGTCGCGCGTCTGTGTTTCGTCGCGTGATCCGGGGGAATCAACGGGACCCCATGGCAGTCATGGGGCGCAACGGGGGAGGTTTGCATGTCTGTTGACCGCGTCGAAGAGGCGCCGGACAGGGTCGAAGCGGACAGAGTCCAAGAGGTCGCGGACGGAGGCGGTTCGGAGCCGGTCGTCCTGGCCGTGCAGACCACGGCTGTGACGTACTACCCGGTGGCCCCGGGCTACCGCCTCAACGTCCGCAGCGGCCCCGGCACCGGTTACCCCGTCGTCCGGGTCCTCCCGGAGGGCGCCAAGGTCCCGATCTACTGCCAGACACCGGGCACCACGATCACGGGTCCGTACGGCACCAGCAACATCTGGGACAACATCGACAACGGCGAGTACGTCTCGGACGCGTACGTGAACACCGGCAGTGACGGCTACGTCCGTCCGCGCTGCGGCTGAACCCGGCCGGAGCCCGCGGCGGTGCCGGAGCCATAATCGAGCCGTGAGCGACGAAACCGGCACCACGGACACCCCCGCGGGCTCCACGCCCTCCACCGGACCGCGCCCGGAGCCCCTCCGCTTCTTCGGCACGACCTGGGTGGACCACGACGGCGGCTACACCGCCCGCCGCATCGGCGTCGCCGTCGGCTCGCTCGCCGTGGCGGCCGCCGTCTGCCTCGTCCTGCGCCTCGCCTACGAGGGGCTTCAAATCGCCGCCATCGGCCGGTTCGTCACCCTCCTGATGGTCGTGATGTTCGCGATCTGCAGCGCGCTAGCCTTCCGGCACACCTGGGACGGTTTCACCCGCCGCCCCGACCCCGAACGCCAGGCCTCCCTGCGCGGCCTGCTGGCCATCGGGTTCATCGGCTCCCTCCTCGCGTACTTCTTCCGCTCCCTCACCGAGGCGCCCGGCGAGAAGCTGCACCGCGAGGAGTACGAGGCGGCCCGCGAACAGCACGAGAAGCGCGCCACCCGCCGCTCGGGCAACCCGTTGAAGAAGCGCCGCCGCTCCTGACCCCCTCCGCATCGCCCGGCCGCCGCCTCTCACCGAAAACTCACCCCGCCCCGGGCCCGTCCGCGGCCACCATGGCCGTATGACCACACGGCCCTCAGCCCTCCGGCCCACCGAATCCCGCCCCACCGCCGGGACCGGGGCGGCCGGGATCCGGGCGTCCGAGCGCCCCACAGCCGAGCCCCACACCGCCGAGCCCCACACCGCCGAAGCCCCGGCCTCCCACGAAGAAGGCCACGCCACCCAGGCCGCCACCTGCTCGGGCGCCGTCCCCGGCCAGAACCCGCACGCCGCCCGCGGCCACTCCTTCAACGCGGCCGCGGCCCAGTACGCCGCCAACCGCCCCTCCTACCCACCCGCCCTCTTCGACGCGCTGGAAGAGCTGGCCGGCCGACCCCTGGCCGGCGCCCGCGTCGCGGACGTCGGGGCCGGCACCGGCATCGCGACCGGCCTGTTGCGCGCCCGCGGCGCCGACGTGATCGCCGTCGAGCCCGGCGCCGGCATGACCGCCCAGTTCCGCCGCACCTTGCCCGACGTCCCGCTCGTCCGCGGCGACGGCGACGACCTGCCCCTCGCCGACGCCTGCGTCGACCTCGTCACCTACGCCCAGGCCTGGCACTGGACCGACCCCGCCCGCTCCGTCCCGGAGGCCCTGCGCGTCCTGCGCCCCGGCGGCGCGCTCGCCCTGTGGTGGAACACCGACGCCCTGGACGTGCCGTGGATCGCCGAGGCGGCCGACCGCACCGCCCGGCACTTCGGTGTGAACGTCGCCGCCGAGAAACGGAACGTCAACGCCCAGGCCGCCGACCCCACCGGCCGCCTCCGCTTCACCCGCCGCACGGTCCGCTGGAGCCGTCGCGTCCCCCTCGACACCCATCTCGCCAACATCGCCAGCCACTCGGTCCTCCTGGTGCACGACGAGGAACGCGGCGCCGCCTTCCTCAGCGAGGAGCGCGAACACCTGCTCAAGGTCTTCCCCGACGGAATCGTCGAAGAGGTCTACGACGTCAGGCTGCTCGTCGCCCCCACCACCCCCGACACCGCCTCCAGCCCCTCTTCCGACTGACCCCCGCCCCAGAGAGGTCCACGGTCCCCGCTTGACGCCCTCCTCCGCACGGGAGCACTATTCATCACATGATGAATTACGCCTCCGGTCCACCCCGCCCGGCAGCGGAACCCCCCGACGGCACCCCCGCCATCCGCGCCGGGAACCTCACCGTCGTCCGAGGGCCCCGCACCGTCCTGCGCGGCCTCGACTTCACCGTCCCCCGGGGCCAGATCACCGGGCTGCTCGGCCCCTCCGGCTGCGGCAAGTCGACCCTCATGCGCGCGATCGTCGGCACCCAGGCCAAGGTCACCGGCACCCTCGACGTCCTCGGCCACCCCGCGGGCCACCCCACCCTGCGCACCCGCGTCGGCTACGTCACCCAGGCGCCCTCCGTCTACGACGACCTGACGGTCCGCCAGAACCTCGACTACTTCGCCGCGGTCCTCGACCCCGGCCGAACGGCAGCCGAACGCCGCCACGACCACGTCACCCGCGCGATCGCCGACGTCGACCTCACCACCCACGCCGACTCCCTGGCCGGCAACCTCTCCGGCGGCCAGCGCAGCCGCGCCTCCCTGGCCGTGGCCCTCCTCGGCACTCCCGAACTGCTGGTCCTCGACGAACCCACGGTCGGCCTCGACCCCGTCCTCCGCCGCGACCTGTGGCACCTCTTCCACGACATCGCGGCATCCCGTGGCGCCACCCTCCTCGTCTCCTCGCACGTCATGGACGAGGCCGAACGCTGCCACCGCCTCCTGCTCATGCGCGAGGGCGAGATCCTCGCCGACGACACCCCCGAGGCCCTGCGCACCCGCACCGGCTCCGACACGGTCGAGACAGCGTTCCTGCACCTGGTCGACGAGGCGACAGCGGCAGGCCGCAGGAAGGAGACCTCCCGATGACCACGACGACCACACCGGCCGCGACGGCTCCGCCCGCCCCGACGAGCCCCCTCAACGCCTCCCGCACCCTCGCCACGGCGGCCCGGGTCCTGCGCCAGCTCCGCCACGACCCGCGCACCATCGCGCTGATGATCCTCGTCCCCTGCCTGATGCTGTTCCTGCTGCGCTACGTCTTCGACGGCAACCCGCGCACCTTCGACAACATCGGCGCCTCACTCCTGGGCATCTTCCCCCTGATCACGATGTTCCTGGTCACCTCCATCGCCACCCTGCGCGAACGGACCTCGGGCACCCTCGAACGCCTCCTCGCCATGCCCCTCGGCAAAGGCGACCTCATCGCCGGCTACGCCCTCGCCTTCGGCACCCTCGCGATCATCCAGTCGGCCCTCGCCACGGGTCTGGCCCTGTGGTTCCTCGGCCTGGACGTCACCGGCAGCCCCTGGCTCCTGCTCCTCGTCGCCCTCCTCGACGCCCTCCTCGGCACAGCCCTCGGCCTCTTCGTCTCGGCCTTCGCGGCCTCCGAGTTCCAGGCGGTCCAGTTCATGCCGGCGGTGATCTTCCCCCAGATCCTCCTCTGCGGCCTGTTCACCCCGCGCGACAAGATGCACCCCGTCCTGGAGGCCGTCTCCAACGCCCTCCCCATGTCCTACGCCGTCGACGGCATGAACGAAGTCCTCCAGCACACCGACATGACCGCCGCATTCGTACGCGACGCCCTGATCGTGGCGGGCTGCGCCCTGCTGGTCCTGGCCCTGGGTGCGGCGACACTGCGCCGCCGCACCCCGTAGACCCTGCCGCCGCACCCCGTAGACCCTGCCGCCGCACGCCGCACGCCGCACGCCGCACGCCGCACGCCGCACGCCGCACGCCGCACGCCGCGCACGCACGGCAACGGCACCTGGCACCAGCACCGGTCCCCTGCGCCGCCACCACCACCGACGTTCCGCCCACCGGACACCCCACCCCGCGCACCCCTCCCGGGTGCGAGGATGAACCCGGACGACGCAACTCCCGGAGGGCACCCGCAGCCATGACCCAGAAAGTCGCAGTCCTCGGCACCGGCAAGATCGGCGAAGCCCTGCTCAGCGGAATGATCCGAGCCGGATGGGCCCCGACCGACCTCCTGGTCACCGCCCGCCGTCAGGAACGAGCCGAAGAACTCCGCACCCGCTACGGCGTCACCCCGGTCAGCAACGCCGAGGCCGCCAAGACCGCCGACACCCTGATCCTCACGGTCAAGCCGCAGGACATGGGCACCCTCCTCGACGAACTCGCCCCGCACGTGCCCGCCGACCGCCTGGTCATCAGCGGAGCCGCCGGCATCCCCACCGCCTTCTTCGAGGAGCGCCTCGCCCCCGGCACCCCGGTCGTCCGCGTCATGACGAACACCCCCGCCCTCGTCGACGAGGCCATGTCCGTCATTTCCGCCGGAAGCCACGCCAGCGAAGCCGACCTCGCCCACGCCGAGGAGATCTTCGGCGCCGTCGGCAAGACACTGCGCGTGCCCGAGTCCCAGCAGGACGCCTGCACCGCCCTCTCCGGCTCCGGCCCGGCCTACTTCTTCTACCTGGTCGAAGCCATGACGGACGCCGGCATCCTGCTCGGCTTGCCCCGCGACAAGGCCCACGACCTGATCGTCCAGTCCGCGATCGGCGCGGCCACCATGCTCCGCGACAGCGGCGAACACCCGGTCAAGCTCCGCGAGAACGTCACGTCCCCCGCCGGCACCACCATCAACGCCATCCGCGAACTCGAGAACCACGGTGTACGAGCCGCCCTCATCGCCGCCCTCGAAGCCGCCCGCGACCGCAGCCGCGAACTGGCCTCCGGCAAGAAGGACTGATCCGCCCGGGCGCGGTCACCCGGCCGCGCCCACCACCTCCTTCGTCGTCACCACGCGAGCGAAACCGCCCCCGTGCAACGACACCGCCGACGCCTGCGCCACCTCGTCCGCACTCCGCCGCCAGCCGAACGGCCCCACCAGATCGAAGGTGTACGTCGCGTCGTAGGCCACCACCACGTCGTACCCGAGGTTCCCGCCCATCCGGGCCGTCGTCTCCACGCACATGTTGGTCTGGATCCCGGCCAGCACGACCTGTGAGATCCCCTCCGCCCTCAGCCAGGCGTCGAGGTCCGGCGTTCCGTAGAAGGCCGAGTTCACGGTCTTCGCCACCAGCAGCTCGGCACCCGCGCCCCCTTTCCCGCGCCGCCGCTCCACGTACTCCTTGAACTCGTTGCCCACGTACCCCGGCCGCAGCGGCGACACCGGCTCGACGGAGTCATGCCGCACGAAGACGACCGGCCGCCCCGTCGCCTGCCACACATCGATGAGCGAGGCGATGGCGTCATCGGCCCCGGGATGGTTCCGAGGCCCCCAGAAGTCCACCTCCTCGAAGCCCTTCTGCACGTCGACGACCACCAGCGCTGCGTTCTCCGCGATCTCCATGCCCACGATCCTGACGCGGCCTCGCCCGACGCCCCAGAGGTGCAGAAGCCGTCGATCGATGGTTTACTGCCAGTCGTGGCCGCCCAGAGCAGAACGAGAGACGGCGACCGCCCGTATCGCGTGGCCCTCGTCGCCTTCCCCGGCATCCGTGCCTTCGACGTCTCCGTCATCACCGAGGTCTGGGGCGCCGACCGCACCGACCGCGGCGTCCCCGCCTTCGAACTGCGCCGCGTCGCCACCGACAAGACCACCCCCGTCCCGATGCGCGGCGGCCTCACCCTCCTCCCCGACCGCAGCCTCACCTGGCTCTCCCGTGCCGACCTCGTCCTCATCCCCGGCCTCGACGACCACCTCACCCCCGCACCGGCCCCCGTCCTCGACGCCCTCCGCCGCGCCCACGCCCGCGGCACCACCCTCGCCGCCCTGTGCGGCGGCGCCTTCACCCTCGCCCAGGCCGGACTCCTCGACGGCCGCCGCGCCATCACCCACTGGAACCTCGCCGACCTCCTCCGCGCACACCACCCCCATGTCACCGTCGTCCCCGACGCCCTCTTCATCGAGGACGACAACATCTGGACCGCGGCCGGCACCGCCGCCGGCATCGACCTCTGCCTCCACCTGGTCCGCCAAGCCCACGGCGCCGAGACGGCCGCCACCATCGCCCGCTCCATGGTCACGGCGCCCTTCCGCACCGGCACCCAGGCACAGTTCATCGAGCACCCCACCCCCCGCGCGGACCGGGACGCCGACACCCTGGCCGCTGTACGCGAACACGCCCTGCGCCACCTGCACGAGCCCCTCACGGTCGCCGACCTGGCCGCCCACGCCGGCATGTCCGCCCGCACCTTCGCCCGCCACTTCACGGCGGCGACCGGCACCACGCCCCTGCGCTGGCTCCTGGACCAGCGCATGGCAGCCGCTCAGAAGCTCCTCGAACGCACCGACCTCCCCATGCCGGAGGTCGCCCGCCGCGCCGGCTTCGGCAGCGAGGTCACGATGCGCCAGCACTTCGCATCGCGCCTCGCCACCAGCCCCCGCGCCTACCGCACCGCGTTCAGCGCGGCACCCGTGTCAGGAACGGCCGGCAGCAACCCGATCGCGCGATAAGCGGCGTCCACGATCGGCCGCGCCATGGCCCGCGCCCGCTCCGCGCCATCCCGCAGCACCCCCTCCACATAGCCAGGATCCGCGCACAACTCCTTGTGCCTCTCCTGTACGGGCCTGAGGAGCTCGACCACGGCCTCCGCGGTGTCCGCTTTCAAAGCGCCGTACGACTCATACACACCGCTCAGGTCCGCGGGGCTCCCACCCGTGCACGCCGCGAGGATCTCCAGCAGATTCGCCACTCCGGGCCGGGCCTCCCGGTCGTAGACGACCTCCCGCCCGCTGTCGGTCACGGCGCGCATGACCTTCTTCCGCACCACGTCCGGCTCGTCGAGCAGATAGACGACCCCCGGCCCGACGTCGTCGCTCTTGCCCATCTTCGACGTCGGATCCTGCAGATTCATCACCCGCGCGGCCACCCGCGGAAGAGTGGCCCGCGGCACCACGAACGCATGCCCGTACCGCTGGTTGAACCGCACCGCCAGATCCCGCGACAGCTCCACGTGCTGGGCCTGGTCGTCCCCGACGGGCACCTCGTCCGTCCCGTACGCCAGGATGTCCGCCGCCATCAGCACCGGGTACGTCAGTAGCGACAGCCGCACGCTCCCGCCCCGCACCCGCTCCCGCGCGGCCTTCTCCTTGTACTGGATCATGCGCCGCATCTCCCCGTCGGTCGCCACGCACTCCAGCAGGTACGACAGCCGCGCGTGCTCGTCCACATGACTCTGCACGAACACCGTGCAGAGCTCCGGATCCAGCCCCGCCGCCAGCAGCAACGTCGCCGCCTGCCGGCTCAGCCGACGCACCCGCGCCGGATCGTGCTCCACGGTCAGCGCGTGCAGATCGACGACGCAGAAGAGCGCGTCCGCCCGGTGCTGGTCGACCGCGACCCACTGCCGCATGGCCCCCAGGTAGTTCCCCAGCGTCAGATGCCCGGTCGGCTTGACCCCGCTGAAGACCCGTGTCATCCCTACTCCACCTCCTGGTCGAGGTCGCCGCCCGGCGGGCCGCCCCTCTGGAGTTCAGGAGGGAGAAACACGAACGGCCGCCGAGAGGCGGCCGTTGAGTGCATACGTGAGACGGCCGCCGTCAGGCGGCCCACCACTGCCGGGTGCACGTACGCGTCGTCATAAGCCTCAGAGTACGCCCCGGTGCGCCGGGCGGACCGAAGTTGACACGCCCCTGCCCGCTCCGTACTGTTCTCCGAGTTGTCCGACGTGAGCGCCGACCCCGGTCGGTCCCCGGACAGCCATTCCGCAGGTACCACCCCACTCGACGACAGTCACCTGTCTGTCGTCGCGTCATTGGCATGCGTATTTACGGAATGAGGAATCCCCGTTCGAAAAGGACGCGGCCCCCGATTAGCTCGGGAGTCGGGAATCCGCTAAAGTCTCACCTCGTCGGAACGGCCCAACAGCCGGGAAGGCAGCCCCCGCTGACAGGGAATCAGGCCCGAAAGGATCTGATAGAGTCAGAACCGCCGGAAAGGGAAACGCGGAAGCGGAACCTGGAAAGGCAGCCGAAAGGCAAATCCCGCCGACCGGGAATCGGGTCCGAAAGGATCTGATAGAGTCGGAAACACCGAAGGGAAGCGCCCGGAGGAAAGCCCGAGAGGGTGAGTACGAAGGAAGCGTCCGTTCCTTGAGAACTCAACAGCGTGCCAAAAGTCAACGCCAGATA